>DATKPC010000051.1:0-85204 GCA_035524275.1 Burkholderiaceae bacterium
CACCGCCTCGACGGCTGACGCCGGAACTCCCCTCGCCCGCGCCAGCGGGAGAGGGGCGGGGGGAGAGGGCGCTCAACCCGCGGCGCCAAAAACCAAGCAATTGCTTTTTTCCCAGGCGTTGCCTATCCTCGCCGCACGTGCACGGCAAGGAGCGCGGCATGGCAACGTTCGAGGCCCGACGGGAGCATCAGGTCCTGCACCTCCGATTTGGCGCTCCGGATCGCCACAACCTGATGTCCGATGCGTGGTTCGGCGACTTCGAATCCGCGCTGCGCGGCGCCGCGGCGGACGCCGCGGTCCGCTGCGTCTGCCTGGCCGCCGTCGGCAAGTCGTTCAGCGCCGGCGCCGACCTGGAATTCTTCCTGAAGGGTCCCTGGCCGCAGGGCGCCCTGAATTCGCAACTGGCACGCTGCCTGGAACTGCTCGAAGGATTCGAGAAGCCGATCGTCGCCGCGGTCCACGGATCCGCGATCGGCGGCGGAACGACCGTGCTGCTGCACTGCGACTTCGTCTATGCCGCGCCCGGGACGAAGTTCCAGCTTCCGTTCACGCGCCTGGGCATCGTTCCGGAGCTGGGTTCGACCTTCCTGCTTCCGCGCTTCGCCGGGCAGCGCCTCGCGACCGAGCTGCTGCTGCTGGGCCGGGCGTTCGACGTCGCGACCGCGGTGCGCGCCGGGATCGTCAACGAGGAGGTGCCCGCGGAGCAGTTGTTGCAGCGCGCGGGAGATACCGCGGCGGCGCTGGCCGCGCTGCCGCCGCAGTCGCTGCGGCTGACCAAGCGCCTCGTCAAGCAGGCCGCGGGCGGCGACTACCCGACGGCCTGGCGGCGCGAATGCGAAGGCTTGCAGGCAACGATCGGCGGCGCCGAGATGCGGGAAGCATGCCACGCATTCCTCGAGAAGCGCGAGCCGGACTTCTCGCGCTTCGCATGAGCCGTCGCGCCGGACTCGGCGCGCAACGCGTCGCCGGAGGCGGGCGATGAGCGCGGCAACGGTCTCGATCGGCTGCTCGTCCGCATTCTGGGGCGACAGCGCGTTCGCCGCGGCGCAGCTGCTGCGCCACGATCGGCTCGACTACCTGGTGTCGGACTACCTCGCCGAGATCACGATGTCGCTGCTGGCGCGTGCGCGCGAGAAGTCGCCGCAGGCCGGCTATCCGCCGGACTTCATCGAAGCGGTCGCGCCGCTGCTGCCCCAGATCAAGCGGCGAGGCGTGCGCATCGTCTCGAACGCCGGCGGCATGAACCCGCGCGCGTGCCGCGCCGCGCTGCAGGCCGCGGCGTCGGCCGCCGGCATCGCGCTGCGGGTCGCCGTCGTCGAGGGCGACGACCTGATGCCGCGGCTGGACGACGTGCAATCGCTGGCGCCGGTCGAGATGTCCAGCGGCGTGCCGATGCCGCGGAAGCTCGCGAGCTGCAACGCGTATCTCGGCGCGCGGCCCATCGCCGCCGCGCTGGACCTCGGCGCCGACGTCGTCCTGACCGGTCGCTGCGTCGATTCCGCGCTCGTGCTCGGCATCCTGATGCACGAGTTCGGCTGGCGCGACGACGACTACGACCGGCTCGCCGCCGGCAGCCTGGCCGGACACGTCATCGAATGCGGGCCGCAGTGCACCGGAGGCCTGTTCACCGACTGGCAGGACGTCCCCGGCTGGGACGACATGGGCTATCCGATCGTCGAATGCTCGCCCGACGGCGCCTTCATCGTCACGAAGCCGGAAGGCACCGGCGGACTCGTGAGCGTCGGTACCGTCGCCGAGCAGGTCGTCTACGAGATCGGCGACCCGGGCGCGTACCTGCTGCCGGACGTCGCCTGCGATTTCCGCGACGTCCGCCTCGAGGTGGTCGGGCGCGACCGCGTGCGCGTGACGGGCGCCCGCGGGCGCGCGCCGTCGACGAGCTACAAGGCGTGCGCGACCTACGCCGACGGCTGGCGCCTCCTGGCGACGCTGATGCTGGGCGGCCGCGACGCGGCGCCGCGCGCGCGGCGCATGGGCGAGGCGATCGTCGCCCGGTGCGATGCGCTGAACCGCGCGGCCGGACGGGCCGCGTTTCGCGAGGCGCTGCTGGAGGTCATCGGCGCGGAGGACACCTATGGCGACAGCGAGGTCCGCAACCGCGAACTCGCGCTGCACGCGCGCGAAGTCATCCTGAAGGTCGGGCTGCGCCACGACGACAAGGCGGCGCTGGAGCTGTTCGGGCGCGAGATGATGCAGGCGGGCGTCGCGATGGCGCAGGGCACGACGGGCGCCTTCGGCGGCCGGCCGGCGCCGTCCCCGGTTATTCGCCTGTTCTCGTTCCTGCTGCCGAAGTCGCGGGTGCCGGTGGCGATCGACATCGATGGCGCGCGCCAGGCCGTCCCGATCGCCCCCGGACGCGACGCCGCCGCGGCCGAAGTTGCCGCCACGGAGGCGACGACGGCATCGGCCGCGCCGTCCCCGTCGTTTCCCGCCGCCGAGCCGATGATCGAGGTGCCGCTGATCCGCCTGGCGTGGGGCCGCAGCGGCGACAAGGGCAACGACGCCAATATCGGCATCGTTGCGCGCCAGCCGCGCTACGTCGCGGCACTGCGGGAGAGCCTGACGCCGCCGCGGATCGCCGCCTTCTTCGCGCACTACCGGCCCGCCTCGGTCACGCGCTGGGAACTGCCCGGATTCCACGCCTTCAATTTCCTGCTGAAGGACGTGCTCGGCGGCGGCGGCATCGCGTCGCTACGCTACGACCCGCAGGGCAAGGCGTACGCCCAGATGCTGATGGACCTGCCGGTACGCATTCCGGCACGCTGGCTCGACGAGGACGCGCGATGAGCCGTATCGAGACCATCCTCGTCGCGAATCGCGGCGAGATCGCGGCGCGCGTGATCCGCGGCTGCCGCAAGCTGGGTCGCCGCGCCGTCGTGCTCTACCACGATGTCGACCGCGACACGCTGCCGGTCCGCCTGGCCGACGCCGCGTTCCGTGTCGACGGACCGTCGCCGATGGCCGCCTACCTGTCGATCGACGATGTCGTCGCTGCCTGCCGCTCGCTCGGCGCCGACGCGGTGCATCCGGGGTTCGGCTTCCTCGCGGAAAATGCGGCGCTGCCGCGGCGGCTCGCTGCCGAAGGCCTTCGTTTCATCGGGCCGTCGGCCGCCGCGATCGCCGCGATGGGCGACAAGATCGAGGCCAAGCGCATCGCGCGCGACGCCGGCGTCGCCACGATTCCCGGTTTCGACGGCGTCCTGCAGGACGCGGCCCATGCGCTGCACGTCGCCCGCTCGATCGGGTTTCCGGTGATCCTGAAGGCCAGCGCCGGAGGCGGTGGCCGCGGCATCAGGATCGTCCGCGACGCGGATCCGGCGGCCGTCCGCGACGCGTTCGAGCGCACGACGGCCGAGGCCCAGGCGGCCTTCGGCGATCCGCGCATCTTCGTCGAGCGCTATGTCGAGGACCCGCGCCACATCGAGATCCAGGTGCTGGCCGACGCGCACGGGCACGTGATCCACCTCGGCGAACGCGAGTGTTCGATCCAGCGTCGGCACCAGAAGATCGTCGAGGAGGCGCCGTCGCCGTTCGTCGGCGACGCGCTGCGTTCCGCGATGGGCTCGCAGGCCGTCGCGCTCGCCCGCGCGGTCGGCTACGAGTCGGCCGGCACCGTCGAATTCCTCGTCGACCGCGCGTCGAACTTCTACTTCATGGAGATGAACACCCGCATCCAGGTCGAGCATCCGGTCACCGAGATGATCACCGGCGTCGACATCGTCGAGCAGCAGATCCGGATCGCCGACGGCGAGGTGCTCGGCCTCGCGCAGTCCGACGTCCGCTGGCACGGCCATGCGATCGAATGCCGCCTGTGCGCCGAGGATGCGGAGCGCGACTTCATGCCGGCGACCGGACGCCTGGAGGCGTTCCGGATTCCGGATGCCGAGGGGTTGCGCGTCGATGCCGGGGTCGGCGCGGGCGACACGGTCGGGGCGCACTTCGATTCGCTGCTGGCGAAGCTCGTCGCGCATGGCGCGACCCGCGAGGAGGCAATCGCGCGACTGGCCTCGGCGCTCGACGCGACGGTCGCTCTGGGCGTCGCGACCAATGGCGACTTCCTCGCGCGGATGTTGCGCCTGCCGGCCTTCGTCGCCGGCGAGACGACGACCGGTTTCCTCGATCGGCACCGCGAGACGCTGCGGCAGCCCGGCCCGGCTCCCGGCGAGGCCTGCGTCGCGCTGGCCGCGGCACTGCTGACCGACAACACGTGGGCCGGTTCGCGATTTGCCCCGCCGCCGTTGCTGGCGGAAATCGGCGCCTGGAGGCCGTGAGATGCTGACGGTGGACCTGGAAAGCGGCTCGTTGCGCGAGCGGCATCGCGTGGCGCTCGTGCGTGCCGGGCGCGTCGCGCGGCTGGTCGTCGACGGCGCAGCGCCGCGGGACGTGCGTCATGAGGAGCGACCCGATGGCTCGCTGGAACTCGTCATCGACGGCCGAACGCACGTGGTGCAGGTCGCGCGGCGCGGCGACGTGGCCTACGTCCGCGCCGGCGGCCGCACCTGGGTCGTGAAGATCCACGATCCGGTCGCCGATGCCGGCAACCGGTCGCACGAAGGCGACGCGTATCGGGCGCCGATGCCCGGCGCGGTCGTCGAGGTCAAGGTGGCCGCGGGCGATTCCGTTCGGCGCGGGCAGGTGCTGCTCGTGATCGAGAGCATGAAGATGCAACTCGGGATCGAAGCACGGCGCGACGGCGTCGTCGCGGAGGTCGCGCGCGACGTCGGACAGACCTTCGACCGCGATGCGGTCCTCGTCCGGCTGGCCGCCGCGGAGGGTTGACGATGCGGCGCATCGAATCGCGGATCGACACGCGTTCGGCGGCATTCCGCGCGAATCGCGACCACAACCTGCGGCTGAAGGCCGAATTCGACGCGCTGACGCGCGACGTCCGCCACGAGCGCGCCGAGCGCGACGTCAAGCGGCTGCGCGACCAGGGCAAGCTGCTGGTGCGCGAGCGCATCGACCTGCTGCTGGATCCCGGCACGCCGTTCCTGGAACTGTCGACGCTGGCCGCCAACCGCGCCGACTACGACGCGCACATCAAGGGCGCCGGGATCGTGACCGGAATCGGCGTCGTCAACGGCCGCGAGGTGATGGTGGTCGCGAACGATCCGACGATGAAGGGTGGCGCCATCTATCCGCTCGGAGCGCGCAAGGCGATCCGCGGGCTGAAGATCGCGCTCGAGAGCCAGCTGCCCGTCGTGCATCTGGTCGACAGCGCCGGGGCCTTCCTGCCGCGCCAGATGGAAATCTTCCACGAGGGCGGGCACTGGTTCTACAGCCAGTGCCGGCTGTCGGCGGCCGGTGTCGAGCAGGTCGCCGTCGTCCTGGGTCAGTGCACGGCGGGAGGCGCCTATGTGCCGACGCTGTCGGACTACTCGATCATGGTTCGCGGGAGTGCCGGGGTCTTCCTCGGCGGCCCGCCGCTCGTGAAGGCGGCCACCGGGGAGGATGTCGAAGCGGCGGAACTCGGGGGTGCCGACGTGCACACGCGGATTTCCGGGACGGCCGACTATGCCGTCGACAGCGAAGCGCAGGGCATCGCGCTGGCGCGCGAGATCGTCGGGCTGCTGCGCCGTCGTCCGAAGCAGGCGGTCGACACGCGGCCGATCGAGCCGCCGTACTACGACCCGCAGGAACTGTACGGCATCGTCCCGGACGACATCCGCAAGCAGTTCGACATGCGCGAAGTCGTCGCCCGTCTCGTCGACGGGAGCCTCTTCCACGAGTACAAGCCCGACTACGGCAGCACGCTCGTCTGCGGCTACGCCTTCATCCTCGGGATCAAGGTCGGGATCCTCGCGAACAACGGCGTGCTTTTTTCCGAGGCGGCGAACAAGGCGACGAACTTCATGCAGATCTGCGACCGCGACGGCGTGCCGCTGGTCTTCCTGCACAACATCACCGGATTCATGATCGGGCGCGATTACGAGCACCGCGGGATCACGAAGGACGGCGCCAAGATGATCATGGTGCAGTCCAACGTCCGCGTGCCGAAGTTCAGCGTGCTGTGCCACGCGTCGTTCGGTGCCGGCAACTACGGGATGGCGGGGCGCGGCTACGAGCCGCGCTTCCTGTTCGCCTGGCCGCACTCGCAATGCGCGACGATGGGCGCCGACCAGGCGGCGCGCACGCTGACGCAGGTCAAGATCGCGGCGCTGCGGCGCGAGGGCAAGGACCCGGATCCGGCGGCGCTGAAGGCGATCCAGGACCAGATCGTCCAGGACTACAGCGCGAGCAACAGCGTCTACTACCAGACTTCGGAGCTGCGCGACGACGGCGTGCTCGACATGCCCGACACGCGCCAGGCGCTGGGCATGGCGCTGTCGGCCTCGCTCAATGCGCCGTTCGGCGAGCCGCGGCACGGGGTCCTGCGCATCTAGGCGACAGCAACGAAAGCAAGGAGCGGCGATGCGGCAATTCGAACTCGACGACGAACAGCGGGCGATCTACGACCAGGCGTTCCGGTACGCGCAGGCCGAACTCGCGCCGCTGCTCCCGCGGATGGACGACGAGGACTGGTATCCGCCGGACCTGATGAACCGGCTCGGCAAGGCAGGCTATCTCGGGATCACCGCGCCCGCGGAGTACGGCGGCGCCGGGATGGATCTTTTCTCCGCCGGCCTCGTCGCCGAAGCCTTCGGCTACTGGAACCTGAACGCCGCGATGATCTGGGGGCCGCACGAGAATCTGTGCCTGAACAACATCCTGCGCCATGGCGACGCCGACCAGAAGCGCCGCTACCTGCCGAAGCTCGTCAGCGGCGAGTGGGTTGGCGCGCTGGCGTTGACGGAGCCCGGCGCCGGATCCGACGCGGTCGGCGGCATGCGCACGCGGGCGCGCCGCGACGGCGACGACTATGTGCTCGACGGGACGAAGATGTTCATCTCCAACGGTCCGGTGGCCGACGTCGTGCTGGTCTATGCGAAGACGGCGCCGGAACGGGGACCGCGCGGGATCTCCGCCTTCATCGTCGAGAAGGGGATGCCCGGATTTCGCGTCGGGCAGCGGCTGCTCAAGATGGGTTGGCGCGGCTGTCCGACCGGCGAGCTGGTCTTCGACGATTGCCGCGTGCCGGCGCGCAACCTGGTCGGCGGCGAGAACGACGGCGTCGCCGTGCTGATGAGCGGGCTCGACATCGAGCGGGCGTTCCTCGCGATGCCCAGCATCGGGCTGGCGCAGCGCTGCCTCGACCTCGCGACGGCCTATGCGGGGGCGCGCGAGCAGTTCAACCGGCCGATCGGGTCGTTCCAGCTCGTGCAGGGGATGCTGGCCGACATGTACGTCGACCTGGAGAGCGCACGCACGTTGGTCTACCGCGCGGCAATGGCCTGCAACGCGCTTGCGCGCGGCGAGGGCGGGCGCGGCGACATCCACAAGCTGTGCGCCGCGTCGATCGTCGCCGCGAGCACGATGGCGATCCGGGTCGCCGATCGCGCGGTGCAGATCCACGGCGGCAACGGCTTCATGTGGCAGACCGAGGTCAATCGCGCCTACCGCAACGTGCGCGTCGGAACGATCGGCGGCGGGACGCACGAGATCCGACAGCTGATCATCGCCGAGGAACTGCTGCGGTCCGCGAGCTGAGGAGGGGACAACCATGATCCAGGCACCGGTCTCGGGCGACCTTCGGCGCATCCGCCGCGTCGCGCTGGGCGACTCCGTGCATCGCTCGGCGTTGCGTTTCGGCGACCGGACGGCGGTCGTCGACGGCGCCCGGCGCCTGACGTACGCGCAACTCGACGAGCAGAGCAACCGGCTCGCGCACCGGCTGCTCTCGTCCTGTCCGCGCGGCATCGCGGTGGGCATGCTGTGCGCCAACTCCGCGGAGATGATCGTCGCGATCAATGGCATCCACAAGTCCGGGAACGTCTGGGTGCCGGTCAACGTGATGCTCGATGCCGCGTCGATCCGCTACATCCTGCAGCACGCGGAGGTTCGGGTGCTCGTCATCGACGAGGAGATCGCGGCCAGGCCGCCGATCGCGGCCGTCGTCGCCGAACTGCAGCTGCCATTGATCGTCACGCGCGCGAGCGGCATCGATCCGCCGATCGGCACGCCGCTGGCACAGGCCATGCAGGGCCAGCCGTCGACGCTGCCGGACATCGAGATCCGCGGCGACGAGGTCGCGCTGTTGATGTACACGAGCGGAACGACCGGCCACCCGAAAGGGGTGATGCACTCGCATGAATCGGTTCAGGCGGGCGTCGCGTCGAACGTCGCGGCGTTCCGGTTCGACGAGCGCGACGTCGTCTCCTGCGTGCTGCCGCTCTTCCACGTCGGGCAGCACTGCCTCGTCGCGACCGGCCTGCACGTCGGCCTGTGCATCGTGATTTCGCGCGGCTTCAGCCCGCCGGACGTGATCGAGGCGATCGCCCGCGAGCGCATGTCGGTCTTCGTCGGGCTGCCGATGATGTTCGGCGCGATCCTGGCGGACCCGCGTGCCGCGGGCGCCGATTTCTCGTCGCTTCGCCTGTGCATCTACGCGATGGCGCCGATGCCGCGGCCGCTCGTCGAGCGGATCGCGGCGCGGATGACGCCGAACATCGCGCTCGCCACCGGCCAGACCGAGATCTATCCGGTCACGATGTCGTTCCATCCTGTGGTGCACTCCGATCGCGACGCCAACTACTGGGGCGTCAGCACGAACGCCTGCGAGACGGCGATCATGGACGACGACGGCAACCTGCTGGGGCGCGGCGTCGTCGGCGAGATCGTGCATCGCGGGGCCAACGTGATGCTCGGGTACTACAAGGACCCGGACGCGACGGCGGCGGCCCAGCGTCACGGCTGGCACCACACCGGGGACCTCGGGCTGATCGATGCCGGCGGCCAGCTGCTCTTCCTCGACCGCAAGAAGGACATGATCAAGACCGGCGGGGAGAATGTCGCCAGCATCAAGGTCGAGTCGGCGCTGTTGGCGCATCCGGCGGTGGCCGGCGTGGCTGTCGTGGGCCTGCCGCATCCGCGCTGGAGCGAAGCGGTCGCCGCGTTCGTCGTCCGACGCCCGCAGGCGGCGTGCGATGAAGGCGAGCTCGAAGCGCATTGCCGCCGGCTGCTTGCCGGCTTCGAAGTCCCGAAGGCGATCCGCATCGTCGAGGCCCTGCCGATGACGGCCACCGGCAAGATGCAGAAGCACCTGCTGAGGACGCAGCATGCGGATCTCTTCGCCGGCGACGAGGTCGGCTGAGGACCATGGCGCGGCCGCGCAAGGACGAGATCCACAGCGACAACCGACGCGACGACCTGATCGTCGCGGCCGCGCGGCTGTTCCGCGAGAAGGGCTATCGCGGCGCGACGATGCGCGACATCGGACGCGCGATCAACATGCGGTCCGGCAGTCCGTTCTACCACTTCGCGAGCAAGCAGGACCTGCTGTACGCGTGCATCCATGACGGCCTGCGGACCTGCCTCGTGGCGCTGGAAGGCATCGACCGGCGCGACCTCGCGGCCGAGGACTATTTCCGCGCGTTGACGCGCATGCATCTGGCCTACCTGCTGGAATCGCGCGACGGCATCGTTCCGCTCGTCGTCGGCGAGTGGCATCACCTCGAGGGACCCCACCGCGAGGCCGTGCTGGACCTGCGACGGCGCTTCGAGTCGCTCTGGCTGGGCGCCTTCACGCGCCTGAAGGAAGCACGGCTCGTGGGCCGTGCGGACCAGCGCGCCTGCTGGTATTACCTCGGCGCGATGCATGCGGTCACGGGCTGGTATCGCCCAGGGGGCAGGATGTCGGTGGCACGAATCGCCGATGACCTCGCCGACTGGGTCCTGGGCGGGCCGGGCGTCGCGCGCTAGTCGATGGGACTACCATGGGCGGCGCGGCGACGTGACCGCTCGATACCCCGGGTCCGATGACGGTCGCGGCGTCGTGTCGAACGTCGATCGCGGCAATCCACCCGAAGGAGGGCTCATGAGCACGAACAACACGTACCTGGCCGTTTTCCTCGGCAGCAAGAACAGTCCCCGCATGGCGGCCTGGAACGCCCTGGGCGAAGGCGAGCGCAAGGCGAAGGAGGTCGAGGGCATCGCGTCGTGGAAGGCCTGGGTGGCGCGCCACCAGGCGATCATCGTCGAGATGGGCGGACCGCTGGGCAAGACGAAGAAGGTGTCATCGCGCGGCGTCGACGACGCGAGCAACGAGATGAGCGCGTTCTGCGTCGTTCGCGCCGATTCGCACGAGGCGGCGGCGCGGTTGTTCGAGAATCATCCGCACTTCACGATCTTTCCTGGCGACGCCGTCGAGATCATGCCGGTGCTGCCGATCCCGGCCGGTTGAGCGGCCGGCGGGTCGGTGCAGCATCCGACCGACGAGGAGCGCAACGATGCCTGGCACCGTGAAACTGCACCGGATCCTCGCGACGAGCCCGGAGAAGATCTACCGTGCGTTCGTCGAGGCGGACGCGATGGCCAAGTGGCTGCCACCGAACGGATTCGTGGGCACGGTGCACCAGATGGACGCGAAGCCCGGTGGAACGTTCCGGATGTCGTTCCGGAACTTCACGACCGGGCACGTCCATGGCTTCGGCGGCACGTACCTCGAGCTCGTTCCGGGCGAGCGCCTGCGCTATACGGACCGGTTCGACGATCCGCACCTGCCGGGTGAAGTCCAGGTGACCGTGACGCTGCGCAAGGTGGCCGTCGGCACCGAAGTGCAGATCGAACAGGCGAACCTGCCGGACGCGATTCCGGTCGAGGCCTGCTATCTCGGCTGGCAGGAGTCGCTGCGCAACCTCGCGAAGCTCGTCGAGCCCGACATCAGGTCCTAGCCCGCGCGAGCGGCAACAGGGTGGGCGAGAGGGCCCTCCGCCTCGCCGGCGCTCCGCCGTGCCTCAGCGCGACAGCGCGCGGCGCGCGGCGTAGCTCGCGACGTCGACGAACCCGACGAGCAGCATCATTGCCGCGAGCACCGAGGCCGTCCGGGACATCTGGAACAGGCCCAGGTGAAATGCGAGCATCTGCCCGAGGCCGCCGGCGCCAACGACGCCGAGCACGGTCGCCGCGCGGATGTTGTTTTCCCACCGGTACAGCGCGTAGCTGACCCCTTGCGGAAGCACGAGCGGCAACGTGGCGTAGGCGAACACGCAGATTTCGCCGACACCCTGCGTCCGCAGCGCCGCGGCCGGCCCCGGTGGGGCATTTTCGATCGCCTCGGCAAGCAGGCGCCCGAGCACGCCGCTGGTGTGCGCCGCGAGCGCGAGCGTTCCGGCGAACGGACCGAGTCCGGCGGCGATCAGAAGGATCGCGGCCCAGACCAGTTCCGGGACCGAGCGCAGCACGTTCAGCAGCAGGCGTGCCGTGGCGCGCACGAGCGCGTACCGATCGCGCGCAAGGCTCGCCGGGATCGCCAGGACCAGTCCGGCAGCCGTGGCCAGGATCGTTCCGAGCGCCGACATCGCGAGCGTCTCCCAGGCCGCGTGCGCGACGCGCCACAGGAATGCCGGTTGCGTCGCCGGCGGGAAGAATTCGCCGGCGAAGCGCGCCATGCCGCCCAGCGCGCCGGGCGAAAGGAACTCGCGCCAGCGCAGGTCGAGCGAGGCGAAGCTCGCGACCACAAGCGCCAGCATGCCGGCGAGCGTCCAGCAGGCCGGGCATGCCACGCGAAAGCGCCACGGTGCGGGCGCGCTCGCCACGTTCGATGCGTCGGGGCGCCGGGCCACGCCTCACCCCAGCGCGCGCCGCAGCGCGCTGCTGACCCGGTCGGCAAGCGCGACCAGCGCCACGAAGACGACCAGCATCGTCGCCACCTCGTTTCCGGCGAACATCTTGAGCGAGCTGTCCATCTGCTGCCCGAGTCCGCCAGCGCCGACGAAGCCGAGGACGACGGAACTTCGGATCGCGCATTCCCAGCGATAGACGCTGTAGCTCGTCAGTTCGGCCGCGCATTGCGGCAGCAGTCCGTAGAGGAAGGCCTGCAGTCGCGACGCGCCATGCCGCAGCAGCGCGGACGCGGCGCGGGTATCAGCGCTTTCCAGGATCTCCGCGTAGACCTTGCCGAGCATTCCGCCATAGGTCAGCGCGATTGCGAAGACACCGGCCGCGGGGCCGAGCCCGACGACGCGCACGAACATCAGCGCCCAGACCAGTTCCGGGATACTGCGCAGCACGACGAGCAGGGCCCGCAGCGCCTGGCGCAGCAGCAAAGGCGGCGTCGCCATCCGCCCGGTCAGCGACGAGATCGACAACGAACTCGCGACGACGAGTGCCAGCGGCACCGCGGCGACCATCGCGAGCGCCATGCCCGCGGTCGCGATCGCCATCGTGCGCCAGGTCTCGCGGGCGACGAGCGCGAGGAACCCGGGCGACGTGGCCGGGGGCACGAATCCGGCGAGGAAGCGCGCCGTGGCATCCAGGCTCGACGGCTCGAGGAGCCGCCACGGCGCGAATTCGGTCGCGATCGCGAGCGGGCCGAGGATGACGATCGCCGCGGCCAGAAGCGCCAGTCGACCGACCCAGGCCGGATCGTTCCGCGGGGCGCTGCGTGCGATCGTGCTCATCGGAAGCCGATCGCGACGCGTCCGGACGGCGCTTCGCCGCCGGAGGCATCCGCCGGGGCGCCCGGAAGCTCCAGGTCCAGCGGCGCATACAGCGCGTCCAGCAGGGCTTTCGTGACCTCGGCGACCGGAAGATCGAACGCGACGCGCCCCGCGCGAAGCCCGACGATTCGCGGGAAACGATCGAGCGCCATGTCGACCTGGTGCAGCGAGACGATGAGCGTGATCCGGCGCTCGCCGGCCCGTTCGAGGAGCACGGCTGCCGCATCGCGGGCGCGGGTCGGATCCAGCGCGGACAGCGGCTCGTCGACGAGCCACAGTGTGGCGGGCGACACCAGCGCCCGCGCGAGGCCGACCCGTTGCCGCTCGCCGCTCGACAGCCGGTCGACGCGCTCGAAGAGCTTGTCGCCGAGGCCGAAGCGTTCCAGTGCCGCGAAGGCGGCAGGAACGTCGTCGGGCGCCAACAACGACCGAAGGCTGCGCGCGAGGCCCATCGCCGGCAGCCGCCCGGCGAGCACCGACGTCACGACGCGCTGCCGCGGCGGCAGCGGTGGCGCCTGCGGCGCGAGGAAGAGCCGCGCGCGCAGGCGCCGCAGCTCGCGTGCCGCAAGCCTCCACGGATCGCACCCATCCAACGCGATGCGACCTGCCGCGGGCCGGTGCGCGCACGCGATCGCCTCCAGCAGCGTCGTCTTGCCGGCGCCCGACGGGCCGATCACGGCGACGGCCTCGCCGGCGTCGACCTCCAGCGAGATCGATCGCAGCGCGCCGATCGCGGTGCGCGGCCCGCCCGCGTGCCGGACCGCGAGGTCGCGGAGCGAGATCTTCACGTCGGGGCGATCAGAGCAGGCCGGCGGACCGGGCCGCGTCCTCGATCCCCTGGTAGTTCGCCGGTTGCGTCGGCACGAAGCGTGTCGCCCGCTGCAGGTCGAGGATCTCGCGGCCCTCCGGCGAGTTGCGGTCAAGCGCCAGGAACGCCTGCAGGATCGCGTCGCGCTGCGCCGCCGGCATGTCGGCGTGCACCGACCAGTTGTAGTCGTAATAGGGCGGCGTCGTATAGATGACGCGCACCCGGTTCGTATCGACCTTGCCCTCGGCGACGAACTTCTCCCAGACCGAGATGTTGACGGCGCCGCCCTGGACCTTTCCGCCGGCGACGGCCGCAATCGTCGCGTCGTGGGCGCCGCTGTAGGCGACGCGGCGGAAGTCGCGCTCCGGCACGATGCCGGCCTGAAGCAGGAAGCTGCGAGGCATCAGGTGCCCGGAGGTGCTGCTCTGCGCGCCGAAGCTCACGTCGTGCCCCTTCAGGTCCGCGAGCGCCCGGACCTGCGGGTCCGCGGAGATGAAGACCGAGCGGAACTTCGCATCCTCCTCGCGCTGCACGAGGGGCAGGATCCGGCCGCCGGAGCGGGCCTGCGCCTGCACGAACGTGAAGCCGCCGAACCACGCCAGGTCGATCTTCCGATTCACGAGCGCCTCGACCGCGGCGGCGTAATCGGTCACGGGCGTGAATTCAACGCGGGTCCGGAGGCGCGATTCGAGGTACTTGACGAGCGGAGCGGCCTTTCGCGCGAGTTCGGTCGGCGATTCGTCCGGGATGGCCGTCACGCGCAGGACGTCGTCGGCGCGCGAAACCGGCAGCCCGACGAGCGCGCCCAGCGCAAGCAGCATGCAGGTCAGCCGCACGAGACGGTGGAACAGGGCCGAACGAACCATGGTGTGACCTTTTCGGAAGAGGGACGATGGCCTGCGCGGCCGCGCACGGCGCACGCCGGCAGGCGCCAGGCGCGGGCGGACAGGCGCGGGCGTAAAGGCGCGAGCGTAAAGGCGCGAGCGTAAAGGCGCGGGCGGGCGACAGGATATAGGAGGTCGCCGCGCGCGCCGTGGCGAGATGGCCACGACGTGCAGACGGTATCCTTCGCGATGCGGCGCCGGGCCGCCATCGTCGGCCCGCTCGTCAACGCGCTGCGCCGCTCTCGAAGGATTCCGGATGGACGCCGCCGACCGCTGCCAAGACCAGCCCGCCGAACCGCGGCTCACCTCGCTGTCGCACGGCGGCGGGTGCGGCTGCAAGATCGCGCCCGGCGTGCTGGCCGAGATCCTGAAAGGCACGGCGAGGCTGCCGGTGCCGCCGGAGCTGCTGGTCGGCATCGAAACGAGCGACGACGCCGCCGTCTACCGCCTGAACGACGAGCAGGCCTTGATCGCGACGACGGATTTCTTCATGCCGATCGTCGACGATCCGTTCGATTTCGGTCGCATCGCCGCGACCAACGCGATCAGCGATGTCTACGCGATGGGGGGCCGGCCCCTCCTCGCGCTCGCGCTCGTCGCGATGCCGGTCAACGTGCTGTCGCCGGCGACGATCGGCCGCATTCTCGAGGGCGGTGCGGCCGTCTGTGCCGCCGCCGGGATCCCGATCGCCGGCGGCCACACGATCGATTCGGTCGAGGCGATCTACGGGCTCGTGGCGCTCGGGATCGCGCACCCGCGGCACGTCAAGCGCAATGCCGATGCGCAGTTCGGCGACGCCCTGGTGCTCGGCAAGCCGCTGGGCGTCGGCGTGATGAGCGCTGCGCTCAAGAAGGGCGCGCTCGGCGACGACGCTTACGCGCGGATGGTCGCGACGACGACGAAGCTCAACACGCCGGGCCCGGACCTGGCCGCAATGCCGGGGGTCCACGCGCTCACCGACGTGACCGGGTTCGGCCTCGCAGGCCACGCGCTCGAGATGGCGCGCGGCGCCAACCGCCGGATCGAGATCGACTGGCCCGCCGTGCCGCTGCTGCCGGGCGCTCGCGAACTGGCGGAAAAGGGATTCATCACCGGCGCGTCAGGCCGCAACTGGGCGGGCTACGGACGCGACGTGACGTTGCCGGCCGGCTTCGCCGCCGTGGATCAGGCGCTGCTGACCGATCCGCAGACGAGTGGCGGCCTGCTCGTCGCGTGTGACGCGGGGGCGGTGGCGCCGGTGCGCGCGGTCTTCGCGCGGCACGGATTCGACGCCGCGGCCGTGGTCGGGCGAGTCGGCGAGCGCGTCGCCGGCGGGGCGTTGACGATCGCCGGGGGCTGAGTGCGGCGTCCGCGGCGCGGCGCGACGTCGCGTGGCCGAGCGTCCTCTGCCGCACCCCCCTCGCGCCCACCACGAATTCGCGTCGCGCCGGCGCGGCGCCCTTCAGGCCAGCTCCAGCAGGTGCGCCAGGTCCCATTCGCGGCGCGGCTCCCGGCATGCCGACCGCTGCGCATCCTCGTCCTGCTTCAGCGCGACATAGACATCGACGAGCGGATCGCCGAGCAGCGCGCGCAGGCGTTCGTTGCGGGCCAGCGCTGCAAGCGCGTCGGCCAGCGTGCGCGGCAGCCGCGGTCCCGCGACGCCATCTTCCGTGGCCGGAAGGCCGTCATCGAGGCCGCACCAGCCGGTCCCCACCAGCACCGCAAGCGCCAGGTAGGGATTCGCGTCGCCGCCGGGCAAGCGGTTCTCGATGCGCCGGTCCTGCGGCAGGCTGCCGGGCACGCGGAACGCGTGGGTCCGATCCTCCCGTCCCCAGGTGGCGCGCGTCGGCGTTGCCGCGCTGCGTCGGATGCGCTCGAAGCTCATCTCGTACGGCGCGTAGAGCGCCATCGCGGCGTCGGCATCACGTTGCAGGCCGGCGACGAACGATCCCAGCGCCGGCGCATCGCGGCCGGAGGCGTCGACGAACGCGTTGCCGCCGCTTCGGTGGTGCAGGCTCAGGTGCCAGTGCATGCCGGTGCCCGGCTGGTCGAGGAACGGCTTGGCCGCGAACGTCGCGAGAAAGCCGCAGCGCCGCGCCAGTTCGCGGACGAGGCGCTTGAAGCGGAATACGGCATCGGCCTGCGCGAGCGGTTCGCCCGGATGGAAATTGACCTCGTACTGCGATAGCGCCGCTTCGTGGGCGTGCCCGCTGATCGGGATCCGGAACCGCTCGCAGGCGGCATACAGCGCGTCGAAAAAGCCGGCGAACTGCGTCGTGCGTTCCAGCGAGTACGCTTCGCAGACGCGCTCGCGCGCGCACGATGCCGCGGCCGGTGCCTCGATGCGCTCCGGGTCGTGCGATGCACGTTCGACGAGGAAGAATTCCAGCTCCGGCGCGACGACGGCCCGGTATCCGGCGGCGTCGAGGCGTTCGAGAATCCGGCGCAATGCGGCGCGCGGCGACAATTCCGCGGCATCGATGTGGCGGCCGTAGCGCGGCGCCGGCAGCGGCCCGCTGGGCTCGCAGATGACCGAGGCCGGGTGCCGCGGATCGCTCGCTGTCGCGAGCGTGCGCGGTGCCGGAACGAGCCGGATATCGGTGTAGGCCGGCGGAAGCACCGGGCCGAACACCGCCGGCGGCTCGCGCCCCGTCACCGTGAGGCCGAGCGCCAGCGACGGCAGCCGGCAGCCGCGCTGCGCGACGAAATCGCTCGCGGCGACGATCTTGCCGCGGACGAGCGGGCCGAGGTCGCCGATGGCGCATTCGACGCGGGACGTCGCGCGCGCCCGCAGCGCGTCGGCAAGCTCGGCGTCCGCAGGCACCTGCAGTGCGGCGCAGGCGCGGAGCGGGCCGGTGCGGGTCATCGTAGGCGCATCCATCACGCCACGATAGGCCGGAATTGGACCATCCTTGAGGTCCACTTTCGCTATGCTTCGCTGGTCCACTTCAGCGTCAACGTAAACCCTGCCGCGCGGCCGACCGCAGCCCATGAAGACCTCGTCCCCGGAGTCGCTCGTCGACTGGATGCAGCACGCGTGGCCGCAGCGGCGGCATGATGCGCCGCAGGCGACGGTCGGCGCCTCGTTGCGCGCATTGATCCGGCGCGCGATCCTCGAGGGCGTCGTGGCGCCCGGCGCGCGACTGCCGTCGACGCGCGCGCTCGCCGCGACGCTGCGCATCGCGCGCAATACGATCGTCCCGGTCTACGAGCAACTGGAAGCGGAAGGCTACGTCGTGGCCGGCGGCGGATCCGGCACCTACGCGTGCCGCATCGCGCCGGACGTGCTGCGCGCGCCGCGCATCGCCGGCGCGGCGCGTCCGGACAGCGCGCCGCTGCGGCTTTCGCGGCGCGGGGCGCGCTACCGCAGCGATCCGGTCCACGCGTTCTGGACCCGGCAGCCGTTCTGCCCGGGGCAGATCGACGTCCAGTTGTTTCCGCTGAAGACGTGGAACCGGTTGCAGCATCGCCTGCTGCGCAGCCTCGATCGGGCACAACTCGATGCCGGGGAGCCGGGGGGCGCACCCGCGCTGCGCGAAGCCATTGCCGCACACCTGCGCGCGACGCGCGGCGTGCGCTGCCGCCCGGAGCAGGTCGTCCTGTCCGATGGCACCGCGGAGTCGATCGACCTCGTCGCGCGGCTGATGTGCAATCCGGGAGATACCGCGATCATCGAGGATCCGGGCTACTGGACGGCGACGCACGTGCTCGCCGGCCACGGACTCCTACTGGATCCTCGCCCGGTCGACGTCCATGGACTGCCGGTCCCGCGGACCCGGCGCGGCGCGCGGCCCGCGAAAATCGCCTACCTGACGCCGTCGAACCAGTTCCCGACCGGCGGCGTGATGCCGCTCGCGCGTCGCCTCGCGTGGTTGCGGCACGCGGCCGAGCACGGCACGCTGATCCTGGAAGACGACTACGACAGCGAATATCGCTACGAAGGCACGCCGTTCCCGTCGTTGCAGGGCCTCGACGAGGCCGAGCGCGTCCTCTACCTCGGCACCTTCAGCAAGACCATCTATCCGGGGGTCCGGATCGCGTACGTCGTCGTCCCGCCCGGCCTGGAGCGCGTCTTCGCCGAGGCGTCGGCCGACTTCTACGGCGACGGCGACCATTTCGTCCAGCAGGTGCTCGCCGCGTTCATCCAGGAGGGTCATTACCGCGCGCACGTGCGCAATCTGCGTCGCGAATACGCGGCGCGGCGCACGGCCTTGCTCGAGGCCCTGCAGGCGACGCTGGGTCCGCAGATGGCCGATGGCCGGTTGCGTGTCACCGGCGGCGCGCGCGGCGTCTACGTCACGCTGGCGCTGCCGCTGGGCCTCGACGATCGCGCGCTCGCGCGCACCGCGATCGCCGGCGGCGTCACCGCGATTCCGCTGTCGATGTATACGCAGCGCGTCGGCTGGCGCGGCCTGATCCTGTCGTTTGCCGCGACCAGCACGGCGCAGATCCGGCCGCTCGTGGCGCGGCTCGCCGCGGTGCTGGCGCCCGCGCTGGATGCGGTGCGTGACGACGTGCGCCGGTGATTCGACGTCGTCGTGCACGTCGGGTCCCGGGGGGCCACCGGTCGGTGGAGTCTCTACCGCGCAGGCTAGCCGGACTTCGCCTCCCACCCATTGCACCAGCCGCCCGCCGCGACCTCGCGACCCAGGAACAGGTCGCAACTGCCGAACGCCGCGCCGGCGGAATCCTCGTGGAACAGTGCACAGTTGCGGCAGGACTGGCCGGCCTTGTATTTAGGCGACGTCGCGGCATCGACCCGCGCGACATCGGCGCGATACGCATAGGCCTGCGCATCCGGATCGCCTTCCGCGACGCGAGCGTCCTGCGCAAGCGCGCGCGCGACCCTCGATGAGGCGAGCGCCGCAAGCGGCACGGCGATGCAGATCGAGCGACGACGATCGTTCATTCGAATCGACTCCCGGTGTGATGCGGCCACAACGCGGTCGGCCGCGGGAACTCGCGACGCCGCCATGGGATTGCGCCGTGGCGTTGCCAGCCGACGCCCGACGGGGTAGGTTCCACGGATCGGGTCCGGCGATGCTACCGGGTCCCGCACGCGTCGGAGGCCGGGATGATCGAGCACGTGATATCGCAGCGGCGCCGCGACCTCGGCGGCTTCGAGGTCGGGCGGGTCCTGCCGGCTGCGCAACGGCGGATGATCGGGCCGTTCGTGTTCTTCGATCACGTCGGCCCGGTGACGTTTCCGGCCGGCATCCCGCGCACGCATGACGTGCGACCTCATCCGCATATCGGCCTGTCGACGATCACGTACCTGTTCGAAGGCGAGATCATGCATCGCGACAGCGTCGGCTCGGAACTGGCCATCCGGCCGGGCGATGTCAACTGGATGACGGCCGGACGCGGCATCACGCACTCGGAACGCTTCGAGCAGGCACGCCGCGCCGGCGGACCGATGCACGGCATCCAGGCTTGGGTCGGCCTGCCGCGGGAGGACGAGGACACGGAGCCCGCCTTTGTCCACTCGGCGGCGGCCGTGCTGCCGACGTACGAGTCGGACGGACTTTGGGCCCGGCTGATCGCCGGCGAGGCCCACGGCGCGCGCTCGCCGGTGCGCACGCATTCGCCGCTGTTCTACGTCCACTGGCAGCTCGCCGACGGTGCGCGTGCGCAACTCGAGGCACGCTATCCGCAGCGCGCGGCGTACATCGCGACCGGCGCGGTCGAGGTCGGCGGCACGACCTATGGCGCCGGGCAGATGCTCGTTTTTGCCGCCGCGCATCCGATCGTCTTCACGGCGCGCGGCGCCGCCACGCTGATGCTGCTGGGCGGCGAACCGATCGGGGAACGCTACATCGAGTGGAATTTCGTGTCGTCGTCGCGCGAGCGGATCGAACAGGCCAAGGCCGATTGGCGCGCGGGACGGATGCGCCTGCCGGTCCACGACGACCAGGAGTTCATTCCGCTGCCTGCCACGCCGTGACGGGCCGTGCGGCGCGAGCACGACGCGACGCGCCCCGAACGTCCCGGTACGATGCCGAGCGGCCGCGATCGCGGCCGATGACGAGGGAGCCCTGGGGATGCGAGCTTTCGGAAGTCGGCCGGACGCGGAACGCCTCGAGCGCATGCGCGCGTCGCCGGCGTGGGTCGGCGACCGGTTTCGCAACCTGCACCCGATTCCGCCCGGGCTGCGTGACGCCAGCGCCGCGATGCCGACCATCACCGATTTTCTGTTCGGCGGCGAGCGCCGCGTCCCCTCCGGCCCGCTGCCGTCGCTGAATCCCCTCGAGGCCTGGAGGAAGCCACCGGCGAGCGGCCTTCGCGCGACCTGGCTCGGGCATTCGACGGTGCTGATCGAGATCGGTGGCCTTCGGATCCTGACCGACCCGGTCTGGGGCCCACGCGCATCGCCGTCGCGTTTCGCCGGACCGAAGCGCTTCCAACCGGTGCCGGTCCGGTTGCGCGCGATGCCGCCCATCGATCTCGTCGTCGTGTCGCACGATCACTACGACCATCTCGACTACCCGACGGTCTGCGAGCTGGCGCGCCGGCACGTCCCCTTCGTGACCTCGCTCGGCGTCGGGGCGCACCTGGAGGCGTGGGGCGTGCGGCCGCAGCACATCGTCGAACTGGACTGGTGGGAGTCGCACGCCGTGCCGGGCGCCGACGTCACGGTCACGGCGGCTCCGTCACAACATTTCTCAGGTCGCGGGCTGAAGGACCGCAACGCGACGCTCTGGTCCGCGATGGTGATCCGCTCGTCGCGGCACGCGGTCTTTTTCAGCGGCGATACCGGACTCACGTCCGAGTACGAGGTCATTCGAGAACGCCTCGGTCCGTTCGATCTCGTGATGCTGGAGGTCGGCGCCTACCACCCGGCGTGGGGCGACATCCACCTCGGGCCGGACAACGCGTTGAGGGCGCTCGCGATGTTGGGCGGCGGACCTTTCCTCCCGGTGCACTGGGGGACGTTCAGCCTCGCGATGCACGCCTGGGACCTGCCGGCCGAAGTGCTCTACGAATCGGCCGACAAGGCCGGCGTCCAGTTGCTGATGCCGCGGCTGGGCGAGCCGGCCGAGCCCGCTCATGGCGAGCGGGCGACGCCCTGGTGGCGGCTCGTCGACGCCGAATCGCCGGCGCCGCCGGCCACGCCGGATGCGACAGCCTCGCGCGTGCCGCGATCGATGCCCTGGCCGGTCGATTGACCCCGGTCGACTTCGTCGCGGTGGGGTTCGGACGCGCGGAAGTCACGCAATCCCGGCGTCGTCGCCCTCGATCCGGCCCATGCGGCGCACCAATTCCGTTGCCGAGCCCGATCCGGTGTTGGCGACCCGAATCATCCCTTACACTGGATGAGATAAGAGCAGCCGGCCACTAGCGAAGAGAACGGACGTTCAATAGGCAAAGCCGGACATATTCACAAGGAGACAAGGTCATGTCGATCACTGGCGCGACACCGGGGCGTGCTTCGCCCGACGAGGTCAAGGGGTTCCTGTCGAAGAAGCGAATCATCGCGGCCCCCGGGTTCAATCGCTGGCTGGTGCCGCCGGCGGCGCTGGCGATCCATCTGTGCATTGGGATGGCGTACGGCTTCTCGGTGTTCTGGTTGCCATTGTCCAAGGCGATCGGCATCAAGGAGCCGGTCAAGTGCGCCGCGGACGTCGGCTTCCTGCAGGAGCTGTTCGTCACGAATTGCGACTGGAAGATTTCGACGCTCGGCTGGATGTACACGCTGTTCTTCGTGCTGCTGGGCAGCTCCGCCGCGATCTGGGGCGGCTGGCTGGAGCACGAGGGGCCGCGCAAGGCCGGCGTCGTGGCCGCGTTGTGCTGGTGCGGCGGGATGCTGCTGTCGGCCGTCGGCGTGCACACGCACCAGTTCTGGCTGATGCTGCTCGGCTCCGGCGTCATCGGCGGGGTGGGCCTCGGCCTCGGCTATATCTCGCCGGTCAGCACGCTGATCAAGTGGTTCCCGGATCGTCGCGGCATGGCCACCGGGATGGCGATCATGGGCTTCGGGGGTGGCGCGATGATCGGCTCGCCGCTGGCCGCCGAGTTGATGAAACACTTCGCGACGCCGACGAACGTCGGCGTCGAGCAGACGTTCATCGTGATGGCCATCGTCTATTTCGTCTTCATGATGGGCGGAGCGCTGAGTTACCGCCTGCCGCCGACGGGCTGGTCGCCGGCGGGCTGGACGCCGCCCTCGACGCAGCAGGCGAACGTGATGATCACGCCGCACCACGTCCACGTGAAGAAGGTCTGGGGCATTCCGCAGTTCTGGCTCGTCTGGCTCGTGCTGACCATGAACGTCTCGGCCGGCATTGGCGTCATCGGGATGTCGAGCCCGATGCTGCAGGAAGTCTTCGGCGGCCATCTGATCGGCATCGAGAAGAAGTTCACGGAACTGGACAAGACGCAGCTCACGGCGATCGCCGGCGTCGCGGCCGGGTTCACGGCGCTGCTGAGCCTCTTCAACATCGGGGGCCGGTTCTTCTGGGCCAGCATCTCCGACAAGCTGGGCCGCAAGATGACGTATTTCGTCTTCTTCGTGCTCGGCGGCCTGCTTTACGCGAGCGTTCCCGCGAGCGCGGGTGCCGGCAACGAGATGCTCTTCGTCGGTGCGTTCTGCATCATCCTGAGCATGTACGGCGGCGGTTTTGCGACGGTCCCGGCGTACCTGGCGGACCTGTTCGGCACGCAGATGGTCGGCGCGATCCATGGCCGCCTGCTGACGGCCTGGGCCACCGCCGGAATCGTCGGTCCGGTCGTCGTCAATTACATGCGCGACTACCAGATCGGCCTCGGGCTCCCGCGCGAGCAGGTCTACAACCAGACGATGTACATCCTCGTCGGGATGCTGGTGATCGGGTTCATCGCGAACCTCCTCGTGCGGCCCGTCGCCGAAAAGCACTTCATGACCGCCGCGGAACTGGAAGACGAAAAGCGCCTCTCGCACGACAAGGAAGTCTCCGAGGCGGTCGGATTCCGGACGATGACGTTCCATGGCAGCAACCCGGTGCTGGTGATTGCGGCGTGGTCGGCGGTCGGCATACCGCTCGCCTGGGGCGTCTACCGCACGATGGTCGCGGTCGCGAAGATCTTCTGAGCGCGGCGGCTCGTCGTCGGCAGCGGCACTGCGGTGCGGGCGTGGCGTCGCGCCAGGAGGGGTTCACGTGAGCGGCAGCGACAGCGAAGCCTGGAAGCACGACGGCGTGCGCGTGATCCCGGGCGACCGGCTCGACCCGAATACCGCGCAGACGCCCGGGATGGATCGGCAGGCGGCGATCACGTTCGCGCGGGTCGGTGCTCGAAAGCTGTGGGCCGGCACGGTGCACATCCATCCGAACGCGAAGACCGGGGCGCACCACCACGGTCCGCTGGAGAGCGTGATCTACGTGGTCAAGGGTCACGCGCGGATGCGGTGGGGCGAGCGCCTGCAGTTCACGGCGGAGGCGGGCCCGGGCGACTTCATCTACGTGCCGCCCTTCGTTCCGCACCAGGAGATCAACGCCAGCCGCGCCGAGACGCTCGAGTGCGTTCTCGTGCGCAGTGACGGCGACGCGGTCGCGATCAACCTGGACATCGATCCGGCCGAGCCGCCGGAGGACGTCCCGTGGATCGATCCGACGCATCCTGCGGATTGATGTCCGAAGCGACGAATTGCCGGTGGCTGGCGGGTTTTTTTCACGCCGCGAAACAGCGCCTCGTCCCTTAACCTCGAAAAATGGCCGCCGGAGGAGCGCGGCCGGCCGATCGATCGAGGGACGCGGTGAACGAAGCGGTGGCGAGGCAGCGTGGGCTGAACGAGTACGACAAGTCGGTCCTGTTCGGGATTGCGGCGGCGTTCGCGGCGGCAGGCATCTATGGCGCGATCTATGGCGCCATCGTGCTGGTCGCGGTGGTTGGCGGCGCGCTGGCCGCAGCGGCGCTGGTCGTGGCCCTGGTGTCGAAAGGGGGAACCGCGAGCCAGGTCGGCTTGCCCGTGATCGGGATGGCCGAGGTCGCGCTGCTGATCCACGCGGCGCGCGGCCACGCGGAAGCGCATTTCGCGGTCTTTGCCTTCCTGGCGATCCTGGTCGCCTATCGGCGCGTGCTGCCGATCCTCGTCGGCGCCCTGGCGATCGCCGTCCACCACCTGAGCTTCAACTACTTCCAGCAGTGGGCCTGGGGGCCGGTCTGCTTCCTCGAACCGAGCCTGATGCGGGTCTTCGAGCACGCCGCCTACGTGATCGTCGAGGCCATCGTGCTCGTTCACCTGGCGGTCCGCGCGCGCGGCGAATTCCAGGCGTCGGCGGAATTGGCCGACGTGGCGGCCGACATGGTGCGGCACGACGGCACGGTCGACCTCGCGATCGCGAAACGGAACATCGAGTCGCCGGTGGCCGCGGAACTCGCCGGCGCGCTGCGGCGCATCGGCGAGATGATCGGCCACGCGCGGATCGCCTCCGACGCGATCCGGGCTGAAGCCCGCGAGATCGCCACCTCGAACGAATCGCTGAACGAGCGGACGACCCGGGCCGCCGAGGGCCTGCAGCACATCGTCGCCGGGATCCAGGGCGTGTCCTCGGCGATGCGGGATACGTCGGACGTCGCGCGCAGCGCAACGCGGCTCGCCGACAGCGCGTCGAGCACCGCCGAGGAAGGCGGCAAGGCCGTCGGCCAGGTCATCAACAACATGACGCGGATCCAGCAGTCGAGCCAGAGGATCAACGAGATCATCGGCGTCATCGACGGCATCGCCTTCCAGACCAACATCCTCGCGTTGAACGCCGCGGTCGAGGCGGCGCGGGCGGGCGAGCAGGGGCGCGGGTTCGCGGTCGTGGCGAGCGAAGTGCGGAGCCTCGCGAAGCGCAGCGCCGAGGCCGCGCGCGAGATCACGCACCTGATCACCGCGAGCGTGCAGCAGGTCGAGGAGGGCGGCGTCCTTGTCGCATCGGCCGGACAGACGATCGACCGGGTCGTCGCCCAGGTGCGCGAGGTCGCGGACTACATCCAGCAGATCATGCGGACCACCGCGGAGAACGTCGCCAGCTTCGAGCGGATCGACGGCGCGGTGGTCAACCTCGACAACGGCACGCAGCAGAATGCCGCGCTGGTCGAGAATCTCGCCGCCGCGACCGAATCGATGCGTGCGCAGGCCGAACAGTTGGCGACGTCGCTGAGGTACTTCCACGTCGACGACATCGCGACGCCGGTCCCGTCCGGCGGCTGAGATGCCGCTGGCGCGACGCGGGGCGCCGACGTAAGCCCCTGCGGCCCTATCGGCTTCGTCGTTTTCTCGGCGTGGCGTACGGCGTTCTCGCGGCCTCGGCCCTCCGGTACGATCAGCGCTCCCCACGCAAAGGCTCGCGAGCGCGTGTCGACCCGCCACACGATGACCCTCGACCGCGCGGCGACGCGTCGCGGCGGCATGCGGCGCGCGATCGTGCGCGGGCTGCGGATGGCCATGCTGAGCTACGCCGCGCTGCTGCCGATGCAGCGGCCGGCTGCGGCCGCGAGCGTGTCGTGCGACTTCCACGGCATCGGCGTCGGGGACGCCGCGACGCCGCAGGACATCATGGCGGCGTTCGGCATCGATCGATACCGGTTGAATCCGCCGGCGCCGCTGCCGGACTATCGGCGCCAGCTGGCGCAGGAATATGGTGCCGCCGCCGCCGACGCCCTCGATCACTGGAGAATGGGCCCGGCCTGCGACGCATCGGCGTGCCGGATTCCCTATGGCGTGGTCATCGGTCCCGACCAGACGCCGGTCGGCGTCGTGGTCGCGTTGCGCGACGGGCACGTCGATGGGATCGACGTGTCGATCAGCCAGGCCTCGTGGGACGAACTGCAGCAACTGGCGCGCTCGACGTACGGTGACGACTGGCGCGTCGACGATGATCCGCAATTCGTCGTCGCCGACGCGGCGTCCGGCAATTCGGTGACCGTGCGCCGCGTCGACATGCGACATGCGACCGGTGGGACGAATCCGCGGACCCGGGATTCATGCGGCATCCGGGCGACGAACTACGACCTGCCGGTGATGCATCACGATCCCGCCGGGCCGTACCAGGCGCTGCTGTCGATCCGGCGTTCGCCGTAGGCCGGCCGTTCACGCCTCGCGCGGCATCTGCTCCAGCGTCCGCAATTCGTCGATCGTATTGGCATTGAAGAACGCCGCGGCGTCGTCGAACATCACATCGACGCAGCCGTTGCGCTGCAGCCAGGACTCGATTCGGCGGCCACCCGCCGCGAGGAAGGCCGACAGGTCGGCGCCGAGCGACCGTCGCAACAGGCAGAACACCGACTGCCGCCGGCGTTGCCCCTCCTCGACCGTGACCGCGACCGCAGCCGGCGCGGCGCCTATCGCGCCCGCAAGTCGCGCGACCAGGTCGCGCGGGAATCGCGGCGTGTCGCATGGCACCGTCGCCAGCCATTCGGTGTCGCAGTGCAGCAGACCCGCGAGGATGCCCGCGAGCGGGCCGGAGAATTCGCCGTCGGCGTCGGACCAGACCGGGACGCCGAGCTGCGCGTACACGTCGAGGTGGCGATTCGCGTTGACGAGCAGCGGCCCGACCTGAGGGGCGAGGCGCCGCAACGCCAGCTCGACGAGCGATTCGCCATCGAGCCGTTGAAGTCCCTTGTCGACGCCCCCCATCCGGCTGCCGCGGCCGCCGGCCAGCACGATGCCGGTGATGTCGGGGGGAACGAGGTGCATCGGGCGCGTCGACCTTGGTGACATGAGGCGAATTGCAGGCGACCGTCGATGCCGCGAAGCGGCGGCCGCCGGCATCGATATGATAGATTGGTCGCATCGAGCGCGTGCTCCGCGCCGCCACCGATCGATCGATGACCGTGACGAGCCGCTCCACGACGACCGAGGCGATACCGATCGCCACGGAAGAGTCGCTACGACGCCAGCGGCGCCGCAACAGCAAGCTGAAGGGCCGGCAGCCGGACCCCGCGGCGATCGCCGACGTGCGACGACTGATCGGTGCCGGGCCGCATCGTCGCGACCTGCTGATCGAGAACCTGCACAAGCTCAACGACGCGTGGCGCGGCTTGCACGAGCGCCATCTTGTCGCGCTGGCGCGCGAGATGCAGATTCCGATGGCGGAGGTCTACGAGGTCGCGACCTTCTATCACCATTTCGAAGTGCTCCGCGGTGACGACGCGCCGGCCGCGCTGACGGTGCGTGTCTGCGACGGACTGTCGTGCACGCTCGCTGGTGCGCAGGACCTGCTGCGGCGCCTGCCGTCGCTGCTCGGCCAGGACGTCCGCGTCGTCGCGGCGCCGTGCGTCGGTCGATGCGAGCAGGCTCCGGTCGCGGTCGTCGGCCAGGCGCCGGTGGCGCGCGCGGATGTCGCCGCGGTGCAGGGTGCCGTAGTCGCCGCCGAGGTCGAGCATCCGACGGCGCGCGACGACGCACAGTTCGACGCCGCGGCGCAGGCGCCGGCGGCGATCACGACGCCGCTCGCCTCGATCGCGCCGGGCTACGTCGGCTACGACGCGTATCGCGCGCGCGGCGGCTATCGTCTCGCCGCCGCCGTGGCCTGCGGCGCGACGCCGCCGGATGCGGTGCTGAAGGCGATGTCGGATTCCGGGCTGCGCGGCTTGGGCGGCGCCGGGTTTCCGGCCGGTCGCAAATGGTCGATCGTGCGCGAGCAGCCGGCCCCGCGCGTGATGGCCGTCAACATCGACGAAGGCGAGCCCGGGACGTTCAAGGACCGAACCTACCTGGAACGCGACCCGCACCGATTCCTCGAAGGCATGCTGGTCGCCGCCATCGTCGTGGGCATCGAGGCCTGCTATCTCTACCTGCGCGACGAGTACCACGGTTGTCGCGCGATCCTCGCCGACGAGCTGGCGCGCTTGCAGTCCGATCCGCCGTTCCCGTTGCCGCGGCTCGAACTGCGGCGCGGCGCCGGCGCCTATATCTGCGGCGAGGAATCGGCGATGATCGAGAGCATCGAGGGCAAGCGCGGCGAGCCGCGGATGCGCCCACCGTACATCGCGCAGATCGGCCTGTTCGGCCGGCCGACGCTCGAGCACAACCTCGAGACGCTGTATTGGGTCCGCGACATCGTCGAGCGCGGCGCGGCGTGGTTCGCCGGCTTCGGTCGCCACGGGCGCCACGGGCTGCGCTCGTACAGTGTCAGCGGCCGCGTCCGCGAGCCGGGCGTGAAGCTCGCCCCCGCAGGCATCACGCTGCGCGAACTGGTCGACGAGTTCTGCGGCGGCATGGCCGACGGCCATGAGCTGTACGCCTACCTGCCGGGCGGCGCCTCCGGCGGCATCCTGCCGGCGCGCCTCGCCGACGTGCCGCTCGACTTCGACACGTTGCAGCCGCACGGCTGCTTCATCGGGTCGGCCGCCGTCATCGTGCTGGGCCGGCACGATCGCGCGCGCGATGCCGCGCTCAACATGATGCGGTTCTTCGAGCATGAAAGCTGCGGCCAGTGCACGCCATGCCGCGTCGGGACGCGCAAGGCCGCGACCCTGATGGAAGCGGCGAGCTGGGACCACGCGACGCTCGAGGATCTCAACCGCGTGATGGTCGACGCCTCGATCTGCGGCCTCGGCCAGGCGGCGCCGAATCCGGTCCGCAGCGTGCAGAAGTATTTTCCGGACGAGGTGGCCTGAAATGAATGCGCCGGACCGCTCGGCGTCGCAGGCGACGGTCGACTTCGAGCTCGACGGGCGGACGCTGGCCGCCTATGCCGGCGAAACCATCCTGGCTGCGGCGGATCGCCACGGCGTCGAGATACCCCGGCTGTGCTACACGCCGGGCTATCGTCCCGACGGCAACTGCCGGGCCTGCGTCGTCGAAATCGACGGCGAGCGGACGCTGGCGCCGAGCTGTTGCCGGACGGTGGCTGCCGGCATGAAGGTCAAGGCCGCCAGCGCGCGCGCGGTGGCGAGCCAGAAGCTCGTGCTCGAGATGCTGCTGTCCGACCTGCCGGCGCAGGGCTACAAGTGGAACGGGGACGACGCCGGCCGGCCGCACGGCGAGCTCAGTGCGTGGGCCGCGAAGCTGGGCGTCACGGTGCGGCCGGCGCTCGCCGCGACCGCGCGCGCGCAGCCGGCACCGGACCTGTCGCATCCGGCGATGGCCGTGAACCTCGACGCGTGCATTCAATGCACGCGATGCGTCCGCGCGTGCCGCGAAGAGCAGGCCAACGACGTGATCGGCTACGCGCATCGCGGCTTCGAGAGCCGGATCGTGTTCGATCTGGACGATGGCATGGGCGACAGCACCTGCGTCGCCTGCGGCGAATGCGTCCAGGCCTGCCCGACCGGGGCGCTGATGCCGAAATCGCACATCGGGTCGCAGGCCGTGGATCGCAAGGTCGACTCCGTCTGCCCGTTCTGCGGCGTCGGGTGCCTGATCACGTACCACGTCAAGGACGAACGGATCCTGAGTGTCGACGGCCGCAACGGGCCGGCGAACCACGGGCGGCTGTGCGTCAAGGGTCGCTTCGGATTCGACTATGCGCACCATCCGCAGCGCCTGACGCGACCGCTGATCCGCAAGCCCGGCGTGCCGAAGGAGATCGTCGGCACGCCGGACCCGGCCGACTGGCAGCGCGTCTTTCGCGAAGCGACCTGGGACGAAGCCCTCGCGCGGGCGGCCGGCGGCTTCGTGACGCTGCGCGACCGGCACGGGCGCAAGGCGCTCGCCGGCTTCGGTTCCGCGAAGGGCAGCAACGAGGAGGCGTACCTGTTCCAGAAGCTCGTCCGCGTCGGTTTCGGCAGCAACAACGTCGATCACTGCACGCGGCTGTGCCACGCCTCGAGCGTCGCGGCGCTCCTCGAGGGCGTCGGGTCCGGTGCGGTCAGCAACCAGGTCAACGACGTCGAGCACGCCGGGCTGATCCTCGTGATCGGCTCGAATCCGACGGCGAACCATCCGGTCGCGGCGACCTGGATGAAGAACGCGGCGCGGCGTGGCGCGAAGATCGTGCTGGCCGATCCGCGCGTGACCGACATCGGCCGCTATGCGTGGCGCACGCTGCAGTTTCGCGCCGACACGGATGTCGCGCTGCTCAACGCGATGATCCACACGGTGATCGACGAAGACCTCGTCGACGCCGATTTCATCGCGCGCCGCGCGAACAACTTCGAGGCCCTGAAGGCCAACGTCCAGGGCTACAGCGCCGAAGCGATGGCGCCGATCTGCGGCATTCCGGCGGCGACCATCCGCGAGGTCGCGCGCGAGTTCGCCACCAGCAAGGGGTCGATGATCCTCTGGGGCATGGGCATCAGCCAGCACGTCCATGGCACCGACAATGCGCGCTGCCTGATCGCGCTCGCGAGCGTCACCGGCCAGATCGGCAAGCCGGGCACCGGGCTGCATCCGCTGCGTGGCCAGAACAACGTCCAGGGTGCGAGCGACGCCGGGTTGATCCCGATGATGCTGCCCAACTACCAGCCGGTGAAGGACGATCGCGCGCGGAGCTGGTTCGAGCGGTTCTGGGCCACGCCGCTCGACCCGGAACCCGGCTACACGGTCGTCGAGATCATGCACAAGGCGCTGGCGCCCGACGACGACCCGCACAAGGTCCGCGGGATGTACATCATGGGCGAGAACCCGGCGATGAGCGACCCGGACCTGAACCACGCGCGGCACGCGCTGGGCGCGCTCGAGCACCTCGTCGTGCAGGACATCTTCATGACCGAGACCGCGTGGCTTGCGGACGTCGTGCTTCCGGCCAGCGCGTGGCCGGAGAAGACCGGGACCGTGACCAATACCGACCGGATGGTGCAACTCGGGCGCCGGGCGCTCGATCCGCCGGGCGATGCGCGCCCGGACCTCTGGATCACGCAGCAGATCGCGCGCCGGATGGGCCTGGCGTGGGACTACGCCGGCCCGGAATGCGGCGTCGCGCAGGTCTACGAGGAGATGCGCCAGGCGATGCACGAGTCGATCGCCGGCATCAGCTGGGAGCGCCTCGAGCGCGAATCGAGCGTCACCTATCCGTGCCTGTCGGCCGACGATCCGGGGCAGCCGACCGTCTTCATCGACGACTTCCCGACGCCGGATGGTCGCGTCAAGCTGGTGCCGGCCGACATCATCCCGGCCGACGAGCGGCCGGACGCCGACTATCCGTACGTGCTGATCACCGGTCGGCAACTGGAGCATTGGCACACCGGCAGCATGACGCGCCGCTCCCACGTGCTGGATGCGATCGAACCGATCGCGACCGCGTCGATGAATTCCGGCGACCTCGCGAAGCTGGGCCTGCATGCGGGCGACGTCGTCACCGTCGCGTCGCGGCGCGGCGAGGTCGCGCTGACGGTGCGCTGCGATGACGGCACGCCCGACGGCGTCGTGTTCATTCCGTTCGCGTACTACGAAGCCGCGGCGAACCTGCTGACGAACGCGGCGCTCGACCCGTTCGGCAAGATCCCGGAATTCAAGTACTGCGCGGTCAAGGTCGCACGCGGCGGCATTCCGATGGCGACGATCGGCTACGGGCGTCGCCCGGCGTTCGCGGGAACCGCGTAGGCCTCCGCCGATGGCGGCGGAATCGGAGCAGCCGGTCGCGTTCGAGGCGGTCGCCGCAGCGGTCGTCCCTGGCGCGCCGCGCTTGAGCGGCGCGCAGGCGCCGCTGCTGCAGCAGATCGAGGTGATCGACGACACCGGCGTCGCCCGCGGCCTGCGGATCCCGGCGGAGGCGCCGCTGACGGTCTACGTCGATCGGCGCGAACTCGTCACGCTGATGACGCTGGGCGCCGCGCCGGAACTGATGGTGCTCGGCTGGCTGCTGAACCAGGGTCTCGTCGATCGCGTCCAGGACATCGAAGCGATCGATGTCGACTGGTCGGTCCATGCCGCCGCGGTGAAGACGCGCCGCGGCATCGCACGGTGGGCCGAAAGGACCGCGCGTCGGGTCGTGACGACCGGGTGCGGGCAGGGGACCGTATTCGGCGACCAGATGGCGCAGATCGACGCGGTCCGGCTGCCGGCGCCGGGCGAGGCGAGGATCCGGCGCGAGACGCTGGCCGCGATGATCGACGCGATGCGCAGCCGGTACGACGTGCACCGCGCTGCCGGCTCCGTCCATGGGTGCGCGCTGTTTCGCGACACGCGGATGATGGTCTTCGTCGAGGATGTCGGCCGCCACAACGCGATCGACGCGGTGGCGGGCTGGATGGCGATGCACGGCGTCGGCGGCGGCGACAAGGCGTTCTATACGACCGGTCGCCTGACGAGCGAGATGGTGATCAAGTCGGCGAGGATGGGCGTGCCGATCATCGTCTCGCGCAACGGCGTCACCGCGATGGGGCACGACCTCGCCTCGCGCCTCGGGATGGCCCTTTTCGGCCGCGCCGCGGCGAGGAAGTTCATCTGCTATTGCGGCTTCGAGCGATGGGTTCCGGATGCCGGACCGCCCGACGCGGAAACGGCGGATCCGTCCGTGGATCGCGCGTCGTCGGGCTAGGCCGCCGCGCGGCCGAAACGCTCGTCGTGCGGGCAGACCCTTCGCCGCCGCACGAGGGCCGGCGGCATCGTTATATACTGTAAAATATAACGAGAGGCATCCCAGGCCGCATTGACGCGTGTTGAGCGCGCTTCCGGAGCGGTCCTGCGCGTCGCCGGAGTCGATGATTTCCCGCTGGACGCCGACCCGCCCCGGGGGCTCGAGTCCGGCGCGCCTTCGAGAGGCATCGTGACGAAAGGAAAATCGAACCCGGTCGCCGATTCGGTCGCCGATTCGGGCGCCGAGTCGGTCGCCGACAGCCTCGACGAGCGCGGCGTCGAGCCGCAATCCGTGCGGCTGTGGTCGATGGTGCGTGGTGCGCGCCCCGACGACGACCTCGTCGATGTGAGCTTCGTCACCGCGGCGGGCAGCCGCCACACGTTCCGCTTGCGCGAGGTCGATATCCTGTCGATCGCCAAATCGGTGCTGGACCGGCGGCCGTCGGGTTGCGGCGGCGGAGACCAGGCGCACTGAGTCCTTCAGCCGCGCGCGACCCCGCTGCGGATGATCGTTCCGACATGCTCTCCGCGCAGCGCCGCGGTGAGCCGCCCCGGCACCAGTCCGTTCACAAGCTGGACCCGTTCCAGGTGCCGAGCGTTCGCCATGACCTCGAGCAACGCGCGGTCGACCGGCAGCGTGACGTTCCGCTTCAACAGCTCCGCCGCGCTCACCTCGGGCATCAGGCTCGCGTGCTTGCCGTCAGGTCCGTTCGGGTCGGCCGTGAGGACACCGTCGACATCCTCGACGATCGTCAGGCCCGCCGCGCCGAGCGCGTCGGCGATCAGGAAGGCGCCGGTGTCGGCCCGGTGGTGCGGGATGCGCGACACCGGGAATTCATGGTGGTGATAAGGCGGAAACGCACTGCCGACGACGGCACGCGCCGCGCTCAGGTGGATCGCGAGCTGGTTGGCGATGGTCGGGTGCTCGATATAGGACACGCCTTCCGGCGCCAGCAGCGCGGCGAGCATATGGCCGTTCTGGCCGGCTTCGCTCGCGGCGAGCGGCGCGAGCGACCCGACCGGGAGGCCGAGGTCGAGGCCGACACTGTAGACGTGGCGCGCGCGGATGCCGGCGCCCGTCAGGATGAGCAGGCGATGCTCCGGCAGCAGCCGGCGCAGTTCGTCGACGACGGGCAGGATGGCTTGGCTCCCGCGGTCCATGATCGCGTGACCGCCGATCTTGACGACCTGCAGCCAGGGCAGGAGCCGGATCGGGGCCCGGCCCGCGACCGGACGGGTGAGTTGCCCGTCGAGCAGCGTCTGGCGCGCAAGCGGCGAGGCGACATGCTTGATGGCGCTGGAGGCGTCGTTCATGGTGGCGGCTCTCTCGCTAGTCGGCCGTGATGATCGTGCCGACGTGCTCGCCGGCGAGCGCGCGGGTCAGGTTGCCCGGGACCAGGCCGTTGACGACCTGCACCTGGCGCACGTGGCGTGCGGCCTGAAGCAGGTCGAGTACCGGGAATTCGAGGATCGAATCCTGCAGCCCCTTGCCCTTCATCTCGGCGACCGAAATCCTGCGGATGAGCTGCGCGCCCTTCGAGGTCTTCGGGTTCGCGGTGTAGAGCCCGTCCTCATCCTTCACGTAGACCATCGCCTTGCAACCGAACTGCTCCGCGACGAGGAAGCAGCCGGCGTCGGTCCGGTAGGGCGGAATGACGCCGTCGGCCGCGGGACGGATCCATAGGCTGTACGGCGGCATTCCGCCGAAGACGACGGCCTGCACCTCGGCCAAGTACAGCGGTACGGCCGAGAGGCCGGCGCCGCCGACCGCGGAGATGCCGTGCTTCGCCAGCAGTTGCCCCAGCATCGCGGCATTCTGGTCCGCGACCGATGCGCCAAGCTGCGCCAGGATCCCGGCCGGCAGCCCGAGCCCGGCGGCGATCGAGTAGAGGTGCCGGGCTCGCGTGCCGGCCCCGGTGCCGATGAGCAGCTTGTGAGTCTTGCGCGCGGCAAGGATCTCGTCGACGAGCGGATAGACCGCCGCCCGGCCACGGTCGATGACGCTCTGGCCGCCGATCTTGATCACCGTCGCGTCCGGCAGTATCCGGAAGTCCGCGGCGGCCTCGGCGGCTTCGACAAGATGCGCGTCGGACAGCGAGCGTTGCATCAGGAGCTGCTCCAGCTCCGTGGTCGTCGTCATCAAGTCCCCCTCGTCGTCACCGGCGGCCGTATGGCAGGCCGAAGGCCGCCGCGACGCCCGAGTTTCCGCGCACATGCTGCGGAGCGAAATCGAATGATACGGCTCGCGGAAATCGTGGGGTCCATATCGTGGGGTCAGAGCGTGCGATGTCGAATTCGAGTCCCTGCGGGTCGTCAGCGTGACACGCCAACGGTACACGTCGTCGAGGGGTCATCGAAGGCGACATCGCACGCTTTGACCCCAAAGGATCCCGCGCTTTGACCCCAAAGGATCTCCGGTCGGGCACGATCGGGCCGTGCATGACGTCATCCGCCGCGGCGTGAGGTGTCTTGAATTCGCCGCGCCGGCCGTGCGCGTCCGGTGAATCAGGGCTTCGCGTTCGGGAAGAAAAGTTGCTCGCCGCCGATCCGGTAGGAGGCGATGGTCGCCTGCCCCTGCGGCGAGACCACCCAGTCGGAAAATGCCTGCGCCAGCGACGTCTTGGTCAGCGGGTGCCTCGCCGGATTGACGACGATCACGCCGTACTGATTGAACATCCGCTCGTCGCCCTGGACGAGGACCGACAGCGCGCCCCGATTCTTGAAGGACAGCCAGGTGCCCCGGTCGGCGAGCACATAGGCGTCACTGCTCGCCGCCATGTTCAGCGCCTGCCCCATGCCGCATCCGCAAGCGCGATAGTCGAACGGTTGCTCCGCCGACTTGGCGCGCGGATCGATCCCGGCTTCCTTCCAATAGCGCAGCTCCGCGGCATGCGTGCCGCTGTTGTCGCCGCGTGAGATGAACGCGGCATGGGAACCCGCCAGTTTCATCAGCGCGGCGACGATGTCCCGGCCTCCCACACCGACCGGGTCCGAAGCCGGGCCGACCAGCACGAAGTCGTTGTACATCACGTCACGGCGCGGCAGGCCGAAACCTTCCGCGACGAATCGCTCTTCGGCCGCTTTGTCATGGACGAACAGGACATCGGCGTCGCCACGCCGACCGATGTCCAGCGCTTGGCCGGTGCCGACGGCGACGACGCGAACCGCGATCCCGGTTGCCTGCGTGAAGGCCGGCAGCAGGTACCCGAAGAGGCCCGACTGCTCGGTGCTCGTGGTCGAGGCCATCACGATGCCCTGTGGCTCCGCGACAGCGCTGCGCAGCAAGATGAAAAGCGCGAGCGCGAACGCCGCCCGAACGAGGGGTCTCATATCGGGTTGCCCTGTGCGCTGGGGAAGGCACCTGCATCGCGCCGACGTTCAAAGTAACGGGATGCCGGCAGATCGGTGCGGACCTGGCCGCGATCGATCTGCACGATCCGCGTCGCCAATCGCCCGGCCTGCGCCAGGTCGTGCGTGCTCATGACGATGGTCATCCCTTCGCGGTTGAACGAGGCGAGCAGTTCTTCGATCTCCTGTCGCGCCGCCGGATCGAGGTTGGCGGTCGGTTCGTCGAGCAGCAGCAATTCCGGGCCGACCGCCCACGCGCGCGCCAGCGCCAGGCGCTGCTGCTGGCCGCCGGACAGCGTCCAGGCCGGCCTGCCCCGCAGCGCATCCAGGCCGGCACGCTGCAACGCCCGGGCGCCGCGTTCGGGACGTTCACGTCGGTCGACGCCGGCGAGCCAGAGCGCAATGACGACGTTGTGCCAGACCGACAGGCGCAGGATAAAGGGCCTCTGGAAGACCATGGCCTGCGTCCGGCGCGATCCGGATGCGACGGTGCGCGACCCGGTATGCCCGACGAGACCATGCAGCGCACGCAGGAGCGTGGTCTTGCCGGATCCGTTGTCACCGATGAGCGCGAGGAATTCCCCGCGACCGACGCGCAACGTGATGTCGCGCAGCGCAAGCACGCCACCAAGCTGCACGTCGACGTGGTCCAGCGCCACGACGGTGTCCGCTTGCTGGCGTGTCGTCAAGGTTCGCCCCAGGAACTCTCGCCTCGCTGAAGGCGCCTTGCCAGGATGGCCATTCCGTTCACGGTGGCGACGATCGCGAGCAGGACGACGCCCAGCGCGAGGGCCAGCGGCAGGTCGCCTTTGCTGGTCTCCAGGGCGATCGACGTCGTCATGACGCGCGTGACCCCTTCGATATTGCCCCCAACGATCATCACGGCGCCGACCTCGGAAAGGGCGCGGCCGAAGGCCGTCAGGACGATCGTCGCGACGGCCCATCGCTCATGCAGCAGCACCAGGATCCCGGCGACCATCGGCGTGGCGCCCATCGATCGAAGGGGATCGCCGGCCTGGCGCAGTCCATCGGCGACCAGTTGGCGCGACAGCGCCGCGAGCAGCGGAAGCACCAGGATCGTTTGCGCAATGACCATCGCACCGGGCGTGAACAGGATGCCCCACGCGCCGAGCGGTCCCGCGCGGGACAGGAGGAGGTAGACGACCAGGCCGACGACGACCGAAGGAAGCGCCAGCAAGGTATGCAGCCCGGCCACGACGATTCGCCGACCGGGGAATGGCTTGGAGGCAAGCCAGCCGCCGGCCGCAAGGCCGACAACCGAAGCGATCGCGCAGGCCGATCCGCTCACGACGAGCGAAAGCCAGATGGTCCTTAGCATGACCGGATCGGCGTGAAGTATCAATCCGGCGGCCACGCCGAGGCTCTCGGTCAAGTCAAGCATCGATTACCGGTGCTGGAACCGGCAGCCCTTCGTCATTTCCCGGCAACGAGCATAACGCCGGCAGTCGCCGGATCGGGCTGGCCCCACGTCGGGCGGACCCGGATCGGATCGAACCGCCGCGACCGCGTCCGCCGGCGCGCGACGTCATCCTGAACGGCGCTCGCCGGCACTGGTACATTAGGCCTGCATTCCGGTGTCTCGTCGGGTGTCCCGCCGGGTGCCTCGAGCCCGGCGCGGCCTGGCAGGATGTCCCGGGGTCGTGCGACCCGGAGGCGCCAGGATATCGCGCTCGTTTCGCCGCGGTCGATTCGCCAAGAGTCCTGGGGGCGACGTATGGCGCACCTCTTCGTCAGCTATCGACGCGATGATTCCGCCGCCGAGGCGGGACGGCTTGCCGACGGACTCGCCGCGCACGCGAGCCATCCGACGGTCTTCTTCGATACCGAGGCGATCGCACCGGGTGACCCCTGGCGCCAGCGCATCGACGACGCGCTGGCGCACTGCGACGTCATGCTCGTCGTCATCGGCCCGCATTGGCTCGACACCGCGCCCGGCAGCGGACGGCCGCGGCTCTTCGACGCCGGCGACGTCCAGGCGTATGAGATCGCGGCGGCGCTGAAGCGCCGGATCCGGACCATCCCGATCCTCGTTGCCGGCGCGACCCTGCCGGTGCGCGCGCAATTGCCCGAGACCTTGTCGGGGCTCCTCGACGCCAATGCCCTCGAGATCCGCACCAGCGCCTTCGCGCGCGACCTGCGCGCGCTCGAAGCCGCGATCCTGCCGCGGCCGTGGCGGCGTGTCGTCCTCGGCGGCCTGGGGCTCGCCGTCGTGGTCGGCATCGCGGCCTGGGGCCTCGATCAACTGCCGCCTGTTTTCCGCCACGAAGGCCGCGGCGGGACTCCGGCGACCGAGGCCATGGTCGACCTGGACATCGCGTTCACGCCGAACCCGCTGATGTCGCAGAAATTCGGCGGCATCGACAACGGGCTGCGCGCGGAGATCGACGAGCCGGAACGCATCGGTCCGCTGCTGCTCGTCGCGGACGGCGAACGTTTCGTCAATCGCGGCTTTCGCGTGCCTCGGCCCGGCAGCACGCTCGTGGGCGAACTGGTCCGCAACGTTCCGGGCGCGGTCGAGGTCACCGAGGAAAACAAGGACCTGATCTTCACGACCATCTGTCTCGACGTGGCGCGGACGGCACCACCGAGCAACGGTCGCCTGCGCCTGGCGTGCGAAGAAGGGCGACGATGCAGCCCGGAAGGCGACGGCGGGATCGCTCGGGCATGCGGGGCCACGGGCGCCGGCGCGTTCCAGTGGATGCCGACCGCGATGGCCCAGGAAACCGCCGTCGCAAAGAGCCCGCCGCGTCCGCAGCCGGGCGACTGGATCGTGCCGCAGTTGAGCGCGTTGCAGCGGGCGGCCACGACGCCGCAGGCGGCGGCGTACAGCGAGGTCACCCTGACGCTGCCGACGCCGCCCGCCGGCGTGCAGGCCGACGAGGTCACGTACGAACTGACCGTCAATCGGCGGCGGCTGTGGGTCGACGGGATGGCGTCGTGGACTCACGCGCAGGCGTTCGACGCGACGCACCCGCTGACGTTGACGTTCGGCCTCGAGAACCTCGATGCCTCGGGCGCGAATCACGGCCAGGAAAAGGTCGACGTGCGGATCGTCCTGCTCGCGCATCGCCGCCCGGTCCACGAGGATGCCTGCTCGCTGAATCTGGTCGCGCTGCGCACGATCGAGACGCGTACGATCAGCACGCTGAAAGGGCTCGAAGCTCGCTGGGCCGCGACCTATCATGCGGCACCGCAGGACCGGTTCCAGGTCTTCGCGTTCGGCGGCAACGAGGCCCGGACGCTCGCCGCGAAGGCCTCGTTCGATGCGCTGGCAATCGCTGCATCGGCGAAGAGCGACGCCGGTCGCCTCGTCGGCGTCGTGCGTCCGCCGAACCGGTCGAACACCGCGTGGGGGCTCGCGATCGGCGAGGTCATGCCCAGCGGGCAGATCCGGTTCAGCTACAGCGCGAACCGTGCTGCCGCGCTCTGCCAGTGGGTCGGCGAGGGGCGCAATCGCGAACGCCTCGCGAAAGCGTTCGATTCGCCGGGCAAATTCCGGGTGCGCGAGATCGCCACCGCAGTCAACGACGACGCGCCGAAGGCCATGACCGCGTGCAACGCCTTCTCCGCGCCGTGAACGCGCGCCGTCGCCTGCTGCAGGCGGTTCTCGGCTCGGCGTTCGTACGCGTGGCGCGCGCGGCCGGCTCGCCCGGTACGCCCGATTTGCCCAGCCCGGCCCGCGCCCCGAATGAGTCGATCACGCCGGTCGTCATCGGCGATACGCAGGTCGAGCTCTATACCCGACGCTTCGGATCCGGCGGCTGGCGCTACCTCAACCTGCACGAAAACGAGCGCACGTCGGTCGAAGCCGCGAGGCTGCTGCTGCAGTCCGAGCCTGGAACGCTGATCGGCCTGCGGTCGCGCGGCAGTCGCCTTGTGACCTTCCACGACGGCGGGCGTCCGTACACGTTCGACCCGAACCGGATCTTCAGCGACGACGGCCTGGAGCGGACGATGCGGCACTATGCGTCGTATGCTTCGAAGGCCGCCGAGGCCGTCCGCGGGCTTCGCGCCGCGATCCTCGCGGCCATCGCGGGGCCACCCGAGGACCGGATCGTCGCGCTTCACAACAACTATGGCGGCGGGTTCTCGATCCACCGGTACGCCCAGGCCGGGACGCAATCGGCGGATGCCCGTGCCGTCGCGATGCCGTCCGGCCATGAGCCGGAAGATTTCTTCCTCGTGACGCGGCCGCGTGACTTCGAGGCGCTGCGCGATGCAGGATTCAACGTCGTGCTGCAGGCCGAGCACCCGGCGGATGACGGATCGCTGTCGGTCTGGGCGCAGCGCGAAGGCCGCGCGTATGTCAACGTCGAGGCCCGGCACGGCAGGCTGCAGACGCAGTTGCGTATGCTGCGTGCCGTTGCAGCGCTCGCGCGGATGTAGCGTTTGTCGCGGTCGGCCCTTCGCGTCCGGGCGCTCGAACCACGATCAACGACCGCGACGACCCGGATGACGACCGAACTCCGCCGCTATCGACGCAAGCCGGACCGCCCGATCACGGCGATACGGATCACGCTGGAGACCGACGGCTTCAGCTATCGAAAATGGGGTGGCGTGCAACGCTGCAAGCCGGGCGACTGGCTCGTCGACAACGGCGGCGATGTCTACAGCGTCGATGCCGACGTGTTCGCCCGGACGTACCGGCCATCGGGACCGGGGCAATTCGTGAAGATCAGCGCCGTGTGGGCGCGCGTCGCGCAAGAGTCGGGGTTCGTCGAGACGAAGGAGGGTGCGTCGCATTTTGCGCCGGGGGACTACATCGTCTGCAACCATGCCGATGGCAGCGACGCCTACTGCATGTCGGCGGCGAGGTTCGCTGCGCTCTACGAAGAGGATGACCCCGCCTGACCCCGACCGACCGCCGGCGACGGGAGGGCGCGAGGACACGCCCGTCCCTTCGCTGGCGTCGGCTACTGCAGCGCGCCGTCGATCACCTTCGGCATCGCGGTCACCGTCGGCATGGCGCCGAGGTATTCGCTGTCGGAGGCACTGCTCGGGTCATGCAGGCCGCCCGATGGCAGCGCCTGCGGCGTCAGCGCCATCGACGTGCACTGGCCGAGGGACGGAGCGAGCAGGATTTCGCCCTGCAGCGCCTTGACCAGGAGCGTCCGCGACGCCGTTGCGTTCGTGCCCGGCAGCGTGAGTTGCGTGCCATCCGGAATCGAGAACAGCGGCATGTAGTTCGAGCCGTTCGTCGAACAGTCGACGACGCTGTTGTTCACCGGATTGACGCAGAACCCCGGAATGCCGTTGAGGTTGCCGAACCCGTTGAACTGCAGCAGGATCGGCAGGCCCGCGTACGGACCGTACGGCGAACCCGTCGGGACCGTGTACGGGATGTTCACGGGCGGGTCGAACGGCACGGCATTGCCGTTGAGCGTCAGCCAGAGCGACTGGTTCCACTGTTGCGGGCCGGTCTGCCAGGTGTAGTAGGTCGTCGGATTCGCCGGCTCGCAGACGCTGCCGGCCGGGAACCCGGAGGGGCAGTTGGCCGTCGTCAGCGGCGCATCGAGCAGCCAGCCGGACGAGATGCCATTTTGCGCGTACGGCGAACCGTTCGGATACTGGCTTGCCTGCTCGAGGACGACCGGCGAGCCGCTTTCCATCAGGCCCGCCGCGGTGAACGCATAGGTCACCGTGCCGGCAGCGCTCGGGGCGCTGAACCACTGCTGGTCCGTGCCATTGCCGAACGGTGTCGTCGATGCGTTGCCTTGCGAGAACGCGAGAAGTTGCGCGGCGGTCGGGCATTGATTCAGGCAGTAGAGCGTCAGCGGCGCGGAGCCCGGAAGCACGGTCGACTGCGTGTAGTAGTAGACCGGATCGGTCGGCGCATGCGCGGAACCGGTGGGCGGAATGTTCAGGTTGCCGCCGAACGAGTCGGCCCAGCCCTGCAACGGCTGCGTCGCGAACGCGGTCGGCAGCAGCGTTGCCGCCGGGTTCAATGACGAGGTCGTGCAGCCGTTGCCGCTGCAGCTCTGCGTGCCGACGACGGAAAAGGCCTGGCTCGCCGAGCTCCATTGCAACACCCAGGTGTTCCAGCCGGTCGCGGCCGCGTTGCCGGTCGTGAGGCCGGTCAGGTCGGCCCCGACGTTGAAGGGGATGCCGTCGAGCGCGTTGAGCACCGCGTTCTGCTGCGTCCACTTCGTGAGCTTGCCGCCGACCTTGTTGAGCTGGTACGTCGCCGTGACGTTCGGACGCTGGTCGGTCACCGTGATGCCGGCGACCGGTTGGCCGTCGGCAATCGCCAGGCCCTGGAAGTTGATTCCCCAGTAGTTGCCGAAACCGTAGTAGGTCTGCCCGCCGGAGACGGCCTGCAGCGGAATGCCCGGATGCGGCAGGTCGACGCGCTGCCCGGTCGTCGCGTCGTACGTGCCGTATTGCCAGACGAGCGTCTTCGCATTCGCCTGGCTGCGGGCGAAGCAGACGTCGTTCGTGCCGTCGCTGCGGCGGAAGTAGCTCGGGTTGTACGCGAAATTGAACGTGCTCTGCGGCATGCCCGAGCTTCCGCCGCCGACCTGCATCGTCCCGGAGCCGGCCGTCGTGCCGTTCGTCGCCATCGCGAGCGCGGTGTTGTCGGAGTTCGGGCCCGTCTCCAGGAACGAAATGGACGCACTCTGCGCATCGATGTAGCCGTTGAAGCCGACCTGGCCGTTGCGCTTGCCGATGTAGTCCATCCGGAAGATGCCATACGGCGCGGTGGCGCTTGGCGCTTGCGTCGCGCTGAGCGACGCGTAGACATTCGTCGTTGCGCCCTGCTCGGTCAGCGACAGCCAGACTTTCGCCCGCATCGGGTCGTTGTTGGAGGCGCGCGTCACGTTGACGATCGCGTTGGCGTAGTTCGTCGCTCCGGCGGACGAGCCGCTCGCCTGGCCATTCTTCGACTGGCACTTGTTCATGTCGACCAGCGCCAGGTACGGCCCGGCGTTGACCATGTCGCTGGGGTCCATGGCGCCGATCACGCACAGCACCATGTTCAGGCTGCCGATACCTTGCGACGTCTGGTCGCGAACCGACATGTTCGGCACGTCGGTGTTGTAGGGCGCCGTTGCGGGGACCTGCGCGGCGGCCGCAAAGCTGACGACGCTCGGCGCCAGCAGCGCCGCGATCCGGGTCTTTACGTTCATCGGCGGCTCCTCAGTTCGTCGTGACGACCGACACGGCTTTCGGCGTCGCGATGCCCGCGATCTGGGGCTGCGACGGCGCGCTTGAACCGCCTGACGACGACGAGGACGACGACGAGCCCCCGCCGCAACCGGCCAGGGCGACAACGGCGAAGGCGAGCATCAGGGCATGCGGCGCGAATCTCATGCAGGGAACTCCCGGAGTGGCATTTCGGACGAGACAGCGGACGAGACAGTGGAGGAGACAGCGGAGGGGACAGCGCGCGTCGAGGCGGCGGTTGGGCCCTCATCTCTCCTATCGGTCGCGACGCGCCGCCGCTTGAATGCGCTGGCGGAATGCGATGCTTTCGCCGGTCAATTCAGTCGATCGACGTCGCGGCCCGCGGCCCGGCGCCGATGGCGGAGCAGCAGCCGGCTGAACGACCGGTCACTCCCCTCGGCCGCCCGCGCGGATGAGGGGAGCCTTCGGCGACGCGGCGTCTCAGGGTTCGCCCACGACGCTCGCGTCCAGCACGGTGCCGGCGGTGTCGCCGCTCTCGCTCAGCACGACGCGCTGCGCCAGCGCCACGCCCTCGTTCGTGACGATGCCTTCGCTCAGGACGACGCGTTCGCTCAGGACACATCCGATGCTCAGGGCGATACCTTCGGCGAGGACGACGCGTTGATTCAGCACAATGCCCTGGGTCATCGGCGCACTGCTTCCGGAGGCAAGCAGCGACGACAAATAGGTCACCGGAACGAAGTCGCCCGACGTCGCGGCAAGGGAACTGGTGCCGGCGAGGCCGGAGCCGAGCACCGTGCCGGGCCCGAGCAGGGCCTGGCTGGACAGCGGGGTTTCGACGATCGACTGCACGTAGGTATTGGCGGGCACCGTGGAGGTCGCCGGCCAGTAGCTGACGGCGTCGAACCAGACATTGCCGTTGACCCAGTGGATCCGCGGATCCCAGATCGGCTGGTAGGCGGTGAAGAGCGCGTCGCCGGACACGACCTGGTTGCCGCCGGTGAACACGACGCGTCCCCACGCGAAGCTCTCGCCATCGACGGTCGAGGTTTCCGCCGGCATCGTGGCCGCGAGCAGCTTGTCTCCCGGATTGATCGTGCCGCCCGAGATCGCGGTGGCGATATCGGTGCGCAGCGCGGCGGCGAGGCGTACGGCGCCGTCGACGTTCAGCAGGCCCGCGCCCTGGTCGACGAGCGAATAGCCGGCAAGCGGCTGCGCCGAGTACTGCAGGATCGCCTTGATGAGCGGCGGCGTGAGGCCGGGGTTGGCCTGCACCATCAGCGCCACGGTACCGGTCACCGCGGGCGCGGCAATCGACGTGCCGCTGAGCATCATCAATGTCTGGTTCGCGGCCTGTGCCGCGCCGGGTACCGCGGCGAGCTGCGGAAAGGTGGACGCCAGGAGGTTCCAGCTCGAAGGGTCGCCCTTGACGTCGGCGGAAAGGACCGAAACGATCGCATTGCCCGGAGCGACCAGGTCGGGCTTCAGGACATTGTCGAACTTCGCATTCCCGCTGGCGTCGACGACATAGCCGCTGGTCGTCGGCCCACGCGAGCTGAAGTGATTGATCGTCGCGGCGCTGCGCTTCAGGCTGCCATGCAGGTTCGCGGATCCGACGGTGATCACCGACGGTTCATTGCCGGGCGCGCTGATCGAACCGTACGTCGTCGCGCCCGCCGCCGACTGGCCGAAATTCCCGGCTGCGACGACGACGGCGATACCGGCCGATTCGGCGCTGCGCACGGCCCGGCAGATCGGGTCCGTCAGGTAGCTCTCGGTCGAATCCGAGGCCAGGCTGAGGTTCATGACGCGGATGTTGAACTTGCGCGCGTGGTAGATGACCCAGTCGATCCCAGCCAGCACGTCGGCCAGTTCGCCGGTGCCGTCGGGGCCGAGGACGCGGACGCTGTAGAGCGTCGCGTTGGGTGCCACGCCGGAGGCGTCGGGTGCCTGGTAGGTCCCGTTGCCGGCCGCGATGCCAGCCACGTGGCTGCCGTGGCCATAGGGGTCCGGGTCCGACTCGAGGCCGCCGGCGGCCAGCAGGGTCTCGTAGGCGGCCATCGTCAGGCTGCCGGGATAGAGCGATGCCGACCGATCGACGCCGATCGTCCACGCGCGCGTCGATGACGACTGCAGATCGCCGACGAGCTGGAAGTCGGCCGATCGTGCGACGCGGCTTCCGGAGGCCGCCTTGAAATGCGCGTGAGCCCGGTCGATGCCGGAGTCGAGCACGGCGATGCCGACGCCGGTGCCGTCATAGCCGGTCGACGCGGTCTTGGCTCCGGGAGCGATCATGTTGGCGGCGCCGGTCACCGACTGCACGGCGCTCGCGGTCCTCGACGTCAGGCGGTTCGGCGAGATGCTCTGGACCTGGCTCAATGCCGCGATCGTCCCGACCTGGCTCGCCGGAAGGATTGCCGACAGGCCGGCGACCGAAACGTAGCGCTGGAAAACCGACCCCCCGGCAGCAAGCACCGACTGACGCAGCGCGGTCAGGTCCGGATCCGTCGAGGAACTGAAGATCAGGACCTTCACATACCGGACGCCATTGATGTCCTTCGCCCAGCTCAGCATCGGTGTCGCCGGAGCCGCGATGACCGCCTGCAGGTCGCCGGCGATCGATGCCGTCGTCGCCGCGGCGCCCTTGACAACAAGGAGGGAGCCCAACAGCAGGATGGCCATGCCGCGCGCGGCGCGCGTCGCGCTCGCGGCAACGCGGGTGCGCGCCGTGCGGATCAGGCCGATGGTGTCGATTCGTTTGGAAATCATTCCTGTCATCCTTCGGTTCGGCAACGACTATTCGCCGAGGGTTGCACCGCTCGTATTGAATTGAAGGCCCGACGACGAACTGGCGCCGGAGGTCGCCGCGGCGGAGGCACCCGAGGCGGCAGCGCTTGACGCCAGCGTCTTGATCACGCTCGTCACCTGGCTGACCGTCGAATACATGCCCTCGCTCAGCACGAGGCCCTCGCTCAGCACCAGGCCTTCGCTGAGCACGAGGCCCTCGCTCAGCACCAGGCCCTCGCTGAGCACGAGGCCCTCGCTGAGCACCAGCCCTTCGCTCAGGACCAGACCCTGGCTCAGCACGATGCCGCGCGCCAGCGTGGCGCCGCTGCCGGAGCCGACCCAGTTCGACAGCGTGGCCGTGGGCGTGAAGACGCCGGTCTTGCCGAGCATCGAGCTGTTGCCGGCCAGCGCGTTGGCGCTGATGACACCCGGGGTGACTAGCGCCTGGTCGGCTGCGGCGACGTCGGTGAAGGATTCCGGATAGGTGTTGGCCGGTATTCCGCTGCCGGACCAGTAGTTCGGCGTGCGCCGGCGCACGACGCCGTTGGCCCACGTGACGGTCGGGTCGTAGATCGGCTGGAACCGGTTGAACAGCGCGGGTCCGCCGATGACGTTGCTGCCGCCGACGAACGCCAGTTGCGACCAGTTGAACGTGGTTCCGGCGACGGTGGATAGCGGAACCGGGAACATCCGTCCGCTGGCCAGCATCGGCGCCCCGGCGCTGATCGCGCCGCTGCGGACCGCGCTCGCAACGTCGGTGCGCAGAGCCCTCGCGAGCACGATGGCGCCGTCGATATTCAGGTAGCCGGCCCCCTGCTCCAGCAGGTTGTAGTTCGGCAGCGGCTGGGCCGTGTACTGCAGGATCGCCTTCACGAGCGGCGGCGTGAGCCCCGGATTCGCTTGCAGCATCAGAGCGGCCGCCCCGGCGACGGCCGGTGCCGCGATCGACGTGCCGCTGAGGATCATCTGCGTTTCCGGGAAATTCTCCGGAATGCCCAGCGGCGTGACGAGCGACGCGTAGTACGTCGACGCAAGATAGTTCCAGGTTGGATTGGCTCTTGCGGCAGCGGTCGCAGCGGCGCTGACGATCTTGTTGCCGGGCGCGACGAGGTCCGGCTTCAGCAGGTTGTCGTAGTGGACGGTGCCGGCCGCATCCGTCGACGAGCCGCGGGTCGGCCCCCGCGAGCTGAAGTTGTCCACGGTGTCATCGGAGCGCGTCGTCGTGTCGTGGAAGTTCACGGCGCCGACCGTGATGACCGACGGATCGTCGCCGGGGGAACTGATCGCGCCGTAGGCCTCCTGGCCCGCCGTCGTCAGGCCGAAATTGCCGGCTGCGACGACGACCGTGATTCCTGCGGACACCGCGCTGCGAACGGCGGCGCAAAGCGGATCGGCCTGCCACGTGTCGGTCGACCCGGCCGCCAAGCTGACGTTCATCACGCGGATGTTGTAGTCCTTCGCGTGGTAGATCACCCATTGGATGCCTTCGAGGGCGTCGCTCAGCGTCCCCAGGCCGCCGGCGCTCAGGACGCGGACGTCATAGATGCTCGCGTTCGGCGCAATGCCGGTCGTGTCCGGCGTCGTCGCCGAGTAGTACCTGGCGCGGCCGGCCGCCACCGACGCGACGTGGGTGCCATGCCCGTAGCCGTCCTGGACGGACGCGCCGTCATTGGCAATCGCCGCTTCGTACTTCGCCAGCGCACTGCTGCCCGGCTGCAGCGAGGTCGTGCTGTCGGTTCCGGTGACCCAGGTTGCCGCGGAGGCATTCAGCAGGTTGACATTGCGCTTGACGCGCGTCACGCCATTGGCATCCAGGAACGCGTCGTGCGGCGCCATGACGCCGGAATCCAGCACCGCGATGCCGACGCCCGTTCCGTCCAGTCCGCTGTAGGTCGTCTTGTTGCTCGTGGGGCGGACATTGATCGTGAGCGAGCCGCTGATCATCTCGAGCGTGCTCGCGGTGCGCTGCGTCTCGCGATTCGGCACGACGCGGACGACGTCGCCGCGTTGCGCCAGCGCCGAGAGCGCCGTCGACGGGATCTGGACGGTCAGCGCGTTGAACGATGGGAAGGTCGCGTGGATCGAGCCTCCGGCGCCGAGCACCTGCGCGCGCACGCCGGCGATCGCCGTGTCGGATCCGTCGGTGACCACGACGACCTGCAGATGCCGAACACCGCCGACGTCGCGTGACCAGCCGGCCGGCGGCGCGTTCGTCGGCGCCAGACCGCGCTGCAGGTCGCGCGCCAACTTCCCGTCGGGCTCGGCGGTCGCCAGCAGCGAGGTGGAGGCGAACGCGATGCCGACAATCAGTCGACCGAGGAGGACCGTCGGCCGGGTCGACGCGGCGATCCTGCGAAATGCAACCTGCATGCGGGTCATTTTTTTCAAGGATTCAGAGAGTTATCGGTCGATCGGAGAGCTTCAGGATGCCCTTGGGGTCGAAAGAAATGCCGTAAAAACGGTAGTCTTTCGTTGGATTCGGCGCTTTCCCGCTCGCCTTTAGGGGTCTTACCCATTTTTTTTCTGCGGGAGTTGCCGAACCGGGCAAGCCGGCGCTGGCGTCGTCGACTGCCGCCTTGATGGCGGTCATGACGTTGTATAGTATACCCCCCTATACTATTTGGTCCGAGCACGAGGCCCACGCCATGAGCCACACGATCCGGGACAAGCAGAAACTCCTCAATCGCATCCGTCGCATACGCGGGCAGGTCGATGCCATCGAACGGGCGCTCGAAGGCGAAGTCGGCTGCTCCGAGGTCATGCGCTTGATCGCATCGGGTCGGGGTGCGATGAACGGCTTGCTCGCCGAGGTCGTCGAGGAGCACATTCGTACGCACCTCGTCGATCCGCTGAAGCATCGCGACGCCCTCGACGTCGACGCCGTCGACCAGCTCGTCGACGTCGTTCACAGCTACTTCAAGTGAGAGGCAGCGGCATGGCAGAAGACACGGCGCTTCACGGCCACGTGTTCCTGGCGGCCGGACACGAGCACCGCGAACGCAAGACCTGGGCGGTGATCTGGCTATGCGGCGCCATGATGGTCGCCGAAATCGTCGGCGGGACGATGTTCGGATCCGTCGCCCTCGTCGCCGACGGCCTGCACATGTCGACGCATGCGGGCGCGCTGCTGATCGCGGCGCTCGCCTATACCTATGCGCGGCGGCACGCGGCAGACCCCCGATTCACGTTCGGCACCGGAAAGCTGGGAGATTTGGCAGGATTCGCGAGCGCCATCATCCTCGCGATGATCGCGCTGCTGATCGGCTACGAGGCCGTGACCCGGCTTCTCGCGCCGGTCGCGATCGACTTCAGGGAAGCCATTCCGATCGCGGTGCTCGGGCTGGTCGTCAACCTGGTCAGCGCCTGGCTGCTGGCGGGCGGCGACCACGCGGGCCACCCTCACGGCGACGGGCACGGCCATGGCCACGCGCACGGCCACGCGCATGGCCACGTGCATGGGCACGAGCCGGATGAGGTCTCCGGACCGGCGTTCGTCGGGCATGACCACCGGCCGGTCGTGCCGGACGCCAAGGCGCATCGGGACAACAATTTCCGCGCCGCGCTGATCCATGTCGTCGCCGACGCCGCCGTCTCGGTGCTGGTGATCATCGGCCTGGTCCTGGCGCGGTTCTTCGGGTGGCTATGGATCGACCCGGTCGTCGGCATCGTCGGGGCGCTGGTCATCGCGAACTGGTCTTACGGGCTCATCCGCGACACCGGCGCCATCCTGCTCGACGTGAACGCCGACAGCGACATGTCCGCCGAGATTCGGGAGTCCATCGAAGGTTGCGGCGATCGCATCGCCGACCTGCATCTGTGGCGACTCGGGCCCGGGCACCTGGGCGCCATCCTGTCGATCGTGACGGCCACGTCGCGCAGCGACGATTTCTATCGCGCGTTGCTGAGCAGGTTCCGCGCGTTGTCGCATCTGACGATCGAGATCCGCTCGCGGTAGATTCGCGCCTGGCGCACGGCAGGTTCCTGGCGCCGACCGTGTTCAGCCAACCGGGGGGATTCGATGGCCACGAAAAGCGTGCTCAACGGGACGGTCGCGACGGCGCCGCCCGGGCAAATGGGCTTCGATGCGGACGAGCCGATCAGCGCGGACGCCGCCGCGGCGTTCGCAGCCGAGGGCTTCGTGTTCTGCCTGCGATACCTGTCGCGGTCGACGCCGAATGCGGCGGGCGACCTGTCGGCCGCCGAGGCGGCCGGAATCCTGGGCGCAGGCTTGGCGTTGATGCCGGTGCAGCACGTATCGCGCGCAGGTTGGATACCTTCCGTCGCCATCGGCCAGCAATATGGCGCGGCGGCCGTCGCGAATGCGCAAGCCGTGGGCTTTCCGCCGGGCGTCAACGTCTGGGTTGACCTGGAGGGCGTGGCACCGGGGACTCCTGCGGACGCGGCGATCGGCTTCTGCAACGCATGGTTCCAGGTGGTCTCGGCGGCCGGTTACCTGCCAGGCCTCTACGTGGGCCATGCCCACGTGTTGGATTCCGAGCAGTTGTTCTGGGACCTGAAGTGCAAGAGCTACTGGCGAGCGGGCGGCGAGACGGCGGACGTCGATCAACGCGGGTACCAGATGGTGCAGCGGATTCCGGGCGGAAAGATCGCCGATATCGGCTACGACCTCGACGTCACCAGAAACGATGCGCTCGGCGGCGCGGTGACATGGCTCGCCCCGATGACCGCTGCCGTGCGTCGAGGTGCGCGGACGGTCCGACCCGGGAAGACCGCGAAGAGGGCGGCGAGAAAGGCGGCGAAGACGACGGCAAGCAAGGTGCGCCGTCGCGGCTAGAAAGGTCCGCCGATCCGGCTTCGCGCTGGGCCTGCGGCCACGCCAGGGGGACGCCTCGCCCGTTGCTCCCCGAGCGGCCGCCGCCGAAAGATATCGCGAAGCGCGTCCGCGACTCCGTTGCAACGAAGGGCTAACGGCCAACGTCTCGGCGTTTCAGGGCGCGCGGAAACCGTCGCGCCAGGTCGGTGCCCTCGGACCGGGCGAGGTGGCAGGTGTTCACGCGGGCCCAAACGGGGCGGACGAGCGGATCATGGATCGGATTCGCTGATCAACGGCTTGCACCGTGGCTTTCCCGCTCAAAACGATATTTCCCTCGGGCGGAAGCCACGGCGCTCGGCCACTATCTCGAGTGCTTGAGGAGCTGAGAAGCCATCGCGGCGAGCAACTTGTCGCTGTGCGGGCGAATCTCGTCGCGAATGCGTTTCAAGGCTTCCGCCAATTCGGCCCGAGCGGTTTCCGATTCCGTCGCGGTCGCGTTGCACATCGCCGCGGCACAGCAGGCGACCAGGTGGGCGCGCAGTGGCCGCCACGCCTGGGCCATCTGCTCGAGTACTTTCGAATCGACAAATGTGGCCCACGTCCCCGGCTGGTTGAGATTGGCTTGGAACGTGTCGCTCGCCAGCAAGTCAAGTTCCGAAACGATGCGTCGAGCCGTGTCTCGAAGCGGGGTAGCGGTACCGAGGCTGACATTGAGGTGGTAGAACTGACTTTGATCTTCAAGGAACAGGAAGCGGAATCGGCAGGTGATCTGCAATCCCTTCAAGAGCAGCGAAGTGACGGGATTGCCGTGGTCCGGGCGTCGGAAGAACTCGACGAGGTAGATGCTGGTCTCGATTTCGTCGTTGTAATACGTCGTGCTTGTCGTCAGGATCAGACGATAGAGATTCTTCTGGTCGTGCGTCGCGATGACCTCGCTGTTGTCGATGTCGATGTCGTCGGTGGATGTCAGCATGCGTTCGATCGTGCTGAGCCAGAATTTTCCCGGCTCCTTGATTTCGATTTGTCGACCGAATTCCTGCCAACGAATTTCGCGTTCGGAACTGTCGCTCGGAATTCCGAATACCGACGCCGCCTGGCCTTCGAAGCGGATCATTCCGGTGGCACGCAGGGCCGCGACGTTGTCGGAAGCGCCTCCCCGGCTGTAACGGATCACGAGCTTTTTTTGTGGGCGCCGCACCGACTTCGGGCGCGATTTGAATTCTGCAAATACCTTCAGTCGGAACTTGCCGATGTTCGCCTTGCAGCGGTCCCGGTCCGCCCGCTTGTGCTGCAGGTCTTCGCCGGTCGTCGCATGGAAGATTTCGCCAAACCAGCGCAGGATCGGATCGTCGTCCTCGATGTCGAGGGTCTGCTCGAACTCCGTCAAACTCATGTCCAGGAACGTGGGGTCGATCATCAGCGGAATGTAGAGCTTTCCGTTGTTCGGTCGGGGTGAATTCGCGCCCGAGCAGAAGGTGACGATCCTGCCGCGCAGCGGGCAGACTTGCGCTGCCATCGGGTCATCCTTCGGGTATTCGACCTTGTGCGCGGCGTCGAAGAAGCCGAGTTCCCATCCGGCCCAGTCATGGCTCGGGCGTCCGGTTCCGGTGCTGACGATCACGAGGACATCGGCACGCCTCAGATTCTGAGCGATCGTGTCATGGATGTCATCGCCTTGCTGCATGCTCACTTTGTCTTGATAGACCTCGACGTCCGTGCCAAATGCGTCCTGGATGGCGTTGCGTAGGGCGTCCGCAATGACGCCGTCCTCATGAACGTAGCTGATGAACAGGACAGCCCGTGACATCGAGTTTCTCCCCGGTGACCTTCTAGAAAAGAATTTGTTTGAATCCGCCTGAGACGAGCGCGCTGGAGTCGATGACAAGCGAGCCTAGAACGCGCGAGGGGCGGCCGCCTCACGCGGCCTGGTGGGATCGACGATGGGTGTTCGTCCCGTGAGCGAGAGCAAGCCATGCAGGGACGCTTGACGCTGCTTCAATGGGGTGCGGGTCGGCGCGCAGGCTTGCTGTAGCCTTCAAATAGCATTTCGGCGGTATAGCTATTAACGCGGCCGACTCGCGGGGAGTATTAGGATGCCTTGGAAAAAAGTTCGGCGAAAAAAAAGGGGGGTTCATGCTCGACCGTTGCCGCTCAGGGTCCATCCGAGCGACGTCAATTCGACGGGCACGGCGATGGGCATGGGACTTGAACCCCCGTCGCCGTGAGTCTGGCGGGTCGCGGGCCCGCGGACGGCCTGGGCGGTTCCGCCGTGTCCGGGCATGACTTGAATGCGACAGGGGCGCCGTCAATGACGTTCGAGATCGACGCGAGGCCGGTTCAATGGACCGGAACGCGACGCCTCGTGACGGCCTTGTTTTCGGATGTCTGCGGCTCCACCCGGATCGCGGAGAGCCTGGAGCCGGAGGACTACGCCCAGTTACTGGGAAGTTTTCGCGAGATCTGGCGCACCACGATTTCGGAACATGGCGGGAAAATTGTTTCGATCCAGGGAGATGGCGTGTTCGCCGTCTTCGGTTATCCGGATACTCACGAGGACGACGCTCGGCGCGCGGTCGATGCGGCCCTCGACATCCACGATCGCGTTCGAAGACTGCGCGTGCCGGAAAACTCTCGAACGCGGCCAGCGGTCCAGATGCATTCGGGAGTCCACGCCGGCACGGTTGTGATCTCCGAGGGAGACCCGGAAATTGGCCGGTTGGATCTGAGCGGGGACATCACGAACACGGCCGCGCGCCTTGCGGCGGCCGCGGGCGTAGGTCAGGTTCTCGTCAGCGAAGAGTCTCTTGGGCCGTATGCACAGTTCTTCGAGCTGGGCGAGTGCACAAAACAGGTGCTTCGCGGACGCTCGACGCCGCTGAGTACCGTGGCGGTTCTGCGGCGTGCGAATGTTTCGAGACGTTTCGACGCGACCGCGCGAAGGGGCCTGACGCCGTTCATTGGTCGACAGACGGTTCTCCGGGCATTGCGCAGGTTCCTGGATACGGATCCGCCCGCCGCGACGCCTTGCTTCGTGATCGTCGCCGCTGCCGGTCTGGGGAAGTCCCGCGTCCTGGAAGAACTGGCGCGCGAGATCGACGTGGAGCGTTTCCTCGTGCTGCGGGGCGGATGCGAGAAATACCTGGACGCGCGCGTGCTGCAGCCCTTCGCCCAGATGCTGCAGTGCCTGCTCGGTGTCACATCGCGCACCGCGGCGCCGCAACCCGGGACATCGAGTCTTCCGGGCGGGAATCTCTCCGGCCTTGAGGTCGAAGCCGCACGACTTCTGCAGCTTCCCGGCTTCGAGCACATGGTCACCGGCCCATCCGCGGACGCCGGCGGTGTCGTCGATCGCTTCGGGTCGCTTTTCAAGGCCTTGGCTTCCTCGCGACGCCTTGTGATGCTGGTCGATGACTGGCAATGGGCCGATAGCGCGAGCCGCCGCCTCATGGAATATCTTTTGCACGAAGTCGGCGGACTGCATGTCATTCTTGCGGGACGTCCGCGAGAGGAGAGTGCGGAATGGATTGCCGGTGCGCCGCATCTCGTATTGACGCCGTTCGCTGCGTCAGAATCGGTAGCCGCGATTCGCCGATGGTTGCCCGAAGCCGATCCATTCCTCGCGGGTTCGGTCCATGCCTATGCCGGCGGCGTGCCGCTGTTCATCGAAGAGATCTGTCACTCGGTGGCGGCCGGCGGCCCGTTGCGCTCGCCGCAGCACCAAGGACGTCCGCAGGCGTGGCTCGCGTCGCTGATCGCATCGCGCCTCGATCGCCTGCCGGCAGACTTGGGTCGGATGGTTCGGGCATCGGCCGTCATTGGCAACGTCATCCCGATCGATTTGCTCCAGCGCGTTCTTGGCAAATCCTGCGATGACTCGGAACTGCGAGCCCTGGCCGAGGCGGACTTCCTGTACCCCGACGATCGCGCCGGCACGTTGCGCTTCAAGCACGGCATTACACGGGATGCCGTCTACGAAGCGACCGGGCTGGGCGACCGGACCGCATGGCACAGCCGCACCTACGCGGCACTTCTGGAACAGGCGCGAGACTCGGAGCGCGAGGACGCGCTCGAAGGCCTGGCCTACCACGGCCGTGGCGCCGGAAACTGGGATCGCGCGGCGCATTTTGCCGAGAGGGCCGGCGACAAGGCGATGGCGGCGTTCGCACTGGATCGCGCGCGCTCGCAATACCTGGCTGCGATGGAGGCCCTGGATCGCGAGCCTGCAATGTCGTCGGAGCAGGGCCTCCGATGGTGCCTGCTCGCGAACAAGCTGGCCATGGTGGGAATCTTCGATCCGCTGGCATTCGACAACGATCTGTCCGTGTTCGAGCGCGCGGTGCAGCTCGCGGCGAGGATCGGCGACGAGCAGGCCATCGCCCGGTCGATGTACTGGCTAGGCTACATGTGTTACGGCTTCGGTCGTTTGCGCGCTGGCGTTGATCACGCACGCGATGCGCTCTCAAAGGCACGTGCACTGTCGGATGCGCCTCTTTCGGCGCAGATTTCTGCCGCGCTCGGACAGATGCTCGTGGCCACGTGCGATTACAACGAAGCCATCCCGTTGATCGACGCCGCGGTCACGGCCAAGCGTCGTCGCAGTCGACTCGGTGGCGGCATGGCAGTCGGGTCCGCGTATGCATTGTCCTGCAAGGGGAGCGCGCTGGCAGACCAGGGTGATTTCGCTGGCGCGCACCAGTGCTTCGACGAGGCGATGCTGCTGCTCGGGGAATCCATGCATCCCGTCGGGACGTCGGTCCGCAACTGGATCTGCGTCGCCAACGTCTGGCAGGGGCACTGGGAGCGGGCCGAGTTCATTGCCGTGGAGGGCGGCCGCATCGCGGAGAACACGCGCGGACTCCTCCTTCTGGCGGTTAGCCGTGCGGTTGCCGGCTATTCGCGCTGGGCCGGATCCGGCTTGAGGGCAGGGCTGGACCAGCTTCGGGATGCCGTGCGTTGGATGGAGGCGCGGCGAGGCGATTTCTACGCGTCGCTGTTCTACGGCTGGCTTGTCGAAGCGTGCATCGCCGAGGACCAGATCGACGAAGCGCGTCGGCACGCCGCGCGGCTACTGCGTCGATCGCGCGAAGGAGAACGCCTGGGCGAGGCCGTCGGCTGCCGCGCACTGGCGATCGCGGCGGCCCGTTCCGGGGACACCGCGCGCTGCGAGCAATGGATGGCGCGGGCGGAGCGCTCGACCGACATTCGCCGTTCTCGGCGCGAGTCCGCGCTCAATCTGTTTGCGCGCGCCCAGTGCCTGGAAACGACGGGGAGGGCGGCGGCGATCTCCTATCTCGAGCGCGCCGCGGCAGAATTCGACGCCCTCGAGATGTCGTGGCACGCGGCGCGGGCGCGATCGGCGATCGGTTAGTTGTTCACGCGGGCCCGGATAGCGCTCGCCATGACGTCTCCCAGGAGTTGAAAGCCACGCGCCGTCGGATGTAGCTCGTCGCCCCAGTACGCTTCTTTGTTGTTCTCAAAATCCGGTTGCTTTTCGAGGACTCCCCGAAGGTCGACATGGACTACGCGTCCGGCATAGGGCGCGCTCGCCACGGTTTGTTTGACCATCTCGTTAAGGAGATCGATCAGGCGCCGCATCACGTCTCTGCACTGCGGCAACAGACTCGGATTGTTTTCGAAATCGTACCCACGCGCGGCAAATACCGGCTTGAGCCAGGGACCACCGGCCGTTGCGGATGCGCGGCCGTCCGGGATGGGATAGTCGTAGGCATGGACGAAGACGGGTACCTGGGGGGCACCCGCCGCGGACGTCAGCGTCTTGAGAATGTCGTTGAGAAGTCCTTTCAGTTCGACGTCAATGAATTCCCGGACCTGATCGAGGTCCAATTCATCCCCTTCGGCGCAGGGCCCCGTTTTCAGCATCCGGAAGAGCGCGCAACGCGTGACGTCGGTGGTTAGCGAGTGCGCGACGACATCGTCGCCGCCGCCGCCGAGCAGGATGGCCGTCAGCTTCGGCGCTTGTGGGTCGTTCAGGTCGGCGCGGACCGATTCAAGAAAATCGGGGTCGGCCATGTCCTTCAGTAGGCGGCCCCAAGCACAGCGACTGTCGTCGATCCAATAGCCACTCATGCCACTCATGCCACTCATGAGCGACTGGCTCAAGCTGGGTTGGAATTTTCCGTCGATGGAGTCGCCAACCCACATTCTCAACCAGGAATCGCCGATGGCAAGTATTCGAGGCGCGGCGTCGCTCGCGACCGGCCCCGGTATTGCCGGTGGTGGCGCTGGCGGTTGTGGCAAGGCTGCCGCCGCCGATTGCCCGCCGGCGGCCGGAATTGGGTTTGTCGGTCCGTCGATGCCGACGGTCATTGGCGCGGGGCCCGCGCGCAATCGCCATGGCGAACCCAGAAGCGCCGCGAGGAACCCGAGCATCATCGCGATGGCTGCATCGTATCCGGGACAGGCATGCGTCGGCCGCGGGCCGGCATTATCACTGTCGCCGAAGTTTGGCTTCAGCGTGGTTTTTCCCTCCAGCAGGTTCTGCTGACTCGCGGAACCCAGCGCAGCCACGACAACATCACCTCGCTTGACCTCGATGCGGTGCGCCGAGTCGATTCCGAACATGTGCGATTTTTCTGCTTTCCGCCAAAGCAACCAGGGGACCGTACGCAACTGCATCGTGCGCGTGAACGCAGGAAATATCGTTTCCTTCGCTGCGTCAAGACCCCCCACCCGAAGTTGCTCGGCCAGGATCTGCGCCCGCAGCCTCCAGAACGTCCCATCGGCGAGCCAGTCGTTCATGACGGCACACAGGTTGCCGAAGACCGTCGGCACGAATCCCATGATGGCACCGATCAACGTTCGGGCAGCGAGGTCGGTGGCGGCGCCGCCGGTCGATCGGAGCACTTCCGCGACGATCGGCGGTCGGCTCGAAACCGCCGGCTGACTCAGAAACGCGAGCATCGCCTTACGAAGCGCCTGACCGTGCTCTTCGCCGATCCGCTTGACCTCGGTGCCCGGGCGTGGTTGGAAGAAGTATCGCGAAGGCGCCATGAAGTGGCCCGGATAGAAGGGCGGATCTTCAGGCTTCCAGTCCCAGTGGAAGCCGCCGCGCGCAAAGAATTGCCTTTCGCTATGGCCTTTGTTGTCGAGCCCGAACCACGCCTCGCAGATGTCAGCGAGCATCTCGTTGACGAGTTCGTCGACGCCAAGCGTCAGCTCCCAATGCGATTCGCCGTAGTCGCTCGCCTCCTGGATCGCCTTCCTCTGGAAATTCTCCAGCGCCGTCGCGGTCGCGTCGCGTGCCCGCCGATAGGTGTCTTCCTGGTCGAGCTTGCGAATTGCGGCATTGCACGCCGCCGACTGTCGCTCGTATTCCCCGTTCGTTTTCGCATCGAGACCGAGGTAGATCTCCCCAAAGGATTCCCGCATCCGCTCGAGGTAACCCGTCACGGTGTAATTGCCGTCGGCATTTCGAAGAACGCAGTCGACGCCTTCGCGGCTCGCGACGAGGATGCCGTAAGGGGTCCGAAGCACGCCGCCGTGATGTTCCCTAATTGCCGTCCAGATTGATGCGGTCAAGTAGTTCGCGCTTGCGTCAGGATCTTCGAGCGCGGCTTTCCAAGCTTGGATCGCGTTGGAGTCGTCGGGTTGCGACTCGATCTCCAGCAGGCGCCCGATCGCGCGTTCGCCTTCGTCGCCGGTCCAGACTGCGGCCACCGCGTTTCCGACGGCGCCGGCTCGCGCCTTCAGCCAGTTCCACGTCGCAAGCGACGGCATGAAGGCGTACAGACCCCACTCGAGCCGGACGATCGGATCCGGGTCGGCGCCGTTGCGGTCGGAACCGTCCAATGGCATCCGAAGGGTCTTACCCTCCTGTTCAAAACGGAAATAGCGCTGCCGGCCCGCTTCCGCCACGCCGAGAAACGGATCGCTCTGCCCGGAATAGGATCCGCTGCTGTTGCCGCCGGCAAGCCAGCGCTGCACGACTTCGAACTGCTCCCCGATGCTCGCGTTGTAAGCCATGAAGACGAGCCCGCGTTCTTGCTGCAGGCTTGCCTGCGCGGCGTCGCCTTGTAGTTTGGGGTCGTGCTTCGGCCCATACGACATGCCGCGCCGAACGAGGCGTGGCGGCCTTCCTCCCGGCGCGTCGAGTTCCGCCGGTATTTGCGTGCGCGGATTGGCGCGGCGAATATGCGCGTGAAACGGGCACTTCGATCCGTCGGAGTCGAACTTGTAGCGGAAATCGTTCAATCCATGGGCGGCGACGAGCGGATTCCCACCGAGAGTGGACTTCTTGGTTGGATCATCGGATTGATCCGGCCAGCGCCCCATCATCTTGGCCAGGATGAGGTCGTCGTCCAGGCCGGGCACTGCCGCAGCTTCCTTCATCTTCTCGACGGCATTCTTGAGCCCCGCAATGTCCTGTCGGAGTTTCCGGATGACGAGAAAAGTGCCATTGCGCAGGAAGTTTCTCGTTTCGTCCATCTCCGGCGCCGAATCTGGCGCGGGATCCGCGGCATTGTCATAGCCCAGCAATACCTCGCCGAGCGATGCCCGTGGGTCGTAGACTTGCCCGGCTCGTTTTTCCGAATCGTCAAAAACAGGTTGCGACAAGCCGTCCCGGAAGCCGAAATGTTCTACGACTTTTCCGTCGGCGTTGCGATAGCAGCGCATCCACTGGAGTGACAGGGGGACGATCCCCGGGTCGATCCGGACGACATCCGTCAGGTAAGCATGGAGTTTCGTTCGCGCACCCGCTTCGTCCATTTCAGAACCGGGCAGCACCAGATACCGAAGCTGCAGAACGGCGTGGACGGAACTCATGTCGATGCGTGCCGTCGCGGCGTCCTCCGAAAGATCCTTTGCCTGTGGCCCGTCTTGCCAGTTGCAGGTGGGGAGGCGCCATCGGTGCGGATGGTTTGATCGATAGTCGCCGAGGATGCTCGAGCGGCGTTCCATCCCCTGGACGAATTCCTCCGGCAGTTTCCTGATCTCTTCGTCGCTAAGCCCGGCGGCGCGCAACCCTTGGACGGTAAATCCGACATTGACGGCGATGGCACCCGGCTTCAGATCGTCGCTGTCACGGGTTGGTGCACACCGTTCCATGAACTTCGCCAACGCCGCCGCGCTCGTGAAGGACACCAGGAGCAACACGCCGTAGTCGGCCCTGGAATATTTCCGGACAATGCCGCCCTGGACATCGTTGCGATCGAATTTCGGAAGGGATACCTGTTCGTTTAGTGGCCGGCGCTTCGGCGGAGTCTCCATGACCCCGTTGGCGAAAAACCACTTGACGGGTTCCTTGAAACGGTCGAACTCGCGCACGATCGCGGCTTGGTCCGTTCCGGTGTTGACCATGCGCCAGAATTCCGGCAGCAACTCGTGTGCCGCGCGCAACAACAAGGTGCCGTCGAACGTCCCCGGGGGATAGAAATCGGCGAGCGCGTAGAGCCCGACGAGCGCCTTCAGACCCTGGCGTACTGCAGGTACCGCGGCCTCCTTCGGATTCAGCTGCTCGTTGAACGAGATATTGGTCTGCTTTGCGGTGACCTGGATGTTGGTGAGATCGACGCCGTCCTCGACCATGCGCGCCGCGATCGCTTCCGCGCTCGGTATCGACATGCGGGTCACGCCGATGTCGACGTTCGATTGGCGACGCTCAAGACGCTCTTCCATGCGCAGGTATTGCGTGTCGGCGGCCGTCATTCCCGGCACCGCGTAAAGGAATGACGTTTCGGCCTGGGCCTTCCGCAACCATGCCGCCCATTCTTCGTAGCTGCTGTCCCAGCCGAGGACGTAGTTCTCCGTGTTGCAGAAGATCAAGTCCAGCAGGCGCGATACTTTCTGCCAGATCACGCGAACGTAGGCCTGCCATGAGCCGTCGAACGTGACCGCCAGGAGAACGTGATCCTCCGGCTCCAGGACGGCGATCCGAACCGAATGGATCTGGCCAACCCGCTCGACGGCGTCGGAAAGAATCCGCGCAAGTTCGAACTCGTGCAGCGACGATCGGCCAAGGTGCAGCGTACGAAGAACCTGCTTCGCGCGGGTCTTGTACGTGACGGAATCCTGTGACGGGACGAGTCCCCGACGCAATGGGGCGATCACCGTGAGATCCGACGTCCCGGCCAGGCTGCAGGTCTTGATCTTCAGGTCGCGCTGCATGAGGGTCTCTTTCGTCTTGTGTTCTTGTCGCCCCGGCGAATTCGCTTCAGGCTCTGCCGGCCGATCGTCCCGGGGTCGCTCCCCTCGCGGCCCCGGGTGTCTGACGGCGAAGGCGTTCTCGCCGCGCTACGGTCAGCCAGGCGCTCGCGATGGCGATTTTCGTCTCAACTCGGGGTGCGCGATGCGATAGGCCCGCATGTGTTCCTTGACGTTGCTTTCATACTGCCTGCGGATCGCCATCGGGATGTTTTCTTCGGACCGCTGGGTGATCTGGGCCTGCGGAAGATCCTCCAGCAGCGACCACAACGTGTTGGGAATGATCTCCCGTCGCTCGCCGTTCGTGATCGCGTAGTCGCCGGCCGCATCGATATTCACGCCTCCGGCCTTGAGCACGTCATAGGCGGCTCGGGCGCAGTGCGTTTCAAACGGAGGCTCCGGATCCCAGCACCAGTCGGGTCGGCTTCGATGGTCGTTGGCCGCTGCAGCGAAGGCGGCGGGATCCGGAATGTCGATCGTGTAGACGACGCCGGGCGGGCGGTCCATCTCCGTATTTGTCTGACTGAACGTCAGCGTCGTGTTCGGGCCCCACGGCGTGGGTTCACCGCCAAGCCCATGCGGGAACTGGCTGACGTCGACACTCGTGTCGCTTTCGCTGATCATGACGTGGCCCACGCTTCCCCCGGGCCCGATACCGAGCCCGCGCCAGCCCCAGATCGTGATATTCACGGTAAGTGACATGTCATCCTCGGAGTTTTTTGGCCGAATTTCTACCGCGCACGGTCGCCATTTTCACTTTACGACAGTGGCGTAACGAGGCAGATTGCCGAAAGCAAGGCATAACGGCAATAAAGCCGTGATACTACGACCGCTTCGATATTCGACCCCACCCGGTCGGGTGGGAGCGTGTTCCTGCGGCTCGTTGTGCCGCGCCGGAGGCAGCCTTCGGCAGGCTCGAGTTGGATTCCCGCCCGCATGAAGGGGTTCGGCGACGGTGGATCTGACCAGAATGAGGGCATGTCCGGTCGCGTGCCGTTGACGCGACGGAGTCCGTCCGCCTCGGTTCAGGCCGCGCAGTTCTCGCTACACATGCCGAACCGGCTGACGGCGCGTTGAAAGTTTCATAACAAGGGCTGCGCCGTGTCGAGGGCAATCATCGATCTTTGGGGAAGTTTCCTCCCGGTCGGCGTCGCGCGCGACGCGGGGACCCCTTCCGTCGGCCAAGGCGGACGCGTTTCCTTCTCACCGGGCGACTCCCACCGATACGCGTATCCGTTGATCGAACGACGATGTCGAATCCCCTCGACAAGCGGCAACTGACGCAGTTCGCCGATTCGCTCCGCAGGTTTCGGCAGTTCGTTCGCCACCGCGCGGATAGTGTGGCTCGCGCGGACGACCGGGATCCGGTTGAGCGTCGCGCGATGTTGCTCGAGGAAATCGACGGCCTTGCGAAGTTGATCGACGAATCGGTCGGGGATGCCGACGAGGCGGATTCCGGAACGGAGTGCCATCCAGAGCAAGACGCCGTAGCCGCGCCGCTCCGATGGGCTTCGGTTTCCGAATCGGTCGGGCGGCGGTCCCTCCACGCTGACGCGGGCGAGTCCTTTCCCGGACTCTCGAGGCTCCTTGGAGGCCCGTCCGTGCTGATCCCGTCGACAGCCGCCTCGCTGGCTGTCCATTTCTTGAGCCCGTACCGCGTGATCTGCAACGGCGAGCCGGTTTCCGGCTGGCCAAACTGCCGTGGAAAGCGGATCTTCAATTACTTGATCACACACCGGCATCGCCCAGTTCCGAAGGAAGTCCTGATGGATCGCTTCTGGCCGGATGTCGAACCCGACAATGCGCGCAACAACCTCAACATGGCGATCTACGGTCTGCGCAAGCTGCTCGGGGGCCACGACGGGAATCGTTCGCTCGTCGTCTTCAAGGATGGCTGCTATTCGATTCGACAGGACGTCGAGATCTGGGTGGACGCCGAAGCTTTCATGCAGGACGCCTCGGCGGGGACGGAATTCGATCGACGTGGGGATGTCGCCGCTGCAATCGAAGCCTATCGGCGCGCCGAAGCCATCTATCAGAACGACTACCTCGCGGACGAGCGGGAAGACGACTGGCTACTTGAGGTTCGGCAGAAGTTTCGCAACGTGTTTCTCGCCGTGACTGATCGACTCAGTCGTTACTATTTTGACGATGGACGCTTCGAGGCGTGCCTGTGGACCTCAGCGCGGATGCTGGCTGTGGACCGTTGCGATGAACGCGTGCATTGCCGGATGATTCGCGCATTCGCGCGACTGGGTCAGCATCATCTGGCGGTCCGGCAGTATTTTGCCTGTCGCGATGCCCTGGCGCAGGAACTGGGGACGACGCCCGGCGTGGAGATCGTCCGGCTTTTCGATCGCGTTCGCCGGCGACTGGACGTTTGAGTTCCGCGCCCATGCGGCGTGAATTTCACCGCTTCGATCAGAAACGCCTGCGGAAAAAATTGAGCGCTACTTGATTGGCGAGTGAGTACGCCCGCCGATCATGGGTCCTGTCGGGGCGCTCATGCGATTGGCGCATAACGTCCCCGCACCGGCGGGCGGATCGAGTCCGTGAAAATTCGGACTTTCAACCGCAACACAGCCGGCAATTCAACCTTCCACGGAGCTCATGCCATGCCGCTTCAGTCAAATGCTCTTTTCCAGCCGCACCAGGGGCCGGCGATCGACATCAGCGAGATCACGCCCCTCGCTGTCTCTTCGTCGCTTGCCAACGCGCCTTCGATCAATATCTTTCCGCCGAATACGCCCTTCTCATGGACCATGGGTGTCCGGCTTTCGGGTACGAGCGTGCCGGCGCATGCCATCGCCGACAAGCTGACTTTCACCGGGCAGTTGGAGCCGCTCGTGGGGCCGGGAACCGCGGTTGTCGTCGGCTCGCAAGTCCTTTCGGCGCCGACGAGTTCGAATCTCGCTGGCACGCCGCCGACCGCGGATTACGTCGCCCTGGTGACGTTCACGCCGACGCCGGGCCAGATTCCGCCCGGGGCGTACATGCTCACCGTGGTCGTGACGGCCACGGCCGGTGCCGTGCCGATCGACATTGCCGGCTTCGACCAGGTGATCGTGCAGGTGGCCCCGGGCGCGTAGTTCGATGACGCGGATTACCCGCACAGCACGCGATCCCGGCTCCGGCCGGGATCGCGCGCAGCCCGGGTGAATCACTTTCCTCGGCGGACGAGGGGAGGGACGATCTATGGTCAACGCCAAACGGACCAAGGCAAATACGGGTGCCCGTGCCCCGACGCGCGACGGCTCGCTGATCGCGTCGTTCGTCCTCGAGTATCGCTGGAATTCGGGCGTGGTCGGTGACGTACACAATGCCAGGACGCCGAGAACGTCGATTCACCACATGGAAGGAAATTGCGGCGATTCCTGGGCGGGCATCGCAATCCAGCCACCGGGAGAGTGGATCGCGCAGCGCCTGGAACCCTTGATCCCAGGGACTCCACCCGCGACCACTCGCGACGTCGAGCCCGCCGCGCCTTCGCCGGCTGGAACGCCGAACGACACCGTGGCGACGACCGGCAGTCAGGACGATGGGTCAGGAGGTGACGTGCTCGAACCGTCCCGGCGGTCGCCGGCTGCGTGCAGCGCGCCAGCGATCATCATCGTTGCGCGCGGCGAGGATTCGAGTTGTGCCACGCCGACATTCGTCGCGAAACGAATCCGTCGTGAGGTTCCCACGGACTTCGAAGTCCGGTACATGACGGACGACGACGATTCCGGCGGCACGCCCGCAGCGCCGAACGCTCGGGTACGTTTCGGCGCCCGCAATCTACAGACCGGGTGCCGCATCGATCTCGGGAGTGTCGCCGCGGAGCGCGGAGCCGCGCTCCACGCGTGGGCCGCCCGGCTGCGGAACGTCGAACTGGCCGCAGGCCACTACCGGCTTTATGCCGTCATCCCGGGTCTGAACCGGCGTTCGCCCCCCCGGCTTGTCGAGGTTCCGCTGCTGCAGGTCGCGTAGCCGTGGGGTTGGGGACTAATGCGGCCGGTATCCTGGGGGCAATCGGTCGGCGTCGGCAACGGCGGGACGCGCGGTGACGCTGCGCAGGGTCGACACCCCTGTACGCGACGCCGTGTGCGGTATCTGCGCATCTCCCTCCTCGAGGGCGATGATTCGGGTCGCGGTACCGGCCGCCCCGGCCTGCATCACAACGCGCCTTCCGCAGCGGGGGCACCGCCATTCACAGGCTCCCGTCGGGTAGTCGGCTGACAACTGCATCTCGTGTCGTTCTTCGTCAGTGATCATGCACTTCCCCTGAGAAGTTTCGATCGTATGCAATCCGGCTCAGCTCTTGCCGGACCGCGCGGCCGCGTCAAATTCGTCCAGAATACCGCAATTTTGGGGTGCACAAAGGAAGGTCTGCGCAATCGGTCGAAATCCGACTGAGCGGCGACTCGTGATTCAGAAAATACCGCCGATTTCTACGCGAGAACCGTCCAGGGACGGGGGTAGCGTCACTCGATCAAGAAACACGTCGCGGCGCGGCGGCTTGCAGGTCCGTCCGAACGGAACACCGCCGGCCCGCGTCAGTTGCTTCGGCATTCATCCTCCTCGGTGCACCGCGATTTCATGGGCGGCGCACGAGGTTGTGCCGAGGTCCTAAGGCGCGCTTGGCACCAGCGCCACGCTACAGGATGGAGTCGTCTCCCAGTTGTTTCCTACGTGGACAACCGCTTCGGTAAAGAGGCTGGGATTGTCGCAGCGGAGGCCATGGGTCGCGCCCCGCGAGAGATTGCCCACCACCGATACGGCATTGAATGAATCGGGTGACGCGGCGAGAAAGACACCATCAAGCAGGGTGCTCGCCTGGAGGCGGTTGCCTTCGATCACCACCTGTTCGGCCTTCCGAATGACTGGACGAACCACGATACCGGCGGCGGCGGGCGCAGCGACGGACCAACTTAGCGCATTGCCGGTGATCGATACGAGACGAGGAGATAGGGCCTCGATGCCGCCGCCGGCGGTTGCCTGCCGGATCACGTTGTTCGAGATCAGGACATCCTCCGGGCCCGAGCCGCTGTGGTGCGCGACTCCAATCGCCGGACCGGCGACACCCCGGCGTAAGATCGTGTTTCCGGAAATGACTGTGCGTTCGAGCACGTTCTCGGCGTTGACGACGGCCTTCGCCGATTTCATCGCGGCGACAAACGTGTTTCCCGTGATCGCGACGTCGCTTGCTCGATACAGGGAGACGCCGCGCCCGTCGAAGACGTTGTCGGCGACGACCACGCGCGCCATCGGCCCTCCTATTCCGCCTAGCGTCAGCGAGTAGTCGCCTTGAGCAATGTGAGCGTCGTCGTGGAAGACATTGCCGACGATGGAGATCGAACCGTTCAGGTCGCCAGCGCCTCCGGTCGGCTCGCTGTCTGACCGATTCCTCAAGTCCGTTCACGACTCGGGAGGGTGAGACAATTCCAGGGACGCTCGCCGCCGCATTCGCGCCACCACGACAAGCACCGGAATGCTCGACAATACGGCCGCCCATACACAAACGACAAGGGGCTCTTGCCAGAGCGTCCAGATCGCATTGATCCGCGCGATTTCGGGATTGCTCGCCAGGTACAAGACGCGGGCCCGCTCGCCGCGTCGGAAGATCGAGGCCGGTACGGAAATGTCCACTTTGCCACCGGCCCCGATGTGGCAAGCGGAAGAGTTCAGGCGCGGATCCGCTTCAGCGACATCTCGACGGATCGATTTCTATGGGCGAGTGAATCCAGCATCGACGGTGGTGCCACCTGGACGCGGACCGCCTCGCTTGTTGCCTCCGGGACGCAAGCCGAATCATCCGAATGACTGCTCCTGCGCTGTTCGTGCTGCGCAAAGACAACGACCTCCCGTATGAACATCATCAGCCTTGCAAGGCTCGCTTCACGGAGTGGATGCTGCCTACTCGTCGTCTGGCTAACAGCCTGTCTGTGGATGGTCGGGAGTGCGAACGCGGCGACCGACGTTCCGACTCTGGTTCCCTACGCTGCAAACCTGGACCTGCATATGTTCAGGAGCGGCAACCAGCGCGGCGCCGCTGCCATACTGCTGTTCCACCCCGGTGGGTGGGTCGAAGGCGATCCCAAACTCGTCCACGACGTGGCACGAGCGTTTGCCGCGGAGGGGGTGGTCGCGTTTGCCGTCCAGTATCGCCTGAGCAACGAAGTCCACACGCCTGTGGACGCGTTCGACGATACGTGCGCCGCCCTGCGGTACGTAAGCGACCACGCAGCCGAGTTGCGCATCGATCCGGCGCGGATAGCGGCATACGGTGAGTCTGCAGGCGCTCAGCTCGCCGCGCTGTCGGCGACCCGTGGTTGTGCAGGGAACCCAAATGGAGCGACACGCCCGAAACTCTTGCTGCTGCAGTCTCCGATCCTGGATCCCGCCAGCGTCAGCTGGTTCCCGAGAATCATGAAGGGAGCGCCGCCGGATGAGTTCAGTCCCCGCAAGTTTGCTAGCCACGAGACTCCTGAAACATTGATCATTCAAGGAGACAAGGATGTATTCGCTCCGGTAACGCTGTCCCGACGGTTTTGTGCCGAGGTCACCCGGCCCGGCGTATCCTGCACGGTCATTACGATTCCAAGGGTCGGCCATTACTTCACGCGCACGCTCAATGACCAAGACGGTCAATTCAATCCGTTCAGTGACTCCACGACGCAGTTCGTTCCCGACGACCGGGCACGCAGGGAGGCCATTCGAACCTTTTCCGAATTCCTGAAGCGAAAAGGATTTTGAACCTCCGAAACGGCACTTGCGGGCGCACGACTGCCCAAATCCTCTCTCCTATGACCTCCTTTGTATGACCTCTCTTGTGCCCAAGGATTTCGAGGTTCCCGCCGGTTTCGAGACCCCGGACTTCCGCGTGCGCATGCTGGCCATTTCCGACGTGGTGAAGGACTATGACGCGGTAATGACCAGTGTCGAACGCCTCCAAAAGGTATTCAGTCCAGCCGGGCGTTGGCCCCACGGCCTGACTTTCGAGCAGGACCTGATCGACCTGGGTTGGCACCACAAGGAATTCCAACTACGCCGATCGTTCGCCTATACGGTCATGAGCCTGGATGAGGCCATGTGCCTGGGTTGCCTTTATATCGAGCCGACGACGCTGCCCGGCTATGACGCCGAGGTTCATTGCTGGGTCCGAACCAGCCATGCCGAGGCGCTGGACCCCCGGCTCTACCAGAGCCTGCGAGACTGGATCGCTAGGCGCTGGCCGTTCAAGGCCGTCGCCTATCCAGGCCGGGCGCTGACGTGGGAGCAGGTGGCTGCGCTGCGGCAGGTTGCGTAGCGGCGGGCGGTCGAAATTCCGGTCCGCAGCACTGAGCGGCCCCTCGGCGATTCAAAGACTGATGTGTCGCGCATCGCTGTCGTACCATTCCGTCTGCTGCGGCCGTGGGTGGAAGCCCGCCGTCGGCCAGGTACGGACATCGATAGGGCTTTTTGCCTTCCTGTAGTCGGACACGCGGGAGATCACCGCTCTTGGGAAATGCGAAAGCGTGCTATCGGCCAAAGCCCGTCTTCCGCTTCTGCTTTTTTTTTTCAAGCAACGGACGTCGCCAGTAAAGACTGGCGCCGCCATACATTTAAATCCACGAGGTGCCCATGTCCGGACCAGTGTATGCACTCAACCTCTTCGACGTCTCCGACAAGGATGAGTACTTGGCATATTCGCGCCGGTCTGCAAAGGAGGTTCAGGCGCATGGCGGACGCTTGGTAGCTCTAGGCAAATTCCGGGAATCCGCCGTGGGAAACATCGAGCCTAGAACGGTTCTGATCCTTGTCGAGTGGAAATCAAAGGAAGCCTTTGATAGTTATCGAAACGATCCGGCTCTTTCGGATCTCCACCCACATCGGATCAACGGAACGGCCAACTATGTGTGGCACCTCTTCGACAAATTGGAAGACTTGCGGGCGATTCTAAAGTGACGTCCGTGTATTGCTAATCGATCATGGCGGTGCGATCCGATGCCTTGTTCATGGGGTACGAAACAACTCGGGTCGGCCCGCCAGTCAAAGGCGCGGTTGCGAGACCCAGGCATGCCGGGTGACGCCGTATTCAACGATCATTTCCTTCCCGCGCTGCGGGCGCCGAAATTCAATCTCGTATGCGCCTGACGGCACGGATCTCCATGGAAATCTCCTCATCGTTGGAAATTCCCAAGGCGATGCGGCGGGCGCATCTTCTGTCGCTCGCCTAACCAAAGGCACCGCGATCCTCGTCCTGTGCGCGCTGATGCCGTCGACCGTGCAGGAACTGCAGGCGGGTCCGCTGACGCAGGTGACGCTCGTGCCGGTCGTCTCGGTCGACCACCCGCTGGCCAGTGAAACGCGAACGCTCACGCGCGACATCCTCGCCGACCACGTTCAGTTGATCCTCACCGATCCGCTCCAGCGCCCGGGACCGAGCTTCAGCGTGGTGAGTTCGCGGGTCTGGCGCTTCGTCGACATCGCGCGCCGGCTGCTCGCGCGGCTGCAGCGGCAGCCGTCGTTCACGGCCGCCTGACGTTGCCGCGCGCGGTCCGCCGGCGTTCCATGGCCGGCCAAGCTCGCCGCTTGAGACCGGCAGCAGCAGCGGGCTTCGTTCGACCCATTCATTCACGAAGACACCGTCGAACGCCCGCACGAGGCCCTGGGCACGAAGCGACCCGCTGCCCGGTATAGACCCTCAACGACGTTTCAACACGGTTTGCCGGAGATTGATCACCCGCTGCACGAACGAACATCCATCGTCACGCGCTGCGGCCGCATCGTCTTCGGGCCAAAGAAGGTGAACTTCCACCGATGTTGTGGTGAGCGAGACACGCTGCGGCAATTTGTCGCATCAACCATATCGCAGACCGTGTCTATACTGCGCGCGCTCCATGTGCGCAGGTTCGGCGCGCCGCCCGGCGGCCGGCAACAAAGATAACTATTTCTCAAATGATCCGCTTGATCCTCCGTGTGTTCGCGTTTGTCGCGCTGACTCAAGCCTGTGTCGTCTGCGCGCAGGCACAGGAATCGCCTTCCCTGGCCCCGGTCGTGGTGACGGCGACGAGCCCCTCTACCGACTACAACGTACCGAACGCCGTGTCTGCGACGAAGACCGATACCCCGATTCGGGATACGCCGTTCGCTGTCCAGGTCGTTTCCGAACAAACCATCCGCGACCAGCAGGCCACACGGATTCAGGACGCGATCCTTGGCAACGTAAGCAGTGTCGCCGCGAACGCGAACGGACTCTCCGACAATACCAATTTCACGATACGCGGATTCAACACGGGGCCCAACGTCTATCAGGATGGACTCCTGATGCCGTACTCGATGAACGTCGACACGGCGAACATACGCGTCATCGAGGTCCTGAAAGGGCCCGCCGCGGCCTTGTACGGGCGCATGCCCCCCGGGGGGCTTGTCAACTACGCCACCAAGCAGCCCCAGGACACGCCTTACTACGCGTTGCAGGAGACCGTGGGCTCGTTCGGCACCACGCGAACGGAGGTGGATCTGACCAGTGCCATCGACGAGCGCAAGACGCTTCAGTACCGCCTGGATGCGGACTACACCCGCGCAAACTCGTTTGTGGACTTCGAGAATTCCCGCAACGTCTTTTTCGCACCGTCGATCAGCTATCGACCGACGGATCGCTTCGACGTGACGATCCAGGGCGAATACCAGCACGTTAGCAATGTGGACAGCGATCCGAATTTCCCGGCCGTCGGCAACCGGCCCGCCGCGATTCCGATCAGCACCTACCTCGAAGATCCTGGTGTGACGGTGCCCAACCCGGACACGATGACCAAGAAATTCGTCGCCTACCACTGGACTTACCGGTTGGGGGGAGATTGGCAAATCGTCAACCGGCTGGCGTACAACGACCTGCCGGAACACGTGACCAACATGTACTTCGCATCGGTCTCCAGCACTGGGGATGGCATCAACTCCCTGCAGTACGGCCCGGCGGGCGTGCAAACGCTTTCGACCAACCTGGAACTGACAGGTAGCGTCAGGACGGGCGGAATCGACAACCGGTTGTTGTTTGGGGTGGATCGCCTGCGGTTCAGCGAATTCTTCAATGGGACCTACGATTACGCGGCGCAAAGCATCAATGTCTTCAACGCGCAGGCGGCGTACGACACGGTGGACCTCGCCTCGGCGCTCGATCCGAACATCAACGGTTTCGCCCTGCTGAGCAAGCAGAGTTGGACTGGGGTGTACGCGCAAGACATGATTGCCGGCTTCGGCGACCGGATGCACCTTCTGGTGGGAGGACGATACGACCATTCCGTCACCGGATCAGGGATCGGCTTCGGCAGCACCGCCTGGGCGCAGACGACGGGCGGTTTCGTGCAGGCAAGCGATAGTGGGTTCAGCCCGCGCATTGGTCTGAACGTCCACGTGCTACCTTGGGCAAGCGTCTACGCAAACTATTCCCGCTCCCTCAGCCTTTCGAACGTGGCCGCGGGCGTGACGGTTACCGGGCAACCCCTGAGCCCACAATGGTCGGTGCAGAAGGAAATCGGCTGGAAGAGCGAATTCCTCGACAAGGGACTCGCCGCATCTTTCGCCTATTTCGACATCACGCAGAACGACATTCCCGCCGCCGTGCCGAATACGACGGGCGTGTTCTATCTCATCGGACAGGCGAGAAGCCGAGGCTTCGAATTCGACCTGACCGGCCGGCTGAACGCGAACTGGAGCGTGATCGCGACCCTCAGTCATGACGTCGCGAAGGTGACGCAGGGTTACACCTCCAACTTCGTGAATGTCTCAGCCGGCAGCTACCTGCCGGCAGTTCCCGTCAATATGGCGACCGCATGGGTGCGGTATACGGGAACCTCGAGCCTTCCCGGCTGGAGGCTCGCGTTGGGCGTGAGCGCGGTCAGTCAGGCGCAAGGCGATCCGGTCAACGATATGCAGATCCCGGGGTATGCCGTCTGCCGAGGAATGGTGGGCTATGACTTCACGCTGAAAGGCAAAAAGCTGACGGCCCAACTGAACGTCGACAACGCCTTGAACCAAAGGTATTTCTACGGCAGTACCGCCTACGGCAACGCCTACTCGCTGACTCCCGGAACTCCCAGATCCGTAATGGCAAGTTTGCGTGCAGAGTTGTAGGCACGATTTCCCCAACCGGTTTGCCGCTTTGATCCATGACAGCCCATAGCTTGCCTCGGTACGGACGGGGTGATGGTTGCATGCAGGCTGATGCGGCCCTCTCCCGTGTACCAATTCACGGCGGGATCGGGATACAGGCGCTCCTTCTTCTCCTCATCCTCTGCTGGGTGACGTGCGCTTTCGCGATCGACGGCAATTCGGGCGAAAGGGAAGACGGGCGCATCGTCAGCGATGCGCCCTGGCCGGAACTGCCTCCGTGGAAGGATCTGGACGACTTCACGCACGACTACTTCTCCCGGCCGGTTTACGAGCGAGCTCGTGCACAGACGGAATTCGAGATCCGAGACATCCGGTATTTGAGTGACGGACTGCTGATTCGCGGAATGCTCATCCGCCCAAGAAATCCGGGCGGGCACCGATGGCCGGCGATCATCTTCAATCGCGGCGGTAACGGCGACTACGGGCGGATAGGCAATTACGGGGTCCCGTGCAAGCAGGATAGCGATTCCTGTCTTTATCTCGTGGATCTCTTGATGCTGGCGCAAAAAGGCTTCGTCGTGATCGCCTCGGATTACCGCTACCACGGCGAGTCTGCAAAGCGAGACGAGTGGGGAGGACGCGAGGTCAATGATGTCCTCAACCTGGTCCCGGCCCTCGGGTCGCTAGATATCGTCGACCCGGCGCGACTCTACATGCTGGGTCAGTCGCGGGGCGGCATGATGACCTACATCGCCCTCAAGCGCGGCGTAGCCGTCAAGGCGGCCGCGGTGATTGCCGGCCCGTCGCTGCTCAGCGCGGATACGAAGAATTTCATACACGGGGACTGGTTTCTGAAGGGCAATGAGTGGTTCGACGGCGCAACCAAGGTCTGGCCGGATTACGAGCACCTGGCCGCCAAGCACTTCGAGGAACGATCCGCCGCGATGTGGCCCGAAATGATCCACGCCCCGGTGCTCATCTTGCACAGTCGTACGGACCAGCTGGTGCCGGCGACGCAGGCGCTACGCATGGCGGAGGCCTTGCAGTCGCGGAACCGACCGTACGCACTGGTCATCTACGATGACGACAGCCATTCTCTGTCGCGCAACGCCGAAGACCGGACACGCCGTATTGCGGAGTGGTTCGACAAGTTCGGCGCGCATGAGGAAGCAGAAGCCGGCTCCCAACGTCGTTGATCGCCGCGGCGCTGACGGTCTCGTTCATCGACGAGCACCGGGCGCAATTAGGGGGCGAGCCGATCTGCGAGCAATTGCCGATCGCCCCGTCGGGCTACTACCATGTGAAAGCGCGGCAGGAAGATCCCGCCCTCCGGCCGAAACACCGCCAGCCATTCGTATTTCCTGGCGCGCAACAATCCAAGGCTCGCAATCTTGGAGTCCGGTTCCTGTAAAGCGCGATCAACTACGCAGCGCGATTTGAGCAGCGCGCTCGTCGCTAAGCGCAGCGCCCTCTTTCAGCAACGATTCCAGTTCCTGCGATTGAAAATGCAGCTGCAGGGATTCCAGCAGCTTCTTCCGTGCACGGTCTTGATCGGGCTCGATTTTCGTCTTGTGTTCGTCGTGCATCGCCGCAGCCCGGCCGAGCACACGCGCGGCATCGGAGGCGCGTCCTCGTTTGAAAGCAAGAAGAGCCAGCGAATGGAGCAGGACTTCTTCTCCGGAGCGAGTGAGCTCGGGAACCACCTCGCGGGCAAGTTCGATCGCCTCATCGATCTGGCCGGAGTCGGTGAGCACCGCGCTCAAGTTGCTGACAGCCTGATACACATTGTTCCGATTGGAGCCCGCGCGCCTAGCCAAGGCGACGAGTTCGCGGCCATGGGCTATGGCCTCGCTATGCCGCCCAAGCATGGTTGCAGATAAGAGCAGCGAGTTGAGAACATCGTGCAGGAAATGGGCATCGCCCGAATCGCGAGCCGCCTCCAGGTTGCTGTCGGCTTCGGCATGTACTTCCTCGTGTCGACCCTGCATGAAGAGGACGAAGCAGCGAGAACCGACCGCGAGTCGACGCAGCCCGATGGGCCAGGTGCCGTCGCAGCCGGCGCTGGCTTCGTCGATGGCGCGAACGGCCTCGTCGAAGTCGCCGGATCTCGCGAGACGCTCGCCGGAAAGGAACAGTTGAGCGGCAAGGCGGATTCGATCGCCGAGCGTTCGATAGATTTCGATCGCCCGAACGCTCGCTGAGCGCTCCCGCGGCCCGATCTGCGGGTAGGCGGTGAACCTCCATGCGCCCAGCAGTCTGGCCTCGAACAACGGGGGCGTGTCCGGTCCAATTCGCCGGAGCGCCTGCTCGCAGCGTCGCAAACCTTCGCGCCGCTGTCCAATCCTTATCCAGACCCAGGCACTCGCTCCCGCCAGCGCGGTCTGGACTACGCTCTCTGTGGGCTGCCTTTCCGCCCAGTCCATTGCGGCGCGCAGATTCTCGAGATCCGGAAGATAGCGCTTGAGCAGGACTTCCGCAGGGACTGACCATTGCTCGGTGTCCGACCGCTCGAAGACGTCGAGGATCGCCCGGGCGTGACGCCGTAGAACGGCGTCCGTTTCGCCGACCTCGGCGAGCTTCGCCAGCGCGAATGCGCGTATCGTCTCAAGGACGCGATAGCGCGGCGTCTCACCCGGTTCGATGCTGACCAGCGATTTGTCGACCAGCGTGGCCAAGTGGTCGAGCACCTGCCAGTCGTCGGCGCTCTCGTCGCCGGCCACGGTCTGCGCGGCCTCGAGCGAGAAGGTGCCGACGAACACCGCTAAGCGCCAGAGCACCTGCCGTTCTGCGTCGGCGAGCAACCCGTGGCTCCACTCCACCGAGGCCAGCAGTGTCTGGTGGCGCGCCAGTGCGAAGCGCGACCCGCCTGACAGCATCCGGAAACGTTCGTCGAGCCCGTCGCGCAGCCGCTGCAATCCGAGCAGCGGTAGGCGGGCGGCGGCCAGTTCGAGTGCCAGCGCAATCCCGTCCAGTCTCCGACAGATGTCGCATACCGCTGTGGCTGTGTCGTCGCCGAGTACGAAGTCGTGTGCCGCCGCCTGGGCGCGGGCGACGAACAACTGGACCGCGCCGCTGTCGCGCGCTTCGCGCAGCATGGGGCCGGTCGGCAGCGACAGCGGAGCCAAGCGCTCGACGTGCTCGAAAGGCAGCCGCAGCGCCTCCTGGGAGGTGGTCAACAGCGTCAGGTGCTCGCCGGCGGCGAGCAGCCGCGGTGCCAGCGCCGCCACGCCCTCCAGCAGATGCTCGCAGTTGTCCAGCACCAGCAGCAGGTGCCGCGTCGACAAGGCCAGCGCGATCGCGTCGGCGGTCCGCGCGGCGTCTTCGACCTTCACGTTGAACACCTGGGCAACGGCCGTCGCGACCGCGTCGGACGTTGTGACGGTGGCGAGGTCGACAACCCAGACGCCGTCGGGATACTCCGTACGCAAAGTGTCGGCGGCGGCGTAGGCCAGGCGCGTCTTGCCGATGCCGCCGGCGCCGACGACGCTGACTAGGCGGTGCGTTCGGAGCGCTTCGGACAGCGCCGCGAGATCGTCCGCCCGACCAATCAACGGCCCCACGGCCGGCAGCAAGTTGCCGGCGGGTTGCGGCAGGTCGTCCGATCCGTTTGGCGTCTCCACGCCGGTTGACGCCGTATCGGTATCGATGACGACAGTCCAGCGATAGCCGCGCCCCGGAATCGTGGAGATCGCCTTCGCACCGAAAATCTTGCGCAACGTGTTGACCTGTACCTGCAAGTTGTTTTCCTCGACCACCAGGCCGGGCCAGACAAGATCCATGAGTTCGCGCTTCGGGACAAGCCGGTCACGCCGCTCAATAAGTACCAGCAATGTGTCGAAGGCGCGTGAGCCGAGCTTGACCAGACCGCCGCGCTGCAGCAGCCGTCGCTGGTCAGCGTGAAGTTCGAATTCGCCGAACCGGACGGACATCATCGCTGACGCTACCTCCACCTGGCCTCCTGCGACGAATGTACTCTCTCACCGCGCCCCAATCAGTAAATTTTCGCGATTCCCTCGAGTGCGCTCAACGCGCTGACGCGCGCTCTCCTCGGCACGGCCGACCGGGTGCATGCTGAGGCCGATCGGCCGATAGACCCCATAGCGCACCAGGTGGACCTGCTGAACTGGGTGTGCCACGCGCTCAAGTTCGCGCGTGCGATCGCAGTCGACAACAACAGCGGTCGTCGAGCCGTCGGCCGCGGCGTTCGTTCGGTGATCGAGTTTCCCCCGCGTAGCCTGCAGGACATTCGTCATCTCGTGCATGATCACCGAGGCGGCTAGCAGATCGTCTAGCGGATCGAGACGAGCGTCGATGGAGAGTAAGTTGCCACCAGCGTTCCAATCCCATACCTTGCAGTCGCGGCTGCCGCCGGCATGCTCAACAACAACCGCGTGCGGAGCCGACACGACGGTCGGCACCTTCGCCGGCAACGGGTAGCCCGAAAGCAGGGCGGTCCAGCCCAGAAGAATGGAAGTCAATTCGTTTATTCGGGAGGCGCGCTGGTGCAGTTAATTGGCACTCTGCACGGCACGAAGCGGTGTGTCCTTTGGAAACCTGGGGGCAGGCCTTAAAAGTTCTTAAATCGCGCGCGCGGCGCTCGGCTTCCGGTTAGTCTGCGCTCCTGCGCTCATTACGACCTGGGTGACGTGAAGCGAGAAAACGAGCGTTGAATTGCAAAATGTTATGCGTTTGCAACGCGACTGCCGTCGCTCTTCGGATCAGTCGACGACTGATCAAGAAGAGGAGACCGATCCATGAAGCACGATTCCCGGAAGCTCGCGACGCTTGTCGCACTGGCATCGACTCTTGGCATTGCCGCCCAACCAGCCCTTGGCGAGCGCTATACAGTCACCGACCTCGGCACGCTCCCGGGGTATGCCAACAGCTTCGTCTGGGAACTGACGCTCAACAACAACGGCGGCGTCGGCGTCTATGCCAACAACCCACTGAATCCCAACGCCTTCTCCGGGGACGCGTCCTTCCTGTGGCACGCCGGCAAGGCCACCCGCCTGCCGGCATTGCCGGGCGCCACCGACACGCTGGTGACTGCGCTCAATGACCGCTTCGAGGCGGTCGGCTTTTCGGGCGCGGATGGCCTGCTTGTACATGCCGTTCTTTGGAAGAATGGCAAGGTGCGGGACCTTGGCACATTGCCAGGAGATGGATACAGCATCGCGATCAACCTGAACAACCGTGATCAGGTCGTCGGGGATTCATTCGTGGCGGATGATCCAAAGAACAATTTCTTTGGGGGACATCATGCCGTGGTCTGGACCCATGGCGACATTCGCCTACTGCCTTCGCTGCCCGGTCGGGGTGCGGACGACATCGCATTTGCCATCAATGACAACGGGCAGATCGTCGGCCAGTCCGGACCAGACGACGGGCACATCCACGCTGTCCTCTGGGACGAAGACGGGCAGGTCGAGGATCTGGGAACGTTGGGCGGGGATTCAAGTTTCGCCATCGGCATCGGCCCGGACGGGCGGGTCGTGGGTGGTGCCCAGGCCGCGGACGGAAACGAGCGTGCCTTCGTCTGGCGGAAGGGTGTGATGACGGAACTGGGCACGGCAGGCGACGACGTCTTTGTCGAGGCGGTCTCCATCAACAAGCAAGGCCAAAGCGTCGGAATCTCCGCGGCGAACCTGACCGATCTCACTGCTGCCAGGGCGACCATGTGGGAAGAGGGGGGAGCAGTTGTCGTCCTACAGACCGAGATATCTCCTGACTCCGGATGGCAATTGCTTGGCGCGGCAAGCATCAACGACCGCGGTCAGATCGCCGGCTATGGCATGCACAACGGTCTGTATCGTGCCTTCCTGCTGACACCGAAGCGCCCAGACGATTGACCCGTGGCGGCATTGACCTGATTCGATCGAAACCGCATGGGCGTCGACGGCCGGATCGCCTCCTCGCCTGTGCTGAGATCTGCGACGAGTTCCGTGGAAAGCGCTAACGCCTGCAGGTCGCCGCCGCGCCGTTCGGCCATCCACTCGCAGGCGGTATCGACGATGACCGACCGCATCACGCGCGACGCATAGGCGAAGAACGCGCGCCGATCCTCGGCGCGCAGCTCGCTGCGGTGCGCGCCAGCGCGCGGCGCTCTGCGGCGTAGGAGTAGATGCCGGCGTCGGCCAAGCGGGCGCAGACGGCGTCGATCTGCTTGCAGGGGAAGCGGCGCGACAGGTTGGCCAGGCCGTAGATGGCGCGCTGGCCGGGGCGGTCCAGGCGCGCGAACAACTCCCGGGGAAAGGCCGCGGCGTGCTGGCCGATGCGCGCGGCCTTGGCCAGCACGCGCGCGGTCTCGCGCCAGGGGTTGAACAAGCGATCGTGCTGCTCGATGGCGAAGGCGCCGCGGCGCGTGGCCACGGGGTGGCGGCGCAGCAGCGCACCGACGGCGTCGAGGATCTCGATGTGGTCGTCGAACACGCGCGCGCTGACGACGCTGTGTGGAACGGCGGGCAGCGCGGCGTAGTAACGCGCGTCCATCTGCACCAGTCCGGCGTCATCGACGGTGCGACTGACCCGGCGGAACATCGGGAAGCTCGTCAGCGGCAGCGGTCGCAGATGCGGCTGCTCCTCGCGGAACATCTCCAGCACCTGGCGCTTCTTTCGGCCATGGATGCGTTGAGCGGCGCAGCGCTGCTCCCGGTGCTCGAGCCAGTTGTTTTGCTCCTCGATCGACTCGACGCGGCGCCCCTTCAGCGCCGTTGACTGGGTGTGCCGGATCGCGTTCTCGGCGGTGCCATTGCGGTTCGGATCCCCGACGCGGCATGGATCGGCCACCGCGTGGTAATGGGCCAGGACGCCGGCGTAGACGGGGTTGAGGACCGGCTCGTAAATGTCCGGCCGGATGTCGCCCTCCTTGAGGTTGTCGAGCACGACGTAGGCGGGACTGCCGCCGAAGGCGCGGAAGGCCTGCGCGTTGTTTGCCGCCTCCGAGCGCGGCGGGCAAGCCGCCGCGGTCGTCTTCAGCCTGATCGAATCGTGCAAACTGGTGGGCATCGAACCCTACGCGTACCTGCGCGACGTGCTGCAGCGGCTCGATGGCCACCGCATGGACCGCGTGGCCGAGCTGCTGCCGTTCAACTGGAAGCCGGCCAGTGCCCAACTTCACCCCGTTTGATCCGAACCTCGCCCGGCTGATCGCCGATCTGCCGCAGGCGAGCAGCCTCGATCTCTACCGGATCGAGGTCGCGATCCGCAAGCTACGCGATGAGCCGCAGCGCATCATCGATGTCCGCCGTCATCTTCATCTCGGCATGGCGGTCCACTTCATGAACGATCGCGACGCCACGATGCACAGCGGGCGCATCGTCGCGATGCGCGACCGCGACGTCACGATCGACGACTCCGCTCAACATACGCGCTGGAGCGGCGTTCCCTACGCCGCGATCGACCTGCTGGCGAAAGACTCCGACGTGACCGACGTCGAGATCCTCGATACGCCGAAAGGGCCACCGCCCCGCCAACGACGTCCCACCCGCGATGACTTCAAGGTCGGCGACACCGTCAGCTTCGTCGACCGCGCCGCCCAACCGCGCATCGGCAAGGTCGTTCGGCTCAACATGAAAACCGCCTCAATCGATTGCGGCTCCGGTCAGTGGCGCGTCTCATTCGCCTTGCTCCAGCACGTCGTCGACGTCTGAAAGTGCCTTCGCCGTCAAGCCAGGTCGATTACCGGACGGATACGTATAACCACGGTCAAGACGACCGGCTTCGGAGGGGCGGCGGACTCACCCGAGCCGCGGGCTGACGCACGATGTCCAAGCCGATCCACAGCCGACCCGCATGGGCGTTGTCGAATTTTCCACATGGCGTGCCTTCGAGTGACGACCGATAATCCTCGAACTGATCGGCTGCGGCCGTGGCGGAAACGGGCCGCGGGTATCGTCGAAGCCAACAACGTTGTATCGGCCAGAGGCGCTCACTCGTGTCCAGGTGGAATCGAGTGCCCCAGATGAAACGACCGCTATTCCTGCCGCAGGCCGTTCTTCTTGCGTTGGTCGCTGCAGGATGCGTCAACGGTCCGCAAGGTCGGGACACATTGCCGATGGCTGGCGGCTATTCGCCCGTCATCGAGATTCCGCTACATGACCCTCGCGGAGGAGCCAACTCCATCGATGCTGCGCTCTTCGAGCCTGAGGGCGCCGGGCCTTTTCCCGCGGTAGTCGTTCTATCGGGGTGCGGCGGCACGGGGGATGATGTCGAAATCGTCAAGCGGCTCAACGCCAGCTACCTGCCGATGGGTGTAGCCACGCTTGTGATCGATTCGTTCACGACTCGCCAGGTGCGCGACGCCTGCACTAATCCGAACACCGTCAGCCCGCACCGTCGAGCCGAGGATACTTACGAAGCCTTGGCGTGGCTGTCCGCCAGGCCGGAGATTGACGCCAAGCATGTCTTTATCCAGGGCTATTCCCATGGTGCGTCTGCTGCCATCGACGCGATCAGCGAAAAGACCGCCAACCAATACTCGCGGAAATTTGCCGGCGTGGTCGCGTTCTATCCGTACTGCATGCCCGGGACGCGTTTCTCGGTGCCGACCATCATTCTCTCCGGTGAGATGGACGACTGGACCCCGGCCAGCCGATGCCTGCCGCTTGCCGGCCAGCCCAACGTCGAGGTCACGGTCTATCCCGGCGCCTGGCATGCCTTCGCAACGCCGGGCCTCGACCAGGTGACTCTTGGCCATCGCGCGGCGTACCAGGAAGCGGCGGCAACGGACGGTCAGAGGCGCGCCGCGGCGCTTATATCGGCAGCCTTGAAGAAGTAGCGCGAGTTGCATGGCCGTGCAGCGCATCGACCGTCCATGCCATGCCGCGAGGAGATCCGGCACGACGGACGGCCGAAGCGTGCCGGGCGATCGAACGCACGCCACATCGGCCTTTCCGATGGGAGGGAATCCATGATGTGTCGAATCGCGATCGCTACGGCATGGCTGGTTTGCTTCGCCGCGCCGTTGACCAAGCCGGCGACGGCGCAATCGCACTACGATCCGGGTGCAAATGACACGGAAATTCGCATCGGCAACGTTCGGGGCTCGACGCCGCATATCATTATTGATGCGGAGGCCGCGTATTTCAGAATGATCAATGATGGCGGCGGCATCAATGGTCGCAAGATCACGTTCATCAGCGAAGAAAGCGGCCCGGATGCTGGCGAGGCTATCGCGCACGCGCGCCACCTCGTCGATGACGAAGACGTGCTGGCGTTGTTCTCGACGGCCGGATTTGATCAAAGCCTGGCGATTCGCACTTATGCAAACGAGAACAAGATCCCGCAGGTCTTCGTCCTGGTTCCATCGACTGCGTTCGCCGATCCTTCACACTTTCCGTGGACGATGGGCATGTTGCCGACGAACGAAGCCAACCTGTCCGCGTTTGCGCGATATGTGAAGGCGCATAGGCCGAATCCGAAAATCGCCGTCCTGCACGAGGCGACGGCCCGAGGCAGTCGATATGCCGCGGCGTTTCGCGAAGGCCTTGGCAAGGCGGCGGCGACAATGATCGTCAAGGAAGCGACGATCAAGCCGGACGACGGTCTCGACGCCGTATCGATCGAGTCTCTGAAGGAATCCGGGGCCGACGTCCTGGTCAATTTGACCTGGGGCGGTCTTACACGCATGGTCGTGCAAAAGACTTACGATCTTGGATGGCGTCCCCTGCAATTTCTTCCCCTGGGGACCATCGGATCCGGTCTTTGGCGCAATGCCGAGGAGCGGAAGAACACCGCCGGGTTGATCATTTCAGTCGGACTGGGATATCGCGCCTTCGGACCTATGGCGTCGACTTTTTCTAATGATCCCGAAACCGTCAGCCCCTATCGAAACAACGTTTCCGAATATCACGATTGGATGGCCAAATACAACCCGAAGGGTGACCTCAACAACGGTGACTACGTCACGGCTTTCAATTTCGCAGAGGCATTGGTCATCGTTCTCAAGCAATGTGGCGACAATTTGACCCGCGCGAACGTGATGGCGAAAGCAGCCAATCTCGACGCCCAACTCGCAATGCTTCAACTCGCAGCCGACGGATCGACGCGCCTGAGGACCAGCCCCACGGACTATCAGCCGATGAAGAAGTTCTGGTTGATCGAATCGACGCCGACAGGCTGGTTCAATATCAAAGACTTCGCCAGTGAATGACCACGATCGTTCTCTCCACGATCGGCCCCGGCGTTGGCGGACTCTACCGAACGGAACCTAGAATTCGAGTTGCGGCACCCTCCAATCGACCCAACTTGAGGCCTCGAAAGGGCGCGACGAGGCACGGCCTGACACCGTTGCCTTGCCGATCCGCACCAGGCGGTCGAAGCTCGCCTTCTGCTCCTCGGTCAGGTCGTAGTTCTGGCGCACGCGGGGCAGATCGGCCGGCAGGGCTGGGCGACCGCGGCAGCGCTTGCGCTGGTGCGCTGCGATCGTCGTCGTCTCTTCCTTCGGTGGCGCCGGAATCGGCGGCGCGGTGAAGAGCAAGGCCTGCCCCGTCAAGCGTTCCGAGCGCGAACCGAATGTCATTTGGACTTCAGTCCGTCTACGGAGATCATGCCGACCCGATCGGCGTCCGACGATGCGACCATGCGGTGCTGAATGGTCCGTTACCAGCGCTTGCGGATGCCGCGCGAGGTCGAACACGGAACCATCGACTTCGACGAAAAGCGCCTCAAGGCCGTGCGCAGCCAGATTCGCGCGCTAGCGGAGATCGAGGCCTACATCGAGTCGAAGCTGAAAAGTGTCGCCGCGCTCGGCCGCGGAGCGCCTGAGATCCTAAGGTCCGACATTACGCCTGACCTTGGATGGTGACCACCGACGATACGGTCACGTTCGCTGGAGGATACAAAATTCGCATCCAGTCGCTGCCCAGGTTAGGCGTCACCGGAACGGTGTTGAAACCCGCGATCAGGCTGTAAAGCCCGGCGGTCGAACCAAAACCGGCGATTGTCAGAGACACCCGGACGGTGCCTCCTGGTGCGAGCTGGTTGTCGCTTGCGGGGGCAGGCGCCAGCGCCAGGGAGTCGCTGGTGCCGGGGCCCTCGATCTCGACTCCGAGCGACGCGTAGTGGGCCGGGAACTCGCCGTAGTTCTGCAGGGAAAAGCTATCGCCCAGCGTGCCGCCCAAGGGCTGAACTTGCTGGGCGGCGATGACGATCGACGCGGCTGACGCCGCCCGGGAATTCCCGGCGGGCGTTTGCGCCAGACCCGCTATCGGGCCGGTGACGACCGGACCCGTAAGCGCGAGCGACTGCGGAGACGCGATGCTGATGTCGGGGCCGTAGGATGGCCACTGCGCTTGGTATCCGTCTTCGACCAGAAGTCCCGCCCAAGTACCCCGACTGACAGCTTTGGTTACCGAGTATTCGCTAATTTCGCCCGGATTGCTCGAGTCGAGGACGAGCGTGCATTCTTCGTCGTGGTATCGGTTGTCGTAGATGTTGATCGTCATTGTCGTGCCGTTGCGCGAGTAGCCGTAGGCGACGACTTGGTGGCTCTGGCCGATATTCAGGATATCGCTGTCGAAGATCAGCCCGATCGGAACCGGGATTCCCTTGTCGAGAAAATTTTGAGTGAGATTCGGCAACTCCTGGCGAGTCATCCCGACAGGCCCACCAGCGGGGCAGGAGAAAACCTCGTGCAACTCGCCGTACACGCCGCCCCAGACGGCGCCGACGATTGCGCCGAGAGGTCCGCCGCCCACGACCAAGCCAAGTGCGGCTCCGACGGCCGCGTCTAGTTCGGGATAGACGCATGACCATTTGCCGAAATTGTCGGCGAAACTGTCGATCAGGCGATTGAAGATCATGGACCGCAACCGGCCGTCGGCCGGAACCGTGGCATTGGCTCCGAAGTCCCCCACGCGATGCGTCGGGATGGGGAGATCGTTGAAGTAGTAGTCGAGTGCCGAATAGGCCATCCCTCCGCACAGTCCCTGCGTCGTCAAGACGCCGAAGACGTGATTGACGAAGTCGTTGTTGAAGTGCCAGCCATTTCTCATGGTCGTGAAAGGCGTCAGCATTCCTCCCACGACGTCGAACCATCGCCAAAGCTTGTCATCGGTACCCTGGAAGTAGATCCATTCTTCGACCGTGCCGTCTGCGAGAGGGATTCGCTGCACTGTCGGGGTCGACGAAGTCGTGTTCGAGCCAATTTGCGAGCCCTGCGTACCGTCGTTGAAAACCTTCAGCAGGCGATTGTCGGTCCCCTGGAAGTAGACCCAGCCATCGCCGGTCACGAATGGCGTGTTTCTTGTGCTGTTGTTGCCGATGTTGAGAAGACCGCTTCCCGCGGCGTCATTGCGCACCTTCAGCAGCCGGTTGTCGGTTCCCTGGAAATAGACCCAGACCTGCGACGAGACGCTGTCGAACACCGCAAATGGCGACGACGATGTCGTGTTGGATCCAAGCTGCGTCAGTTGACTGCCCACGCTGTCGGCGCGCACCTTCCAGAGCTTGTCGTCGGTGCCCTGAAAGTAGACCCATTCTCCATCGATCGGATCGGTCAGCACAAACGGCGTTGATTTCGTCTTGTTGGTGCCGATTTGCGTAAGGCTGCTGCCCTCGCCGTCGTTCTTGACCTTCCAAAGCCTTTGGTCGGTGCCTTGAAAGAATATCCAGACCACCTCGGTGCTCTTGTCGTAAATCACGAACGGGCTCGACAGTGTCGTGTTCGTGCCTATCTGGGTGAGATCGCTGCCGGCGGCGTCCCCTCTGACTTTCCAGAGCTTGTTGTCAGTGCCCCGAAAGTACACCCACTCTCCGCCGATCGGATCGGCGAAAACGCATGGCGTCGATCGAGTCGTGTTGGTCCCGATTTGGTACTGCCCGGTTCCGTCGCCATTGACGCGCCAAAGCTTGGCGTCGGTTCCCTTGAAGTACACGACCCCGTCAGCAGTCACGAAGGGACTAGCCGAGGTCGTGTTTCCGCCGATCTGATTCTGGGCCATCGGGAGGTCCTTGCAGTTGAGCGGGCGGATCGATCGAAACGACTCGACGTCAGCCTAACAATCGCGCGCCGGCATTGCATGTGATTTTTCCGCCATGCTCCGTACGCGCATCCGCTACCTGGCGCCGAGATTGCCTGCGACCCTAGTCCACTGAACCAATGACATTGCACCTATAATTAGGTGTATGGATGCGATGAATCTGAGCCCGTCGGAACGGGAAGAACTGATGGCGCTGCAGCGCAGTCGGACGGCGGCGGTAGCTGATGTGCGACGGGCGCGGCTGGTTCTGATGTTGGATGCGGGTGAGGCGTGGTCGACGATTAAG
>DATKPC010000052.1:0-45442 GCA_035524275.1 Burkholderiaceae bacterium
AGAATTGAGGCACCGTCCGTATGGCTGACGATGGATCGCCCCTCGCCCGCGCGAGCGGGAGAGGGGTGGGGGAGACGGCCGGCGCAGGAAAGCGCTGCCGGTGACCCAGCGACAAACCGACTTGCCGCTCAATCCACGACGCGCCGGCGCATCGCCTTGACCTGTCCGCGGCGAACCTTCGACTCGACCCGCTCGCGCTGCGAACTGCGCGTCGGGCGCGTCGGCCGGCGCGGCGTCTCGACGACCGACGCCGCGTCGACGAGTTCCTGCAGGCGCTCGAGCGCCGTGGCGCGGTTCTTTTCGAGACTGCGGAACTGCTGCGCCTTGATGACGACGACACCCTCGGCCGTGATGCGCTGGTCCGCCATCGCCAGCAGCCGGGCCTTGACCGTCTGCGGCAGCGACGAGGCACCGACGTCGAAACGCAGGTGGACCGCGTTGGAGACCTTGTTGACGTTCTGCCCGCCGGCGCCCTGCGCGCGGATCGCGCTGAATTCCACCTGCAGCGGGTCGACGATGTGGCGCCTCATCGCCGGTCGCCGCGCGCTACCAGATCGCCGTGCGCAGTTCCGGCGGCAGGTACATCCCGTCGCCTTCGCGCACGTCATAGGCCGCATAGAAGCCGGGCTGGTTCGCGAGCACGCCGTTGCAGCGGTAGATGGCCGGGGCATGCGGATCGATCTTCAGCAGCCGGACCTGGGTCGCCTCGCGGACCTTGCGGCGCCACAGCGCGCAGAAACCGGCGTAGAAGCGTTGCGGGCCGCTCAGCCCGTCGAGGGTGGGCGCGCGCTTCCCGCCGAGAGAAAGCTCGTAGGCCCGGTAGGCCACGGCCAGGCCGGCATTGTCGGCGATGTTCTCCCCCAGCGTCAGTTCGCCGTTCACGTGGCTGCCGGGCAGCGGCGCGTAGGCGGCGTACTGGTCGACGAGGCGTGCGGTCTTTGCGACGAACGCCGCGTGATCCTGCGGCGTGAACCAGTCGTGGAGGTTGCCGTCGCCGTCGTAGCGGCTGCCCTGGTCGTCGAAGCCGTGGCTGATCTCGTGGCCGATGACGGCGCCGATCGAACCGTAGTTGACCGCGTCGTCGGCGGCGGCGTCGAAGAACGGCGGCTGCAGGATCGCCGCCGGGAAGACGATCTCGTTGCCTTCGGGGTTGTAGTACGCGTTGACCGTCTGCGGCGTCGCATGCCACTCGCGGCGGTCGATCGGGCGGCCGAGGCGCGCCAGGTCGCGGTCGCTCTCGACGGCCGCCGAGCGCAGCATGTTGCCGACGAGGTCGTCGCGCTCGATCCGCAACGCGGCGTAGTCGCGCCATTTGTCCGGGTAGCCGATCTTCGGCGTCAGCTTCGCGAGCTTGGCCTTCGCCGCGGCGCGGGTCGCCGGGCCCATCCAGTCGAGCCCGTCGATCGACTGCCGGTAGGCGGCGAGCAGGTTGCCAACGAGCGCATCGATGCGCGCCTTGTTCGCGGGCGGGAAGTAGCGCTCGACGTAGAGACGGCCGACGGCGTCGCCGAGCGCGCCTTCCACGGCGACCACGGCGCGCTCCCAGCGCGGGCGGTTCTTCGGCGTGCCGCCGATCGTCGTGCCGTAGAACGCGAAATTCTCGTCGACGAACGCCTGCGGCAGCCAGGGCGCCGCCGCGCTGACGAGATGCCATTTGAAGTACGCCTTCCAGGTCGCGGACGGGACGGTCGGCGCCATCGCCGCGAAGGCCGCGAGGAAGCTCGGCTGGCTGACGATCAGGTCGTCGATCCGGTCGCGGACGCCGACCGCCTGCAGCCACGCGGTCCAGTCGAACCCCGGCGCCACTTGCGACAGCGCCTCGACGCGCGTCTTGTTGTAGCGCTTCACGCGGTCGCGGTTCTCGACCTTCGTCCACTGGGCCCGCGCCAGCCGGGTCTCCAGGTCCACGATGTCGCGCGCGGCCGCGCCGGCCGCCGCGACTCCGGCGAGGGCAAGCATGCGTTCGACGTGCGCCACGTACCGCGTCCGCACGTCGACGAGGCGCGGTTCGTCGGCGAGGTAGTAGTCGCGGTCCGGAAGCCCGAGGCCCGATTGCACGACGTCCAGCACGTAGCGCGTCGAGTCGCGGTTGTCGCGGTGCACGCCGGAGTCGAAAGGCGCCGTGACGCCGATCCGTTGCAGGTGCGCGATCAGCGCCGGCAGCGTCTCGGCGTCGCCGAGGGCATCGATGCGCGCCATCTCGGCAGCGAGCGGCCGGATGCCGAGCGATTCGACCCGGTCGACGTCGAGATAGCTCGCATACAGGTCGCCGATCTTGCGCGCCTCGGTGCCCTCGGCGGCGGGCGTCGCCGCCAGCGGTTCGGCAATCGCGCGGACCTTCGCCAGCGTGTCGTCGCGCAGGTTGTCAAAGGTCCCGAAGGCCGAACGGTCGGCCGGGATGTCGGTCGTGTCGAGCCAGTGCCCGTTGACGTGGCGGAACATGTCGTCCTGCGGGCGGACCGCAGGGTCCATCGCCGCGACGTCGATCCCGGACTTCGGCGGCGGCGCGCCGATCCCGGCACAGCCCGACACCACGGAGATCGCGCAGACCGCGGCGACGGCGGCCCCCAGCGCCGCACGCCGCGCGGCAGCGGTCCGGTCGCGACGTCGAAACACCTGCTGCATCGGCAAGCTCCATCGGGGCGCCCCGCGGGCGCGTGGTCGCGATTCTCCGGTTTCGGCGCCCGACTTCAAGGGCCGCGCGCCCGCGACCGGATCCGCGTTCATGGCGTCGGGACCCAGGCCCGGATGCGGGTCCGGCCGTCGGCGCCGGCGTCTCCGCCTCGCGCCGCAGGGCGGGCGTTTCGCGCCACGTCGCCGCAGCCCGTCGCACCGGGCCGGCGCGACCGCGCTCGGGTCCCTACAGTCCGGCCGTCATCCACGACACCAGGAGCCCTCGATGAAAAGCGCCACTGCCGCCTTGGCCTTCGCCCTGGCGACCACCGCCGTCGCGACCGCGAGCGCGGCCGACCTTCGCGTCGTCGTCAACGACGTCAAGACCGACCAGGGCGTCGTCATGGTCGGGCTCTTCAAGGATCCGGCGGCATTTCCCTCGACGATGCTGGCCGGCCAGAAGACGGCCGCGACGCCCGGATCGGTCACGGTCGTCTTCTCCGGGCTCGCGCCCGGCAGCTATGCGGTGTCCGCCTACCAGGATCTCGACGGCAACGGCAAGCTGAACAAGAACCTGCTCGGCATCCCGACGGAGCCCTACGGCTTCTCGCGCGACGCGCGCGGTCGCACCGGCCCCCCCAGCTTCGACGACGCGAAATTCGACCTGCCTGCCGCGGGTGCCGAGATCGTCGTCCGCATCAGGTAGCGCGCGGCCATGGCAGCCACCGCGATTCCCGACCTCGGACGCCTCGGCAGTCGGCCCGCCGACGGCGCGGCCGCAGCGGCACCCTCGGCGCACCCGGACCCGGCGCGGCCCGGCGACGCGCTCGTGGAACTGGACGGCGTCGAGCGCGAATTCGCGCTCGGGCACACGACCGTGCGGGCGCTGCGCGGCGTCTCGCTGCACATCGGCCGCGGCGAACTCGCCGCCGTCTGGGGTCCCTCCGGCAGCGGCAAGTCGACGTTGATGAACGTCATCGGCCTGGTCGACCGGCCGACGGCGGGGCGCCAGCTGCTCGACGGCCGCGACACCGCAGTGATGTCGGACGACGAGCTCACCGACCTGCGCAGCCGCCGCATCGGGTTCGTCTTCCAGGCCTTCAACCTGGTTCCGGTGCTCGACGCCACCGAGAACGTCATGCTGCCGCTGCAGATCCAGGGCGTCGCCGCCGCCGCAGCGCGCCGGCGCGCCGTCGAACTGCTCGACCAGGTCGGGCTCGCCAGGTTTCGCGCGTTCCTGCCGGATCGCCTGAGCGGCGGCCAGCGCCAGCGCGTCGCGATCGCGCGCGCGCTGGTCGCCCACCCGCAGCTCGTCATCGCCGACGAGCCGACCGCCAACCTCGACAGCGAGAACGCCGACATGGTCGTCGAGCTGATGCGGGCGCTCAACGGCGCGACCGGCGTCACCTTCGTGTTCACCACCCACGACCCGCGCCTGCTGGCCCACGTACGCCGGCGCATCCACCTGAAGGATGGCCGGATCGAATCCGATCGGATCGACGATGAATGATTTCAAGATCGGCGCGCGCAATCTGGCGCGCAATGCCCGCCGCAGCGCCGTGACGATCATGGCGATCGCGGTCGGCTTCGCCGCCGTGCTCCTGTTCGCCGGCTACACGCACGACGTCTACGCCGGGCTGATGCGGCAGGCGATCCATGGCGAGCTGCTCGGGCACCTCACCGTCACGAAGCGGGGACTCGAAACCGCGGGACGGATCCATCCGGCGAAATACCTGTTCAGCGCCAGTGACCTGGAGCGCGCCCGCCGCATCGTCGAGGCGACGCCGCACGTCACGCGCGTCGCCCCGCGCCTTCTGGTCTACGGGCTTGCGTCCAACGGGCGCGCGAGCACGATCTTCCTCGGCGAGGGCATCGATCCGAAGGACATGCAGGTGCTGCGTGGCCCGCGTCTCGCCGACGCCTCCGGCGCGCTCGATGCGGCTCGCCCGACCGGCGTGACGCTGTCGCAGGGGCTCGCGGAGATCCTCCACCTGAAGGCCGGCGACGGCGCCGCGATGCTGGTCAGCACGCTGGCCGGGCAGGCCAACGCGCTGGACGTCGACGTGATCGACACGTTCTCGACCGGCAACGCGGCGACCAACGACAAGTTCGCGTTCGTCCCGCTCGGCCTCGCGCAGTCGCTCTACGACGCCGAAGGCTACGCCGACCGCATCACGATCGTGCTCGACGACCTGGGGCGCATCGGCGAGGTGCGCGCGGCGGTCGCCGCGCGCCTCGCGCAGGCCGGCTTCGACGTCACGATCCGCGACTGGCAGGACCTGTCCGTCTTCTATCGCCAGGTCCGCGGGATGTTCGACATGATCTTCGCGTTCATCTTCGCGATCGTCTTCATCGTCGTCGTCATGAGCATCGCGAACGCGATGAGCATGAGCGTCGTGGAGCGGACGCGCGAGATCGGGACACTGCGCGCGATCGGGCTGCGGCGCGCCGGCGTCGTGCGCCTGTTCGCTGCCGAATCGCTGCTGCTTGCGCTGGCCGGCTGCTTGGGCGGCCTGCTGCTGACCGTGGCGCTGCGCACCGGCATCAATGCCGCGGACATCAACTACGTCCCGCCGAATTCGACCGATCCGGTGCCGTTGACGGTCGGATTCGAGGCCGCGCGCGCCCTCCAGATCACGCTGCTGATGTGCGCGCTGGGCGTCGCCGCGGCGCTGCTGCCGGCCCGCCGCGCGGCGCGGCAACCGATCATCGATTCGCTGGGGCACGTTTGAGCCGGCCTCGATCGCGGAAGGACACTGCAATGGACACGCACGACAGGACCGTACGGCGGAGGCTCGCCCAAGCCCTTCCCCTCGCCCTCGCCCTCGCCTTCGCATCCGCGACGCCGGCTGCCGTCGGCGCGGCGGCGGCCGAGCCCGACGCGGCCGCGATCCTCGCGCAGTCGGACCGGGCCCGCGGCGGCGGGCTGCCCGGCATCACCTGGGACGTCGTCGCGGAGACGACCGGCTCCACCGACGACGACGCGACGAGCCGGATGGTCCTTCGCGTCAGCGCGGCGGACAACGCGAGCGTCGCGGAAACGCTGGAACCGCTGCGCCAGAAGGGGGCCCGGATGCTCAACGTCGACCGGGTGATGTGGCTGACCCGACCCGGGCTCAAGAAGCCGGTCCCGATCTCGCCGCGGCAGCGCCTGACCGGGCAGGCGGCGGTCGGCGACATCGCCGCCACCAACTATGTGCAGGACTATGCGCCGACGCTGCAGCGCGAAGAGGGCTGCGGCGAGCGGCGCTGCTGGGTGCTCGAACTCACCGCGAAGGCGAAGAACACGACCTACGATCGCGTGCTGTACTGGGTGACGGTCGACGGCCACGTCGCCGCGCGCGCGCAGTTCTACTCGGTCAGCGGCAAGCTGCTGAAGAGCGCCGATTTCGAGTACGCGAACACGGTCGACTACCAGGGTCGCCGGATCCCGTTCGTGAGCCGGATGGTGATCCGCGATGCGCTGTCGGCGGCCACGACGACGCTCGATTACTCGCGCATCACGGTCCAGAAGATCCCGGAGACGCTGTTCGACGTCGGTCACCTCGACTGAGCGGCGGCATGGTCCCGGATCGAATCGCCGCCGTGTCGCGCCGCATGGGCCGTGCCGCGTCCGTCGTCGCGTGGCTGCTGGTCCTTGCGGTGGCGCCGGCCATGGCGTCGGACGCGCAGGGCGCTGCCGCGGTCGTTCCCGCCGTTGCCGCGCCGGCCGCCGGGCGCTGGACCGGCAGCCTGCAGACCTGGGCCTATGCGACACGGCAGGCGCTCGTCGACGACAGCCCGCTCAACCCGGACGACGCGATCGCGGCGCTCCCGCAGGACGTCGCGACCGGCGACGTGCGCCTGGACCTGAAGTACGCGAGCGACGAGCTCGACGTCGTCGCGCGGCCACGACTGCTCGTCGACGATTCGCGCGGTCGCGTCGCCGGCGGCACGACCCACGAGGAGTACCTGAGCCAGGCGTACCTGCGGTGGAGGCCGGCACCGTCCGTCGCCGCAACGGTCGGGCGCGACGCCTTCGACTGGGGACCCGCCAATTTCCGGTCGCCGAGCAACCCGTTCTACTTCGACGCCGGGCGCACGAATCCGCTGCGCGACGTCTCCGGGATCGACATTGCGCGACTCACGATGGTCTCCGGCGCCACGATCCTGACGGCCGCCTGGATCGCGCACTCCGGCCACGATGCGGCCGGGGATCCGTACCGCGAGACGTCGCTGCTGAAAGCCGACCGGCGCGGCGAGGACTGGCTCGCGAGCCTCGCGCTGGCCACGCAGCGACACGGCTCCGGGTTCGTCGGCGCCTTCGCGCAGGCCAACATCGGCGAGCCCTGGCTCGTCTACGCGGAATTCGGGTCGCAACGCCTGCCGCTCGCGCTGCAGCCGACCGCCGACGGCAGCAGCGCGCCGTTCACGGTCGCGCAGCCGTCGCCCCGCGCATCGAGCGCATTGGGCGGCGTCGCCTACACGCTCGTCAACGGCCAGACGATCACCGCGGAGTACCTGCGCGACAACCACGGCTACGGGCCGCAGGCCGAAAGGGCGTACTTCGGGCGCGTCGACGGGCTGGCGACCTTGCTCCGCATCGCGCCGGCGAGCCCGGCGCAGCAAGGCGCGGCTTCCGCGGGCCTGGGCGAGGCGCTCGGCGACGCACCCCGGCTGCTCGGACGCAACTATCTCTACCTGCTGTGGCAGGGCAATCCGAACCTGGGCGATGCCTACTGGCGCGCCGGCTGGACCGGCAACCTCGACGATCGCAGCGGCCAGTTCGCGCTCTACGGCGAATACAACGTCGCGACGCAGGCGACGCTCTTCGCCGCGCTGACGGTCAACCACGGCCCGCGCGACAGCGAGTTTCCGTCGCTGATGCACGGGGCGGTGACGGTCGGGGCGAAGTTCTTCGTGTTTTGACCTGGCGGGGGCTTGCCGGGGGCGGCCCTCAGGTCCCGAGCGCCGCGGCCGCCGCGCCGACCGCATCGTCGACGCTCCAGCCGGTGAAACACTCGGCCGGCAGTTCGGCGATGCCTGCGCGGTTCAGCAGGTCGCGGACCGGCTCCTTGACGCGGGCGAGCCACAACCGGACGCCACGCTCCTTCAGGCTGCCGGCGAAGTCGCGCAGCGCCTCGACCGTCGTCGCGTCGATGTCCGGCGATTCCTCCAGGCTGAGGATCAGCGCATGCACCGATCCGTCGCGCGGCAGCAGATGCAGCGCGATCGCCAGCATCCGTTCGGCGTTGGCGAAGAACAGCGGCGCCTCCGGGCGGACCGTGAGGATCCCGGCAACCTGGCGCGCTTCCGGATGCAGCGCGACGTCGACGAAGTCGTGGCCGTCGCCGAGGCGCCCCAGCACCGAGAGCTTCGGCTCCGCGAGATTGCGCAGCATCATCAGCAGGCTGACCGCGATCGCCGCGAGCAGCCCGTCGAGCACGCCCAGGACGATGACCGCGGCGACCGCGCTGGCGACGATCACGCGGTCGCGCCGCCACGCGAAATACGGCTTGAAGAGGGCCGGATTCAGCGAGTGGCCGACGGCGTGGATGACGATCGCCGCGAGCACCGGTTCCGGCGTGCGGGCGATCCAGTCGAGCGCGAACAGGACGATCAGCAGCACGACGGACGCCGCGTACCAGCCGGCGGCGCGCGACTGCGCGCCGGCCGCTTCGTTCGCCGACGTGGCGGAGTAGCCGGCGCCCACCGGCATCCCGTTGAACAACCCGGCGCCGAGGTTCGCGATGCCGAGTCCCAGCAGGTCGCGGTCGGGCTGGACGCGGTCGCCGTGCTTCAGCGCGAACGTGCGGATCGAGCCGTACGATTCCGCGAACAGCACGAGCATCAGCGCGAAGGCCACCTCGCCGAGCCGCAGCCAATCGTGGATCGCGAGGCGCGGGATGCTGGGCCAGCCGAGCGCCAGGTCGATCCTGCCGACGACCTCGACGCCGTGGTCGTGCAGCGGCCAGGCCATGCCGGCGCCGATGCCCAGCGCGATCACGATGAGCGCGCCCGGGATCATCGCGAGCGGCGCCAGCAGCCGCAGCAGGACCAGCGCCGCCGCGCCGACCGCCAGCCCGTAGGGATTCCATTCGCGGAAATGCGAGGCCAGTTCCCAGGCGAAGGGCACGATCTGGCTGGCCTGCGGATGGAACGCGACCATCTTCGGCAGCTGCTTCAGCGTGATGACGATCGCCAGGCCGAACGCGAAGCCGCGCAGGACGGGCCGCGAGATGAGGCTCGCGGCGCCGCCGATCCGTGCCAGTCCGGCCGCGACGAAGAAGGCGCCGGTGAGCAGGATCAGCCCCGAAGCCAGCGCCAGGCGAAGTGCCGGATCGGTCGTGATCGACGCGACGGCGGCAGCAAGGACGGCCGCGGACGACGAGGTCGCCGCGACGATCGCGAACCGGCTCGAGCCGACGAGGCCGTAGCACGCGAGACCGGCGAATAAACCGATGACGCCGGCTTGCGGCGGCAGGTTCGCGATTCCGGAGTAGGCGACGGCTTCCGGCAGCAGCAGGCCCGCGATCGAGACCCCGGCGGCCAGGTCGGCGCCGAAGCCGCCGCGCGCGGCGGCCGGCGCGCTGCCCATCAGGCCGACGCCCCGGTCCAGCCGGGGAGGAAGCTCGCGTCGCTGCTGCGCGCCAGGACGACCGCCTCGTCGATCGTGGCCTGCAGCGAACGCAGGATGCGTGCGCGCGCGATGCGCGGCCGGAAGAAATCGGCCCACAGGAATTCGGAGAACGGCTCGGTGTCCTTCGCGTAGCCGCCGGCGGTGCGGACCATCCCGGCCAGGCTGCGGTACGGGTCGTCGACCAGGTCGCGCAGCCGGCCCGGTATCGCTTCGAAGCCGCGCCGGCGCCCCTTGGCGTCGTACGGATGCGTCCAGCGATGGTGTTCCATGAGCCGCCAGAACATCGTCGGCTCGACGGTCGAGAGGTCGCGCAGCACCATCACCCAGGCATGGTCGACGCCGTCGTCGAGCAGCGCAAGGCCGAGGTGATGGTGGTCGACGATGTAGAACCGCCCCTTGGGTCCCAGGATGCTCGGAAACCACTGCTGCGCGAGGCGGTGCTTGCGCTCCTTGCGGGCCAGCTTGCGCCACTGGTCGCGCTTCAGGCGCACTTCGGCGTAGCCGACGGTGATCTGCGTCGGGCGGACCTGGTCGAGCGGGACGCGGACAAGGTGGTTGTGCAGCGTGCGGTGGGCCATGTCGGGACGGAGGTCGCGGTGCAACGGTCGGTGAAGGATTCTAGGGCTTGTCCGCGCCGGGTGAGCGCGCGTCACCGGCGTCGGCGGTGATCCCGAATACGCGTACCGAGACCGCGTAGAGGAGCGCCAGTTCGTAGACCAGCGAGAGCACCAGCAACGGAAGATAGATCCAGGCGCCGAGGCCGCCCGGCTGCGCGAGTGCCGACAGCAGGAACTCGAGGACGACATCCAGCGCCAGCAGCACGAGGACGAAGCCCGGATTGCGCAGCGCGGCCAGCAGCGCGGTCCACAGCGCGGCGATCCCCTGGACCCGCGCCAGCACGATCGCCGGCGCGAGGAACGTGAGCGGCGCGCTGGCGACGAAGAGCACGACCTTGAATTCGAAGTACAGCGTCTCGTCGAGCGTCGCTTCGGCGTGCGGTTCGCCGAAGAACGCGGTCGCGGCGTCCGGTCCGCCGACCTGCCACAGGAACAGCATCGCGATCCCGAACGTCGCCCATTCGCCCAGGACGAGGACGAACTGAGACGACAGCGGCAGCGACAGCGCGTGCACGAGCGTCATCAACCCCGGACGCGCGGCGCCGCGGCCGCCGCCGTCGGCGAGCCGGAAGAGCTGCAGCGCCTGCGCGAAGAGCAGGCTCGCCAGCGCCAGCTTCAGCAGGAAACCGACACCCGGGACGAGCGTCAGCAGGTCGGTCGCGAACAGCACGAGGATGACGCATCCGACGAGGCGCCAGGGATCGGCGATGCAGACGCGCCACGCGTGGCGCGCGGCGCGTTGCAGTTCGGGAAGGTCGAGGCTGGCGATCGTCATCCGGAGGGCGAAATGTATCGGATATTCGCACCCCGGGGCGCCGGCTTCGGCGGGCTCGCGCGCCGTCTGGAACAGGCCGACGAAGGACCCGTCGGCGTCGATCCGCCGGCGATCCGTGACGAGGGTCGCTCCGCGGCCGAGGACCGCCGCCGGGTCGCGCTTCAGGCCTGCGCCTGCCGACGCGCCGTGACCGCGGTCGGCCCCGCGCCGAGCGCCGTCACGCGGCCGGCGAGGCGTCGCTCGACCCCGCGTCGCGCGCCAGGCGGATGCCGGAGAACTGCCACCGGGCGTGGGCCGGAAAGAAATTCCGGTAGCTCGCACGCACGTGGTCCGCGGGGGTCGCGCACGATCCGCCTCGCAGCACGTACTGGTTGACCATGAATTTGCCGTTGTATTCGCCGACCGCGCCGGGTGCCGGCTTGAACCCCGGGTACGGCGCGTAGCTGGAACTGGTCCATTCCCACGCGTCGCCGAAGAGCTGCTGCAGCCCGGCTCCACACGCGATGCGCGGGTGGAGCCGGTTGGCGTCGGCCAGGTTGCCCTGGGGCCGGAAGCCCGCGGCGGCGTGCTCCCACTCGGCCTCGGTCGGCAGCCGCGCATCGGCCCAGCGCGCGTACGCGTCGGCTTCGTAGTAGGACAGGTGCACCGCGGCGAGGTTGGGGTCGAGCGGCACGCTGCCGCCGAGCGTGAATTCCGACCAGGCGCCGTCGGCATCGCGATGCCAGTAGAGCGGGTGCGCGAGGCGCTGCGCGAGGATCCAGTCCCATCCTTCCGCGAGCCACCAGCGCGGATCGCGATAACCGCCGTCCTCGACGAACGCCAGGAACTCCGCGTTGGTCACGAGGCGCGACGCCAGCCGGTACGGCTCAAGGTACGCGACGTGGCGCGGCGTCTCGTTGTCGAACGCGAATCCGGCTCCGTCGTGCCCGACCTGGACATTGCCGCCGTCGCATTCGACCCAGGTGAGCGGGGCCAGCAGCGGCGCTGCGGCGACATCGGCGGAAGCCGCCGGCAGGTCCGGTTCCGGCTTGCGGTAAGCCGGCCGCATCGGATTGCGCGACAGCAGGTGCTTCACGTCGGTCAGGATCAGCTCCTGGTGCTGCTGCTCGTGGTGCAGTCCGAGCAGGATCAGGTCGCGCGCCGGCGCGCCGGTGTCATGCAACTTCAGCAGCGCGAGGATCCGCGCGTCGACATTGCGGCGATAGGCGCGAACCTCGGCCGCGCCGGGCCGCGTCAGCAGCCCGCGTTCGGGGCGCAGCGGCCGTGCGCCGACCGCGTCGTAGTACGAATTGAAGAGCATCCGGAACGCGCGGTTGTACGGCGCGAAGCGACGCTCGAAGCGCTCCAGCACGAACGTCTCGAAGAACCACGTCGTGTGCGCGAGGTGCCACTTGACCGGGCTCGCATCCGGCATCGACTGCGCGCCGCAATCCTCGTCCGACAGCGGCGCCGCGAGCTGCAGCGTCCGCGCCCGGATGCGCGTGTAGCGCAGCCGCAGGCTGTCGACCGAGGCGCCGTTGTCGGCGCGCCCGGCCCCGCGCGCCTCGGGCGTGCGCTGCGCGCCGCGCGCCGCCGCCGGCGTGCCCGAGGGCTTGAGGTTCAGGAGCTCGCGCCAGCTGTCGATCCTCGAATCCATCCCCGTCCTCTCCGATGGCCCTGCGATGAATGCCGGATCGTCAGGCCGACGCGAGGCAAGCGCCGAACCAGTGGCGATCGTCGGTCCAGGTCGCGACGCGCGCGAATCCGGCGCGTCGCAGCATCGCCGCGAGATCCGGCAGTTCAAACTTGTAGCTGTTCTCCGTGTGGATGCGCTCGCCGGCGAGAAACGCGCGCGACCCGCCGGGCCAGGTCACGACCAGGTCGCGCAGCGCCTCCAGGTGCATCTCGATCCGCTGCTGCGCCCGGTTGTAGAGCGCGCGATGCGCCCAATCGCGCAGGTTGAAGTCGGCGCCGATCAGCACGTTGACGTGGTTCAGCAGGTTCAGGTTGAACGCCCGCGTGACCCCGAGCGCATCGTCGTAGGCCGCTTCGAGGATCCCGGGGTCCTTGACGAGATCGACGCCGAGAAGCAGGTGCCCGTCGTTGCCGCAGTGGTCGCGGATCATCGTCGCGAACCGCAGCGCGTCGCCGGGGACGAAGTTGCCGATCGACGAACCGGGATAGAAGAAGAGCCGACGCGCCGCGCGCACCTGCGGTGGCAGCGAAAGCCCGCTGGAGAAGTCCTGCGCCAGCCCGATCATCTCGATCTCCGGGTGGCGCTGGCGCAGCGCGTTGAGCGATTGCGAGAGCATGTCCTCGGCGATGTCCACCGCGACGTATTGCGACGGGGCGAGCGCGTCGAAGAGGGACGCGGCTTTCGCGCAGTTGCCGGCGCCGAGGTCGATGAAGGTGCCGCCGCGCCCCGCCGCCGCGGCGATGTCGGGGCGCGCGCGGTCGAGCACCTGCCGCTCGACGCGGGTCAGGTAGTACTCCGGCAACTCGGTAATGGCGTCGAACAGCCGGGAGCCGAGCGCGTCGTAGAGGAATTTCGGCGCCAGCGTCGCCGTCTCGGCGCCGAGGCCCGACCGGATCTCGTCGCCGGAATCCGGCCGCGTATCGATGAGTTGCGGCAGCGCGCGCAGCGCGGCCGGCGTGCGGGGCCAGTGGAACGCGTCAGGCCGTTGCGGTCGGGCGGCGGCGCGGGAAAGGAGCTTGACGTGGCTCGACATGCGGGGTTTCTCCGTGGTGTCGGTCGACGCGGGTGGACGGCGCTCGAGCGGCAGGCTCCCCGATGCCGGCTTGCCGTCGCGAGCATGGCTGCGGAGCCCTGTTCCCGCCCGTGCCGCGAGCGTCGCGAAGGACGCGAACGGCGCGGCGACCGCGCGGGACGAAAGGCCACGCGGCGGGCCGGCGCATTCCTGCCGCTTCGATCTTCGTTAACTGGCCGCTTGTTGTTCGAACGCGGGGGTATCCCTCTCGATCCTTATCGTAGTCCCTCGACGGCCGGGTGTCGCGCGCGCGGGTACGCGCCCCGCCCCGCAAATGCGCGGGCGCGGGGCCGCGCAGGTGACCCGCGAAAGGGGGAAGGTCGAGTCGCCGGTGCCGATCGCGGAGGCGCAAAGAAAAAACGCGATCCCGAGGGATCGCGTTTCGGCAAGCCGCGCGCCGTTCGTGCCGGCCGCGGCGAGCGGAGGTCGCCGCGCGGGCGACCCCGCCCTCAGACCGGGCGGATCTGCGCCGCTTGCGGGCCCTTCTGGCCCTGCTTGACGACGAACTCAACCCGCTGGTTTTCCTTCAGCGACTTGAATCCGTTAGCTTGGATTTCCGAAAAGTGGGCGAACAGTTCCGCGCCACCGTCGTCCGGCACGATGAACCCGAAACCCTTCGCATCGTTGAACCACTTGACGGTGCCTGAAGCCATGCTGAAATTCCTCGAAAAAGTTGGACGGTCGAAGTTCCGCGGACGAGATGCGCTCGCCGGGGCATGCGAATCAAGCAACGTTACCTGAGGAAATCGATGATGCCTCGCCGAGGGCGACGCAGAGGAAGACCGGAGGAAAATCGATACTCAATACTCACGCGGCGCGCAGGGTACTTGGTTTGGCGGAAAATGTCGAGCCAGGAGGCGCGGCAGCATCGCGCGATCAGGTGGTCCGCGGTCGGGTACGCTGACTGGGCCCGATTTTGCCGCGCGCGCCTACGCCTGCCTGCACTTGCCGGACGCCCGCCGCCGAGAATGATTTCCATGCCATGCCGCCGCACCTTGCGCCGCGGCCGCGGCTATGCGCTGATCATGGCGCTGATCCTGGTCGCCGCCGCGAGCTTCGCCGCGATGATCGCGGTGACCGACGCGCGCACGTCGCTGCAGCGCGAACGCGAGGCGCAGCTGCTGTTCGTCGGCGACCAGTATCGGCGCGCGCTGCAGAGCTACGCGGCCGTCGCGCCGGCGGGCGGCATCGCGCAATATCCGTCGAAGCTCGACGAGCTGCTCGAAGACAAGCGGTTCCCGAATCCGGTGCGGCACCTGCGGCGTCTCTATGTCGACCCGATGACCGGCGCGGCCGACTGGGAGCTCGAGCGCTCGCAGGGCCGCATCATCGGGCTGCACAGCCGCAGCAAGCTCGCGCCGCTGCGCCGCGCGAACTTTCCCGACCGCGACGCGGCCTTCGCGGACGCGCGCAGCTATGCCGATTGGCGCTTCACGGCCGTGGCGTCGTCGGGCGACGTCGCCGCCGGCGCGGCGGGCGGCCCGGCGGCCACCGCGCGTCCGGGCGCGGCGCCGGCCAGCGCGACCGGACCGGGGGCCACCGCGGCGCCGCCCGACCCGGCGCCGCAGCGGCCCCTGCCACGAGGCGGCACGCCGTCGCCGTCGGATCCGCCGCCCGGTGACGATTGACGCGACGACGCCCGGCGCCCGATCGCGTCGACCTCCGCGCGCGCCGCCGCGCCGGCATCGCTAACATGACGACGACCCGACTCTCGGGGCGAGCGCGATGTTGCCGATTTCGCCGATCTCGCCGATGTCGCCGATGTCGCCGATCTTGCCCCGCCGCGTGGGAGCCCCGATGCACCGTAGCCAGCTTTCCGGATTCATCATCGACTGCCGGTCCGCCGACCTGGGGGCGGCCGCGTCCTTCTGGGGCTCGGCGCTGGGCATGGACGTGCGACCGCTGCCCGGCGCCGAAGGCCTGCGCTACATGCGCCTCGCCGGCGGAGGGCACGGGCTGCACGTCGAGGTCCAGCTCGTCGACCACGACAGCCGGGTGCACCTGGACATCGAGACCGATGACGTCGAGGCCGAGGTCGCGCGCCTGGAGGCGCTCGGCGCGCGTCGCGTCGCACGCCACGGTGCCTGGTGGGTCATGGAGGCCCCGACCGGCCAGCGCTTCTGCGTCGTGCCGCAGGATTCGCCGCACTTCGACGAGCGGGCGACGACGTGGCCGTGACGCGCGCGGCGCCGGCGCCGCGCCGCAACGCGTCTTGTTCAATCGATTGACTTAATCATTTGATTGAATAGACTGCGGTTCGTGAAGCGGATCGACGTGCATCGGGCCGAGTGCGGCTCCGCCCCCGCGGAGGTCGATGCGCGCCGCGGCGAGTCGGCGCGACAGGCGCTGATCGACGCCGGGGTCGACCTCTTCGGGCGCCTCGGGCCCGATGGCGCCACCACGCGCGACATCGCCGCCGCGGCGCGCCAGAACGTCGCCGCGATCCCGTATTACTTCGGCTCCAAGGACGGGCTTTACCGCGCCGTCGTGCAGTTCCTGCTCGACCGCGCGCTCCAGCGCAACCTGGGGCTGATCGAGGAAACCGAGGCGCTGCTGCAGGACGCGCGGGCGACGCCGGCTGCGCTGCTCAAGGCGCTGGCACGGGTCACCCGCGGCTACCTGGCGATCCTGACGCGCGACGACACGCTCGCGCTCGCGCGGATCATCACGCGCGAGCAGCTCGACCCGACCGCCGCATTCGACCTGTTCTACGTCGGCGCGATCTCGCGCGTCCACCGCTGCCTGGCGGGGCTGCTCGACCGCTACAGCGGGCTCGATCCGCAGGCCGACCCGGTCGCCAGCGTCCTGCGCGCGCACCTGCTGTTCGGATCGATGCTCGGCTTCCGCGTGGCCGGAACGACGGCGATGCGCCGCGCCGGCTGGAGCGAGCTGGGCGCCGACGAGCTCGAACGGATCGTCCGGGTCGCGTGCGAACACTCCGAGATCTACGCGCGCGGCCTTCGTGCGCAGGCGCGTCGATCGCACGCCGCGGCGGCGCGTCGCGCCCCGATGGCGCCGCGCCGGCGCTGAGGAACCTCCCGATGCCCAACCCCTCCTCGATCCGCCGCGGCGTCCTGCTCGGCGCGCTCGCGATCGCCGTCGTGGCCGCGGCGTCGTACGCGGCCTACGTCCATTTCGTCGCGCCGCGTCCCGCGCTGCGCCTCTACGGCAACGTCGACATCCGCGACGTCAACCTGGCGTTCCGCGTCGCCGGCCGTGTCCAGCGCGTCCTGGTGGACGAGGGCGATGCCGTCCAGGCCGGGCAACGGGTCGCGGAACTCGATCCGGTGCCGGCGCAGCGCGATGTCGCCGAGGCGGCGGCGGCCGTCGAATCGTCCGACGCGCGGCTCGCGCTCCTCGTCGCCGGCAACCGCAAGGAGGACGTCGCCCAGGCGGCTGCGGCCGTCGACGAACGGCAGGCGGCGCTCGCCAACGCGGAGCAGGAGCTTGCGCGCGAGAACCGGCTCGCCGGCACCGGCGCGTCGACCGCCGAACGCCAGGAGCAGGCGCGTGCCGCCCGCGATCAGGCCTCGGCGCGGCTCGCCGCGGCGCGGCAGGCGCACGCGGAGCTGCAGCGCGGCTTTCGCCGCGAGGAGATCGCCGAGGCGCGCGCGAACCTGGAGCGGGCGAAGGCCGCCCTCGAGCAGGCGCGGCTGCGCCTCGACGACACGCGCCTCGCGGCGCCGTCGGCCGGCGTCGTGCTGACGCGCGCGATCGAGCCGGGCGCCATGGTCGCGGCCGGCACCACGGTGCTCGTCGAGTCGCTGGTGCAACCGGTCTGGGTGCGCGCCTATGTCCGCGAAACCGAACTGGCCGCCGCGAAGCCGGGAACGCCGGTCGACGTCCGCGCCGACTCGCTCCCCGGGAAGGTCTACGGCGGCCGTGTCGGCTTCGTCTCGCCGACCGCGGAGTTCACGCCGAAGAGCGTCGAGACGCCCGACCTGCGCACCGACCTCGTCTACCGGCTGCGCATCGTCGTCGACGATCCCTCCGGCACGCTGCGCCAGGGGATGCCGGTCACGGTCGACTTGAAGCCGGCGGCGTGACGTCCCGCGAAGCGATGGACGCCACCGCCGTCGCGATCCGGTTGGACGCGGTCGAGCGCCGCTTCGGCGGCATCGTCGCGCTGAGAGGCATCTCCGTCGACGTCCGGCGCGGCATCATCACCGGGCTCGTCGGCCCCGACGGCGCGGGGAAGACGACGCTGATGCGCCTGATGGCCGGCCTGCTGGCCGCCGATGGCGGCAGCCTTCGCGTCGAAGGCTGCGATCCGGTTCGCGAGGGCGATGCGTTGCGCGCCCGCCTCGGCTACATGCCGCAGAAATTCGGCCTCTACGAGGACCTCAGCGTGCAGGAGAACCTCGACCTGTACGCCGACCTGCGCGGCGTCGTCGGCGCCGCGCGCGCCGCGCGGCTGGCGCGGCTGCTGCAGTTCACCGACCTCGCGCCGTTCACGGCGCGGATGGCCGGCAAGCTTTCCGGCGGCATGAAGCAGAAGCTGGGCCTCGCCTGCGCGCTGCTCGGAGACCCGCGGATCCTGCTGCTCGACGAGCCCAGCGTCGGCGTCGATCCGATCTCGCGCCGCGAGCTGTGGAAGATCGTGCGCGAGCTCTGCGCCGGCGGGATGACGGTGCTGTGGAGCACCTCGTACCTCGACGAGGCCGAACTCTGCGACGAGGTGCTTCTCCTGAGCGAAGGCGAGTTGAAGTTCGGCGGGCGCCCGGCGGACCTCACGGCGCGCCTCGAGGGCCGGGTGATCCAGGTGCGCGACGCCGACGGCAATCGCCGGCGCGTGCTGCAGCGTGCGCTGCGGCTGCCGGGCGTCATCGATGGCGTCATCCAGGGCCACGCCGTGCGGCTCGTCTTGCGCGACCGCGCGGCGCGCCCCGACGTCGCGGCGCTGCAGGCGGGGCCGGCCGCGCGCCTGGTCGACGTGAAGCCGCGCTTCGAGGACGCGTTCATCGACCTGCTGGGGGGCGGCCCGGGCGGCGACTCGGTGCTCGCCGGCGTCATGGCGCCGGTCGCCGACGGCAAGCCCGGCGAGGCGGTGATCGAAGCGAGCCACCTGACGCGGCGCTTCGGCGACTTCACCGCCGCGGACGACATCACGTTCGCGGTGCGGCGCGGCGAGATCTTCGGCCTCCTCGGCCCCAACGGCGCCGGCAAGTCGACGACCTTCAAGATGATGTGCGGCCTGCTGGCACCCAGCGCGGGCCGTGCCGCGGTGATGGGCATCGACCTGAAGTCGAGCGCGAGCCGGGCGCGCCAGCGCCTCGGCTACATGGCGCAGAAGTTCTCCCTCTACGGGCGCCTCAGCGTCCGGCAGAACCTGGAGTTCTTCTCGGGCGTCTACGGCCTCGCCGGACGCGCGCAGCGCGCGCGCATCGCCGAGATGGTCGAGGCCTTCGACCTCGCCCGCTACGTCGACGACCCGGCCGAGACGCTCGCGCTCGGGTACAAGCAGCGCCTCGCGCTCGCCTGCGCGATCATGCACGAGCCCGCGGTCCTGTTTCTCGACGAGCCGACCTCGGGCGTGGACCCGATCACGCGCCGCGAGTTCTGGACCCATATCAACGGCGTCGTGGACAAGGGCGTGACGGTCATCGTCACGACGCACTTCATGGACGAGGCGGAATATTGCGACCGCATCGGCCTCGTCTATCGCGGCCAGCTGATCGCCGCCGGGACCCCGGACGCGCTGAAGGACAGCGTCGTCGCGCCCGGGCGCGCCGAGCCGACGATGGAGGACGCGTTCATCGAGCTCGTCGAGCGCCGCGATCGCCAGGCTGCGGCGGGCGCCGGTGCGACGGGGGCGCGGCATGCGTGATGCGCTGCGCCGTACCGTCGCGCTCTCGCGCAAGGAGTTCTACCAGATCGTCCGCGACCCCAGCAGCATCCTGATCGCGTTCGTCCTGCCGTTGATCCTGATCTTCATCTTCGGCTACGGGATCAACCTCGATTCCCTCCATATCCGCATCGCGCTCGTCCTCGAGGACCGCGGCCCGGAGGCGGCGCGCCTCGCCAGCGCTTTCGCCGACTCGCCGGGCATCCAGGCGCTGGCGTTCGCCCGGCGCGAGGACGCGGAGCGCGCGCTGGTCGCCGGCGGTGCGCGCGGCGTCGTCGTCATCCACAACGACTTTGCCGCGGCGCTGGCGCGCGGCGACCGGCCGCCGGTCCAGGTGATCACCGACGGTACCGACCCGAACACCGCGTCGTTCGTCGCGGCGTCGGCCGAAGGGGCGTGGGCCCGCTGGCTCGAGGCGCGGCGCGAGGAGACGGCGCTTCCGGCGGCTGCGGTCATCGACACCGAGCCGCGCTATTGGTACAACCCGGCGGCGATCAGCCGCTATTTCCTGATCCCCGGCTCGATCGTCATCATCATGACCGTCGTCGGCGCGCTGCTCACGTCGCTGGTCGTCGCGCGCGAATGGGAACGCGGCACGATGGAGGCGCTGCTGTCGACGCCGGTGACGCGAACCGAGTTCCTGCTGTCGAAGCTGATCCCGTATTACCTGCTGGGCATGGCCTCGATGGCGGTGTGCTGGACCGCCGCGGTGACGATCCTCGGCGCGCCGTTCCGCGGCTCGGTCGCCGTGCTGGCCGCGATCACGACGCTTTTCCTCGGCGGCGCGCTCGGGCTGGGCCTCGTGCTGTCGACCGCGCTGCGCAACCAGTTCAACGCGGCCCAGGCGGCGCTGAACATCGCGTTCCTCCCGGCGGTGATGCTCTCCGGCTTCGCCTTCGAGATCAGCAGCATGCCCGCCCCGGTCCGCGCGGTCACCTACCTGCTGCCGGCGCGCTACTTCGTCAGTTCGATGCACACGCTGTTCCTCGCCGGCAACGTCGCGAGCGTGCTCGTCCGCAACGGCCTCTACATGCTGGTCGCCGCGATCGTGCTGCTGGGCTGGACCGCCCGGTTGACGCGGCGGCGCCTCGACTAGCGGGCCGGCGATGCTGATCCTCCATCGTCTCGTGACGCTGATCCGCAAGGAGCTGCAGGCGCAGCTGCGCGATCCGCAGAGCCGCCGGCTGCTGCTGATGCCGGTGCTGCTGCAGCTGCTGCTGTTCCCGTTCGCGGCGACGCTCGAGGTCAAGAACAACACGCTCGCGGTCCACGACCTCGACGGCGGCGCGGCGGCCACCGAGCTCGTGCAGCGCTTCGCGCAGGCGCGCGCCTTTCCGCGGCTCGTCCGGCTGCATGGCGACGGCGAGGTGCGCGAGGTCCTGGATGACCAGCGCGCGCTGCTGGTGGTGCAGTTCCCGGCCGACTTCTCCCGCGCCGTCGCCGCCGGCCGCCCGGCACGCCTGCAGGTCCTGCTCGACGGGCGGCGCTCGAACGCGGCGCAGGTCGCCTACGGCTACGTGCAGGACATCGTCGCCGGCTATGCCGCCGAGCGCGGCCTCGGGCCGCCGAGCGTGATCGCGCTGCGCCACTGGTTCAATCCCAACCTCGACAGCAAGTGGTACCTGCTGCCGGGCCTGGTCGCGATCATCACGACGCTGGGCTGCATGATCGTCACCGCGATGTCGGTCGCGCGCGAGCGCGAGGAGGGCACTTTCGAGCAACTGCTCGTCTCGCCCTTGACGCCGGCGCTGATCATGGTCGGCAAGGCGGTGCCGGCGCTGATCATCGCGGTCGTGCAGGCGAGCATCATCCTCGCCGGGGCGATGTACGCGTACCGGATCCCGTTCCAGGGATCGATCCCGCTGCTCTATGCCGGGATCCTCCTTTACGGCGTCGCACTGGTCGGCATCGGTTTGCTCATCTCGTCGCTGTGCTCGACGCAGCAGCAGGCGTTCCTGGGCGTCTTCGGCTTCCTGATGCCGGCGATCCTGCTGTCCGGGTTCCTGTCGCCGATCGAGAACATGCCGGAGCCGCTGCGGTCGATGACATGGCTCGACCCGGTGCGCCATTTTCTCGTCGTCTCGCGCGGCCTCTACCTCAAGGGCTTCGATCCGCACCTCGTCGCGATCAACTGCTGGCCGCTGCTCGTGATCGCCGCCGTCTCGCTGTCGCTCGCGTACGTCATCTTCGTCTGGAGGAGCCAATGAACCTGCGCATCCGCCGCGGCGCGTCGCGCGCGGCCGGCGCGCTGCTGGCGCTGCCGGCGGCGCTGCTCGGCTGCGCCGCCGGCCCGGACTACCGCGTGCCGCCGACGCCGCTGCCGGCGCGCTTCCTCGCGCCGGGCGACGCCTACGAGCAGGGCGCACCGGAGCGCCGCTGGTGGACGCTGTTCTCGGACGACAACCTGGCGGCGCTCGTCGAGCGTGCGACCGGTGGCGCGTCCCTCGACGTCCAGGCCGCCGAAGCCCGCATCCGCGAGGCCCGTGCCGAACTCGGCGTCGCCGGCGCGATCGCGCTGCCGAGCGTCTCGGCCAGCGCGCGGGTCTCGCGCGACAAGGTGAGCCGCGACGGCGAGCTCTTCGCCAACGTGCCGTTGCCGAATCCGCAGACGCTCTTCACCGACTACCGCGCCGGCTTCGACGCCTCATGGGAGCCGGACCTGTTCGGACGCGCCCGCCGGACGGTCGAGGCCGCCTCGGCCCGGCTGCAGGGCGCGCAGGCGAGCGCGGCCGACGTCCGGATCGCGGTCGCGGCGGAAGTCGCGTCGACCTACGTGCAGTTGCGCGTCGCCGAAGCCCGCACGGCGCTGGCCGAGGCGGACCGCGACGCGCTGGCGGAAACGGCGCGTCTCGTGCAGTTGCGCGTCGACGCCGGCTCGGCGTCGTTGCTGGAGCGGCGGCGATCCCGCGCTGCCGTCGAGGTGCAGGAAGCCGCGATCGAGCGGCTGCGCGCCGAGCGCATGGCCGCGCGCGACGCGCTCGCGGTGCTTCTCGGGATGCTGCCCGCCGAAACCGAATCGCTGCTGCAGCCGGGGCGCCCGATCCCGACGGTCGACGCCGGCCGCATCGACGTCGGCCTGCCGTCGGAGCTGCTGCAGCGGCGTGCCGACGTGCGGCGCGCCGAGCGCGACCTGGCGGCCGCCAACGCGGAGATCGGCGTCGCGGCCGCGGACCTGTACCCGCGCTTCCAGCTCGTCGCCAGCCTCGGGTTCGACGCGATCCATCCGGGCGATTTCGGCAGCGGCGCGAGCCGGGCGTGGTCGCTCGCGCCGATCGTCAGCCTGCCGCTGTTCGATCGCGGCCGGCTGAAGTCGGAGGTCGCGGCCCGCGAGGCGGCCCGCGACGCGGCCATCGCGGCGTACCGGCGAGCCGTTCTGCGGGCGCTGGGCGATGCCGAGACCGCGATGATCCGCTACGGCAGCGAGCGCGCACGCGTCGCGCGGCTGCGCGCCGCCGCGGAGGAATTGCGCGATACCGCAGCGCTCGCGCGCACGCAGTACGATGCCGGCCGCGCCTCGCTCGTCGACGTGCTCGACGTCGAGCGGCAGGCGCGCGCCGCCGCCGACCAGCTCGCCGACGCCGAGGGCGGCGCGGCGACGCAGCTCGTTGCGCTGTACAAGGCGCTCGGCGGCGGCTGGGCCGACGACGGCGCGGCCGCCGGCCGGGCGCCGGCCACACCGGAGATCGATCGATGAGCACGCCGCCCTTGACCCCCGGACTCAGCGGGGATCGCGTGACGCTCGACAGCCGCGCGGGCACGCTGAGTGTCTACGTGGCCGGCGGCGGTCCGCCGCTGCTGCTCGTGCACAGCGTCAACGCCGCAGCGTGCGCGGCCGAGGTCCGCCCGCTGCATGAGCACTATCGCGCGACGCGGACGGTCTACTCGATCGACCTGCCGGGATTCGGATTCTCCGAGCGCTCCGATCGCGCCTACACGCCGCGGCTGATGGTCGACGCGATCCTCGCGCTGCGGGACCTGGTCGCGAGCCGCCACGGGCCGGCCGCCGTCGATGCGCTGGCGCTGTCGCTCGGCTGCGAGTTCCTCGCCCGCGCCGCGCTCGAGAGCCACGGCGCGTTCCGGACCCTCGCGCTCGTCAGTCCGACCGGGTTCGAGGGGCGGCGCGATCGGCGCGGGCCGGCCGGCGCGACGCTGCTCAAGCCGGGATTGCTGCGCGCGTTGCGCGGCCCGGGCTGGGGAGGACCGCTGTTCCGGGCGCTGACGCGACCGGCGGTCATCCGCTTCTTCCTCGAGAAGACGTGGGGTGGGCCGGCGATCGACGAGGAGCTCTGGCGCTACGACGTGCTCACGACGCGGCAGCCCGGCGCCGAGTTCGCGCCGCTGCATTTCCTCGCCGGCGGGCTGTTCAGCGCCGACGCGCAGCTCGTCTACGAGCAGCTTTCGCTGCCGGTCTGGATGGCCCACGGGGTCCGCGGCGACTTCACCGACTATCGCGCGAAGTCGATCGTCGAAGGCAAGCCGAACTGGCGCATCGACGTGTTCCAGGCCGGTGCGCTGCCCCATTTCGAGAGGCTGCCGGAGTTCGTCGCGGCCTACGACGCTTTCCTGGCGGGCGCGTCTCGCGCCGCGCCGTAGGCAGGGGAGGCCCTCTCCCCCTCCCCTCTCCCGCTTCGCGGGCGAGGGGCGTCTCGGCGTCAGCCGTTTGGCGACGTTTCCATATTCGACGGCGGATCGCCCCTCGCCCGCGAAGCGGGAGAGGGGAGGGGGAGAGGGCCGCCCTTCAGAACGCCTTCTTGTCCCCGAAGACGACCAGCGCCGTGCGCAGCAGGATCACGAGATCGAGGCTGAGCGTCCAGTTGCGCAGGTACTCCAGGTCGCTCGCGATGCGCTTGGTCATCTCGTCGAGGTCGTCGCCGCCGCGGAAGCCGCGCACCTGAGCGAGCCCGGTGATCCCGGGCTTGACCTTGTGGCGCAGCATGTAACCCGGAATGAGCTTCCGGAACTGCTCGTTCATCAGCACGGCGTGCGGGCGCGGCCCGACGAGGCTCATCGTCCCGAACAGCACGTTGATCACCTGCGGCAGTTCGTCGAGCGACGAGCGGCGCAGGAAATGGCCGAACTTCGTGATCCGCTGGTCGCCCTTCTTCGCCGCGGTGAACGAGCTGGCGCCGTCCTCCGCGACGGTCATGCTGCGGAACTTGTAGACGACGATCTCGCGCCCGTCGAGTCCGTAGCGCCGCTGCTTGAAGAGCGCCGGCCCGGGCGAGCTCAGCCGCACGCCGATCGCGATCGCGACGAGGATCGGCGAAATCAGCGCAAGCATGAGGCCCGACAGGATGATGTCCTCGATGCGCTTGATGATCCCGTTGACCCCGGCAAACGGCGTCTCGCGGACGGCGACGACCGGCATGCCGGCGACGGCCTCGATGCGGCCGTTGATGAGGTCGGTCACGAAGATGTCCGGCGCGAAGAAGATCGACGCCGTCGAGTCCTTGAGGTCGTCGAGCATGTTCAGGATGCGCGGCTGCGTCGCCATCGGCAGCGCGAGGTAGATCCGGTCGACGCGGTGCTCGCGCGCGAAGTCGCCGAGCTGCCTGAAGTTGCCGAGCAGCGGGCGGTCGCCGATCTGCCGCAGGCGGTCCGGGCTGCGGTCGTCGAAGAAGCCGATGAAGCGCAGCCCGTGGTACGGATTCGTCTCGAACTGTCGCGCCAGCCCGGCGCCGATGTCGTTGACGCCGCAGACGACGCAGGTGTCCTGGACGTCCGACAGCGCGAAGAGGCGCGGTATCGCGGCGCGCGCCGCGAGGTGCGCGAGGAAGAGCACGACCGGCAGCGCCGCGAACCACGGGAGCAGCTCGCGCCGCGCGATGTCGCGCAGCCACGCGCTCGCGTAGCCGAACAGCGCGAGGCCGGCGAGCGCGGTGAGCGCGGTCACGAGGCACTTCCCGACCAGCGTCGGCGTCGTGTCGGTCAGCGCGACGTTGCCCGGATAGGTCAGCGCGAAGGCGAGGACTGCGGCGACGATCAGCCGCACGTCGAGCGCCTTGTCGAAGTCGTGATGGAACCACGTCGCCATCGCGACGAGCCAGAGCATGATCATCACCGGATCGAGCAGCGCCTCGATCGCGCCGGCGAGCGTCAGCGATCCACGCATGCCGGTGGCGTGTTTCTGCGTTTGGTCGTTCATGCGGAGATTTCGATATCGATATTTCCGGGCGCGGCGCCGAGGATGGCCTCGGCGCGCGGGCAGCACGTAGAATCCGACGCGCTGCGCACGTCACGACCCGGGGTCGAGCCGGCATCGCGCGGACGCGTCATTATCAGGCAAGTCGTACCAACCAACGAAGAGGATTTCGCCGTGGATATGCGCTCGAGTGACTTGCCGTACCGGTTGCCGCAGGTGGACGCGACCCCGATGCGCCGTCGGTCGGTTGCGCGCGACCGCGCGGCGTTTGGCGCCGCGCGCGCGCTCGCGGCGGCCGTGGCGCTCGCATTCGCCGGCGTCGCGGGCGCGCAGCAGACGGTGACGCAGTCGCTGCTCGCGCAGCCCCTGGGCCTGTCGTTCGGCGCCGAGGAGCGCGTCGCGTACGACAGCAACGTGCTCGAGGGGCAGCCGGGAGCCGAGCTCGGGGCCTGGCTCTACACGACGCTGCTCGACGCCGGCTTCCTGCAGAACTACGGCCGGCAGCACATCGATTTCAACGGCACGGTGGGTCGCGTGAACTACGCCGGAAACGGCCTGAGCCAGTACGACTACACGACGGACACGCTGCACGGCAACTGGAGTGCCGACTGGGTCGGCAACCTGCACAGCAACGTCGTCGCGGACCAGACGCGGCAGATGGCGCAGTTCGCGAATTTCGGCACCGCGGCGCGCGACGTCGTGACGCTCACGACGGCGTCCGGCTCGCTCGACTTCCCGCTCCTCAGCCAGCAGTGGCACGGGCTCGTCGGCGGCGATCTGCAGCGGCAGCGCTATTCGTTCGCGACGCAGGCGGTCGCCGACACGAACGCGCACGAGGTCCTCGGCGGCTTCTTCTATTCGACGGCGAAGGAAAATCGCATCGAGCTGATCGTTCGCGAGCAGCACGTCGGCTATCCGCTGGGTGCCGGCTCGATCTACCAGGGCGCCGACTACGTCGATCGTGCGATCGACCTGCGCGGGACCTGGACGTTTTCGCCGTTGACCTCGTTGTCCGGCCGCATCGGTTACCTGCGCCGGCGCGTCGACCAGCTGCAGTTCGAGGACTTCTCCGGGCCGGCCTACGAGCTGACGTACCTGTGGCGCCCGACGCCGAAGTCGGCGCTGTCGCTGTTCGGCGCCAGGCAGGTGGGCGCCGTCGGCCAGAACGCGGCGCTCTACGCGGTCGCGCGGACGTTCCGTGTCACGCCGTCGTACACGCCGACGGAGAAGACGCGGATCAACGTCAGCTACGAACGCAACTGGTACAACAACATCAGCACGCCGGCGTTCGCGGCCGCCTACGCGGCGCAGTTCCCGCAGCAGCTCGCCATTCCCGGCACCGACTTCACGTACGACACGGCGCGCCTCGGCATCGACGCCAACTGGGCGCCTTTCCGCTGGTTGGAGGCGCGAGCGGGCTGGAGCCGCACGTACCGGACGGCGGCCTCGACGGCGTTCTACGACTACGCGGAACGCATTGCGTACGTGGGAGCCACCGCGCGCTTCTGACGCGCAGGTCGCGGCCAGCCGGCGCCGCACCGGTTTTCCGCCACTTCACGCGGCGTCCGCGGCGTCCGCGGCGCGACGGCTGTCGGCATTTCGCTGCGTCGCAAAATCCACCCTGATCGCTGAAACAGGGTACGTGGCATTCATGTGCCGATTCTTGAGGGCCATTTATCCGACTGGACCTACCTTTCGTCCACCATGGGATACCGTGTCCTACGTGGTTCTAGCCAAAGTTTGGTATCTTTCTGGCGTAGCAGGTTCCCCCGGTTCGCTCATTAGGGGACTTGCATGGAAAAACGTGGTAGTCGGCAGGGCACGTCATGTAAGCTGCGCCGCAACATAAGAAGTGGCGCCCGTCATGACGTACCGGCCGGCGCAGGGTCTCAGTTGGAGGACGTTGCTTGTTACCGAGAATCCTCATCGCGCTCATGGTCCCGGGGGTCGTCGTCGCCATCGCGGCTTCCGATGCTCACGAGGTCGGGGCGCCGGCCGCGCCCGCGGCGGCCGCGCCGTTGCCCGAGGTCGTGGCGTCAGTCACCGAGCGTGCCGGCGTTGCCGGAAGCCGCGCCCCGTCCGCGGGCGAGTCGGTGGCTGCCCGCGCCGCGCTGAACGCGGTCAAGGAACCGGACGGCGAACCGAAGAACTGGGTCCTGATCGCCGCCGGCGTCTACCTGATCGGCACCGTCCTGCGCCGGCGCGCGAAAGCCATGACGATCTAGACGTCGTCGACGACGCGATGGCGGGCCGGCCCACCATCGCGTGACGAGGCCGATGTCCGTCCGGCGCCGCGAACGATGCCGGATGTCGCCTCGGCGGCGGCGGAAGCGCCACGCGCGCCGCGGAGCCGGATCGGTTGCAGCCGCACGCGGCGTGGCAGAATCGCAGCCGCCTTGGCCACGGCCCGACCGACTTGCGCCGTGCCGCCAGGCCCCGCCGCTGCGCCGAGCGCGTCGCCGGCTCGCGACGGATGCCGACTTGCCTAGACCCGAAGTTCCAAGGATGCCCCGATGCGCCTGAGTCGCCTGTATCGAACCGTCCTCGTCGTCCTCGTGGCGGCATTCCCCACCCTCCTGCTGTCGGCGCAGCCCCAGCCGGCCAAGGCGCCGGTCGGCAAGGCGCTGGCACCGGCACCGGACACGCGCGAGGCGACGCTTCCCACCGCGCCGGACTACCAGCTGGCGGCCGGAGACGCCATCCGGATCACCGTGTTCCAGAACCCGGACCTCACGCTGGAAACGCGGGTCAGCGAGACGGGCACGATCACGTACCCGCTGATCGGGTCCGTCAACGTCGGCGGCACGACGGTGGCGCAGGCGGAAAAACGCATCGCGACCATGCTGAAGGACGGCGGCTTCATCGTCGCGCCGCAGGTCACCATCCTGCTCACGACGGCGCTGGGCAACCAGATCAACGTGCTGGGCCAGGTCGGAAAGCCGGGGCGCTACCAGCTGGAGAACGCGGATGCGAAGGTGTCCGACGTTCTGGCGCTCGCCGGGGGCATCGCATCCACGGGGGCCGACTACGTGACGTTCTCCGGGGTCCGGGACGGCAAGACGGTCACGCGCGACATCGACCTCTCGCGGCTCGCGCTGGGCAACGATCCGGCCGGCGACGTCCGGCTGCGGCCCGGCGATACGCTGTTCGTCCCGATCGCGCCCAAGTTCTATGTCTACGGCGAAGTGACGCGGCCCGGGCAGTACCGGCTGGAGCGCGACATGAACGTGATGCAGGCGATAGCCACCAGCGGTGGCCTGACGCCAAAGGGAACGATGCGCGGCCTGCGCATCAGCCGCCACGGAAGCGACGGCAAGCTCCAGGAGATCAATCCGAAGCTGGAGGATCCGCTGAAGCCCGACGACGTGCTGTACATCAAGGAAAGCATCTTCTGAGCGGGCGGTCGCACCGCCATCGATGACGTCGTGATGCGCGCGACGATTCCAGGAACCGGGCTCGTCGCATCCCGGCTCGGCCTCGGCACGGAATCGCTGCATCGCCTGCGGGGGCGCGCGCGAGCGGACCTGCTCGACGCGGCCTACGACCTCGGCGTGCGCTACGTCGACAGCGCGCCGCTTTACGGCCACGGGATCGCCGAACGCGAGGTCGGGCGTTTCGTCGCGCGATGCCGCGCGCGCGGCGGCGAGGGGATCGTCGTCGGGATCAAGGTGGGCCGCGTCGCGGACCCGTTGCTGACGCGGTTTCCGGCGCTCGTCCGACCGAACATGATCCTGCGCGGCGTCGCGCGCAAGGCATTGCGCCGGCCGGTCGCCATGGCGCCCCACCGATTCGATCCGGCCTGGATTCGCGAGAGCGTCGAGGCCTCGCTGTCGCGCCTGGGCGTCGATTGCATCGACATCGCCTACCTGCACGAGCCGCCGGCCACGCTCGCGGATTCGGCCGCCGACGTCGCAGCCGCGCTGCAGCGAATGATCAGCGAGGGCAAGGTTCGCACGATCGGGATCTCCGGGCACGCCGTCGACGCGCTGCGCATCGCGGCGCGGCAGCCGGACATCGCGGCCGTCGTCCAGGTCGATGCGCGCGACGGACGCGTCGCCCTCGAAGCCCTGCGGGCGGCAGGGCGCCCCGTCCAGGTCAGTTTCGAACACCTGGCGCCGGCGCCCGGGATGCCGGCGGCCGCCTCGGATCTCGACGCGATGCGGGCCGCGGCAGGGTTCAACGAATCGGGCGTGATCGTCGTCTCGACGCCCGATCGCGGGCGGCTCGCGGACTGCGCGCGCGCGCTGGACAACGCGACCTGACGACCCGGCTGCCGAATCCCAGCGATGAACCCTGGTGATCGCGGCGCGGTTGTCGGGTCACGGAGACGTGGGATCCGCTTCTACCTTCCCATAAATATGGTATCCTAACCGTCATTGCAGGGGTCGGTCGAGGCATCGAGGCGTCGGGCGGATTGTCGTCCGGGCCCGCCTGCGCAGCCCGGCCGCCCTGCGCATCGATTCCTGACGACGGTCGGGCGGATGCCCGCCACCTGAACCCGGAGGTTGCCCGATGGCGATCCTCGCTCACCTGATCCTCCTCGCGATCGCGCTGCCGGGCGCCCTGTCGTGCCTCTACCTGCTGCTGCTGACGCTGCTCTCGGCCAGGGCGCCGGTTCCGCCGCGCTCGTCGCGGTCGCTGCGCTTCGACATCGTCGTGCCGGCGCACAACGAGGCGGCCGGGATCCAGCGGACGGTCGAGAGCCTGCGCCGCGTCGATTGGCCGACCGACCGCTTTCGCGTCCGCGTCGTCGCGGACAACTGCACCGATGCGACGGCCGAGCTGGCCCGGGCCGCGGGCGCGGACGTGCTGGAGCGCAACAATCCGCTGAAGCGCGGCAAGGGCTACGCGCTGGATTTCGCATTCCGTGCCGGCGCCACCGATAGCTGGGCGCAGGCCGTCGTGGTCATCGATGCCGACGCCGTCGTCTCGGCCAACCTGCTCGAGGCCTGCGCCACGCGCATCGAACGCGGCGCGCAGGCCGTCCAGGTGCATTACGGCGTCAGCAATCCGGACGCCAACTGGCGCACGCGGCTCATCACGATCGCCAAGTCGTGCTTCCACATCGTCCGCTCGCGCGCGCGCGAGCGCTTGGGCCTGTCGTGCGGCGTCCGCGGCAACGGCTGGTGCGTGACTTACGACCTGCTGCGTCGCGTCCCGTACGCGTGCTTCTCGTTGACCGAGGACCTGGAGTACGGCATCGAGCTCGGGCTGGCCGGCGTCCGCGTCGAGTATGCCGACGAGGCCTGCGCGAACGCCGACATGGTGTCCGACGGGAAGGCCGCGGGCACGCAGCGCCAGCGGTGGGAGGATGGACGTTTCCAGATGATCCGCGCGCGCACCGCCTCGCTGTTGCAGGCGGCGCTCAGCCGGCGAAGCGCCGTCTGCCTCGACCTCGCCCTCGACCTGCTCGTGCTGCCGCTGTCGTATGTCGTCATCGGCGTCGCGGCGCTGCTCGCCGTTTCCGAGCTGGCGACGATGTGGCGGCCGGAACTGTCGCCGTGGGTCGCGCTCGGCTGGATCTGCGTCGCCGCGCTCGTTGCCTACGTGCTGCGTGGCTGGCAGTTGAGCGGCGTCGGCCTGCGCGGCCTGCTCGATTTCGCGCGCGTCCCGGGGTACATCGCGTGGAAGACGATGATCATGCTCCGGCGCCGGACCGGCGGCTGGGTGAGGACGCGGCGGGAAAGCTAGCGCCGGCCCTCTCCCCCACCCCTCTCCCGCTACGCGGGCGAGGGGCGACCGGGCGTCGGCACTTGAGGCGTCGTCTGCATCGAGGACGCTGGATCGCCCCTCGCCCGCGAAGCGGGAGAGGGGAGGGGGAGAGGGCCCCGATCAATACACGTCGATCGTCGTCACGCTGAGCGCCGGCAACGTCACCGTCAGCGTCGAGCCGGAGGCCGCCAGCGTCCCGGCGGCGACCGGCGCGATCGTCCACTGCCACTTCGCCGATGAGGCCGTCATCCGGTAGAGGTGAGCCGTCCCGGCGAACGCCTGGCCGGTGAACGTGGTGGCCTGCGCGGCCGCCGAGCGGTTGATCGCGACGATGACGATCCGGCCCGGACGCGCGCTGTCGGTGCTGGCGTGCGCCGCGACGCTCGCGACGTCGCTCGACGTCGCCTTGACCGACGTGTCGCCGAAGTTCGAGTTGGAGCCATCGAAGTTGCGGTACGCCCGGAAGCCCGCGAGGATGTAGGGTTCGCTGCTGTTGAGCGGCCAGTAGTTCGCCGCGAAGACCTGCTGCTCGCCGAAAATCCCGAGGTTGTCGGCCTGCGCGAGCGTCCCGGCGATGTGCTGCGCGCCGCCGTTGTGGTATTCCGTGATTGCCAGCTTCATCCCGGGGTTCTCGGCCGCGATGCGCGACTGCAGCCGGCCCAGGATGTCGATCGGCTGGCCGAGCGAGCGGGTGATCCAGGAATTCTCGGTGTACGACGAGTCCCACAGGCTGCGCGGGCTCTGCGCGATCGCCTGCACCTGGGCGTCGGTCAACGACGTGTCGTTGAGGTTCGTGACGCGGTTGCCGTGGCCGTCCGTCGCCTCGGAATACCAATGAAAGTCGTAGACGTCGACGAGCGGTCGGCCGAACGTTGCCGAGGCCGCCTGGATCGCCGGCAGGTACTTGTCGGGGAACCAGTCGCTGCCCGACGGCGTGGCTGCGAGCTCGCCCTGCCAGCTGTAGATGCCCTGGAAACCGTAATGCACCGGACCGAAGACGACGACGCCGGGAAACTGCGTCTTCAGCGCAGTCGCGAGGCTGATCGTCTTCGCGATGTACGCATCCGACGTCACCGGGTTCCGGCCCTGGACTTCGAGGTGCGTGGTGTTCCAGAGCTCCGGCTCGTTGTCGAGCTCCGCGAAGACCGGCTTCGTCGACGGCGACGACGTGAAGATGCCCTGGCCGCGGAATTTCTGGTCGAGCGCCCAGATGAATTCGTCCATGAAGACGGCGGCGCCGGCCGTCGGTGGCTTGACGGTGAACGGCGTGCTCGATACCGACGACTTCCGGAACACGACCGTCTTGAAGCGCGTCATGTCCGGCGGGTTCGCGGTGCCGACCGGCCCGCTCTCGTCCCCGGCCACCAGCCCCTGCATCTGGAACGTGACGATGCTCGCCATTCCCTTGGCCTGGTCCGACGCGATGAAGGCGCGCACGGCCTCCGCCGGCGTGCTGCTGCCGCTCAGGTAGTCGTCGCTTTCGTACAGGTAGTCGCTGCCGGCGTTCGACGCGTTCGTCTGCCAGTTGTAGGCCGTCCAGCGGTTGCCGCCCGCGCGGTCGATCGTGGCGCCGGTCGATGCGCCCGGTATCGCGACGCCGCTGTTGACGCCGTAGACGTAGGGCGAGATAGCATGCGTCGTTGACGGATCGAGCGTGACCTCGACGGCCCCGGCGGCGGTGGAGCCGGCCGCGCCGGACGACGAGCCGGAGCCGGGCGTCGTCGTCCATGCGCTGCCGCCGGCGCAGCCGGCGAGCAGCGTCATCGAACCGATCACGAGCGTGCCGAACGACAGGAAAGATTTCGAATGCAAGGTCATCACCTCAAGGGGCAGGGCAGTTCATGCCATACGCGATGCCGTCCGTCGCGGCTCGCCCCTATTGTCGTCCGGCGGCGCGCGACGCGCGCGCAGGCTGTCGCGGGCCTCGTCGCTGCGATCGCGCTGATCGCGTCGGCCGGCACGCCGACCGCGGCGGCGGCCCGCGTGGAGACGCCCGGCATCACGCCCGCAGATCAGGCGGCGGCCGCGTTGCCGCTGAACCACCACATCCTTGTCGACCAGTTCGGCTACCGGCCGGAGGATCCGAAGGTGGCCGTGGTCCGGACGCCGCATGCCGGCTACGACGCGTCCGACGCCTTCGCGCCGGGCGAGCGCTACGAGGTGCGCCGCGCCAGCGACGGCGCGGTCGTCCACAGCGGCCGGCTGCAGCCGTGGAACGGCGGCGCGGTCGAGGATTCGTCCGGCGACAGCGGCTGGTGGTTCGACTTCTCGACGCTGAAGACGCCCGGACGCTACGTCATCGTCGACGTCGATCGTGGCGTGCGGTCGCCGACGTTTTCCATCGACGTCGCGGTCTACCGGCGCGCGCTGCAGGCGGCCCTTCACACGTTCTACTACCAGCGCAGCGGCACGCCGAAGAAGCCGCCCTACGCCGAGGCGTGCTGGGCCGACGACGCCGCGTATGTCGGCCCGGACCAGGATCGCGAAGCCCGCGACGTGACCGACCGCGGCAACGCGGCGAAGGTCCGCGACCTGTCGGGCGGCTGGTTCGATGCCGGCGACACGAACAAGTACGTCACGTTCGCGGCGCAACCGGTGCACCAGCTCCTCACCGCCTTCGAGCGGCATCCGGAAGCGTTCGGCGACGACACGCGGATCCCGGAGTCCGGCAACGGCATACCGGACGTCGTCGACGAAGTGAAGTGGGAGATCGACTGGCTCAGGAGGATGCAGTTCGACGACGGCTCGGTCGCGCTGAAACTGGGCGAGATCGTCTACGGTCCGGCAAGCCCGCCGAGCTCCGACCGCGCGGCCCGGTACTACGTGCCGGCCTGCACGTCCTCGACGATCGCGGCGGCCGGGATGTTCGCGCACGCCGCGGTCGCATTCGGGCGCTACCCCGCGTTGGCCCAGGACGCGAAGGACGTCGCCGCGCGCGGCGTGGCGGCGTGGAAGAACTACCAGGCCGCGGCGCGAAAGCAGGCGCACTGCGATGCCGGCGTCGTGCACGCGGGCATCGCGGACTGGAGCGAGGAGGACCAGGATGGCGCGGCGGTGGAGGCCGCGGTCTACCTCTTCGCGGCGACGGGAGACGCGGCCTATGGAAAATACGTCCAGGATCACTTCCGCGACGCCCACCCGTATCACGACATGGGCTGGTCGCGCTACAAGGCCGATCAGGGCGAGGCGCTGCTTTTCTACACGGGCCTGCCGCGGGCCGACAAGGCAACGCGCGAAGCCATCCTGGCCGACAAGGCGAAGGATGTGCGCTCCGGCAACCATGTCTACGGCTTCGCGCCGCAGGACGACCTGTATCGCGCCTACATCCACGATGCGCAATACCATTGGGGCAGCAGCAATCCGCGGGCCAATTACGGCAACACCAATCTCGACGCACTCGATTTCAAGGTCGCCGGAGCCGACGCGGCGGCCTATCGCGTGCGAGCGCTCGAGATCCTGCACTATTTCCACGGCGTCAATCCGCTCGGGATGGTCTACCTGAGCAACATGTACGCGGACGGCGTGACCTCCTCGGCGAACGAGATCTTCCACACCTGGTTCCAGGCGGGTTCGCGCTGGAGCGATGCACGGACGTCGGCGTGCGGGCCGGCGCCCGGCTATGTTCCCGGGGGTCCGAACGCGAATGCCGTGAACGACGGGGTGCCGGCGTCGCGGGTTCCGCCGGCGCACCAGCCGCCGCAGAAGTCGTACCGCGACTGGAATGCCGGGTCGCCCGACAGCTCGTGGGCCGTCACGGAGCCGGCGATCTACTACCAGTCGGCCTATATCCGGCTGCTGTCGGCCTTCGTGCGCTGACGCGCTCCGCCACGAAACGAACCGTCCCTTGCCGCGCGTGCGCCATGGATGAACTCGACGTCGTCGTTGCCGGCGCCGGCGTCGTAGGGCTCGCGTGCGCGCGCGTTCTCGCGCAGGCCGGCCGAGCCGTCGTCGTGCTGGAGGCGGACGAGGCGATCGGCACCGGCATCTCCTCGCGCAGCAGCGAGGTGATCCACGCCGGGATCTACTACGCGCCGGGTTCCGCGAAGGCGCGGCACTGCGTGCGCGGGCGCCGGATGCTGCTCGCGTATTGCGCGGCTCGCGACATCGCCCATCGCGTCTGCGGGAAGCTCATCGTCGCCACGCGCGCCGAGGATGAAACGGCGCTCGCGCGCATCGGCGCCAACGCGCGCGCCAACGGCGTCGAGGACCTGGTCGTGCTGGACGCGGCGACGGCGCGCGCCTGGGAGCCGAACCTGCGCTGCACGGCGGCGCTCTTCAGCCCGGGCACCGGCATCGTCGACAGCCACGCGCTGATGCAGGCCTTGCGGGCCGATGCCGAGGCGCACGGCGCGCACTGCGTGCTGCACAGCCCGGTCCGGCGCGTCGCGCCGCGCGACGGGCGGCTGCAGGTCGACGTCGGCGGTGCCGATCCCTGCGTCGTCACGGCGCGCGCCTTCGTCAATGCCACCGGCCTCGGCGCGCTGGACCTCGCGCGCCGCTCGCAGGGCCTCGCGCTTGAGCGCATCCCCCGCGGTGCCTACGCCAAGGGCAGCTACTTCGCGCTGCCGGGCCGCGCGCCGTTTTCGCGACTCGTGTATCCGGTTCCGGAGCCGGGCGGACTGGGGGTGCACCTGACGCTCGACCTCGCCGGCCAGGCGCGGTTCGGGCCCGATGTCGAGTGGGTCGACGCCCCGAACTACACGGTCGACCCGCGGCGTGCCGAGCGCTTCTATCGATCGATACGCGGATACTGGCCGGGCCTGCCGGACGGCGCCTTGCAGCCGGGCTATGCCGGAATCCGGCCCAAGCTCGACGGGCCGCCGGCCGACGCGGCGGACTTCCTGGTCCTGGGGCCGGCCGACCACGGCGTCCCCGGACTGGTGCATCTGTTCGGCATCGAATCGCCCGGACTGACGTCGGCGCTGTCGATCGCCGCGGACGTCGCCCAGGTGCTCGGGGTCGCGCATTCCGGTAAAGGCACCTGAATCCGGGCGGATTCAGGGTCGCCGCCGGGTAAATTTCGGCCGTTCGTCTGTTGCGTAGCAACACTAACGTACCGCGTTCTTGCGGCAACGTATTCTTGGTATAGTATGGTCCAGGAGTCGCTCAGGCGGCGAGCGCTTGGCCGGACGGGCAGCTTTCCTGCCGCAATTCGGCCCTTGGCGCGACGTCGCGGCCGATAGGATCGTCGCGAGCGTCGGTCGTTCGGCGCCCGGCGGATGCGCCACGGCGCGTCCCACGCCTGGAACGGAATTTTCGACATCGACCTTCTACGCGTCCCCGCACCGCGGGGCCACCGAGCCAGCATGAAAATCAGTCTGTGCATCGCCACCCATCGCAGGCCCGACCGGCTGGGCGCCCTGCTGGACGACATCACGCGCCAGGAGCTGCTGCCCGCCGAAGTGATCATCGTCGACAACGATGCCGCCGGCAGCGCGCGCGCCGTCGTCGAGGAGAAGATCGCCGCGAAGCCGCCGTATCCGATTCACTACGCGATCCAGCCGCAGCGCGGGATCGCGATCACGCGCAACATGACCGTCGCGATGGCCTCCGGCGACTGGCTCGCCTTTCTCGACGACGACGAGCGTGCCCCGGCGGCCTGGCTGCGGCAGATGGTCGAAGCGGCCGCGGCATACCGTGCCGACGGCGTTCTCGGCCCCGTCGTGCCCGTCGTCCCGGATGACGCGCCCGCGTGGATCCGCCGCGGGACGTTCTACGACTTCCCGCGCATGAAGAGCGGCGAGGTCGTGCCGCTGAACCGGATGCGCTTCGGCAACGTGCTGCTGCGCGGCGAGCCGATGCGCGCGGAACCGGGTCCCTTCAACCCGGCCTACGGGCTGATGTGCGGCGAGGACGGCGACCTGTTGTCGCGGATGGCGAACCACGGGGCGCGGATCGTCTGGGCCGACGAGGCCATCGTCCACGAACCGGTCGAGGCGAAGCGGCTGTCGCTGCACTGGCTGCTGCAGCGCGCGCTCAGCGGCGGCCAGGAGTTCGCGCGAAAGACGCTGTCGGGAACCTATGGCACTGTGACGCTGGCGCGGCGCGTCCGGCTGTTCTTCGTCGCGCTCGCGCAGATGGCCGTCGCCGCCGGGCTGGCGGCGGCCTCGCTGCCCGCGGGCCGCCACCAGGCGGTGAAATGGCTCGTCAAGGCGTCCGCCAACTTCGGCAAGCTGTCGGTCTTCTGGGGCTGGCGCTACAACGAGTACGCCTGAGCGCCGCGACACGATGACCATCCGAAAGCCCTCGGCAGCGACCTGCGCGGGATCGACGCCGTGAACGAGAGGCGCCCGCGGGCGCTGTTCATCAAGCTGTTCAGCACCGCCGTGATCAACCAGGCGCTGCTTTCGATCGGCAACCTCGCGATCGGGCTCATCCTGATCCGCAACACCAGCGACCTGCAGTACGGCTACTACGTGCTGGTGACCAACGCGCTGATGCTGATGACCGCGCTGCAGGGCGCGTACATCGGGCCGCCGCTCGTCAACCGGCTCGCGCGCTGCGCGAACGGCACCGAGCGGGGCGACCTGGTGGGTGGCCTGTTCCGCGAGCAGCGCCAGCTGCTCCGCACGCTGGCCGCCTTCGTCGCCGCGGCCGGCGCGGTGCTGTGGGCCGCCGGCGTGCTGAACGAACACAGCGGGCCTGTCGTGATCGTCGCCGCAGCCGCGGCCGTCGCGACGCTCAATCGCGAATTCTTCCGCGCCGCGCTGCTGGCCTACCACCGTCCGCAGGACGTCCTGAAGGCCGACGTCGTCTACGTCGCGCTGCTCGCCGCGGGCGCCCTCGCCGCGACATTCACGTCGTTTCCCGCCGTCCTCGCGGTGTGCACGCTCGGCATCGGCGCGGTCGTCGGCGGCAACCTGGCGCGGCGCGCGCTGAACCGGCACGAGCGCTGGAACATCCGCGGGCTGCCCGGCATCCTGCGCCAGATCGCGCCGGTCGGCGCCTGGTCGACGCTCGGCTCCGCGATCCACTGGGCGTTCAACCAGGGGTACAGCTACCTGATCGCGGCGACGCTCGGCGTTCCCGCCGTCGCGGCGATCGCGGCGACGCGGCTGCTGATGATGCCGGTCAACCTGCTCTCGAACGGACTCGGCTCGTTGCTGCTGCCGCTCGCGGCACGCTGGCTGCACCATCATGGCCCGATGTCCGTGCTGCGGCGGCTCGTGCTGGTCACCTTCGGACTGGCCGGCGCGGCGCTCGCCTACTTCGCGCTGATGTGGGTACTGCGCGACTGGATCTTCGACTCGATCCTGCACAAGCATTTCGAGCAGCGCGACCTGCTCCTCGGCCTGTGGGTCGTCGTGTTCCTGCTGATCGTCTTCCGCGACCAGCTGATCTGGCTCCTCGTCGCGCGCGAGCGCTTCCGTCCGCTCGCCGGCCTCACGGCCTTCAGCGCCGTGATCGCGCTCACGGCGAGCTACTTCGCGATGCACAGGATCGGCGCGCCGGGCGCGCTGGTCGGCATTGCGTTCGGCGAATCGCTGCAGGTCCTCGGCATCATCGTGATGTCGCTGCGCGAGCCCAACCGCATCGCCGCCGCGCCCGCGTCGGCACCCGCTTCCGCTTCCGCCTCCGCCTGACGCGCGCGGGCCGTGCCGTCGCGGCATCGGCCGAATGCATTCCCGCACGCTGGATGCCGGCGCCCGCGCTGAACGCGCGCGCGCCTTCGCCTAATCCTTACGGCCGACTCAAGGCGCGAACGGGGCGGGCGGCTAATCCGCACGGCCCGTTGTGACGCCGGCGCGCGTTTCCTACATTGCCCACAGTCCCCTGCGCAAGACGCGCCGCCGTCGCCGCGATCGATCGCGCCACGGCGATTCTCACCAGGAGTGGGTTCTCATGGAAAATCGTTCTAGGTTCGTCCTGCTCGCCGCGGCTTCGCTGCTCGGCGCCCTGTCGGCGTGCGGCGGCGGGTCCGGCAGCGCGTCCGACGCGGCGACCGGTGCGACCGCCACCGGTTCGATGAATGCGGCGCGCCCGGTCGAGCAGGTCGCGCTCGCGCACGCCGGCTACTCGGTGACCGCCGGCGCCGGTCCGGCGACGCTCGGCGTGGCGCGCACGAACGGCAGCCGCGGCACGGTCAGCGTGGCCTACACGACGGTCGACGGCACCGCGATCGCCGGCACCGACTACACGCCGGCGAGCGGAACGCTCACCTGGGCCAGCGGAGACAACTCGCCGAAGACGATCAGCGTGCCGGTCGCGGCGACGGCTTCGTCCAGCAGGAGCTTCAGCGTGAAGCTGTCGAACCCGCTCGGCGCGACGCTCGGATCCACGGCGCGCGCGACGGTCACGATCCTGGCCTCGAGCCCCGCCGCCGGCGGCACCGGCACCGGCTCGACGTCGACGTCCGGCGGCGCCACGACAGGTTCCGGCAGTACCCCGGTGGCGTCGACGACGGGGCTCTCGCTGCGTGTCGCCGGCAATCGCCTGATCGATGCCGCCGGCAATACGGTCCAGCTGCGTGGCGTCAACGTCAGCGGACTGGAGTCGGTTGCGATCCAGGGCTGGGATCCGGCCAACCCATGGGGCGGTGCGACCGGCGTGCAGCCGGACGGCAGCCAGACGCCGCCGTGGGCGACGATGGTCAAGAACTGGGCCGTCAATGCGGTGCGCCTGCCGCTCAACGAGGCGTCGTGGCTCGGGCTGACCTGCACCGATATCGGCGGCGCCGGATCGACGGTGACCGGCGGCGTGCAGGCGAAGAACGCCGCCGGCGCCTCGGTGCACGCGGATCCCGGCGGCAACTATCGCGCGACGGTCGAGGCGAGCGTTGCCAACGCCACCGCGGCGGGCCTCTACGTGATCCTCGACCTGCACTGGGCGGCTCCGGGCGCGGCCTGCCCGTACGGCCAGAACCCGATGGCCGATGCCGACCACTCGCTCGCGTTCTGGACCTCGGTCGCGAGCACGTTCAAGAACGACCCCAACGTCGTGTTCGAGGCCTTCAACGAGCCGTTCATGTTCTGGCTCTCGCCGTCGACGACGAATCCGTGGACCGCGCTGCTGCACGGGGCGACCGTGACGCAGCTTTATACGTTCGGCACGCCGTACCAGGTTGCGCAGACGTGGCAGACCGCGGGAATGCAGCAGCTCGTCGATGCGATCCGCGCCGCCGGCGCGACCAACGTGATCCTCACGTCCGGCCTCGCGTGGTCCGGCGACCTGAGCGGCTGGCTCGCGAACAAGCCGAACGATCCGCTCAACCAGCTGGGCGCGGTGTGGCACGCGTACCCGGGCTACGGCGCCGCGTTCGGAACCGCCGCGTACTTGCAGCCGAACAATGCGCAAGGCAACATCTGGACGCAGGTGCAGGGGATCCTCGCCGCCGGCGTGCCGGTCGTCATCACCGAGTTCGGCGATCACAACGCGGCGGGCACGACGAGCGCTCCCTTCGCCTCGAATCTCCTCAACTGGGCGGATGCGAACGGCGTGAGCTATCTGGGCTGGACGTGGGACGTGTGGCAGAACCCCGACTTCGTGCTGATCAGCGACGCGGCCGGAGACCCGTCGCCGGGCTACGGCGAGTACGTCAAGGCCCACTACCTGTGCCGTGCCAGCGGCAATGCGAACTGCACCGCGGCCAGCGGAGGGCCTGCCGGCGGCACGACGACCGGGTCGACGACCGGGTCGACGACTTCCAGCGGCGCAACGTCCGGCGCCGGCACGACCAGCACCGGCACGACCAGCACCGGCACGACCAGCACGGGCACGTCCGGTACCGGGACGACGAAGTCCGGGTCCTCGACGTCGAGCGGCACGACGACGGCCTCGACCGGCGCGTCGTCCGGCGCGTCGTCGACCGGCGGCACCTCGACGGCGTCCGGTTCGACCTCGTGGGTCTATTACAACGGGGCCTTCAACTGGCCGGGCGACTACTCGTACGCGGCGACGCCGAACTATGCCGATTCGACGGGCGCACCGCTGTCGGGCTCGAAGGACATCCTCGTCACGCTGACGAGCGCCTGGGGCGCATGGCAGCCGTACGCCGCGAACTGGTCGTTCGATTCGACGCCCTACACGAAGCTCACGTTTGCGCTGAAGCCGACGGTCGCCAACCAGCGCTGGAGCATCCAGTTCATCAAGGTCGGCGATGTCCCGGTCGGCATTTCGCTCAACGTCGCGAACTACGGGCCGGCGCCGGTTGTCGGGCAATGGGCCGTCTACACGATTCCGCTCTCGGACCTTGGGGTCCTCGGGACGTCGATCTACAAGTTCGCGATCCAGGACCAGACCGGCCTGTCGAGCAACGCCTGGTACGTCGACAACGTCGGCTTCCAGTAGCGGCTTGGGCCGCCGCCGGTCGCGAATGACCGGCGCCTGACTTCGAATACCTAACCCGGGGGTCGGCATGACCCCCGTTTGCATGCCTCCTTCGTGCCGAAGCTACGCATTCGCGCGGCGTACGATCGGCCGAACGCGATATATGCTGCGGTGTGTCAAACGCGATTTGCAGCACGTCGTGCGGCAAATCGCGTCGGCCCGGCCGATTCGAAGCCAACGGTTCGTCGGGCTTGGCAGCGCCGCAGCGCGCAAGCCGCGGCCAGCGGTCTGCGACAAACCGCCAGCTCTCTCCGTTCAACATCTCGTGGTGCGGCCCCGCGCGGTCGCTGTGGATGGTCATGGAAAAGATTCGAGCATCGCGCGCGTCCCGCACGTTCATTCGCGCCCTGTCGATCATCGCGGCCGCTTCGTTCGTGGCCTCGTGCGGCGGCGGCGGTGGCGGTTCCGCGGCGCCGACGACGACCAGTTCGGCGACGGCGCCACCGACCTCCACGTTCGGCCTGCGCGTCTACAACGGCCACCTGGTCGATTCGACGGGCAACCCGGTGCAGCTTCGCGGCGTCAACGTCTCCGGGCTGGAATTCGTCGCGATCCAGGGCTGGGATCCGAGCGATCCGTTCGGAGGCGGGCCGGGCGGGGACGCATCGACCTTCGTACCGGCCATCAAGACCTGGCAGGCCAACGCGATCCGCCTGCCGCTCAACGAAGCGTCCTGGCTCGGCACGACGACGATCGACACGTCGGGCAGCGTGCACGTCTCCGATCCGGGCGGCAACTACAGGGCGACGGTGGCCGCGACGATCGCGGCGGCCAATGCGGCCGGCATGTACGTCATCGTCGACCTGCACTGGGCGGCCCCGGGAATCAGCGCGCCGATGCTTCAGACGCAGATGGCCGACGCGGACAATTCGATCGCGTTCTGGACCTCGTTCGCGGATACGTACAAGAACAATCCCGCGGTCGTCTTCGAGCTCTATAACGAGCCGTACCTTTACGGCGTGACGTCGACCAGCGATCAGTGGAAGGCGCTGATGACCGGCGCCACGCTGTCGTACTTTCCGGCGACCGGCAACACCGGCATCTACCAGAACGTCTTCATCGTGAGTCTCGGCTCGGCCAACGGGGCCTTCGTTGCCGGCGAGACCGTCACGTCCGGCGCCGCGAGCGCCGTCGTCAACCATTGGGAGCCGGCGAGCGGCCGCCTCTTCATCCAGGCCGCGAGCGGCGGCCCGTTGTTGACGGCGTCACCTTTCACCAAGGGAGCGCAGATCACCGGCGGCACCTCGAACGCGACCGGGACGATCGCGGACCCGAGCGTCGGCTGGAGCCTGGCCGGCATGCAGCAGATGATCAACGCGATTCGCGGCACCGGCGCGACCAACGTGATCCTCGTGGGCGGCGTCTCCTACAACAACGACCTGAGCGGGTGGAGCGCCAACAAGCCGAACGATCCGCTGGGGCAGATGGGTGCCACGTGGCATCCGTATCCGCCGGCGCAGTTCGTCGGTGCCGTGGCGGTGGCCGCCGGCGGCAGCGGTTATGCGGTGAACGACACGATCACGCTGCCGCAGCCCAATACGGTGTACTCGCCGGCGCAGTTCACGGTCACCGGCGTCGACGCCTCGGGGGCCGTGACCGCGGTCAACATCACGCAGAGCGGCAGTTACCTGCAGACCAGCCTGCCGGCCAATCCGGTGGCGCAAGCCTCGACGTCGGGCAAAGGATCGGGCGCGAGCTTCAACCTGACGTTCTACAACCTCGGTTCGACGTGGTCGTTGCCGGCGAACTGGCCGACCGTCACCGCCATCGTCGCGAGCGGCGTTCCCGTCGTCATGACGGAGATCGGCGAGCACGACGCGGCCGGAACCGTCGGCTCGCCGTTCCTGCAGCAGTTGCTGCCGTGGGCGGACAGCCACGGGATCTCCTATCTCGGCTGGACCTGGGACGTCTGGCAGAACGCGGACGACGTCCTGATCAAGGACGCCGCGGGCACGCCGACCGACGGCTACGGCGTCTACTACCACCAGCACCTGCTCGACCCGTCGGGGCCGTAGCGAGCGGCCCGTTCGTTGCGCGGGCCCGCTCCCCCCGTCCCTCGCCCGCGAAGCGCAAGGGGGCTGGGGGAGAGAGGGTCGTCACCAGGCCACGTCGCTCAGACGACGACCGCGCCACCCCGCCGTGGCGAAATCTCCTCGATGGGCAACCTGCCGGCGGCCGCTGACGGCCGGGCGGCGGGTGGTCGCGATCACGGTCCAATCCGCCCGATTCGCCATCGCGAAGTGCCCTAGAATCCGTTGCCGCCGCTCGAGCCATTCGACGGGCGCGCAAGGCTCGCCGCCCGGCGAGGCCGTCACTTCCCCCCGCGGATTTCGCATGTTCCTGGATGCTCAGCAGCTTCAGCCGGATCAGGTTCTCACGTCTCAGCTTTGCATCGTCGGCGCGGGCGCCGCAGGCATTTCGATGGCGCTGCAGTTCGTCGACGCCGGATACGACGTCCTGCTTCTCGAAGCCGGTGGCATGAAAGCGGATCCGGCGACGCAGGCGCTCTATGCCGGAAGCGTCGTCGACGAACACCTGCACAGCCCGCCGGATACCTATCGCGAGCGTCGGTACGGCGGGTCCACGACGATCTGGGGCGGCCGCTGCATTCCCTTCGATCCGATCGACTTCGAGCGTCGCGACTACGTGCCCGACAGCGGCTGGCCGATCTCCTACGAGGACCTGAAACCGTACTACCCGGAGGCGAACCGGCTGTGCGAAGCCGGCCCGTTCGCCTACACGATCGGCGAATCGTTCAAGAAGCCGCTGCCGCCGGCGATGATCGACGGCTTCAGCAGCAGCTACTTCACGACCGACACGATCGAGAGGTTCAGCTGTCCGACCGACTTCGGAAGCCGATACCGCTCGACGCTCGAAGTGTCGCCGAAAGTCCGGGTCGTCCTGCACGCGAACGTCACCGCGATTCGACTCGACGCCGGCGGCACGACCGTGCAGCGTCTCGAGGCCGCGACGCTCGACGGGCGCCGCTTCGTCGTCCAGGCCGCGCAGTTCGTGCTGGCCACCGGCGGCCTCGAGGTCGCGAGACTGCTACTGGCGAACCGCGACGTCCACCCCAACGGCATCGGGAACGCGCACGACCTCGTCGGGCGCTACTACATGTGCCACCTCGCCGGCACGATCGGCACGATACGCATCCGCGGCGGCGCGGCCACCGTGCATCACGGCTACGACCGCGACGCCGGCGGCATCTACTGCCGGCGGCGTTTCGCGCTGAGCCCGGCGGCGCAGCGCCAGATGCGGGTCGGCAACTTCATCGCGCGCCTGCATCATCCGCGGATCACCGATCCGGCGCACCGCAACGCGGTGCTCTCGCTGTTGTATCTCGCGCGGCCATTCATCCCGTACGAGTACGCGAAGCGGCTGCACGGCGACCACCATGCGTCGACGAACGAGTGGATCCGGCACGTCGCCAACGTCGCCACCGGGCCGCACGAGGCCGTCGGATTCGCATGGCACATGCTGCGCGACCGCCGGCTCGCGAAGCGCAAGTTCCCGTCGATCATCATCAAGTCGAGGGCGAACCTCTTCAGCCTCGACTTCCACGCGGAGCAGCAGCCGCTCGCCGCGAGCCGCGTGACGCTCGGCGAGGGCCGCGATGCGCTCGGGATGCCGCGGCTGCGCATCGACTGGCGCTATGCCCCGGGCGACGTCGACACGGTCAGCCGCTCGCTCGAGCGGCTCGCCGAGGACCTGCGCCTCTGTGGGGTCGGAACCTTCGAGTACGACCGCGACCAGGTCGAGGCCGAAATGACGCGCTACGGCGCCTACGGCGGCCACCACATCGGGACGGCGAGGATGGGCGCCGATCCGCGCACGAGCGTCGTCGATCCGCACGGCCGCGTCCACGGCGTCGACAACCTGTCGATCGCCAGCGCCGCGATCTTCCCGACGTCGAGCCAGGCGAACCCGACGCTGTCGATCGTCGCGCTGGCGCTGCGGATGGCGGAGCGGCTGAAGGGCACGCTGAAGGCGGCGAGCTAGGAGCGTGCGCGGCAGACCGGACTGTCGCCCATCAGCCCGGTTTG
>DATKPC010000053.1:0-21351 GCA_035524275.1 Burkholderiaceae bacterium
TGAAGCAGCAGCGGATCGACGCCGTAGGCGCGCGCGGCGGCGACGAACGCCGGCTCGACCGACAGGATGCGCTCGATGTCGCGGTCGCTGCCGGGTGCGGGTGCGGACGGAGGCGACGACGGCGGCGCTGGCGTTGGCGGCGCGAGGTCACTGCCCGGCGCCGGGATCGCGAGCGTGATCGTCGTCGAGCCGCGCTCGTAGAGCGACAGCTGCGCGGCGGCGCGTGGCGCGGCGGCCGGCGCGAGATCGCAGGCGGCGGCGATCAGCGCGAACTTGCCGGCTTCAGCCGCGCGGTCGAGGCCCGGGTCCGGCAGCGCGCCGGAGCAGACGTCGGCCCGGGCGTCGAGCGTCGAGGCGGCGACGAGAAGCCCGAGGGCCACGAGTTGCCGGCGGGGGCGGACGCTGCACGATGCCTGCTTGGTGATCATGGGGCCCCTCCGAGTTGGGAGTACGCCTCATCTGTTGCGCCGGATCCCCGATCGGTTCAAGGCAGATTCCGGGCGTCGCGGGCGGGCCGCGCGAGCGCGGGCGAGCCGTCGGCGAGGTCGAAGGACGCCTGCGCGAAGGGCCCGTCGCTCGCGTCGCGCACCGCGTCGCGAACGTCCTCGAGCGCCGTGACGCGCAGCGGCGCGAAGTTGTCGGCGCCGGGCGCCGACGGCAGGCGCGCGAGGACGTCGCGTTCGGTCGCGAAGCAGGCCACGGTTTCCGTCGCGCCGCGCGTATTGAGCGCGATCTCGAACGGCATCGTGCCCGGCAGGCGGACGCCGCTCGCGGCCGCGACGCGCGCGTCGCGCTGGTAGCGGTTCGGGAAGAACCGAACGACGTGGCGATCCTCGTCGAGCAGGAAGCAATACACGTAGGCGTCGCGGCTCGGGCGCGCGACGAAACGGACGGGGTCGCCGCCACGCAGCCGCTGCGCCGGGTCGGCGGTCGCCAGCTGCAGCGTGAGCGGCGCGTCGCGTGGCGCCGGCGCCGATGCCAGCGCCGGCGACGTCGCGGGCGGTGGCGCCGCCGGATAGCGCGCCGCGATCCGGCGGTGGTCGGCGTTGAGGTACGCGCTGAAGAATTCGAGCGAGATCTTCGGTTCGCGTGCCAGCCCGAGCGCCTCGCGATAGTCCGCGACGGCCGCCTTCAGTTGCGGATTGACGGCGCCGTCGATCGGGCCGTCATAGGCATGGCGCAGTCGCAGCTGGTCCTGGACATAGCGAATCATCTCGGCCGGACGCGCCGCGAGCGCGTCGTACCAGGCCTGGGTCTCGGTGACGACGGCCTCCTGCGTCGGTGCGACGCCGAGGCAGCTCCAGTACGGGACGCGGGCCAGCCGGCCGACCTGCTCCATCGCGGCGAGTTCGGCGAGGGCATGGGCGGCCTGCGGCAGCGTGTTCGCCGGCCACGCGGTTACCGAAAACGCGATGCCGAACTGCCGGATTTCGGCGCTGCCGGCGAATTGCCGACCCTGGCGCGGCAGCGCCGCCGCATGGCGCGTGGCCGATCCGGGGACGGTCGCCGCATCGGCGCCGGTCAACGACACATCGAGGCTGAGGACCGCGGTCGTGCCGCCGTCGTCGGCCAGGTTCAGCGTGCCATGCAGCGAGCCGGCGGGACGCCCCGGATCATCGGCCGCGCCGCCCGCGGCGTCGCCCGATGCGGCCGCCGCGAGGCGGATCGCGTGGCTGCTGCGCGCCATCTCCGAGACGGCGTCGGCGAGCAGGCCGGTGGGCACGCCAGCCAGCCGATGCGTCGGATCCGACAACGGTTCAACCGCGAGGGGAAGGTCGCGGATACCGTAATCCTGAAGCAGCGCGTCCATGCAGCGCAGTTCCGGTTCGAAGCTGCCCACGCTGCGCGTCGGAAGCGCCGCCGCCGCCGTCGCACCGCCGACACCAGCGGTGGTCGGCACGGCGCAAGCGGCAAGCAGCGCCAGTCCGAGCAGCGCGACGCGGCAGCAAATCGATCGAAGCGAAACGGCGGGCGATGTGCACATCGGGGCCCCCGGCGGCAGTTGACGTCACTGCCGCTCTGTTGCCCCCGATGGGGATACGGTTCAATCCATTTGAGACACTCCTCGCTCCCCGCCGGGGGGCGATTGGCGCTTCGCGCCGGGATAGCGCAGTCCTCTCCCCGTACTGACCAACGCGTTGGGCCGCGAGCGCGGGCAATGCACGTGTCTTCGCCATGCCCGCCAAAAGGGCCGACCCGCTCGGCCGCGCGGGTCGGCCGTCCGCAGTACTACGGCGTGATGTCCTGCGGGAAGCAGTGCGGCTGCTCGAAGCCGGTGGGCGTCGTGCCGAGCGGCGCATAGCTGATGTTGTCGGTCCCGCTCGGCCCGACGCCGCCAGGTATGCCGTCGAGCGCCGCGAGGTGCCGCATCCGGTAGGCGATCGCGTGATCCGCGCACGACGAGTCGCCGCTGACGCCCAGGCCACCGATCACTTTCCCGCCGGAGTAGAGCGCCACCCCGCCGCCGAACGTGATGATGCCGCCGGGCACGAGGCCGTCGCCGAAGCCCTGCGCCTCGAACAATGGGTTGTACGGATTGGAGTTGTTCAGCCCGTAGAGCGAGCCGCCCGGCTGCGTTGGCGCGTACAGGTTGGCCGTCGACAGCGCCAGCGCGCTGTTGCTGAAGTCATTCGCCGTGCTGGCCTTCGCGATCGCGATCGCGCGACTGCCGGGCCAGGGATCGTTGTTGCTGTTGATGACCGAGCACAGCACGCCCTGCCGGTCGACGATCGCCGACCACATCCGGTTCGGCTTGAAGATGCCGCCATTGCCATCCGCCAGGTTGATGACCGTCGCGAGCGTGGCCTGGATCGCATTGACCGTGGCCGTCGGGATGCCGCAGTGCGCCGCCTCCGCCTGTGAAGCCTGTGGCAGGGCAATCGCAAAGCCAATGCTCGATAGCGCGAGAAAGCGTCTCATAGGATGAGCCTCCAAGGATGAACTGCCGGGCCGCGGGTTCGCGAGCGTCCCGACGGGGTGCGCCCTGGGCTCACGGCAAGCCGTGCAGAGCGCGCGTCTTGCCCGCCGGCACGGTGCGCACGCGTGCCGGAACAGGCAAAGTGGCGGGAACGGCGAGGGCCGCGATCAGGCGGGCGACGGCACGACGGTGTAGGCGACGCTCATTCGATTCCCCCTTGTCATTTCACGCGACGCGCTCGCTGACAGCGAGCCTGCGAGAACCCACTTGCGGCTGCCAAAAGGTGTCTCGGCGTGAGGAATCTTTGTAGCGCAGGTGTGGGAAAACGAAAGTGAATTGTGAATATTCGACGCGGATTTGGAATTTATTGAGTTACTTATTTTTGACTAATATCGATAAACAACCATCTTGCGATCGAATATATTCCGACGCCATGGCGATCATCGTGACGACGTGCGTCGGTCGGATCGGCACGGCGAGATACCGTGCGACGTGCGGCGTGGAAAAGGGGGCGTGCTGCGACGCGCGTGACGCTCGCGTGACGTCGCCGTCACGCGAGCGTCACCGGTTTCGCGTCGTGCCGGTCCCGCATCGACCTCAGGCGCGCGGCTCGGTCGGCTTCGCGACGGCGTTGCCGATCGCGCCTCCCAGGTCCCGCAGCAGGTCCAGCGGGATCGGGAACACGATCGTCGAGGCCTTGTCGCCCGCGATCTGCGTCAGCGTCTGCAGCGTTCGCAACTGCATCGCCTGCGGCTGCTTCGCCAGCGTGCGTGCCGCTTCCAGCAGCTTTTCCGAGGCCTGCATCTCGCCTTCGGCGTGGATGATCTTCGCGCGGCGCTCGCGCTCCGCTTCCGCCTGCCGCGCGAGCGCGCGCACCATCGTGTCGTTCAGGTCGACGTCCTTGATCTCGACGACCGACACCTTGATGCCCCAGGCGTCCGTCTGCGAATCGATCGCGGCCTGGATGTCCAGGTTCAGGCGTTCGCGTTCCGCCAGCAGTTCGTCCAGTTCGTGCGAACCGAGCACCGCGCGCAGCGTCGTCTGCGCAAGCTGGCTCGTCGCCTTCAGGAAATTCTCGACCTGGATCACGGCCTTCTGCGGATCGACGACACGGAAGTAGACGACGGCGCTCACTTTCACCGAGACGTTGTCGCGCGTCACGATGTCCTGGCTCGGCACCTCCAGCACGACGGTGCGCAGGTCCAGCCGCACCATCTGCTGCACCCCCGGGACGATCACGACGAGCCCCGGCCCTTTGACGCGCCAGAAACGGCCGAGCAGGAAGACGACCGCGCGCTGGTACTCGCGCAGGATCTTCAGGCTCGACGTCAGCAGGATCAGGACAAACGCGGCGACGATCACCGCGCCGATTCCGAATTCCATGGCTACCCTCCCGTTTCGCGTCGATCGTTGCCGTCGCCGGTCACTCGCAGCGTCAAGCCCTCGAGCGCGACGACGCGCAGCGTGTCGCCGGCCCGGACCGCCGACGGCGCCGGCGCCGCCGCCATCCAGCGTGCGCGCCACAGCTCGCCGTCGAGGCGGATCCAGCCGCGGTCGCCGGTCCATTCGACGACCTCGCCCGCGGAGCCGACGATCATCTCCGGGCCGCTCGTGATCGGTCGCCGCCGCGCGCGCCACGCCATCCGTCCGACGAACACCGCGAGCGCGGCGCCGATGACCCCGCTGCCGATCGCGATGCCCAGCGGAACCTCGAAACCCGGATTGCCGGGCTCCACCAGGATCAGCGCGCCGACCGCGATCGCGATCGCGCCGCCGACGCCGAGCGAACCGTAGGCCGGCAGCGCAATCTCGCCGCCGATGAACCCGACGCCCAGCACGATCAGCAGCACGCCGGCGATGTGCACCGGGATCATCTGCAGCGCGAAGAGCGCGAGCAGCAGGCACAGCCCGCCGGCGACGCCGGGGAGCACTGCGCCGGGCGACATCAGCTCCATCGCGAGCCCGAACGTGCCGCCCAGCATCAGCAGCAGCGCGACGCTGGGATTCGTGATCACCGCGAGCAGTCGCGTGCGCCAGTTCGGCTCGACGACGTCGATCGCCGCGGCCCGGGTCGCCAGTGGGCGCGTGCCGGCCGGGGTCTGCACGATCCGGCCATCGATCCGCGCGAGCAGGTCGTCGCGATCGGTCGCGATGAGGTCGATGACCCCTTGCTTCAGCGCTTCGTCGGCCGACAGGCTCACCGATTCGCGCACCGCGCGCTCCGCCCAGTCGGCGTTGCGATGCCGCAGCTGCGCCAGGCCGCGGATGTAGGCGGCGGCATCGTGCACCTGCTTGCGCGTCATCGTGTTCTCGTCGCCGCCGTTGCCGGCGACGTCGGGCTTCGCGGTACCGGCCTCCGGCTTGGGCGGCTCGGCGATGCCGATGGCGACCGGCGTCGCGGCGCCGACGTTCGTCGCCGGCGCCATCGCCGCGACGTGCGCCGCATAGAGCAGGTAGGTTCCGGCGCTCGCGGCGCGCGCGCCGGCGGGCGCGACATAGCCGATGACCGGAACCGGCGAAGCGAGAATGTCCTGGATGATGCCGCGCATCGACACGTCCAGTCCGCCCGGCGTGTCCAACTGCAGGATGGCCGCTTCGGCATGCGATTCGGCGGCGGTCGCCAGCCCACGGTGGACATATTCCTGCGTCGCCGGGCCGATCGCGCCGTCGATCGTCAAGAGCACGACGTGGGCCGGCGCGGCCCGCGCGTCGCCCGCGGGGCAGACCACGGCGGCGAGGCCGAATGCCATGCCGGCAATGGGGCCGGCGACCCGGGCGGAGAGATAGCGGCGCATCGTGTGGGCGCGAGAGTCGCTCCACCGAGGCAGGTTACTCCGCAATGGCGCCCGGGGCGGATCCGGCGGGACGGTGTCCCGTCTTGCCGTCAGCCGTGGGGAAATTGATTTTTGTCATGATGTCCCGTCTCGGGCGGCCCATCGCCCGATGACACCGATGGACGGAGGTGACATGTCGCTACGCATCAACGACGAGGCGCCGAATTTCCAGGCGCAAACGACCGAAGGCCCGATCGACTTCCACGCGTGGATGGGCGACAGCTGGGCGCTGCTGTTCTCGCATCCGAAGGACTTCACGCCGGTCTGCACGACCGAACTCGGCACGATGGCGCGCATCAAGGCGGAGTTCGACAGGCGCCACGTCAAGATCATCGGTCTCAGCGTCGATTCGGTCGACGATCATCGCGCCTGGGCGAAGGACATCGAGGAGACGCAGGGCCAGGCGCCCAACTATCCGATGATCGCCGATCCGGACCTCAAGGTCTCGAAGCTCTACAACATGCTGCCGGCAAGCGCCGGCGGCGACGCGAAGGCGCGCACGCCGGCCGACAACCAGACCGTGCGCTGTGTCTTCCTCGTCGGACCCGACCGGAAGATCAAGCTGATCCTCTACTACCCGATGACGACGGGACGCAACTTCGACGAGATCCTGCGCGCGGTCGACTCGATCCAGCTCACCGCGAAGCATCGCGTCGCGACGCCCGCGAACTGGAAGCCCGGCGGCGACGTGATCATCGCCGGGTCGGTGAAGGACGACGAGGCGAAGAAGATGTTCCCGGACGGGTGGAGCGCGCCGAAGCCGTACTTGAGGATCGTGCCGCAGCCGAAGAGCTAGGCGGGGAGTTCCTGCTCGGGGCGACGGCCGGCTGACCGGCTCTCTCCAGCACCCCGCTGACATTTGTCAGTGACGCCGCCCCGCCAAGGGCTAGCCTGGACTTCGATAGGCATTCGAAGTCCAGGAGCCCGCCATGAAGTACACCGCAAGATGCCTCGCCCTGTTCGCGGCGGCCTGCGTCGGGTGGTCCGCCGCCAGCGCGCAGGAAAAGCTGTCGATCCCGTCGCGGACGCCGACCTCGTTGACGGAATACCTGCACGGCCAGGGCGCCACGGTCACCGTCACCGGGTATCTCTACCTGCCCGCCGGCGCGGGCGGACCGCTCCCGATCATGATCCTGAAGCACGGCAGCGGCGGACTCTCCGGCCCCAACGGCGACAACCTGCGCGCATGGGCCAGGACGCTGAACGAATGGGGCGTCGCCGCCGTGCTCGTCGACAGCTTCGGGCCTCGCGGCATTGGTGACAGCGCGACCGACCAGGGCAAGCTGCGCAGTCTCGCGGATCTCGCCGATTCGTTCGCGGCGGTGAAGGTGCTGCAGGCCGATCCGCGTTTCGATCCGGGGCGCATCGGCATCATGGGCTGGTCGCGCGGCGGCGCCGTCGCGATGGAGGCCGCACTGGAGAGCGCGCGCCTCGGCGTGCTGGCGCCGACCGACGCGAAATTCGCCGCGCACGTCGTGTTCTACGGGTCGGCCGAGCCGCAGTATCGCGACACCGCGACCAACCGCGCGCCGATGCTGTTCCTCCACGGCGAGGCCGACAACCTCGTGCCGGTCGCGCCGACGCGCGAATTCGCGGACTGGATCCGGGCGCAGGGCAACGCCGTGACGTTCCAGACCTATCCCGGTGTTTATCACGACTTCGACGTCGTCGGCGGCTATGACGGGTCGTACGGCATGATCGAGAACGCGCGCAACTGCGACGTCGTCGTCGATTTCTCCAGCGGGAAGGTCGTCCGGATGGCCGGCAAGCCGGTCGACGGGGTCTCTGGCCTGGCGCTGATCAGCTACATGCACGGCTGCATGCAGCGCGGCGCCGAACTGCACCCGAACGCGGCGGCGCGGGCCGATGCGGTGCAGAGGGTCCACGGGTTCCTGCAACAGGCGTTTCATTTGGCGGGTTGAACTTCGCGTGCGGCAGCGCGGCGCTGCGGTTCGCGGCCGCGCTTGCCCGGCATCACGATTTCCGCCCGAACGCCCGGCGCGGCCAGATGCCGAGCGGCGCGTGAAGCTGCCGGTAGGTCGCCGCGGTGAGCGGCACGATGTGCAGCAGGTCCAGCGGGAACGACAGGTCGCGCGCCATCCGCGAGCCGCGGATCCGCTCCGGCGAGGTCGTCGGGCAGGAAACCGCTCGGGTGGACCGTGAAGTTGCCCCAGTCGTTGACGAGAGGCGGCAATCCGGACCCGCCGGTGCGGAACGTCGCTTCGAGCCGCGACTATCGATCGGCCAGCGCCAGCTCCGCCCCGAGCGCCGCAAACACGCTCGCGAAGCCGCGGCGCAACCACGACTGCACGCGCGGCGATTCGATGACCGCCTGCCGGAACGCGTGCGCAAGCACGCCGTAGACGATGAAGACCGCGAGCGTCATCGCCATGAAGATGCCGCTCAGGCCCAGCAGCTGGCGGAGCGGCGACGGATCGGCCGGGTCGACGAACTGCGGCAGGAAGGCGAGGAAGAAGATCGTCAGCTTCGGGTTCAGGACGTTCACCAGCAGGCCGCGAAGGATGATCGATCGCGCGTCGCCCGGGTCCCGGTCCTGCGCCGGCTGCACCGCGAAAGCCCTGCGGTCGCGCCACGTCGCGATCGCGAGGTAGAACAGGTAGGCGACGCCGGCCAGCTTCAGTCCCTGGAACGCGACGGCTCCCGCGTGCATCACGGCCGCGAGGCCGAAAATCGTCGCGACGAGGTGCGGCACGATGCCCAGCGTGCAGCCGACCGACGCATGGAAGCTCGCTCGCCGGCCGCGGGCCAGCGCCGTGGAGATCGTGTAGAGGACGCCGGCGCCGGGGATGAGGACGACGACCAGCGAGGTCAGGAGGTAGTTGGCGGTCAGCATGCGGAATGTCGACGAGGGGCGCGCGAGGCGCGCGTGCAGCGAGGCAGTCTACGCGTGCCGGGAGGCGTGGTTGGGTTCGCGGCGGCGGCATGCATGGAGACGTGGGACGAACAGCCGCAACCTGTCGTGCCGCGGACGCGGCGCCTCCGCCTGTCGCGCGAGCTTCAGGCGTCCGAACCGGATGACGCCGGCGACCGCTGCGGCCGCGAGGTCCTGCACACCGGCGCTGCGAGCGCTGCCGAGGGCCATGTTCCGGAACCGGTCGTCGGCGGGTGGGTGATCCGCGCGGCATACTAGCGAGCACGACTCGCCACGACGTGCGTGGATACCCTGGGACTTCCATCGATGAGCACCGTGATTCGCTCTGCCGACGACCTCTATGCGCGGATTGGCCAGCCACTGGGCACGACCGATTGGCTGGAAATGACGCAGGACCGGATCGATCGCTTCGCCGAGGCGACCGGCGACCACCAGTGGATCCACGTCGATCCGGAGCGCGCCGCGAAGGGGCCGTTCGGCGCCTGCATCGCGCACGGCTTCCTGACGATGTCGATCGCCGGCAGCTACTTCCTCGAGCGGATCCTGCAGGTCGAGTGCCGTATGGGCGTCAACTACGGCACCGATCGCGTCCGCTTCCCGGCGCCGGTGAAGGTCGGCAGCCGGATTCGTGGGCACGGTGAACTCGTGAAGGCCGAGCCGTTCGACGGCGGGGTGCAGGCGGTCGTGCGGGTGACCGTGGAGATCGAAGGCGGCGAGCGTCCGGCCTGCGTCGTCGATACGATCAATCGGCTGTATTTCTGAGGCGACCCTCTCCCCCACCCCTCTCCCGCTTCGCGGGCGGGGGGAGTCTCGTCGTCGCGATGGCGCACGACGTCCGCTTAGATGACGCCCGAACTCCCCTCGCCCGCGCGAGCGGGAGAGGGGTGGGGGAGAGGGCCGGCGCCGGCGCGCCGGGCGCCCTCCGGACCGATTCCTTCGGCGCTCACCGAAACATTCCCGACGCCGCCACCGGCAAGATGGCACCTCGTCACCCTGAGGAGACGCCGCCATGTCCATTACCTGCCTGATCCGCTACCAGATCGATCCGTTCCAGCGCGCCGCGTTCCGGCAGTACGCCGAAGCGTGGGGGCGGATCATTCCACGCTGCGGCGGGAACCTCGTCGGCTACTTCCTGCCGCACGAGGGCAGCAACGACGTCGCCTGGGGGCTGATCGGCTTCGACAGCCTGGGCGCCTACGAGCGCTATCGAACCGCGCTGCGCGCGGATCGGGAAGGGCGCGCGAATTTCGACTTCGCGGCCGAACGCCGCTTCATCCTGCGCGAAGAGCGCTCCTGGGTCGAGGACGTCGATGCGACCCGGAACCGGTCGCGCGAGGTGGCGCCATGATCGCGGTGATCTTCGAGGTCGAGCCGCACGATGGCGAGGCACCGCGCTACTTCGAGCTGGCGTCCAGCCTGCGCGAGGCGCTGGAGGCGACGGACGGCTTCATCTCGGTCGAGCGGTTCGAGAGCCTGACGACACCGGGGCGCTACCTGTCGCTGAGCTTCTGGCGCGACGAGGCGGCGGTGCGCAACTGGCGCTGCCAGGCGACCCACCGCGACGCGCAGCAGGCGGGGCGCAGCGGGATCTTCGCAAACTACCGCCTGCGGGTCGCGGCCGTGATGCGGGACTACGGCATGAAGGAACGCGCCGCGGCCCCGGAAGATTCGCTTTCCGCGCTAATCTGAGTGCCGCCATGCCGACCCACGAACCGCGACTTGCCCGCGCCGCCGCGATGGTCGCCGATCCGGCCCGTTCGCGGATGCTGGCCTACCTGCTGTCCGGCGAATTCGCCAGTGCGAGCGAACTCGCCGACGTCGCGTCGGTGACGCCGGCGACGGCAAGCGGCCACCTCGCGAAGCTGCTGGCGGCGGCCTTCGTCGTCTGCGAACCGCGCGGCCGCCATCGCTACTACCGCCTCGCCGATGCGGAGGTCGCGCACGCGCTCGAGGCGCTCGCGCTCGTCGCGGAGCGCGGCAGCCACGAACGCGAATGGTCGCGGCCGCAGCGGCAGGGCTTGCGCTATGCCCGCTGCTGCTACGGCCACCTCGCCGGACACCTCGGCGTGCGCGTCTACGACGCGATCCAGGCGGCCGGTGGCCTGCGCGCCGCGGCCGCCGGCTTCGATCTCACCGTGCGCGGCGCGTCATGGCTTTCGACGCTGGGCCTGGCGCCGCGCGCGCCGAGCGCGAAGCGGCGTTACGCGTACGCGTGCCTGGACTGGTCGGAGCGGCGCGATCACCTGGCAGGCCAGCTGGCCGACGACCTGTTCCGGCATTTCGTCGCCTGCGGGTGGCTGCGCCGGGCGACGGGTCGAGCCGTGGTCGTCACGCACGAGGGAAGCCTGCGGCTTCTTCCGCTGCTGGACGCGCAGCCCGGTGTTCGCGACGGCCGTGCCGCGCTGGACTTCCACGAGGACACCGCGTGAAGGACCTGGAACTGCGACAGCAGATCATTGCGCACGCGCTGAAACTGAACAGCTCGGGGCTGAGCCACGGCACTTCCGGAAACCTCAGCATCCGCGGCGGCCACGGAATGCTGATCACGCCCAGCGGCATCGCCTACGACCAACTGGCGCCGGAGGACATCGTCGACATGCGGCTCGACGGCGGCTACGAGCATCGCCTCGCCGCCTCGAGCGAGTGGCGCTTTCACCGCGACATCTATGCGGCGCGGCCGGAAATCCACGCCGTCGTGCACGCGCATCCGACCTACGCCACCGCGCTCGCGATCCACAAAATGTCGATCCCGGCGGTCCATTACATGGTTGCGGTCGGCGGCGGCAATTCGATACGCTGCGCCGACTATCGGACCTACGGCACGCCGGAACTGTCGACGGCCGCGCTGAAGGCGCTTGAAGGGCGTACCGCGTGCCTGCTGGAGCACCATGGCATGATCGCGACCGGGCCGAACCTGGCCAGGGCGATGTGGCTCGCGATCGAAGTCGAGACGCTGGCGCGGCAGTACGTGACCGCGCTGCAGCTCGGCGACCCGCCGGTCCTGCCGGACGACGAAATGGCGCGCGTCGTCGAGAAGTTCAAGAGCTATGGCCTGAAGTCGAAGGACGACGCCGACCCGGGCTGAAATCCGGCGCGGGCTCGTCCCGCGCATTGAAATCCGCACCGTGAAACGAACGCCTGCCCACGACGTATCGACGCACGACCACTGGATCGTCCATCCCGAGGGACGCCTCTTCGCCCGGACCTGGTCGCCGGCCGGCGCCGCGCCGCAGCTGCATGCCGGCAGCCCGATCGTGCTGTTCCACGATTCGCTCGGCTGCGTCGCGCTGTGGCGCGATTTCCCGGCGCGGCTGGCGCATGCGACCGGACAGCATGTCGTCGCGTACGACCGGCTCGGGTTCGGGAAATCGGATCCGCGAGCCGAACTGCCGCCGGTGGACTTCGTCGGCGACGAGGCGACGCACTACTTTCCGTCGGTCCGCGAGCAGCTCGGGCTGCGGCGCTTCATACCGTTCGGCCACAGCGTCGGCGGCGGCATGGCGATCCATTGCGCGGCGTTGTACGCCGCGGACTGCCGGGCGCTGATCACCGAGGCCGCGCAGGTGTTCCCGGAGGATCGGACGCTCGACGGCATCCGCGCCGCCAAGGAGCAGTTCAAGGATCCGGCGCAGGTCGAGCGCCTCGCGCGCTATCACGGCGCGAAGGCGCGCTGGGTCCTGGATGCCTGGATCGAGAACTGGCTGAGCGAGCCGTTCGCATCGTGGACGATGGTCGGCGTCCTGCCGCAGGTGCATTGTCCGGTGCTCGCGATCCACGGCGTGGACGACGAATACGGCTCGACGATCCATCCGGACCTGATCGGCGAGCATGCCGGCGGCGAGGCGTACGTCCACGTGCTTCCGGATACCAGCCACGTTCCGCACCGCGAGCGGCCGGACCTCGTTCTGCAGATCGTCGCGGATTTTCTCGGCGGCCTGGCGCCGATCTGAGGGCGTGCGCGGCGGACGGGACTGTCACCCGTCCGCCCGGTCTGCGATGCCACGGATCAGCCGGTTCCGTGCAGCAGGTCCCCTCTCCCGCACGCGGGAGAGGGAGAAAACAAGGGTTCTGCCGCGCATGCTCCGCGGGCCCGCTGGGCCCGCGAGGTCGGCAGGGCCGGGTGAGGCGGACCCGCCGCCGGCACCTTGCCGGCCGCGATCTCGAGGGCGGCCGCCCGTCGCCTCGGCACCGCCGCCGGATTGCCGTCGGGCCGCCGGTGCCGGAAGCTCGCGGCGGGCGCTCGCCTAGTCCGCACCCGAGATCCGACCTTCCGCATGCGTCAGCTCGCGCCGCTGCTGTACTTCGCCTTCGCGTACGTCGCGCTGCAACTGTTGATGGCGGCGGTCGTCCTCGTCCAGGTCTTGCGGATGACGTTCTCGATCCTGCGGCCGCGTGCGCTCGACGCGGTGCCGCCGCTCGCGGACGACCAGGCGGCCGCGGTCAAGGACCTCGAGGCGTTGGGCTTCGTGCCGATCCGCGCCGGCATCGTCGAATCGGACCTGCCGCCGTACGTGATGGTGCTGTTCCGGCACGCGACGTCGCCGGCCTTCGCGCATCTTCGGCTGCAGCCGGGCGGCAACATCGGCTACCCGGTGTCGTTCTTCAGCCGCCGAGCCGATGGAACCTGGCTGCATACGAGCAACCGGATGGCCTGGGTTCAGTTCGCGGAGCCGGCCCACACGCTGACCGAAGACCCGTACGCCGACTCGCTGCAGGCGCACTGGGCGGCGCACGTCGCGCGGATCCAGCGCGTCGAGCTTGCACCGGTTTCCGGCGACGAATTCTGCGACGCGCTCGAGCGGATGATCGCCGACTTCGTGCCGCGGCTGCTCGAGCAGCGCGCGATCGCGGCCGACCGCGGCACGCTGCATCCGACGCTGCGCCGCGCATTCGGCGCGGCACTCGGTTGGCTGCGGCACCGTCGGAAGCTGGCGCGCGCCTATGCGTCCGCGGCGACGAGCGGCGAGCATCGCGCGTCGTACTTCACGCGCAACTACCTGGCGCTGGAGGCGCAGCAGGCGCAGCGACCGCCGCGGCACAACGTCAAGGCGGCGGTGCTCGTCGCGTCCGGCGCGGCGACGCTGCTGCTGTTCGGCCTCGCGATCAACTGGACGACCGCGGTGATGCTCGTCGTCGTGATCTTCGTCCATGAGATGGGCCATGCGCTGATGATGCGCCGCTACGGCTACCGCGACATGAGCATGTTCTTCATTCCTTTCGTCGGAGCGCTCGTCACCGGCCAGCCGCGCGAGATCTCCGCCGCGAAGCAGGCCTTGATCCTCTTCGCCGGACCCTTTCCCGGGCTTCTCGCAGGCTTCGCGATCCTCGTGGCGCAGGCGCATCGGGCGCTGCCGGGCTGGGGCTTCGACTGGGACCAGCTGGGCGTGATCGCCGTGATGGTGAACGGGTTCAACCTGCTGCCGATCACGCCGCTGGATGGCGGCCAGCTGGTCGAGATCGCGCTTTTCGCCCGGTGGCCGCGCAGCCGGCTCGTTTTCGCCGGCGCCAGCGCGGTCGCGATCGCGGCGTTCGCGTGGTGGCAGGGCGCACCGGCCGCGATCGCGCTGTCCGTCGTCCTGGTGCTGGGGATGCGGCCGCAATACCGCGCGATGGTGCTGCAGCGCCAGTGGCAGCCGGGCCTCGAGCGCGGCGAGCAGGTTCGACACCTCTTCGACGTCGCGTGCAGGACGTTCCCGGTGCAGACGTTCACGACGCTCGCCGCCGCGGTGAAGGCGGTGATGACGCGACGGTCCGTGATGAAGGCCGCGCCGCTGCAGAGCATCCTGATCCTCGGCACGCTCCTCGCCTTCTGGTCGACCGTGGCGTGGCTGGCGTGGCCTCCGGCGGGCGCCGCCGCGGCTTCGGTCGCGGTAAGGCAGGCTTCCCGGCCGCCGCGCACGGCGGCGCAGGTCGCGTTCGATGCCGCCTATGCACGCGCGGAAGACGAGGACGACGACGGGGCTGCGGCGGTCGCGCGCCTTGCCGGCCTCGCGAAGGACCTCGACGCGGCCGACGCCCGCCGCGTCGACCTGGCCTATTTCATCGCCGAAAACGCCGAGGGCGCGGAGCACGACCGGCGGCTCGAGCAACTCGTCGCCGACGGACGAAACGGTGTCGCGCATTCGATCGCGTCCATCGAGCAGGCCTGGCTCGGCGGGATCTTCTGGCGATCGCTGAGGGCCCCGCCCGCGGCGCGCGCCGCGGTGCTGGAGGCGGGGGTGGCGCGCGCGATGGCGATCCGGCCCGACGGCTTCGCCGCGACGATCGATGTGCGCCTGCGCCTCGCGGAGGCCCATGACCTGGCCGGCGAGAGCGACCGCGCCGCGGCCGAGCTCGCGGACTTGCGGATGCGCGCGGAATCGGCGGACGACTGCCGCTGTGCGCTCGAACAGGTCCTCGGCGCGACGGCCCGCTTCGAGGTCAGCCACGGTCGCGCAGCGAACGCCGTGGCGCTGATCGAGTCGTCGAGCTTCGGGCCGCAGATCAGCCGCTTCGGCTTGGACCTGCCGACGGACTACGCATGGGCCTTGCTGCAATCCGGTCGCGTCGCCGAAGGCGCGGAGCAGATGCGGGTCGCCTCGACGTACATGCCGCGCCCACCCGGCGTGATGCAACGGCTCTTCAATCGGCGCCGGGTGCCGGGGCCGGTGAACTATGCGCCGCTCAGCGTGGCGTACGCGTGGCACCGCAACGGCCGCGATGGCGACGTCGCGCTGCTCGACCGCAGGTCGCTCGACCACCATTGCCGCCGGGTGCTGGCGCAGTCCGAGGCCGGCACCTCGCAGCGACCCTGGGAACAGTCGCGGCAGGACGTGTTGCGCGACTTCGCGCAGGCGACGTGTCCGCACGCGTCGGGTGGCGCGGCGGCGATGTGACTGATCGTCCGCGGACGGCGCGGGGTTGAGCGTGGGCGTCAGTCATGCGCCCTCTCCCCCCGCCCCTCTCCCGCTTCGCGGGCGAGGGGAGTTCCGGCGTCATCCAAGCGGACGTCGTATGCCATCGCGACGACGAGACTCCCCTCGCCCGCGAAGCGGGAGAGGGGTGGGGGAGAGGGTCGTCGCGCCGCGCTCCCGCCCCAAAAGCGGCGCAGCGATCCGCGTCCTACAGCGACATCCCCAGCGACTTCATGACGTCGGTACTGATGAAGTTCGTACCGTACGGCAGCTTGTTGTCGCGCGCGAACGCGTTCACCGCCGACTGCGTCGCCGGCGTGATCGTCCCGTTCAGCGGGCCACTGTAGTAGCCGGCCTTGTGCAGGCGAGCCTGCAGCCCCTGGATCGTGGAGTGGGTCGCGTTCACGTCGCACAGGACGTTCGTCCAGCCCAGCTTCGGCGTGCCGACCTGCTCGGTATGCGTGACGTCGCGGGTCTCCGCCGGGATCGGGATGTGGCGCGTCTGCGCCGGCGTCACGAGGACGCGCTTCGTGACGGTCCGGTATTCGGCGGGGATGTCGACTTCGCGGGTCGACGCCGGCGACTTCACGACCTGGCGCTGCACCGTCTGGTATTCCGCCGGGACTTCGACTTCCTCGGTGTGCGCGGCGCTGACGAGAACCTGGCGCGTGATCGTCTTGTACGTCGCCGGGACCTCGACGAGGCACATCACCTCGCCGGTGCCGACCGTCTGCGTATCCAGCACGCGTCCGCCGGCCGCAAGCGATGCCGGCACCGAGCCGGCCGGGCCACGCTTCCAGTCGGTGTGCGCCGGCTCGTCGACGACACGTTCGGATTCCGTCCGGTAGACCGCCGGCACCTCGACGAGTCGCTTGCCGGCCGGCTTCACCAGGACGCTTTCGGTGATCGTCTCGTAGACCGCGGGAACCGTCTCGATCCGCTTCGACGCCTCGCGCACCAGGACCTGTTCCGGGGCGTCCTTGTAGACGGCCGGCTCGGAAACCAGGCGCTCGGAGGCCTCCTTGACGGTGACGGTCTCGGTCACCGTTCTCAGTTGCGGCGGCGTCAGCACGCGCGCATAGCAGTGCCCGGGCTGTGCATCCGGCGGAAAGAGCCCGGTGTCGGGCGCCGGCGCGGGCGCGCGCTGGCTCGCATCGGCGCGCGCGCGTGCGGCGTCCGCTTCGGCCTGCTTCAGCTTCATTTCCAACGCATCGGCGCGGGCCTTCTCGGCCGCAGCGTGCTTCTCCGCTTCGGCGCGGGCCAGTGCCGCCGGGTCGACGGCGGGCGCGGCCGCGATGGCCGGAACGGCCGGTTGCTGCGGTGTCGAGGCGCAGCCGGTCGCGAGCACGGCGCACGCGATCAGGCTGAACGCAGGGAACTTATCAAGACGTGGCATGGGCATCCTCCCTCAGGTTTGTTTTGGCGTGCAGCGAAATGCGGCCGATGCGGAATGGCTCCACGAGGGCCGGCGTTCGTGCATGCGCGCGGATGCTAAGTACGGCGCCTTGGTGGTCGACGACGCGCGCGCAGGCGTTACGCGCTCGCGTGATGGGGCGTGGCGTTGGCGCCACGCCACCGAGAGGCGCGGGCGACGGCAGGCGCTGTCGCTGGGGGCCGACGGGCGCCGCGACCTCGCCGGCCACGGACTTCCTCCGTTCGACCGTCTGCCGAATCGATGCATCCGCGCGGGCGTTCAACTCCGACGTCTGCGCGTCCATCTGCTGCGTCTCGGCGTCGGTCTCCGAGAACTTCTTCGTCGCGGCGAGCGCGAGGAACTTCTCGACCTGCGGAACCCAGGCGTCCAAGGCGGCCTGCGTTCCGCCCAGTTCCCGCCGCCTTGTCGCGCCCCTCCGGCGTCGCGAGCATGAATTTGGCGCGCTTGCGACTGGCGTCGACCTGGGTGACCTCGGCGGCACGGATTGCGGGAGCGTGGTCCTGCTGCATCCGGTGGCGGATTGCAGATCCTTGTGGAGCGCCGGGAAGTCGCGGCAAATCGGGGCAACGGTGCCCGGGTCGCCCCGGCTATCGACCTGAACGCGTCCGCGCGCCGATCCGATCCGCCGCCAGCGCCACCAGCGTCGCCATCGCAAAACCCGCCCCGGCCACGAACGTCGCCTGCGATCCGAGCTCGTCCCATAACAGCCCGGCGACCGCGCTGGCGAGCAGCATCGCGATGCCGCTCACGAGGTTGAAGAGTCCGAATGCCGTCCCGCGCAGGTCCGCCGGCGCCGTATCCGCGACCATCGCGGAGAGCAGGCCCTGCGTCATTCCCATGTGGAGCCCCCAGAGGCCAACGCCGGCCAACAGGCTCGTCCATCCGCCGGCCTGCGCCAGGACGAGGTCGGAAGCAACGAGCGTCGCGAGGCCGAGCGCCAGCAGTTTCGCGTGGCTCATCGAATCGGCGAGCTTGCCGAACGGGTACGCCGACGTGGAATAGACGATGTTCATCGCGACCATCACCAGCGGCACGAACGCCGGTGCGACGCCGACCTGGACCGCGCGCAACACCAGGAAGGCTTCGCTGAACCGCGCCAGCGTGAAGATCGCGCCGATGACGACGACCCGCCAGTAGGCTGCGTCGAGGCGGCGCAGCGCTTCGCCCCGGATCGGGTTGCGCGGCGCCGCGTTGTCGGCATGCGCCGGCTCGTGGATCCCCGCCTGCAGCAGCGCAACCGACACGAGTGCCGGGATGACCGCGATCCAGAAGACGGCGCGGAAGTTGCCGGAGAACGCGAGCATCAGCAGCGTCGCGAGCAGCGGCCCGACGAACGCGCCGACCGTGTCGAGCGATTGCCGCAGGCCGTAGGCCTCGCCGCGGCGTTCCGGCGCGACGAGGTCGGCGACGAGCGCGTCGCGCGGCGCGCCGCGGATGCCTTTGCCGACGCGATCGATGAAGCGCGCCGCGACGACGAGGCCGGCACCCTGCGCGAGCGCGAAGGCCGGCTTCGTGACCGCCGCGAGCCCGTAGCCCAGCACCGCCAGCAGCTTGCGCCGGCCGAGGTAGTCGCTCAGCGCGCCGGAAAAGATCTTCGTCACCAGCGCCGTGGCCTCGGCAAGGCCTTCGATGACGCCGACGACCAGCACGCTGACGCCGAGCGTGCCGACGAGGAACATCGGCAACAGGCTGTGGATCATCTCGGACGAGACGTCCATGAACAGGCTGACGAAGCCGAGGACCCAGATGGCCCGGGGCAGCGGCGTCGTTTTCATCGCGGCGTGGGCCGAGGCGAGGTCGAGCGCTTCAGGCGCAGCGTTTGCAGCGCGAGGAGCGCCGTCCCGTGCGGGGCGCGGGATCGCGGCGCGATCCCGCGCCAGGCTGCGGCGGTTGCGACGACGGGTTGCATCGGCGAGCGGAGCGGCACGAAGGCGGCGGGAGGAAATCGCGGATGATAATGAGAGGGTGGGCTTGCGGGGATGACGGCCGGGCGCCGGGCGTGGATGGGCACGCCGGGTGGCGGCCTGAGCGGTTCTCGCGGGCGCGCTCTCCCCCTTCCGTTCGTGACGACCGACGCCCATGATCATCCGCGCCGCGGTGCCCTCCGACGAAACGGCGATCGCCGCATTGCACGCGGCAAGCTGGCAATTCGCGTATCGCGGCGCGCTGAGCGACAGCTATCTCGCGCAGCGCGTCGTTGCCGATCGCGTCGCGGTCTGGCGCGAACGCTTCCGCGAGCCGTCGCCACGGCAACGCGTCCTTGTCGCCGACGACGGCACGGATGTGGTCGGCTTCGCGTGCGCCTTCCTCGACGAGGATCCGGCGTGGGGCTGCCTGCTGGACAACCTGCACGTGTCGCGTGGCTTCCAGGGCCACGGCCTCGGCGCGCGGCTTCTCGCCGAGACGGCAGGCTTCTGCCGCGCGTCGGTGCCGCCCCGCGCGCTTCATCTCTATGTGCTGGCATCGAACGCCGCGGCGCAGCGCTTCTATCTCGCGCAGGGGGCCGCGGTCGTCGGATCTCACGGCTGGGACGCGCCGGATGGCCAGCATCTGCTGTCGTTGCAGATGGCGTGGACCGCCGATCGCCTGCCGCGGCCCCGCGGTCCTTAACCGAATGCTAATTCGCAGCGACTAGCCTCGCATCGTGCTCGGATTCGTGTCCGCCCACCTTGCGATGGGCGGGGACGCGGCTCCGATTCCGCGGGGCCGGTTCCGGGTCGAGGAGCCAGAAAATGCGGACGCATGCACGAGCCGGGTGGCGTCGAGCCGCCCAGATCCTGATCCCCGCCGCGGCGTTGCTGATCGGTCGCGCGAGTATGGCCGACGACACGCGGCTGCCGAAGCCCAGCGTGGACAACGGCATTGCCTATGTGAGCGGTGGCGACGACTATCGCGCGGCGAAGACTTTCGAGAAATCGCTCGACACCTATCCGCTGGCGATCGAACTGCTCGAGAAGGCAGGTCCCGCCAGTGCGAAGGCCAACCACGTCGTCAATGAATTCACGGCCGACGCGAAAGTGCAGATCATGGACAAGGCAGGCAAGACCGTCTTTGCGGCCGAGTCGCAAGGCCCGTTCATGCTGGTGAAGTTGCCGCCGGGCCATTATCGGATGACGGCCACACTCGGCGGCCGGACGCTGCACAAGTCCGATCTCGCCGTCGTCAAGGGCGAAACGGCGCGAGCGACGTTCATCTTTCCGCGTGGTACCGCGTGATCGGCGGGCCGAAGTACCCTGACCACCTGTAACCCCTTGTTCAACACACGATCACACGCGGCGGCGAACTTGTGTTGCCGCCGCCCATCCAACTCACGGAGCGACGCCGGCCACCAAGACGTCGGCGCGCCTTGGATGGTCCCCATGGTTAAAGGAGAAGATTGATGACGAACCGATCCAGGACACTGGTTTCTGCGTTGTCGGTGATGGCGGCCCTGGCCGCGGGCACGGCGATGGCCGAGGACCGCGATCACGGTCACCCGCCCGTCGAGAGGCGCGGCGAACCGCATCCGGGGCCCGGCGGCTACGAACGCCCGGCGGAGCCGCATGGCTGGGATGCGCGACCGCGCGAGTTCGATCGCGGCGCATACCAGCACAATTTCCAGGCGCCGCGGGTCTATCGGATTGGCCCGTATCACCGGCCGCCGGGTTGGGCCGCGCATCGCTGGGTCTACGGGCAGGTGCTGCCGCGGGCATTCTGGGCGGCGCCCTACATCATCGCCGACTACTGGCTCTTCGGGCTCGAGATTCCGCCGATGGGCTACGAGTGGGTCCGCGACGACGGCGACGCGCTGCTGATCAATACGGCCAATGGCCAGATCCTGCAGGTCGAATACGGGGTCTTTGGATAGTCCGCGGGCCGGTGCGGCGGGGGTGGCTGTTGACACCCTCTCCCCCACCCCTCTCCCGCTCGCGCGGGCGAGGGGAGTCTTGTCGTCGAGAATTGACGCGCTGCCCAACGGCTGACGCCGGAACTCCCCTCGCCCGCGAAGCGGGAGAGGGGTGGGGGAGAGGGCCGCTCGCACCACACTACCGCCGCCAGTATCGCGCGCGAGCCGCAGCTCACCGCAGACTTCCCGCCACGTTCAACCCGACGCGTGCGCGCGCGAGGCGACCATCAGCCCCGTTCCATGGCAACCTTTGCGCGCGCGAGCGCGACGGCTGCGTTCCGAATCGACGGATGCCGAACGGCGCCTCTGGTACCTGCTGCGGGCGCATCGAACTTTCGGATGGAAATTCCGCCGCCAACATCCGATTGGCACCTACATCGTCGACTTCGTCTGTTTCGAGTGCCGGCTGGTCGTCGAGGTCGACGGATCGCAGCATCGGGAGGCGGCTCGCTACGATTCAATTCGCGACCGCGATCTTGAGGCGCGCGGATTC
>DATKPC010000054.1:0-3523 GCA_035524275.1 Burkholderiaceae bacterium
GTCCCGCCGTCCGCCGCCCGTTGCGACAGGGCGTGCAGCAGGTGCGCATACAGCACTTCGGTCTTCGCCGGCTTCGTCACGAAATCGTCCATCCCGGCCGCCAGGCACATCGCCTTGTCCTCGGCGAACGCATTGGCGGTCATCGCGATGATCGGCGTGCGCCGGTGCGCGGGCAGCTCGCGGATCCGGCGCGTCGCCTCGATGCCGTCCATCTCCGGCATCTGCATGTCCATCAGGATCACCGCGTAGGTGGACGCCGCGGCGAGCCGCAGCGCGGCGGCGCCGTCCGGCGCGACGTGCACGTCGAGCCCGACGTCGGCCAGCAGCAGCGTCGTGATCTCCCGATTGATCGGTTCGTCCTCCGCGAGCAGCACGCGCGTTCCGTTGAAGTCGCGCCGCAGCAGGGCGGCCAGGCGTTCGGCGCTCGCCGACGCCGAACTCGGCCCCGTCGGCACGTAGGCGTCGCGCTTCGCCAACCGCGCCGTGAACCAGAACGTGCTGCCGCCGCCGGGCGTGCTGTCGACGCCGACCTCGCCGCCCATCATCTCGGCCAGCTTGCGCGTGATCGCCAGGCCGAGGCCGGTGCCGCCGTAGCGACGGGTCATCGTGTTGTCGGCCTGCTCGAAGGCGGAGAAGAGCCTCGGCTGCACCTCGGGGGCAATCCCGATCCCGGTGTCGGCCACCTCGAAGCGGATCAGCGCGTCGCCGGCCGTCTCGTCCGCGACGTTCACGCGCATCGTGATGCTGCCCGCCTCGGTGAACTTCACGGCGTTGGACGCGTAGTTGAGCAGCGCCTGCTGCAGCCGCGTCGCGTCGCCGACCAGGGCCTGCGGCAGCTCGCCGACCTCGCGATGCACGCGCAGCCGCTTCGACCTGGCGCGCGTCATCGTCATCGACGCGACGTTGTCGACGATGCCGGCGAGGCTGAGCGGGGACTCCTCGAGCACGAACTTGCCGGCCTCGATCTTGGACAGATCGAGCACCGCGTTGACGATCGACAGCAGGTGGTCGCCGGCGGCTTCGACGCGGCCGATCTGCTCCTGCTGCCGCGCCGTCAGGCCGCCGCGGCGCACGAGTTGCGCCATGCCGGTGATCGCGTTGAGCGGCGTGCGGATCTCGTGGCTCATGTTGGCGAGGAAGGCGCTCTTCGCGAGATTCGCGGCGTCGGCCTCCTTCTTGGCCTGCAGGAGTTCCGCGGTGCGCTGCGCGACGAGTTCCTCCAGGTGGTGGCGGTAGCGGTCGAGCTCCAGCGCGTTGCGCTTCTTCTCGGTGATGTCCTCCTGCGCCGCGACGTAGTGGCTGATGGTTCCGTCCGCCTGCCGGATCGGCGTGATCACCGCGAAGTGGATCGTTTCGCTGCCGTCCTTGCAGCGGTTGTGCAGTTCGCCCTTCCAGCTCTGGCCGTCCGTCAACGCCTTCCACAGTGCGGCGTACGTCGCGGGCGGCGTATGGCCGGACTGCAGGATCCGCGGATTCCTGCCGATGACTTCTTCGCGGGCGTAGCCGGTCGTCTTGACGAACGCGTCGTTGACGTACTCGATCGTGCCGTCGATGCTCGCGATCAGGATGCATTCGGAGCTCTGCTCGACGGCCTGCGACAACTGCCGCAGCTTGTCGTCGGCCTGCAGGCGCTCGGTGATGTCGCGCGACGAGCAGAACAGGAAGTCCTCGCCGTCGATCTGCAGCGGCAGCGTCGTCACCTCGACGTCGAAGACCGTGCCGTCCTTGCGTCGATGGCGGGCCTCGAAGAGCCTCGGGGACTTCGACAGGAAATGCTCCGCCAGCCGCTCGCGTACGGGGGTGGACCACGCGCCGGCATCCCACGCGCGGACATCCTCGCCGATGAGTTCCTCGCGCGCGTAGCCGAGCATCCGGAAGAACGAATCGCTCGCTTCGACGAGGCGCCCGTCGGCGTCCAGGATGTGATTGCCGTCGCTGCTGCTGCGCAGCAGCGCGCGGCTCTTGTCGCGCTCTCGCCGCAGGTCCTGCTCGCTGCGTCGTCGATCGGTGATGTCGTACTGGATGCCGTTCCACAGCACGTCGCCGTTGGGCATCTGCGTCGCCGTCGACTCGACCTGCATCCAGCGCGTTCCGAGCGGCGTTTTGACGCGGCCTTCCCACGCGAAGTCCTGCATCGAGTTTCGAGCCGCGTCGGAGCGGCGCTTGAACTCCGGCAGGTCGTCCGGATGGATCGCCGTGTGGATGCTCACCGGGTTGCCGAGCACGGCACTTTCCGAAAGACCCATCTGCTCGCACCAGCGTCGGCTGACGAACTCGAAGCGCGTGCGGCGGTCCTTCAGTTTCGTGAACTTGAAGATCCCGACCGGGACGCGCTCGACGAGGTCCTGGAAGTCGGCCAGCGATTTCTTCAGGCGCGCCTGCGACTCGTGCAACGCCGATTCGTACGCATTGCGGTCGCGGATGATCGAGCGGCCGATGAACCCCGTCAGCGCGACCGCGACGGCGAACAGCGTCGCGGCCACGGCGCCGAGATCGCGCAGTGTCGTCCACACGCCGGCCTGGAACTGCGGTTCCGGGACGCCGATCGCGACCGTCCAGCCGGTGCGGGGCGAGCGGCTCAGGGCCGTCTCGACGGCGATGCCCTCCTGGTTGAGCGCGGCGAACAGGCCGCTCTGGCCTTTCGCGATCCGATCGGCGAGCGTCGGCGTCGCGCGCTTGCCGACGAAGCGGTCCGCGTCGCGCGATCGACCCGCAATCAACAAGTGGTCGTCGACGATGGCGCCGGTCCAGCCCGGGTCCAGGTGCTGCTCGGCGAAAATGTCGTTGAGCGTCTTCGGCTCCATCGTGACCGACAGCACGTAGCGCACGTCGCCCGCCTGGATGACCGGGGCGAGGAACAGGATGATCGGTCCGTAATGGAACGCCCCCATCGGGACGACGCCGGCGATCATCGCGGTGCGCGACTCGACGACCTGGTCGACCGCCGACGGTACCGAGGTCATGACGTTCGCGCTCGCGATCGGCATGCCGCTCGCGAGGAACCGGTGCGTCGAGGGGTCGATCAGTGCAAGGTTGCGCCAGCCGTTGTGGGTGGCGATCAGGTAGCGCGCGCGGGATTCGAACGCCGGCAGCTGCAGGCTGCCGACGCTCAGCTCGGAGGCGATGACCTCCATCGCCGAGAGCCGGTTGAGCAGCTCGCGGTCCACCGCGATGCGCAGTGCGGTCGCGGTGCTCTCCATTTCCGCGGCCGCCTCCGCGCGTTCCTGGCGCACGATCATCCACGCGGCGCCGAGGCCGAAGATGACGAGCGGAATGGTTGCCGCAAGCACGAGGCCGACGAGCGAGCGCCACATCGTGCGCGGGGTGGCTTCCGTTTCGAAGTCCGATGGCTCCGTGTGCTGTAGAAACCGATTCACGTGAACAAGGTGTGGGCGGGGCGACATGCCGGAGCGGCAAGTATTCCGTGCCGATCAAGGACCGATGCCTCGATAAATGCGCCCGAATTCCGGGGAGTGATCGACGCTGCCGTCGCTTGGGCGCGTCCCGTGGGCGGCTCAGGCGT
>DATKPC010000055.1:0-35569 GCA_035524275.1 Burkholderiaceae bacterium
GATCCGTCGTCAGCGAGGCAGGCGACATCTCATATTGCGACGCCGAGTCGCCCCTCGCCCGCGAAGCGGGAGAGGGGTGGGGGAGAGGGTGCCAGCACCCCACGATCGCCACCCGTCTCCGCGCCCACCCGCGGCGCTGCATCGCCGCATCCGCCCGCCGGTCCCGCAGGCATACTGCGCGACGCCGTCCCCGTGTTGCGGCAGCGTCCGGAGGAACCCCCATGAACTCTTTGACCGCGCACGCGGAGCGGATCGACGCGGTGCTCTCGATGATCGACGCGCGGGTCGGGCCCGCCGAGGCACCCCTGCTGCGCACCTTCGCGGGCGAGTTCTTCGCCGAGGTCGATCCGGAGTCGCTGGCCGGCCGTGCGGTCGACGACCTCTACGGCGCCGTGCTGTCGCTGTGGCAGCTGATGCGTCGGCGCGACGCGCGGACTCCGCGCGTGCGCGTGCTGTCGCCGACGGTCGCGGAGCACGGCTGGACGTCGCGCCACTCGATCGTCGAGATCGTCAACGACGACATGCCGTTCCTCGTCGATTCGGTGTCGATGGAGGTCAACCGCCAGGGGCAGGCGCTGCATCTCATCATCCACCCGGTGATCGCGGTCGAGCGCAACGCGGCCGGCGAGGTCGTCGCGGTGCGCCCGCGTTCCCAGGGGCACGGTGCCTCGCTCGAGTCGGTGATGCACCTGGAGGTCGACCGCGTCGTCGACGCGGCGGTGCGCTCGCAGCTCGCCGCCGGGGTCGAGCGGGTCCTCGGCGACGTGCGCGCCAGCGTCGAGGACTGGGCCCACATCGTCGAGCGCCTGCACGAGGCGATCGCGGAGCTGGAAGCCGCGCCGGGCTCGCTGCCGCAGGAGGAGGTCGAGGAGAGCCGCGAGTTCCTGCAGTGGCTCGCCGACGACCATATCGTGCTGCTCGGCTACCGACGCCACGATCTCGTGCAGGGCGATGCCGCGGTCGCGCAGCCGCGGATGGAGCTTCGGCTCGTGACCGGGTCCGGTCTCGGGATCCTTCGCGAGCACGGCGCCGAGCCGCCGTCCGGCTCGTTCGCCGCGCTGCCCGCCGCGGCGCAGGCGATGGCGCGCGCCACGACGCCGATCCTCGTCACGACGAAGGCGAGCACGCGGGCCACGGTGCATCGATCGGCGTACCTCGACTACGTGGGCGTCAAGCGCTTCGGTCCCGCCGGCGACGTGGTCGGCGAGCATCGTTTCCTCGGGCTCTACACCTCGTCGGCCTACAGCGCGCGCGTCTCCGAAGTCCCGCTGCTGCGCGGCAAGGTTGCCGCGGTGCTGGTGCGCGGCGGCTTCGCGCCCGACAGCCATCGTGGCAAGGCGCTGCACCACATCCTGGAGACGTTTCCGCGCGACGAGCTGCTGCAGATGGACGCCGACGAACTCTACGAGACGGCGCTCGGGATCCTGCAGCTCGGTGAACGCCGCACGTTCCGCCTCTTCGTGCGCCGCGACCGCTTCGATCGCTTCGTCTCCTGCCTCATCTACGTGCCGCGCGACAGCTATTCGACCGAGATGCGGCGCCGCTTCATCGAGATCCTCTCCGCGGCCTTCGCCGGGCAGGGCGCCGACTTCGACGTGCTGATGACGGATGCGATCCTGGCCCGGATCCACATCACGGTGCGCACGGTGCCGGGGCAGCTGCCGGCGTTCGATCGGCGCGAGCTGCAGGACCGGCTCGCGCAGGCCGCGCGCCGCTGGGACGACGACCTGCGCGAGGCGCTGATCGCCGAGGAGGGCGAGGCGCGCGGCAACGACCTGTTCCGGCGCTGGGCCGGCGCCTTTCCGGCCGCCTACCGCGAGCATGCCGGCGGCCGCGCGGCCGTCGTCGACCTGCGGCGGATCGACGCGTTGAGCGCCGAGCGGCCGCTCGCCTTGAGCCTCTACCGCCCGCTGGAAGGCGGCCGCGAGCGCTTCGGCTTCAAGCTCTTCCATCGCGGCAGCCCGGTCGTGCTTTCCGAGAGCCTGCCGATGCTGGAGAACATGGGCGTGCGCGTGCTCAGCGAGAACCCGCAGCGGATCACCCCGGCGGCGAGCGCCGCCGCGGCGGTCTGGATCCACGATTTCGAGCTGCAGGCGAGCGCCGCCGAGGACATCGATGCCGACACGGTCGCGGCGCTCTTCGAAGGCGCCTTCGCGCGGATCTTCGACGGTCGGGTCGAGAACGACGGTTTCAACCGCCTCGTGCTGCGGGCCGGGCTCGACGCCGATGACATCGTGATCGCGCGGGCCTACGCGAAATTCCTGCGCCAGATCGGCTTCGGGCTGAGCCAGTCCTTCGTCGAGGCGACGCTCGCGGCGCATCCGCGAATCACGCGGATGTGGATCAACCTGTTCAAGCTGCGGCTCGATCCTTCGCAACCCGGGGGCGAGGCGCAGCGCGCCGACGCCGAGAAGCGGCAGGTCGAGGCGATCGAGGAGGCGCTGGAGAAGGTCGCGAGCCTCAACGAGGATCGCGTGCTGCGGCAATTGCTGGCGCTGGTGCAGGCGACGCTGCGGACGAACTTCTGGCGCACCGATGCCGCCGGCGCGCGCCGCCCGTTCGTCTCCTTCAAGCTCGATCCGTCGCGCGTGCCCGGGATGCCGCAGCCGCGCCCGATGTTCGAGATCTTCGTGTACTCGCCGCGCTTCGAAGGCGTCCACCTGCGCGGCGGTCGCGTCGCGCGCGGCGGCCTGCGCTGGTCCGACCGGCCGGAGGATTTCCGCACCGAGATCCTCGGGCTCGTGAAGGCGCAGATCGTCAAGAACGCCGTCATCGTCCCGACGGGCTCGAAGGGCGGCTTCGTGCTGAAGCGCGTGGGCGCGTCGGCCGATCGCGAGACGCTCAATCGGGAGGGGGTCGCCTGCTACCAGGACTACCTGCGCGGGCTGCTCGACATCACCGACAACCTCGTCGGCGGCGCCGTCGTGCCGCCGCCGCAGGTCGTCCGGCACGATCCCGACGACCCGTACCTCGTCGTCGCGGCCGACAAGGGCACCGCGACGTTTTCCGACTACGCGAACGGGATCAGCCGCGAGTACGGCTTCTGGCTCGGCGACGCGTTCGCCTCCGGCGGTTCCGCGGGCTACGACCACAAGCGGATGGGAATCACCGCGCGCGGGGCGTGGGAGAGCACGAAGAGCCATTTCCGCGAGATGGGCGTCGACACGCAGTCGACGCCGTTCACGGTCGTCGGGGTGGGGGACATGTCCGGCGATGTCTTCGGCAACGGGATGCTGCTGTCACCGTGCATCCGCCTTGTCGCCGCCTTCGATCACCGGCATGTCTTCATCGACCCGGATCCGGACATCGCGCGCTCGGCCGCCGAACGCCAGCGCCTGTTTGCGCTCGCGCGCTCGTCGTGGGCCGACTACGACGAATCCTGCCTGTCGGCCGGCGGCGGCGTCTGGCCGCGCTCGGCGAAGTCGATCCCGGTGTCGCCCCAGGCCGCGGCGGTGCTGGGCATCGAGGCGCAGCGGCTCGCGCCGAACGAATTGATCAGCGCCATCCTGAAGGCGCCGGTCGACCTGCTCTACAACGGCGGCATCGGCACCTACGTGAAGTCGTCGCGCGAGAGCCACGCCGACGTGGGCGACCGTGCCAACGACGTGCTGCGCGTCGACGGTCGCGACCTGAGGTGCCGCGCCGTCGTCGAAGGCGGCAACCTCGGCGTCACGCAGCTCGGTCGCATCGAGTATGCGCGATCCGGCTGCGGCGGCGCGGGCGGCCGGATCAACACCGACGCGATCGACAACTCGGCCGGTGTCGATACGTCGGACCACGAGGTCAACATCAAGATCCTCCTCGGCCTCGCGGTGGCCGACGGCGAACTGACGGAAAAGCAGCGCAACCAGCTGCTGGTGGAGATGACGAGCGACGTCGCGGCGCTCGTGCTGCGCGACAACCGCTTCCAGAACCAGGTGCTGTCGGTGACGCGCCGCCGCGGACCGCAGTCGCTGCAGGAGCAGGCGCGCTTCCTGCGCTTCCTGGAGCGCGGCGGCCGGATCGATCGCGGGCTGGAGTTCCTTCCGGGCGAGGACGAACTGGCCGAGCGCGCGGAGCGCGGCGAGGGACTGACGAGCCCGGAGCTCTCGGTGCTGCTCGCCTACGCGAAGATCTGGCTCTTCGACCAGCTGATCGAGACGGCGTTGCCCGACGATCCGTGGATCGCGACGGCGCTGCTGCGCTATTTCCCGCCGCTGCTGCGCGAGCGCTTCGGCGCGCTGATGCAGCGCCACCCGCTGCGGCGCGAGATCATCGTGACGCACGTCGTCAACAGCATGGTGAACCGCGTCGGGATCACCTTCGTCCACCGCGTCGGCGAGCTGTCGGGCGCCGCGCCGCTGCAGGTCGTTCGCGCCTACCTGCTGGCGCGCGAGGTCTTCGGCCTCGCCTCGACATGGGCCGCGATCGAGGCGCTCGACGATCGGCTCATCGATGCGACGCAGGCCGAGATGCTGGTCCAGCTCGGCGCGTTGACGCGGCGCGCGACGACCTGGTTCCTTCACTGGCGGCGGCTCCCGGAGCCGATGGCCGAGACGATTGCGCGGTTCACGCCGGTCGTCGCGGCGCTCGCTTCGACCCTGGCCGACGGCGCCGGGCATGACCCGGCCGGCGCGGCGTCCGCGCAGCTTCACCGGTGGATCGATGCGGGCGTGCCGCGCGACCTGGCGGCGCGCGTCGCCGCGTCCGAGGCGCTCTATTTCGCGCTCGACGTCGGCGACGTCGCGGAATCCAGCGGTCGACCCGTCGCCGATGTGGCGGCGGTGCATCTGGATGTCGGCCGTCGTCTCGGGCTCGCGCGCGCGACCGAGCGGATCGCCGCGCTGTCGTCGTCCGATTTCTGGCAGGAGCGGGCGCGCACCGCGTTGGGGGACGACGTCGCGGAACTGCAGCGCGAGGTGACGCTGCAGGTATTCCAGCGCCAGGGCGGCGCGAGCGGCACGTCCGACGCCGCGGCGCTGCTCGCCGCTTGGGAGGCGCGATCCGGCGATGCGCTGGCGCGGGCCGACCGGCTGATCGCGGAATTGTCGGAGTCGCGCCAGGCGGACCTGGCGCAGCTGTCGGTGCTCGTGCGCGAGTTGCGGCGGCTCGCCTGACGCCGGCCCCCTACAGCGCCCCGACGAAATCCCGCTTCCCGAGCTCGATCCCGTTGTGCCGCAGGATCGCGTACGCGGTCGTCGCGTGGAAGAAGAAGTTCGGCAGCACCATGTTCGTCAGGTAAGGCAGCCCGGCGATGCGCAGGGTTTCGCCGCGCATCGGGAGCTCGACGACGCGGTCCTCGGAGCCATCGATCTGCGCCGCGGCGAACGTGCCGATGTATTGCCGCGTGCGCGCGATCCGCGCCTTCAGGTCGGTGAACGACGCCTCGTTGTCCTCGTACGCGGGCGGCTGCTGCCCGGCCAGCCGCGCCGTGCAGCCCTTCGCGAAGTCGCAGGCGATCTGCACCTGCCGCGTCAGCGGGAACATGTCCGGATACAACCGCGAGCCGAGCAGCACGGCCGGGTCGATCTTGCGCGCTTCCGCATGGGCGGCCGCCTTGTCGAGGATGCCGGCGAGGTTGCCGAGGATGCGGTCGAAGACCGGAATCGAGAGCGTGTACATCGAGGCCTGGGCCATGCGGGTCTCCTTCGGGGGTGTCGTGGTTCGCTTCAGGCCGCGCTGCGCGACGATGCGTCGCGACGCTTGCCCGGGTTCTTTTCCTGGCTGCCTTTCGCGTCCTTGCTTCGCTTCTTGTCCTTTTCCTTTCCGTCCTTGCGCTTCTTGCCGTCGGCCACGCGCTTCGCCGCCTCGACCTGCTTCGCCTCGGCGCGCTTCGCCTTCGATTTCTTCTTTTCCTTCTTCTTGACGGCGAGCATCGTGCCGCGGCAGTTCGCCGCCCCGCACAGGCAGCGGAAGTCCTTCTTGAGCTTCTTCGTCAGCGGCTCGTCGATGATCAGGCCGTAGTCGTAGAACAGCTCCTCGCCGCGCCGGATGTCGCGCAGCGCCTGGATGTAGACGCGGCCGTCGTCGGTCTCCTCGGTCTCGCAGTTCGGGTCGCACGAGTGGTTGATCCAGCGTGCCGAGTTGCCGCCCTGCGCCGCGTCGATCACGGACTTGCCGTCACCGAGCGCGAACAGGAACGTGTGGTTCGGGTCGTCCGGGTCGGCCGACGGCACCTTGTCGGCCTCCGCCCACGTGATGCGGCGCCCGCGGTATTCGATGACGCGTTCGCCTGCTGCGAGTTTTCGCGCCGCGTAGACGCCGCGTCCGTGGATCCCTGATGTCCTGACGATGATCTTGGCGCTGCGCTTCGTGGCGGTGGAGGGGGTTGCCATCTTGCCTTCGGGGTCCGGTTCGAGGCGCGCCGCCGGTGCGCGCGCGCGTCCATGGAATTTTCGCCGCGCAGTATCCCAGATTCCGCGCCGCGCTACTTCCTGCGCAGGCGTTCGCGCGCCTCGGCGGCGAGGGCGGCGAGCTCGATGCCCGGGTGCGCCTTGAGCACGCCGAGGAGGTTGTTGAACTGGTCGGTCCAGAGCACGCGTCGATCGTCCGGGGCCAGCACTTCCGCGCGTCCGGCGAGGCGCGGCGCATCGAGCGCGGCGGCCTGCTTCGCGATCAGCACCCAGCTCGTCGTCGAGGCCTTGGACCGGTCTTCCGGCCGATCATCGACGATCCGCGCCGGCAGGCGCAGATCCTGCGCGATGTTGGCGAGCACCGGCTTCAGGTCGAGGAAGCGGTTCGAGATATGCACCGCGATGATGCCGTCATCGGCGATCGTCTGCGCGTAGAGCTGGATCGCCTCGCGCGTCAGCAGGTGCACCGGGATCGAGTCGCCGGAGAAGGCGTCGATCGCCAGCACGTCGAAGCGCCCCGGGCCGTCCTTCGCGAGCTCTCGCGCCAGCGACAGGCGCGCATCCCCGAGCGTCACGGTCACCGGCGCGCGCGCGTGGCGAAGGTAGTCGAAGTAGCGGCGCGCGATCGACACGACGTCGGGATCGATCTCGTAGAAATGCACGCTGTCGCCGCGGCGCCCGTAGGCGCTCAGCGTGCCGACGCCGAGGCCGACGACGCCGAGCCGCATCGCGACGCCGGGCCGGTCCTGGACCGAAGCGATCGCGAGCCCGACGCCGGAACTCGGCGCGTAATAGGTGCCGGGCCGCAGCCGATCGGTGCCGGCGAGCGGTTCCTCGCCGTGAAGGATCACGCCGTGGAGCAGGCGCCGGATCCGCTCGTCGCCCGTGCCCTGTTCGCGGACCCGCAGCGTGCCGTAGAAGTTGCGGCGCGCCGCGATGAGGTCGTGCCGTATGAACCCGCGATACGCGAGCCCGTAGTAGGCGCTGAGGATCGTCCCGCCGATCGCCGACAGCAGCAGCGTGGCACGCCAGCCGGCTCGCAGCGACGGGCCGCTCGAGACCGTCAGGATCGCGATCGCGCAGAGCGAGAACAGCGTCAGCGGAAGCTCCGCGTTGAAGCTCAGAAGGCGCGGCGCGGCGAGCCCGGTCAGGATCCCGCCGATCGCGCCGCCGAGCGCGATCATCAGGTAGTAGAGCGTCAGGTGGCCCGGCTCGGGCCGACGCAGCGCCAGTTCGCCGTGGCAGAAGAGGCAGCCGAAGAAGATGCCGGCGCAGTACAGCGGCACCGCGATTCCGACGTCGAGCACGCCGCTGTCGGCGCTGAGGCCGGCGGCCATCAGGACCGCGAGCACCATCGCGACGAGCGTCGCCGAGCGGCGCGGGTACAGCGTCGAGCGCGGTGGGCTGGCGGCCGCGTCGCGCGCGGCGCCGCCGGCGAAACGGCCGCGCGCCTCGAACGCGACGATGAAGCTCAGCAGGTAGAGGGCGAGCGGCACGACCCAGAAGAACGGGACCGCGGCGACGTTCTGCGTGATGTGGCTCGTGCCGGCGAGCAGCACCGCCGAGCCCAGCGCGGCGAGTGCGACCCAGAGCGCGATGTCGAGCCAGGCTGGCGGCCGGGGCGGCGCGCCTTTCGCGGCCGCGGGCCCGGCGCCTGCCGCAGCCCTCGCCGGCGCCCGCGGCGTGTCGGGCTCCGCCGGCGTCGCCGCCGCACCCGTCGCGGCCTGCCACGCCTCGTAGGCGCACAGCGCGGCAAAGGCGACGTATCCGGCGCTCCACAGCATCGACTGCAGCGTCGTGCCCGTCGTCGGCTCGATCGCGAAGGGATACGCGAGCAGGCCGACGAGCGAACCGAGGTTCGACAGCGCGAAGAGCCGGTAGACGCTGTGCTGCGCGAAACGCGGCGCGATCCACTTCTGCAGCAGGGGCCCGGTGCTCGAGAGCAGGAAATACGGCAGCCCGATCGTCGCCGCGAGCAGCACCAGGATCCGCGCCGCGGCGTCGGTGTCGCCGCTGGGCGCCAGGCTCGCATGCGGGATGATCGGCAGCCACGCGAGGCTGATGGCGAGCAGTGCGGCGTGCAGCAGCGCCTGGCGGCGCGGAGGCAGCCAGCGCGTGATCGCGTCCGCATAGGCATAGCCCGCCAGCAGCACGACCTGGAAGAACGCCAGGCAGACGGTCCAGACGGCCGAGCCGCCGCCGAACCAGGGCAGGATCTCCTTCGCGATGATCGGCTGGACCAGGAACAGCAGGAAGGCCGAAAGCAGGATCGTGGTGGCGAATAGCGGCATGTCGTCGGCGCTCGTCGCGATCCGGCGGCGGGGCCGGCGGGGCGGTGGCCGTGGATTTTCGCATGGGGAAATGCCCGCTCGCGCCCGTTCCGCCGCGGCATCGACGGCATGTCACGCCCGGGCGTGCGGAAGCCCGGCTTATTTCAGGATTCGTAACCCCCCCTTTTTGCGCGATCATCCGTTCCGGGGCGCTGCAATATCGGCGATGAGAGGCCGCCGCACTGGGCGCAACACGGCCTCGGTTGCTGGAGCCTGTCGCGTGTTCGAATTTCCTCCGCGCCCTAAGCGGGAACCGGATCCGGAGCCGATATCGCTCGGCGCCGTGGTTCCGAGCTGGAGCGTGCTCGTGTCGCGCGATCGCCTGCGTCCGATCGGCGTCCGGCTGGTCGTTCGCCCGGCTGCGCGCGCGTTGGCGGCGCCGCTCGCCGGGGTGCTCGATGCGGTGCTCGCGGGATTCGTGGCCGAGGGGGCGACCGCGTTTCCGCACGGTCTCGTCGTCGTCGCGCCGGTCGACTTCGGGCTCGATGCGTCGCTCGCCGGCTGGACGGCACCGCGCAATGTCCTGCTCGAGGTCGCCCCATCGGCCCTGGAGGACGACGACCAGCTGCGGCTCCTGTTCGATGTCCAGCGGCAGGGCGTGCGCCTCGTCCTGCGGCTGGATCGCGGCCCGGTGCCGTCCGCGGAGCGGTTGAAGCTCTTCCAGTACGTGCTGGCCGCGGACGCCGGCTTTGACACGTCGGTGGCGCCGTGGATCGCGCTCGCCCCGCCGGATGCGGCGGCGGCCGCGGCGGCGTTCGAACGGGGCGCCCAGGCCGTCGCCGGCTGGCCGCTGCCCGTCGTGGCGGACTCCGGCGGCGGCGCGCTGCAGCCGATGCAGCGCGCGGTCCTGGAGCTGATCCGCCTCGTCCAGGCCGACGCCGACATCGTCGACGTCGAGCGCACGCTGAAGACCGAGCCGGTCCTCGCCTACATGCTGCTCACGCTCGCCAACAGCGCGGCGTTCATGCCGGGGCGCGCGATCTCGTCGCTGCACCAGGCCATCGTGATGCTCGGCTATGCGCGCCTCGTGAAGTGGCTCGTGCTGCTGCTCGTCATCGCGAGCAAGGGGTCGTCGAACGCGCCGCTCGTCTACGGCGCCGTCGCGCGCGGCTTTGCGCTGGAGTACCTGGCCGCCGCGGCGTCGGCGCCGCGGCTGCAGCAGGACGAGGCGTTCATCGTCGGCGCGTTTTCGCTGCTCGACGCCATCACCGGCCAGCCCTTGGCGCAACTGGTCTCCGACGTCGTCCTGCCGACGTCGATCTGCGATGCGCTGCTGCACGGCCGTGGTCCGCACGCGCCGAACCTCGCCCGCGCGATGGCCTTCGAGCGCGATGGCGAGTGGTCTCCGAACGCGCCGGACGCGGCGACCTCCGGGCCCGGCGCGGACGCGACGAACGCATCGCTGCTGCAGGCCCTCGCCGCCACGGACGCCCTGCTCGCGCTGGTCTAGGCGGCGCCCGTTTCAGGCCGCCACCCTCTCCCCCCGCTCTCCCGCTCGCGCGGGAGAGGGGAGTCCCGTCGTTGGCCGAGGTGACGTCGCCTCCATGGGCGACGACGTGACTCCCCTCGCCCGCGCGAGCGGGAGAGGGGTGGGGGAGAGGGTGTCAGCAGAAAGCGCGGCAAGAATCAGCGCGACCAACCACTCGCCGGTCTCCGCCGATCAGGTCCCGCTGTAGGGCACCTTGCGCGGCGGCATCGTCTCCGGCCCGGTGGGCTCGTCGCCGCCTTCGTAGCTGGGCGCGCCGACGCGCGAACGCGTCGGCCGCCGCAGCGGATACTGTGCCGGCGCCGTCAGGTAGGCGTCGGCGCGCGCCGCCCACAGCTCCTGGACGCTGCGGTACTGCGGCGGCAGCGCCACGTACAGCTGCAGGCCCAGCTCGCTGCAGACCCGGGCGACGTTGCGCACGAGCCCGCGGCCCCGCTCGATGGACAGCAGCGTGTCGATCGAAACCCCGACGCGGCTTGCCATCGCGGACGTGCCGACACCCAGCGTCCGCCGCCGCTCCGACAGCGAGCCGATGCGACTCGCGGCGACGAAGCCGGGCGGCTTCGCGCCGATCACGATGCGCGTCGTCTCCGCCCCGCTGGCGCCGACGTCCTCGGCGTTTTCGGCAGCGACGAGCACGACGCCGAGGCTGTGCAGCAGCCGGAGCAACGTGTCCAGTCGCACCGCGAGCGGCTTGTCGAACGCGTTCTTGACGTTGTTGAACTCGACGCCGCTGTCGAGGCTGAGCCGATACGCGAACGGCGGCTGCACGACAGTGACGTGCTGCGCGAATTCGCCCAGCGGCAACACCACGGGCAAGAGGCGAGGCGCGTTGCCGTGTTCGATCCGGCCTTCAGCGCCAGTCATGGTTGTATTCAATCTGGAATACCGGGGTGAGATTGCGCGGGATCTTGGACTCTGAGTTGTCGCGATGTCGACTGCACGCCTTCGACGGCACGCCTGTTGCTCGCTCTGCCGGGCGCCTGGACCAGCCCCGGAACCTCGACGTCATCGCCGGCACCGAGCGCCGAGCGTCAATCCAACGCCGAAGTTAGTGTCTCGTGCGCGATAGCGTCAATCACGGAATCTTACGAGGGGTATCGTCGAATCAAGTCGAATCACAGAGGCAATCGCGATGCATTGAGTTCGCGCATACCGCCTATCTGGTGTGGCGTGATGCCGGCGATCACGCGTGCCCGCGGGAATACCCGCGGTACGCACGGTCGGGATCACCGGGTATCGCCGGCCCCGAGCGAATCGATTTTCATCTCGGCGCTAGGCGCGCCGGGCCGCCTTTTTCGTGACACCGGTCGCCGCGCTGGTCTTCGCGCGCGCGCTGCTGCCGGCGCCGCGTGCCGCCGACGCGGCCTTCGTGGCGCCGCCGCTCGTCGCCTTGCGCGCCGTGGATGTCGTCGTCGCGTCAGCGCCGGCCGCTTTCGCGGCCTGGTTCGCGGTCGCCTTCTTCGCGGTCGCCTTCTTCGCGACCGTCTTCTTCGGGACCGATGCCGGCTCGACGATCGCGCTCTTCACGGCGGCCTTCGTCGCTTTCGCGGCGCGCTTCGGCGCGGCGTCGCCGGAGGCCGGCGCCGGCTTCGGCTCCGCGGTGCCCGCCGCGTCGGAACCGGCCGACTTGCGGCTGGGGCCGCGCGGCTCGAACTCGAAGCCGATGCTGCCGTCGGGCTTCTTCACGAGGAACGCGCTGAACTTGCGCCGCGTCCGGTTCGAGACGAAGCCGCGCAGCACGTCGGTGCGGCCGTCGGCCAGCAGCTTGCGCATCTGCTCGACCTCGATCGGCTGCTGCAGGATCACCTTGCCGGACCGGAAGTCGCAGCTTCGCGCGGCGCCGACCGACTTCTCGCAGATGTACGACATCGGCTGCTCGTAGACGTTCGAGCCGCACTTCGGGCAGTGGCCGAGAGGCGTGAGGCCGCTGAAGTCGACTTCCTCGGCCGCGCCGCCCTCGCCGGGCGCCGCATTGCCGAAGTCGAATTCCAGCTTGTGTTCCGGCGAGAGCTTGAGCACGGCGGCGAACGGGCGCCCCATCTTGCTGCGGAACCCCGTCAGCGGTCCGATCTGCCCCTCCGACATCAGTTGCTCGACCTCGGCAGTCTCGAACGTCCGGCTTGCCGGATGCTTCGGCAGCGAGAAGTCGCAGTTCCCGCAGGCGAAGCGGCGGTAGTTCTCCTGCACGACGCCGCCGCACTTCGGACAGGGCGTCCTGAGCGTCGCGTAGTCGCCGGGCACCGTGTCGGACTCGTAGCTCTTCGCGCGCTCGACGATCTTGCTCGTCATCTGCGCGATCTCGCGCATGAACGCGGCGCGCTTGAGCTTGCCGCGCTCGATCAGCGCGAGCTTGTGCTCCCATTCGCCGGTGAGTTCGGCTGCCGTGAGTTCCTCGACGCCGAGGCCGCGCAGCAGCGTCAGGAGCTGGAACGCCTTGGCGGTCGGATGAAGGTCCTTGCCGTCGCGCACGAGGTAGCGCTCGGTGATCAGGCCTTCGATGATCGCCGCGCGCGTGGCCGGCGTCCCGAGCCCCTTGCCCTCCATGGCGGCGCGCAGGTCCTCGTCGTCGACGAGCTTGCCGGCGCCTTCCATCGCCGACAGCAGCGTCGCCTCGGTGTAGCGCGGCGGCGGTCGCGTCTGCAGCGCCTGCGCCTCGGCCTCGGCGCACGCGACGGTCTCGCCCGGCTCGACCGCGACGAGAATCTTGTCGCCGGCGGCGCGTTCGCCGGTCGCCGGGGCCGCCTCGCGCCCGTAGATCGCGAGCCAGCCGGGCTCGACGAGCACGCGGCCCTCGGTCTTGAAGCGGTGAGTCTCGACCGTCGTGATGCGCGTCGTCACGAGGTACTCGGCGGCCGGGAAGAAGACCGCCAGGAACCGGCGCACGACGAGGTCGTAGATCTTCTGCTCCGCCTCCGAGAGGTTCTTCGGTGTCTCCAGCGTCGGGATGATCGCGAAGTGGTCGGAGACCTTCGTGTTGTCGAAGACGCGCTTGTTCGGCTTGACCCAGCCGTTCTTGCGGATCTGGCGCGCGAACGGCGCGTAGGCCGCCTGCTCGCCGATGGCCTCGATCGTCTTGCCGACGACGCCGACGTAGTCCTCCGGCAGCGCGCGCGAGTCGGTCCGCGGGTAGGTCAGCGCCTTGTGCTTCTCGTAGAGCGCCTGCGCGAGCGAGAGCGTCGTCTTCGCGGAGAAGCCGAACCGGGAGTTGCCCTCCCGCTGCAGCGAGGTCAGGTCGAACAGCAGCGGCGAGATCTGCGTCGACGGCTTCGATTCCTCCGCGACCGTCCCGGCCGCGCCGCGGCACGCGGCGGCGATGGCCGCGGCGCGTTCGGCATCCCACAGCCGCTCGGCGCGCGCGTCCGGATCGTCCTCGCGCTTGCGGAATTCCGGGTCGAACCAGCGGCCCTCGTAGCTGCCCGCCTTGCAGTCGAACGTCGCGCGCACTTCCCAGTAGTCGCGGGCGACGAACTTCCGGATCTTGTCCTCGCGCTCGACGACGATCGCCAGCGTCGGCGTCTGCACGCGCCCGACCGTCGTGAGGAAGAAGCCGCCGTCCTTGCTGTTGAACGCGGTCATCGCCCGCGTTCCGTTGATCCCGACGAGCCAGTCCGCTTCCGAGCGCGAGCGCGCCGCGTCCGCCAGCGGCTGCATGGCCTCGTCGTCGCGCAGCGCATGGAACGCCTCGCGGATCGCCGTCGGCGTCATCGACTGCAGCCACAGGCGCTGCACCGGCTGCTTCGCGTTCGCATGCTGCACGATGTAGCGGAAGATCAGCTCGCCCTCGCGCCCCGCGTCGCAGGCGTTGATCAGTCGCCCGACGTCCTTGCGCTTGATGAGCTTCTGCAGCAGTTTCAGCCGGGCCTCCGAGCGTTCGATCGGCCGCAGCGCGAATTCCGGCGGGATCACCGGCAGGTGGCCGAACGTCCACTTGCCCCGCTTGACCTCGTAGGCCTCCGGTTCGTGCAGTTCCAGCAGGTGGCCGACGGCCGACGACAGCACGTACTGGTCGCTCTCGAAGAAATCCTGCTGCTTCGTGAAGCCGCCCAGCGCACGGGCGATATCCGATGCGACCGACGGCTTTTCGGCGATGATGAGTGCCTTGCTCATGACGATCCCGATCCGGTTGCGAGGCCCGCGCGCCGGCCGCTGCGGCGTGGACGCGGAGTGCACGGACGTCGTTCCACCGGGTCGCAGGCGGCCGGGCAGGCCGGTGCCGGCGATCCGAGGGCATTCGGGCCGGGTCTTGCCCGGCCAACGCGGCGCAACACTACACGATCACGAGGCGGTTTGTCGCCGGAAGTTCCCCGCCCGACCGGCGGGAATCCCGCGCCTTGCCGACGGGCCGGCGGCCCGTCGGCGTGGCCGCCGCCGCTCAGTGCAGCAGCCGCTCGGTCCCGTCGTCGAGGAGTTCTTCCAGCAGCAGCACGTCGACGTCGGCCTGCTGGCTCCACAGCACCATCAGCACGATCACCTTGAGCGCGTCGAGCGCCAGCGGCGAGTCGTCGACGGCCATCGCGCGCTCGATCACGATCTCGCGCTGCGCCGGCGTCAGCTGGCCGGCGCCGTCGAGGAACGCGATGAACCCGGCCGCTTCGGTGCCCAGGTGCGCGAGTTCGTGGGTCGAGAAGACCCGAACTGCGCCCGGTGTCGGCGCCGGCTGGCCGTGCGCGGCACGCGCCGTCGAGATCAGGTCGCGCAGCCAGCCGATCGCCGCCGAGATTTCATGGGCCGGGAACCCGGCGTCCGAGAGCTGCCGCGAAAGGGATGCCTCGTCGCCGCAGGCGTCCAGCACGCCGCAGTTTTCGTACAGGAAGACGAGAACGTCGAACATCGGCCGCCACTTTAACCCGCCGGCGCGGCCCGGCGCAACTGCCGTTCGCCGCCCTAACGCAACCTCTGGTAGACGTTCCCCGGCAGGCGCTCAACATGTTGTGCCATCTCCAGCTCCAGCAGGTCGGCCGCGACGGCCGCAGCGTCGCCGCCGGAGCGTTCGCACAGGACGTCCATGCTCGCCGGATCGTGCCCGAGCGCGTCGAGCAGCGCGCGCTGGCGCGCGGTCGGCGCCGCGCGCCGGTCGCGCTCGGCGCGCTCGCCCGACGCCGGCGGCGGCCTCGATGCCGCCGCCGGCGCGAGCTCCGAAAGGACGTCGTGGCCCGTCTCGACGAGCTTCGCGCCGTCCTTGATCAGCCGGTGGCAGCCGCGCGCGAGCGGCGCGTGGATCGAACCCGGGATCGCGAACACGTCGCGGCCGGCCGCGGCGGCCAGTCGCGCGGTGATCAGCGACCCGGACCGCAACGCGGCCTCGACGACGAGCACGCCGCGCGAAAGGCCCGCGATCAGCCGGTTGCGACGCGGGAATTGCCCCGGGCGCGGCGGCGAACGCAGCGGCAGCTCCGAGACCAGCAGCCCGGCGTCGCGCACCTGTCGCGCCAGCGCGCGGTTGGCCGCCGGATAGACGATGTCGACCCCGGTGCCCAGGACCGCGATCGTCGAGGCCGCATCCGGGCCGGCAGCGAGCGCGCCGCGGTGCGCGGCGGCGTCGATGCCGAGCGCAAGCCCGCTCACGACGACGTAGCCGGCGCCGGCGAAGAACTGCGCGAAACGCGCCGCGTTCTCTTCGCCCTGGCGCGTCGCATTGCGGCTGCCGACGACGGCGATCGCGGGCCGGCGCAACAGGTCGCGGCGCCCGCTGCAGTAGATCAACGGCGGCGGATCATCGCCCTGCAGCAGCCCGGCGGGGTAGTCGGCGTCGGCCAGCGTGACGACGGTGTTGCGCGGGTCCTCGCGCAGCCATTCGCGCGTCGTGTCGATGGCCGCGCGCAGCGCCTCGCCGGCCGGCGCGCCCAAGGCCAGCCCGAGCTGTTCGCCGACGACGCGCTGCAGGGCCGGGCGTGCGGCCCGCAGGATCGCGTCGGGCAGCCCGAAGGCCGCGAGCAGCGCGCGCACGGCGCTGCTGCCGAGCCCTGGGGTCAGGCTCAGCCGCAGCCAGGCGTCGAGTTCGTCGGGCGCCAGAAGCGTGGGCCGCCGGCCGCGTGCTCAGTGATTCGAGGTTTCGGCCGCCGCGGCGGTGCCGCCTTCCGGCAGCGATGCGTTGATCGACGCCGCCGGATTGTCGGGCGACGTGAAGCGGTCGCCGACCTTCACGGCGTCGGTCGTCCGCAGGATCAGCGCGTAGGAGATCGTGTCGAAGACGCGGAAGACGAACATTTCGCCGATCCGCTCGTCCGGCAGCTTGATGTACTCCTTGCGCTCGACCGTCTGGTCGCGCACCGTGGCGCCGGTGCGCAGCAGCGCGAGGACGTGCCCGACCTCCAGGCCGTCGCGCGTGCCGCGATTGACGGCGACGATCGCATCCGAGCCGGCGGTTTCCTCGCCGCTATAGACGGAGAGGATGCGGCCTTCGACGCTGCGGTCCGGCGTATGCGGCACGTAGCGGACGAGCGGCTCGCGCGTGATCGGCACCATCCGGTCGCCGACGCCGAACTCTTCCTTGCTGTCCATCACGCGGATCGTCGCGACCTCGCCGCGCTTGGCCACGTGCGCCGTGCCGAGGTAATGCGCCTCGTAGGCGATCGGCGTCTTGCGATCGGTGTCGTCGGGGTCGTACAGCGCGGTGGCGGGGCGGAACACGTGGTAGTTGGCGACCGCGTCGTCGGTCAGCCCGCGCGCATAGGCGATGTCGCCGCGGCCGAGATAGACGCGGTTCTCCGGCGTCGCGACGATGCGCGGGTAGGCGTCGAGGTCCTTCGCCGCGACGATCAGCGGACGCGACAGGAACGGTTCGATCAGGTTGTTCGGGATGCTCGAGATCGCGATGCCGGTGCCGCTGCCGGCGTCGCGGACCTCCGGCGACAGGCGCACCGTGTCGCCGGGCCCGCCGGGATAGGCGCCGTTGGCGAGTTGAAGCCGCGCGCGGCCGTCGCCCTTGATCAGTTCCAGGACCTGCCCGGGATAGATCAGGTGCGGGTTGTGGACCTGCTGCCGGTTCATGCCCCACAGCTCCGGCCACCGCCACGGGCTCGTGAGGTACATGCTCGAGATGCCCCACAGCGTGTCGCCCGACTTCACCGTGTAGCGGTCGGGTGCCGACGGCGCGAGCGCGGACAGCGGTACCCCCGCCGAAGCGACCTGTTCGGCGATCCGATGCTGTTCGCGCGTCACCGGGTAGCGCCCGTTGGCCGTCGTCTCCTGCGCCGCGACGAGGGAGGCCGCGCCGGTGGCGACGGCGGCAGCCGCGACGGCCAGCGCGACCGCGGTGCGCCGTGCACCATGACCGCGGGTTGCCACTGCGACGGTGCCGCCCGAGCGAATCGACATTCCGGTTCCCCTTGTGGGCGTGGCTCACCGTCGATGGTAACCCAGCCCCAGCTGAAGTTTCTCGTCAAATTGTGCCCGTAATGCCTTGATATCGCAACGGATATCGGACCGGGCGGTTCATTCTGGCGGCGCCGGGCGGGGCAGGATCCCGCGACGCGGACGCCATGCCGATCACAGCGTACTATTTCCGCCGCCGATCGATCGATGGAAACGACTGGATTGTCGGGCCCACGATTTCTTTTATCCTACGCACGGGAAGCGCCGATTTCCGCCGCCGACCCGATCGCCGGTCGGCTGCCGCCGACCGGTCGATGCTTCCAGGAAGATCCCGCCCTGCGGTTTCCGCCCGCGTCCTTTCCGTCCCTGCCGTTGCCACAGTGTCCCTGCTCAATATCCTCGAATACCCCGATCCGCGCCTGAACCGTGTCGCCGCGCCGGTGACGGTCTTCGACGCCGCGCTGCGCCAGCTCGTGGCCGACATGGCCGAGACGATGTACGCGGCCCCCGGCGTCGGGTTGGCCGCGACGCAGGTCGACGTCCACAAGCAGGTGATCGTCATCGACGTCTCGGAGTCGCGCGACCAGTTGCGCGTCTTCATCAATCCTAAGCTTGTCGCCGCCTCGGAGGAGACGGCGCTGTGCGAGGAGGGTTGCCTGTCGGTCCCCGGGATCTACGACGAGGTGCAGCGACCGGCGCGCGTCACCGTGCGCGCGCAGGACGCCGACGGTGCGACCTTCGAACTGGCCTGCGAGGGGATGCTGGCGGTGTGCGTCCAGCACGAGATGGACCACCTGCGCGGCAAGGTCTTCGTCGAATACCTCTCCGCGCTCAAGCAGAACCGCATCCGCACGAAGCTGCGCAAGCGCAAGACGCGCGAGTCCGCGGCCTGATGCGGCGCCGCGCCTCATGACGGCGCACGGCGACGCGGCGCTGCCGCGGATCGCTTTCGCCGGTACGCCGCCGTTCGCGGCGGTCGCGCTCGCGGCGCTGCTGGATGCCGGCTTCCCGCTGCCGCTCGTGCTGACGCAACCGGATCGGCCCGCGGGCCGTGGCCTGCGCGCCGTGCGCAGCGCGGTGCGCGAATTGGCCGAAGCGCGCGGACTCGAGGTGATGACGCCGCCGAGCCTGCGGGTCGAGCGCGCCGGCGCCGACGCCGAGGTCGCGCTGCGGCGCCTGCGCGCGGCCGACGTCGACGTGCTCGTCGTCGCCGCCTACGGTCTGATCCTGCCGCAGGCCGTGCTCGACATCCCGCGCGGCCTGCGCAGCGCTGGCGGGCCGATCCGAGCGTTGAACATCCATGCGTCGCTGTTGCCGCGCTGGCGTGGCGCCGCGCCCGTCGCGCGCGCGATCGAGGCCGGGGATGCGCTCACCGGGATCACGATCATGCAGATGGACGCCGGGCTGGATACCGGGCCGATGCTGTGCGCCGAGTCGGTCCCGATCGAGCCGGCCGACAGCGCCGGCCGGTTGACCGCGCGGCTTGCCGCGCTCGGCGCGCGCCTCGTCGTGGACGTGCTGCAGGGCGCAGGCGCCGGAAACCTGCGGCCGGTGCCGCAGCCGCCGGAGGGCGCGACCTACGCCAGGAAGCTCGACAAGGGCGAGGCCTGGCTCGACTGGACGCTGGACGCCGCGCAACTCGCGCGCCGCGTCCGGGCGTTCGATCCGTTTCCCGGGGCCGCGGCGCGACTCGGCGCCGAAACGATCAAGGTCTGGTCCGCTCGGTCGCAGGACGGCGGCGCCGCGCCCGCGGCGCCCGGAACGATCGTCGCGGCGGGCGCCGCCGGCGTCTCGATCGCCTGCGGCCACGACAGCGTCCTGCACGCCACGGAACTGCAGCGCCCCGGCGGCCGCCGTCTCGCGGCCGCCGCGTTCTGTGCCGGCGCCGGCGACCTGGTCGGGCGCCGATTCGATGCGGCCGACGAGGCCGCGCGCCAGGCACGGGCGGCGCGGCCGGCGCGCGAACCGCGCGGCGCCGGCTGATGCCGGGCAAGGTGTCCGGCGAGGTGCCCGGCACCGCCGCGCCGCCGCTCGCGCGCGTCATCGCGCTGGCCGCGGTCGCCTGGCAGGCGCTGCGCGCCGGCCAGTCCCTCGAGCGTGCCGCAGCGGCGGCACTGCGGACTGCGGCGCCCGACCCGCAGCGCTCGGCGCCACCCGTCTCCGAGGCGCGCCTGGCGGCCGCCGTGCGCGACACGCTCTACGCCTGCGCGCGCCGGCGCGCGCTGATCGACGCGCTGGTCGCGGCGCTGGCGTCGCGGCCCCCGGAGCCGTCGCTCGAGGCGCTGGTCGGCGTGGCGCTCGCGCTGCTCGTCGGGCGCGCGTACGCGGACCATGTCGTGGTCGACCAGGCGGTCGGCGCGGCCCGCGCCCATCCCGCGTGGCGTCCGGCCGCCGGTTTCGTCAATGCGGTGCTGCGAGCCTTTCTGCGGCGACGGCCGCAGCTGCTGGACGACGCCGAGCGCTCGCCATCGGTCCGCTACAACCTGCCCGCTTGGTGGCTCGAACGCCTGCAGGCGGCCTACCCGCTGCAGTGGCAGGACGTCGCGGTCGAGCAGGCGACACCGCCGCCGCTGACGCTGCGTGTCAACGTCCGGCGCACGACCGTGGAGCGGATGCTGCAGCGATTCGCCGAGGCGGGCATGTCCGCGTCCCCGTTGGGTCCGGCCGCGCCGGCCGCGATCTGGATCCACCAGCCGCGGCCGGTCGATGCGATTCCCGGCTTCGCCGAAGGGTTGGTGTCGGTCCAGGACGCCGCGGCGCAGTGGGCGGCTCCCTGCCTGGGCGCCGCCGACGGCATGCGCGTGCTGGACGCGTGCGCGGCGCCCGGCGGGAAGAGCGCACATCTCCTCGAATTGGCGAAGATACGTCTCGATGCGGTCGAGATCGATGCGGTTCGTGCCTCGCGCATCGGGGCGGACCTGCAGCGGCTCGGCCTGCCGGCGCCCGGCCGCGACTCGTCGGTCCGGGTCCATGTCGCCGACGCGTCCCAGCCGGCGACGTTCTGGGATGGCCAACCGTACGATCGGATCCTGCTGGACGCCCCCTGTACCGGGTCCGGCGTCGTTCGGCGGCATCCCGACATCCCCTGGTTGCGCCGCCCGTCGGATGTTGCGGAATTGGCAACGCGGCAGGCGGCTTTACTGGACGCTTTATGGCCGCTGCTGGCCCCCACTGGTAGATTGCTTTACGTCGTCTGCTCGGTCTTTCCCGAGGAGGCGCGCAGCCAGTCAGCGGCTTTTGCCCAGCGCCACCCCGACGCGCGGGCCAGCGGGTTCGTGGCTTTCGGCCCGGCGGGCGGCCGGGACCGGGCAACTGTCCAGTGGCTGCCGCGGGCGCAACTTCGATGGCTGGGGGCGGGGGACGGGCCGGACGTTCGCGACGGCTTTTTTTTCGCGCTGTTCGAGAAAGTCGGGTAACGGGGCAAGGGCGTGCACCGGCGGCGACCGATAGGCCGCGGCGGGCGCGCGGGTATATCGGGCCGTGACGGGAACCGAATTCGACGGGCAGGCGCAGACCGCGGGATGGACGCCGGCGGCCGCATGCCGGCGGGCCGCCGCCGGCCTGCTGGCGCTGTTCGCGGCCTCGTGGCTGATCGCGGGCGCGCCGGCGCGGGCCGAGGAGCGGATCGCCGTGGCCGGCGCCGCGCTGGAGGCGGAACGGGGCGCGGACCCCGGCGTATTCCTCAACGCGCAGTTCGAGTTCACGTTGCCGCCGGCCCTGGCCGATGCCGTGACGCGCGGCGTCGCGGTGTATTTCGTCGTCGACTTCGAGCTGTCGCGCCACCGCTGGTACTGGGTCGACCAGCGCCTCGCGGAGGAATCGCTCGGCTACCGGCTGTCGTACAGTCCGCTCACGCGCCAGTACCGCCTCGCGCGCGGCGCGCTGGCGCAGCCCTTTGATACGCTTGACGAGGCGTTGGCGACGATCCGCCGCGTCGGCCACTGGAAGGTCCTCGACGCCGACGTGCTGCGCCCGGACCAGCGCTACGACGCGCGCGTGCGTCTGCGCCTCGATACGTCGCTGCTGCCCAAGCCGTTCCAGGTCAACGCGTTGACCAACCGAGACTGGAGCCTCACGTCGGAATGGTTCGCCGTCCCCGTTACCGACGACCTCGCCAGGTGAGCGGAGCGGGGCCGTGACCCGCCTCGTCCGTTTCAGCCTCATCTTCGCGCTGGCGCTCGCCGGCGTGGCGCTCTTCGTGCTCGCCGCCGCCAGCGGCAACACGCGCGGCTTCGAGCGCAACTATCCGTTCCTGCTGGCGCTGAACGCGGTGATCGCCACCGTGCTGTTCTTCGTGCTGCTCGCGCTCGTGCTGCGCCTCGCGCGCCGCTATCGCGCCGGCCGGTTCGGCTCGCGGCTGATGGCCCGTTTCGCGGTCGCGCTGGCGCTCACCGGCGTGCTGCCCGGCGTCCTGATCTACATCGTGTCCGCGCAGTTCCTGTCGCGCTCGATCGAGTCGTGGTTCGACATCCGGGTCGATCGCGCGCTCGAGTCCGGCCTCGCGCTCGGCCGCGCCGTGCTCGAGGCGCAGCGCGACGACGTCACCGCGAAGGCCCGCGACATGGCCAACGAGCTCGCCGACAACAGCGGCCCGGCGCTGCTGCGCACGCTCGACCGTGCGCGCGCGCGCACCGGCATCGACCAGGCGCTGATCGTGACGGCGAGCGGCGGGCTCGTCGGCGCGAGCGGCACCCCGGCGGGGGAACTCGTCCCGGAGCGGCCGTCGGCCTCCGAGCTGCGCGCCGCGCGCATCCAGCGCACCTTCTCCGTGATCGAGGGCGATGCGACGTCGACGGACCCGCGCACCGGGCTGCGCGTCCGCATCGTGATCGGGATCCCGTCGGGCGCGACGCAGGCGGCCGCCGCGCCGCGCGACGGCAGCGATGTCGCCAGCTACGCGCTCGCGGAACCGGCGCGACCCGGCCTCGGGCCGCAGGTCCGGCTCGGCGAACCGCTGTTCCTGCAGCTGATCCAGCCGGTGCAGCCTTCGGTCGCGATCAACGCCCAGGCGCTGCAGACCGGCTACAGCGACTACCAGCAGCTGTCGCTGTCGCGCAGCGGGCTGCAGAAGATCTACGGCCTGACGCTGGCGCTGACGCTGCTGCTGGCGGTATTCGCGTCGATCGCCGCCGGCGTCGTTCTGGCGACCTCGATGACCGCGCCGCTGGTGCATCTCGCGGCCGGGACGCGCGCCGTCGCCGAAGGCGACTTCCGGCCCGTCAAGGAATTTCCCGGCAGCGACGAGCTCAACGTGCTCACGCGGTCGTTCAACGCGATGACCCGCCAGCTCGGCGAGGCGCGCGACGTCGTCGAGCGGCGCTCCCGCGAGCTGGAGAACGCGCGAGCGTACCTCGAGCGCGTGCTGTCGAACCTGTCGGCGGGCGTCGTCGTGCTCGACGGCGAGATGCGGCTCGTCAGCGCGAACCACGGTGCCGAGCGGATCCTCGGCGTCGCGTTCGCCGGTCGCGCCGGGGAGCCCTTCGCGGCGTGCGTGCCGAAGCTCGCGGCGCAGGTCGAACGCGCGTTCGCCGACCAGGCGCTCGCGGCGACGCCGAAGGATTCCTGGCAGCAGCAGGTGCAGGTGATGCGGGCCGGCCATGCGCCCGACGCCGAGCCGCTGGCGCTCCTCGCGCGCGGCTCGCGGCTGCCGCTCGACGAGGGGCTCGGCTATGTCGTCGTCTTCGACGACATCACGCAGGTCATCTCGGCGCAGCGCGCGGTGGCCTGGGGCGAGGTCGCGCGCCGGCTGGCGCACGAGATCAAGAATCCGCTGACGCCGATCCAACTCGCCGCCGAGCGCCTTCAGGTCAAGCTCGCGGGCAAGCTGGACGCGGAAGGCGCGAACACGCTGACGCGCTCGGCCTCGACCATCGTGAACCAGGTTGCGGCGATGAAGCGGATGGTCGACGAATTCCGCGACTATGCGCGCCTGCCGGCGGCGCGGCCGGTGCCGATCGACCTCAACGCGCTGATCGACGAGATCGGCGCGCTCTATGGCGCCGAGAGCGCGGCGGCCGTCGCGGCGCCCGACGGCATCCGGATCGACATGCACCTCGCCGACGGGCTGCCGCCGATCGAAGGCGATCCGGCGCAGCTGCGGCAGGTCATCCACAACCTCATCGTCAACGCGCAGGAGTCGATCCTCGGGCGCCAGCGCGCGGCGGAGTCGCGCGGCGAGCGTTCCGCGCCGGGGCTCGTCGCGCTGCGCACCGAGACGGTCGCGATCGAAGCGCCCGGACGCGGCGAGCGCGAGCCGCCGGCGCGGGCGGTCAGGCTCTCGGTCGAGGATAATGGCTCGGGATTCCCGGCGAATATACTTCGCCGGGCGTTCGAACCCTACGTGACCTCCAAGCCGAGCGGCACCGGGCTGGGGCTCGCGATGGTACGCAAGATCGTCGAAGAGCACGGAGCACGGATCGAATTGATCAATCGGACGAACGGCGAATCGATCGACGGCGCCACGGTCACCGTGGTGTTCCGTCGCCTCGCCGCGCTGGCCGCGGCCGACGACGAGGCCCCGCGCCCGTCGTCGATGGCGGCGGCTTCCTGATTTTCGAAGCGCGCGTTCCTGGTTTATCGATAGCCGATGGCCAACATCCTGGTGGTTGACGACGAGATCGGAATCCGCGAGCTGCTGTCCGAGATCCTCGCGGACGAAGGCCACGTGGTGCAGACCGCCGAAAGCGCCGCGGCCGCGCGCGCCGCGCGCGAGGCCGAACAGCCCGACCTCGTGCTTCTCGACATCTGGATGCCGGACACCGACGGCGTGACGCTGCTGAAGGAGTGGGCCGCCGGCGGCATGCTCTCGATGCCGGTCATCATGATGTCGGGCCACGCGACGATCGACACCGCCGTCGAGGCGACGCGCTTCGGCGCGCTGGATTTCCTGGAGAAGCCGATCGCGCTCGCGCGGCTGCTGAGCGCGGTTCGCAGCGGGCTCGACCGCGGCCGCCTGATGCGCAACCTGCAGTCGCTCGGCGCGGCGGCGGTGCCGCCGCCGGGGGAGCCGGCTCCGCCGCCGATCCCGGCCGCCGCCAGCGCGCCGGTCGACGCCAGCCGCGTGCGCGTCGGCGCGGCGGACGCCCCGGCCGTCAGCCTCGACCAGCCGCTGCGCGAGGCGCGCGAACAGTTCGAGCGCGTCTATTTCGAATACCACCTCGCGCGCGAGAACTTCAGCATGACGCGCGTCGCCGATCGCGCCGGCCTCGAACGCACGCACCTGTATCGCAAGCTGAAGCAGCTCGGCGTCGAGCTGGCGCGCGGCGGGCGCCGCGGCGACCGCGCCGACGGCGGCGGGATCGGGCCCGCCGAGGAACTCGGCGGCTAGCGCACGGAGCCGCTGGCGGCGAACCTCGGCGGCGGTTCGCGGTCGGATCGCGGCGGTTCGACCCCGTTCGGCCTCTTGGGCGCGGTACCCATTGCCGCTAGTCGCCGATTCCCGGCTTCCGGCGACTCCCGGAGACGGTCGGAGCGCGCCAGTCGGGAAACCCCTCGCGCCTGTGGGGAATGCGACCCCTAGGGATGAAACGGCCGGGTTTTCACCGGTAACTTTACGTCCCGTGCCGCGACGGGCGGTGTATGTTTGACGCTGGGTTCCTGACTGTCGCGGCATCGTGCCGTGTCGACGTTGCCGCAATGCCCGTCCTATGAATCAACGCCCTGACGATTCGAGCCGCGCCCTGGATCCGCACCGGCGCCTGCTCGACGAACTCTGCGCGGAGACGCCCAGCGGCGCCGAGAAACGGCGCGCGGCGTGGTCCGGGTTGAGCGAACAGACGCAGATGGAACTCCTGCTCCTGCTGGGCGCCGGCAAGCGCGTGATCCCGGGGGACCTGCTCGCGCTGGCGTCGACGAGCCAGAACGGCCTCGTCCGCTACCTCGCGGCGCGGGCGCACCGGATCATCGACTCCGAAGACCAGACGCAGCGCGACATCTTCGCGCGCCTGGACGCCGATCGGCTGCCGCTCGTCGCATTTGCGCGCCACGAGAATTCCTGGACCTGGGGCCATGGCGATCCGGTCGCTGCTCCGCAGCAGCAGCGGTTGGCGATGCTGCGGGGCACGAAGCCGCCGAGCCCCGAGCAGTTCGCGCTCTTCGTGCTGCAGGCGCTGGGCGCCGGCGTGCCCGAAGGTGAACTGCTCGGCTGCGTCATCGAATATGTCCGCAATCCGTCGGCCGGCGAGGCCACCGAGCTCCCGGAGAACGCCTCCGGGCTGTTCCGCAGCCAGTTCGTCGCGATGCGGCCGCTTTGGCACCTGCTGCGCAAGCTGCCGCCGCGCATCGCCCGCGAGCTGTGCCGCGCGCTGCCGGCGCCGGGCGATGCCGCCGAGGAGGAAATCCTCGAGCCGCTGCTGCAGGAACTCGACGACCGCGTGCTGTCGAACCTGTTGATCCGCGATGACGTGAAGATGCGCGCGTTGCGGCGGCGAATCGTGATGTCGGAGCAGCAGCGCGAAGAGACGCTGGTCGCGATCGCCGCGTCGAACCTGGAACTGGACGACGACGAGTTCGGCGAATTGCTGCGCACCCGGATCGCGCGTGCCGTCTGGCTCACCCGTTCGCGCACGCTAGCGCCCATCCATCTCGCCGCGCTGGCGGCCTATTTCACCGCGTTCTCCGCGAGCCAGTCGCGGCCCGCGCTCGCCTGGGCTGTGGGCTCGCTCAAGGAGCGCCTCGCGCGGATGTCGCCCGATGCGCGGCGCCGGGTCCGCGCCGAACTTCGCCTGCTCGAATTGGCGCGCCAGGCCGTGCCGTGGAACGATGCGCCGGGTTCGACCGACGGCTTCCCGGCGGCCCTCGCGCACCTGGCGCAGCACGTCGTGGCCGGCGACACCTGGGCGACGTATCGTGCCTTCGCCGCCAAAGTGCCGCCGCACGTCGCGACGGCGCTGATCCTCGGCGAAGCGGTCGCGCCGGCCGCGATCGCGCCCGCCGCGCAGCCGCCGCACGCCGCGATCGAGAATGTCGCCGGCATGCCGGCCGCGCCGAGTGCCTCCTCGCTCGCCGCATCCTCCGCGGTCGTCGTCGCGACGGCCGCGCCGAAGGAGCCGAAGCGTCGTCGCGGCGGACGCGGCAACGGCGGTGGCCCCGGACCGCGGAATTCGGATACCAAGTTGCGGGCGCCGGTCGTCGGCAGCGCGGCGCCGGCGGCACCGCCGACCGGCGATCGCGATCCGGCCGCCTAGTCGCGCGCCGTACTCGGCCCGCGGCGTCCCGGGTCGCGCCGCTGCGGGTGTCGCGGCCGCCTGCATCCCAAGGATGCGCGTGCGTTTCCCCCCAGGTCGCGTGTAGTCTGCCGTATCGAGGGAGTTGCCGTGGATTCGGAAGTCGTCGGCGGACCGGAAGGATCCCGATGTCCGCGCCGATCGCGTTGACGATCGCGCGGGCGCGCGGCCGCGCCGCTCAGCAGGCGGTCGCCGCGCGATGGCTGGATCGGCAGGGTGCCCTGCGGTGCGCGGTGGTGGCGGAAGGCGCGTTCTCGCCGCTGGAACTGCCCGCCGCCGTCGCCAGCGTCGCGCTCGGCATCGGCTGCGCATGCTGCGTCGGCTTCCTGCCGCTCGATGTCGCGTTGACGCGGGTCCTTCGCGCGCAGCGGCCGCAGGCGATATTGCTGCTCGTCGGCGACGACGGGCACGCCGAGCGGCTCGCGCAGCGCCTTCGGCGGCGCGGCCTCGACGTTTCGATCGATGCTCGCGTCGTCGCGCCGTCGGCGGCGAGCGCGGCATGACGTGGAGAAGGTCGACATGAGCCCCGACGCCGATCCTGCGATCAGCGTGACGCCGACCGGCAAGTCGATGGTGCGCCTGCCGTCGGGCGTCGACATCGCCTATCGCATCGACCGCGCCGGTCCCGTCGGCGCGGCGGCCCGTCCGTGGCTCGTCTTCGCGCACGCGCTCGGTGGCGATCTCGCGCAGTGGGAGCCGCAGGTCGCGAAGTTCTCGCAGGCCTTCAACGTGCTGCGCTACGACCTGCGGGGACATGGTGCCTCGTCGGCGCCGAAGGGCGGCTACGCGCTCGACGCGCTCGCCGACGACCTGCGCGGCCTGCTCGACGCGCTGCGCGTGCCGCACGGTCATTTCGTCGGCTCGTCGCTCGGCGGCGTCGTCGGACAACTCGCCGCGCTGCGGTTCCCGCTGCGCATCTCGTCGTTGACGCTGGTCGGCACGACGAGCCGCGCGACGCCCGATATCAAGCGCCAGCTTCAGGACCTGATCGGCCTCGTGAACGTGCCGCAGGGGCTCGCGAACGCGGTGCAGCCGATCCTCGCCCAGTCGTTCACCAGCGTTTTCCGCACGCGTCACGTCGACAAGGTCGCCGACATCGGGCGCCGGATCCGCTCGACGCCGATCGACGGCTTCGTCGGTTGCGCGCGCGCGCTGGCCGAAGCCAACCTGACGGCCCGCTTGGCGTCGATCGGCTGCCCGGTCCTCGTCATCGCATCCGCCGGCGACCGCTGCATGCCCGCGCTTCTCGGCGAGGAGATCGCGCGTTCGGTCCACGGCGCGCGCCTGAAGGTCGTCCCGAACGCCGCCAACCTGATGAACATCGAACAGCCGGACGCGTTCAACGGCCTGCTGGCCGATTTCCTCGTCGACCTGTCGCGACTGACGTAGCGCGGCGCTTGCCCGACAGCAAGCGCACACTCTCCAATATAGCCCGACGAGAAAACCCCCCGCGGAGCACCTTGAGATGCCCCCGGCCGGACCGATATAGCTACTACGGAGCATCCTTTCGCACGGGGGCACCGGGTTCCGCTGGGCATGGTCGTGCGCATCCCCACCCGAGGTCGAGATGAACATGATCTACGACAGCCCGCACTACTGCGTCGTCGAATTCAGCGCGTTCGGCGCCGAGGATCGCCACCCGGCGGGCGGCTACGAGATCGTCGACAAGGACCAGCGTCGCGAGATCTTCCTCGGCGGCGCGCAGGCCGAGACGTTCCGGCGCAGCGTCGAGGCGCTGATTTCCGACGCGCCGAGCGTCGAGGAGATCGACGACTTCCTCGCGAACTTCGCCGACCTGATGACGCAGCCGGTGACGCTGCACTGACGCCGCGCGCCGCCCTGCGCGGCGACGCGGGCGACCTCCGCACGGGGCCTTCCTCGCGGCGCCACTAGAATGGCAGCCCCGCCGCGGCGCATCGACGCCGCGGCGGGGCTGTCGTCGTATCGATGTCGTCCAGGTCCATCACCATGCCGCCGTACTCCGATCCCCATGCCGCGTCGCCCGCGGGCGCCGCGTCGGCCAACGCCGAGGAGCGGCTGCGGACGCTCCTCGAACAGCGGATCCTCTTCCTCGACGGCGCCATGGGAACGATGATCCAGCGCTACCGACTGCGCGAGGAGGACTTTCGCGGGCTCGACCGGATGCAGCGCTTCGCCGCGCATCCGATCGACCTCGCCGGCGACAACGAACTGCTGCAGATCACGCGGCCGGAGGTGATCCGCGAGATCCACGAGGCCTATCTGGAGGCGGGCGCCGACCTGGTCGAGACCAACACCTTCGGCGCGACCCGCGTTGCGCAGGACGACTACGGCCTCGGTGACCTCGCCTACGAGATGAACGTCGAGGCGGCGCAACTGGCGCGCGAGGCGTGCGACCGCTACGCGACGCCGCAGAAGCCGCGCTTCGTCGCCGGCGCGATCGGACCGACGCCGCGGACCGCGTCGATCTCGCCCGATGTCAACGATCCGGGGGCGCGCAACATCACGTTCGACGAGCTCGTGGCCGCGTACGGCGAGCAGGTGCGCGGGCTGATGGACGGCGGCGTCGACCTGCTGCTGATCGAAACGATCTTCGATACGTTGAATGCCAAGGCGGCGATCTTCGCTGCCGAGGAGCAGTTCGAGCAGCGCGGAAGGCGGCTGCCGCTCATCATCTCCGGGACCGTGACCGACGCCTCGGGGCGCATCCTGTCGGGCCAGACGGTCGAGGCGTTCTGGAATTCGGTGCGCCATGCGCGACCGCTTGCCGTCGGACTCAACTGCGCGCTCGGCGCGGCGCTGATGCGACCGTACATCGAGGAACTGGCGCGCTGCGCCGACACGTTCATCTGCGTCTATCCGAACGCCGGCCTGCCGAACCCGATGTCCGACACCGGCTTCGACGAGACGCCGGACGTCACGTCGCGCCTGCTCGCGGAATTCGCCGCGAGCCGCATCGTCAACATTGCCGGCGGCTGCTGCGGGACGACGCCGGACCATATCCGCGCGATCGTCGCCGCGGTCGCGCCGATGGCGCCGCGCGCGGTGCCGGCGATCGCGCCGCGGCTGCGCCTGTCCGGCCTCGAGGCGCTCGACGTCGGCGACGACAGCCTCTTCGTCAACGTCGGCGAGCGCACCAACGTCACCGGGTCGAAGGCCTTTGCGCGACTGGTCCTGAACCAGAAGTACGACGAGGCGGTCGCGGTCGCGCGGCAGCAGGTCGAGAACGGCGCGCAGGTCATCGACATCAACATGGACGAGGCGATGCTCGATTCGGTCGCCGCGATGACCCGGTTCCTCAACCTGATCGGGTCGGAGCCGGACATCGCGCGCGTCCCGGTCATGCTGGACAGCTCGACCTGGAGCGTGATCGAGGCCGGCCTGAAATGCGTCCAGGGCAAGTGCATCGTCAATTCGATCTCGCTGAAGGGCGGCGAGGCGGAGTTCCTCGCGCAGGCGCGTCTTGCGCGGCGCTACGGCGCCGCCGTCGTCGTGATGGCGTTCGACGAGCAGGGCCAGGCCGACACGTTCGAGCGCAAGATCGGCATCTGCAAGCGCAGCTACGACATCCTCGTCGGGCAGGCCGGCCTGCCGCCGGAGGACATCATCTTCGATCCCAACATCTTCGCGATCGCCACCGGGATCGAGGAGCACGACAACTACGCGGTCGACTTCATTCGCGCCGCCGCGTGGATCCGCCGTCACCTGCCGCACGCGAAGGTGAGCGGCGGCGTGAGCAACGTGTCGTTCAGCTTCCGCGGCAACGACCACGTCCGCGAGGCGATCCATACGGTGTTCCTCTACCACGCGATCAAGGCCGGGATGACGATGGGCATCGTCAACGCCGGGCAGCTTGGCGTCTACGAGGACATCGAACCGGAACTGCGCGAGCGCGTCGAGGACGTCGTGCTGAATCGCCGGCCGGACGCCGGCGAGCGCCTCGTGCAGTTCGCCGAGGGCCTGAAGACCGAGGGCCGGCGCCGCGACGAGGACCTCGCATGGCGCGCGCAGCCGGTGGGCCGGCGCCTGTCGCACGCGCTGGTGCACGGGATCACGCAGTACGTCGTCGAGGACACCGAGGCCGCGCGCCTCGAGGTCGCGGCGCGCGGCGGCCGACCGATCGAGGTCATCGAGGGGCCGTTGATGGACGGCATGAACGTCGTCGGCGACCTCTTCGGTGCCGGCAAGATGTTCCTGCCGCAGGTCGTGAAGTCCGCCCGCGTGATGAAGCAGGCGGTGGCCCACCTGGTGCCGTTCATCGAGGCGGAGAAGGCCGCGGCCGGCGTCGCCGCGCGCTCCAAGGGCAAGATCGTCATCGCGACCGTCAAGGGCGACGTGCATGACATCGGCAAGAACATCGTCGCGGTCGTGCTCCAGTGCAACAACTTCGAGGTCGTCAACCTCGGCGTGATGGTGCCCGCCGAACGCATCCTCGCGACGGCGCGCGAGGAGGGCGCCGACATCGTCGGGCTGTCGGGCCTGATCACGCCGTCGCTGGAGGAGATGACGCGCGTCGCGGCCGAGATGCAGCGCCAGGGCTTCACGCTGCCGCTGCTGATCGGCGGGGCGACGACCTCGCGCGTGCATACCGCGGTCAAGATCGCGCCGAACTACACGAGCGGCCCGGTGATCTATGTCTCGGACGCCAGCCGCTCGGTCGGCGTGTGCCAGAACCTCGTCTCGGAGGACGGCGCGGAGCGCTACGTCGCCGAGGTCCGCGCCGACGCCGAGCGCGTGCGCCGGCAGCATGCGGAAAAGCGCGGTCCGGAACTCGTCACGCTGGCGCAGGCGCGCGAGAACCGTACGCGGATCGACTGGGACCGTTTCGAGGCGACGCCGCCGAAGTTCATCGGCCGCCGCGTCTTCCGCAACTACGACCTGGCGCAGGTCGCGCGCTACGTCGACTGGGGGCCGTTCTTCCAGACCTGGGACCTCGCCGGGCCCTATCCGGCGATCCTCGCCGATCCCGTCGTCGGCGAGCCGGCGCGCCAGGTCCTCGACGAGGGGCGCCGGATGCTGGAGCGCATCGTCGCGGAGCGCTGGCTCGCGGCGAATGCCGCCGTCGCGTTCCATCCGGCCGCCGCCGTCGGCGACGACATCGAGATCTATCGCGACGCGTCGCGTCGCGACGTGCTGTTCACGTGGTACGGGCTGCGGCAGCAGACGCGCAAGCCGGTCATCGACGGCGTGCCGAACCCGAATCGCGCGCTGGCGGACTTCATCGCGCCGAAGGAAAGCGGCCGCGTCGACTACATCGGCCTGTTCGCGGTGACGGCCGGAATCGGCCTCGAGGCGCGCGAGCGGATCCTCGCCAGCCGGCACGACGACTACGGGTCGATCATGCTGAAGGCGATCGCCGACCGCCTCGCGGAGGCCTTCGCCGAACTGCTGCACGAGCGCGTCCGGCGCGACTTGTGGGGCTACGCGCCGCACGAGGAACTGACGCCCGAGGACCTGGTCCGCGAGGCCTACCAGGGCATCCGGCCGGCGCCGGGCTACCCGGCCTGCCCCGATCACACGGTGAAGGCCTCGCTCTTCGAGGCGCTCAACGGCGCCGAGATCGGGATGACGCTGACCGAGGGTTACGCGATGCTTCCTGCGGCGAGCGTGAGCGGCTTCTACATCGCCCACCCGCAGGCCCGCTATTTCAACGTCGGGCGGATCGGCCGCGACCAGCTGCAGGACGCCGCGACGCGTCGCGGGATGCCGGTGGCGGAGCTGGAGCGCTGGCTGGCGCCCAGCCTGGGGTAGCCGGGCCTGCGGTGGGCAGCGCGGAGGGGCCCGCCCGCCGTCCGACCTACCCGCCGGCCCCCGCCGGCCTGCGCCGTGCCTTCAGCACCTGCCAGGACCCTTCCGCGCTGTACGCCGCGAGCGCGATCCAGATCAGCGCGAAGCCGATCGCGCGTCCGCGGTCGAACGCCTCGTGGAAGACGAGGATGCCCAGCAGCCACTGCAGCGTCGGCGACACGTACTGCAGCACGCCGAGCAGCGTCAGCGTGATACGGCGCGCGCCGGCGGCGAAAAGCAGCAGCGGGACGGCGGTGACCGGGCCGGCCGCGCACAGCAGTCCGCGCAGCGTCCACGGCGCATCGACGAAGCTGTTGCGACCGTCGAAGGCGAGCCAGCCCAGGTAGGCCACCGCGAACGGGAACATCAGCGCGGTCTCCAGCGCGAGGCCCTCGAGCGCGCCCAGGTGCGCGATCTTCCGCATCAGGCCGTAGAGCGCGAAGCTCACGGCGAGACCGAGGCCGATCCATGGCGGCGAACCGGCTTCGATGCCGAAGACGACGACGCCGGCCGCGGCGAGCGCGACCGCGGCCCATTGCGGCGGGCGCAGGCGCTCGCCGAGCGCGGCGGCGCCCAGCAGCACGCTGACGAGCGGATTGATGAAGTAGCCGAGGCTGGCGTCGATCACGTGGCCGGAATTCGCGGCCCAGATGTAGATCGTCCAGTTCGCGGTGATCAGCAGCGCGCTGCCGGCGAAGACGAGCCAGGTCCGGGTGCCGTTGCGCAGCTCGCGAAGCCATGCCCAGCGGCGCTGGATCGCGAGAAGCGCGGCGACGAACGCGAGCGACCAGACCATCCGGTGGGCGACGATCTCGGTCGCCGGGACGGGGCGAAGCGCCTTGAAGTAGAGCGGAAAGACCCCCCAGAGGACGTACGCGCCGGCGGCGTAGAGCGCGCCGCGCCGCATCAGGGGCGGTTCGCGCCGCGGATCAATTGGATCCCACGACCGCGAGCAGCAGGACGACGCCGCAGAGGGCGCCGAGCGCGAGCGTGACGCGCAGCGCGATGGTCCCGACATCCCGCCATACCGCGTTCGTCGTCGACGGCGCGTCCGCGGCCGGGTGTCCGTCGCGCCCGGTGCCGCCGGCGTCCGCCTGTACCTGCAATGGGTTCATCGCTCCCCTCGGATGTTGCGCGCCCGCCGCGTCGCGCCGCCTGTCGGCTGACCTGGCTGCCGGGTCGCTCGGCGCCAGGGACGCGACGGTGCCGCAGCCGGATGGCCGTTTTTTGAAATTCGTGTGAAGTCTTGCGCCGCGGCGGCTCGCGGCGCGCATTATCACCCGGCGCGACGACCGCCCGTCGCCCGGTGGCCGCCGGCACGCGCCGGCTTACGCAACTGCGCGAGGCAGGATCAAGGTCGCGGTCGTTCCGCCGCCGTCGCGATCCGAGAGCCTGGCCTTGCCGCCGTGCAGCGCGGCGATCTCGCGGACGAATGCGAGGCCGAGGCCGGTGCCGCGCCGCCCGCTGTCGGGCCGCGCGAGCGAGAAGAAGCGCTCGAAGACGCGCTCCCGCGCATAGGGCGGCAGCCCTGGCCCGCGGTCGCGCACGACGAGTTCGACCTGGTCGGCACCGAGGTGCGCGTCGATCTCGACGGCCTGGCCGGCCGCGGAGAACTCCAGCGCGTTGCGCACGAGGTTCGAGACGGCCCGATGCAGCAGGAACGGATCGCCGGCGGCCCGCGCCTGCGGGTCGACGGCGATGCGGACCTCGACGCGGCGCTGCGCCGCGAGCGCGGCCAGTTCGTCGCGGACGGCATCCGCGAGCGGCGCCAGGGCGACCGGCTCGACCCGGTCCAGCGCCGCGCGTCGTTCCAGCGCCGAGAGCTCGAGCATCCGGTCGATCAGGTCCTGCGCTCGACCCGCCTGCTCGACCACGTTGCGGGTGAAGCGCGCCCGGGCCTCGGGCGCCATCGGTTCGCCCAGCAGCTCGGCCGCGCCGCGGATCGCCGCCAGTGGGCTCTTCAACTCGTGGGTCAGCGTCTGCACGTATTCCTCGACGTAGCTGCGACCGGAAAGCGCGTCGCGGATGTCGGCGAAGGCGTTGCGCAGCGCGTGACGCACGCGGCGGCCGACCTGGTGGGGCCGCCGCGTCCCGGATGCCGCCACCGCGCGCCACAGCTCCTGGGCCAGGCCGAACGGGCGGATCAGCCACAGGGTCACGGCGACCAGCAGCAGCGCGAACGCCGCGGCGGAGATCGCGCCGAACAGGAACAGGCGCTGGCGCGCGTTGACGATGAAGGGATCGAAAGCCGCAAACGGCTTGCCGACGCTGACGACGCCGATGATCTGCTCCGTGCCGTCGGCGGCGCGCTCGCGGATCGGTGCCGCGACGTACATGACGCCGGAGTCCGGGTCGGCGCGGTTCGCGAGCGTCGTGCGCGCCCCGTAGCTGTCCTGCAGCGTCAGTGCGACGTCGCGCCACGCCGAGTAGTCGGCGCCGACGTCGGTGCCTGCCGAGTCGAACAGCACGATGCCGCTGCGGTCGGTGACGTACACGCGCAACCGCACCGCGGTCTTCGAAATGCCGAAGATCTGCGCAGCGACGTTGCGTCGCCCCAGGTGCTCCAGCGTCCGCGCCAGTTCGTCGGTCTCGATCACGCCCTGGTAGGCGCTGCGCTCCAGCAGCGTGGCCAGCAGGTTCGCGGTGTCGACGAGCGATTCCTCCGCCGACTCGCGGTAGCGCGGATCCAGCTCGCCCGCCACGCGCGCGAGCAGCAGGCCGATGACCGCGACGTAGACGAGGATGACCCCGAGGAAGACGCGCGCGCGGCGCCGCGCCCAGACCGGCTCGCGCATCGCGGTTCCTAGGCCGCGCCGGATTCGCGCAGCGAGTAGCCCATGCCGCGGTGCGTCTGGATCGGATCCGATTCCGCGTCGATCGCCCGCAGCTTGGCCCGCAGCGACTTCACGTGGGCGTCGACGGTGCGATCGAGGCTCGCTGCCGGATCGTCCCAGGCCCGGTTCATCAGCTCGTCGCGCGAGAACACGCGGCCGGGCCGCTCGACGAGCAGCTTCAGCAGGCGGTATTCGATGCGCGACAGGTCGAGCGCCTGGCCGCGGAAGCGGATCTGCTTGCGCTCGTCATCGACGGCGAAGCGGGCAGCGCCCTCCGGCG
>DATKPC010000056.1:0-5129 GCA_035524275.1 Burkholderiaceae bacterium
GAAGGCGGCTTGCGGCTCCTGACGATGTTGCTCGACGAGTTCTTCGAGACGCTCGACGCGAATACGAATGTACCGGGCAAGACCGACTATTCGTTCGACGTCATCCGGTAGGGGTGCGGAAGGACGTTTGGCCAACCCTCCCGCGCCTGGTCGGGAGGGGTCAGTCTCGCGTGAATCCGGGTGAGATCTACTGATCAGGCCCTCGTACTCGGCGTGCGCGCCGATCCGGGACCAATTGATCCCGTCGGGCACGCGACATCGCCAAGCGCGCGCGGTCGCCCCCGCCTTGGGTGGGCGCTCGCCTATTCGGGTGCCGCTTTGACGAGTTCCTCGGTGAGGAACGGCTACGACGCACGCAGCCGGTCCATTGCCACGCCTGCGGGCGTTGGTTTTCTTCGCCGAGCCCTTGCCAGTCGGCCTCGGTCATCTGCTGCCGCCGCGGCTCGCGCAGGTCCCGGTCGCATCGTTTGGCGGCACGCAACCTCCCGGCACCTGAACTCCGGCGAATCTTCGCCGCGGCGCGATGTGTGTACGATCGGTCCTCGATCGCGAGATGGGGAGGATTCCGATGGAGTACCGCCGCCTCGGCCGCAGCGGCCTGAAGCTGAGCGCACTGTCGTTCGGCTCCTGGGTGACCTACGGCAACCAGCTCGACACGACGACGGCACGCGAATGCATGGCGGCCGCCTGGGACGCCGGCGTCAATTTCTTCGACAACGCCGAGGTCTATGCCGCGGGCCGCAGCGAAGAGATCATGGGCGCGGTCCTGCGCGAACTGAAGTGGCCGCGCCAGCGCTACGTCGTGTCGACGAAGTTCTTCTGGGGCATCAGCGACGGACCGAACGAGAAGAACACGCTGAACCGGAAATACCTGCTGCATGCGATCGACGGCTCGCTCCGGCGGATGCAGCTCGACCACATCGACCTTGTCTACTGCCATCGCGCCGATCCCGACACGCCGATCGAGGAGACGGTGCGGGCGATGCACGACATCATCGAGCGCGGCAAGGCCCTCTACTGGGGCACGTCGGAGTGGACGGCCGACGAGATCCGCGCGGCGGCGGCGATCGCGGAGCGCCACCACCTGCACAAGCCGGTCGTCGAGCAGCCGCAGTACAACCTGCTGCACCGGCAGCGCGTGGAGCGCGAATACGCCCGCCTTTACGACGACGTCGGTCTCGGCTTGACGACCTGGAGCCCGCTCGCCTCCGGCCTGCTGAGCGGCAAGTATCGCGAAGGTGCGCCGGCCGGCTCGCGCGCGACGTTGCCCGACTATGGTTGGCTGCGCGATCGCCTGCTCGATCCGCAGCGCAATGCGGTCGTCGCACGGCTGGCGGCCGTGGCCGGCGAACTGGCCGCGACGCCCTCGCAGCTCGCCCTCGCCTGGTGCCTGAAGAATTCGCATGTCACCAGCGTGATCACCGGCGCGTCGCGGGCCCAACAGGTGGTCGAGAACATGAAGGCGGTGGACCTCGTCGCGAAGCTCGACGAGGGCGTCATGAAGCACATCGACGAGATCGTCGGGGACGCCACGCGATAGCGCGGACCCGTCTCGGCCCTCGCCGCGGCGGACTCGGCGATCGGCCGCACGTCGCCCAAGGGCACCAGCCGGCGCTGCGGCGTCGAGCGGAACCATCGGGTCGTGGCCCCGCGCTGGCTGCCGGTCGATGCCGACGTGGCCTGGACGCGCTCTAATCCGAACCCATGGCCAATTCGACCCGCATCCGGCCTGCGGGGCGGGTTTCGATGCGGATCGCGCCCTCGAAAACCTGCACCAGGGCAGCCTGCACCGCCGGATCCGAGGGGGCGCCGACGGCGCGCAGGTGCCCGCGGTGCAGGACGAGCAACTGGTCGGCCTGCAGCGCAATGGGCAGGTCGTGCAGCACGCTCAGCACGGAGCGAGCCGTCGCAGCGTCGCGCGTCAGCCGGCGGAACAGCCGCGCCAGCGCGACCTGGTGCGGCGCGTCCAGGTGTGTCGTCGGCTCATCCAGCAGCATCAGCGGCGCTTCGGTCGCCAGGACGCGCGCCAGCAGCACGCGCCGGCGTTCACCCCCCGACAACTCGTGCAGGCGACGGTGCTGCCAGTCGTGGCACGCGGTGAGAGCCATCGCGCGCTCGACCGCCGCGCGGTCTGCGGTTCCCGGCGTGCCCAGGAGGCCCAGATGCGCGATCCGGCCGAGTTCGACCGTCTCGCGGACCGTCAATTCGCCCGTCACGTCGCCGTGCTGCGCCAGCCACGCGAGTTGCCGCGCGCGCTCGGCGGGCTTCGTCGCGCGAAGGTTCTGCCCCTGCAGAAGGACCTGGCCGGAAGCCAACGGCTGCAGCCCGGCGAGGGCGCGCAGCAGCGTCGACTTTCCCGCGCCGTTGGGGCCAACCAGCGCCGTCCAGCCGCCGGCAACCTGCAGGCTCACCCCTTGCAGGACATCGCGCCTGCCGAGGCGGACGCGGACGTCGTTCGCCTGAAGCAGCGCGGTCATGTGGCCGTGCGCTGCTTCAGCAGCCAGAACAGATAGCCACCTCCCAGCACGGCGGTGACCACGCCGACCGGAAGTTCCTCGGGTGCGACAAGCGTGCGCGAAAGTACGTCGGCGAGCAGCAGCAGCGCGGCGCCCATCGCGGCGCTGGCGGGCAGCAGCCAATGGTGCGCTCCGGGCGCGTGGCGCCGCACGAGATGCGGCGCCACGAGGCCGACGAAGGCCACGAGTCCGGACTGCGAGACGGCCAGCGCGGTGCCCAGGCTGATCATCAGCACGAAGGCGAGGCGGATGTGGGCCAAATCCAGGCCGAGGCTTGCCGCGCTGTCGTCACCGAGGGTCAACGCGTCCAGCGAGCGCGCCAGGCGACGCGCCAGGAACACCAGCATCAGCAGGCCGACTGCCATCCACGCGATCGCATTCCAGCCCAGGAAGCTGGTGCTGCCCAGCAGGAACGCCTGCTTTCCCCGCAAGGCGTCCGGAGCGACGATGGTGATCAGATCGCTGACCGCGCCGAGCATCATCCCGACGACGACGCCGCCGAGCAGCAGGCGCAAGGTCTGCACGGCCCCGCGGGCGATCGACAAGGTCATGGCCACGCCGACGACGGCGCCGACAAACGCGGCCGTGACGAGTCCGGCGCGCTCGATCCAGATCGCGGCGGAAAGGCTGATGTAGGCGCCGCCCAGTGACGCTGCGGCCTGGACCAGGACGACACCCAGGCCGGCACCGGCCGAACTACCGAGGATGTAGGGATCTGCGAGGGGATTTCGAAACAGGCCTTGCGACATCGCGCCCGCCAGTCCCAGCAGCGCACCGACCAGCGCCGCGCCCAGGGTTCGCGGGGCGCGAATCTGGCCGAGGATCAACCCGCCGTCGCCATGTTGCAGGTCGGCCCACAACGCGGCCGGCGACAGGCCTTCGGAGCCGGACGCCAGGCCCGCCGCCGCGCCCAACGCGATGACCGCGGCCATCGTCCAGGCAAGCATCTTCCGCCGCCGTGCATCCTCGTCGCCGGTCGCATCGGCACCGAGCGAGCCGGGGTCGGCTGACGACATGCGAAGGCTCATCCCGTCGCGGCCGGTTCGTCGTGCGCGGCGGTCGCTCAATGCACCGGGCCGCGCAGGTGCGCGGCATCGGCCGGATCCCCGAAGCGACCGTGACGGATATGCGCGCAGGCCTGCAGCAGGGCGAACTGCGCCGCCTGCATGGCGGGGGCCTTCGCGCGCAGTCGCGTCCAGCCGCGCATCGATGGCAGGTCCTGCGCGTCGGTCCCGCGAGCGAAGCCTTCGCCGTCGGCGCCGATCAGGACCGCGAGGCCCGGAAGCTCGACGAACGCGCGTCCGCTGACGAGGATCTGCAGGCATCGGTCCGTGGCGGCGCCCCGCGCGGCGCGGATCGTCGCCGCGAGCTCGGACATCCGGTGTTGCTTCGGGAAGACGTCGCTCAGCGACAGGTGCAGCACTTCGTACGGCTGTTGCCCAACGCGCGCCGACAGTTCGCTCGTCGTGGCCGGAAATGCGCGATCCACCTGCCAACCGGCCGCTTCGAGCGCAAGGCCTGCGAACGTCATGCCGGCAAGCTCGCGTTCGCCGGGCAGCGGGGCGACCAGCGCGAGCCCGGCATGCGGCGCAACGAATTCCGCGGCGCGCGCCATACCCGTCTCGTGCAGGAGCACGAGCAGGCGGGCCTGGGCGATCGCGAGGTCGGTCGCGTCGAGGCGGTCGTCTTTCCATGCGTCGCCCAGCGCCCGCGCAACCGGGCCCATCAGGTGCATCCCGATCGATGGCCACGAGGGCGCCATCGCCGCGACCCGCTCGCCGAGGGCACGAACCTCGGCGTCGCTGCCCCGCGCCAGCAGCGTGGCCATCGCGAGAGGGGCCGGAAGCCGGCTCCAGAACGCGATGCCCCGCAGGATCGCCCGGGCGTCCTTGTCCTGCCCGTGGAGTTCCTGCAGCGTCGGCACGGCCAGGCAAACCGCTTCCGCGATGCCGTCGGTGTTCGACGCGCCGATCTGCAAGCGCCAGTCGGGGAACAGGCGATGCGCGCTCGACGGTGCGTAGAGGCGCTCGATCGCGCGATGGCGAGGGTCATCGCGGATCGACGACCAGACGCGCCGGACGCCGTCGTCCGGCCCTTCGAGCCATTGCACGAATCGTCCGTCGTGATACACAAGAAGGCCCGTCAGGGATTCGTGCGCATTGCGCCGGCGCGCCGCGTCGGCGAGTTCCTGCAGGTCCTCCGGGCTGAAGGGCTGCGTCGCCACGCTGCGGTAGAGGACTTGCGCGAGTTGCGGTTCGGCCATCGTCTGCTCCTCAGTCGTCGGTTCCCTGCAACGCGGGCACGCCGGCCGCTCCGTGCGTCTCGACCCGAACCGGGCCGGCGCCGAGGCGTGCGAGGCATTCGGCGAGCAAAGCTGCCGCCTCGCCGAGGCGTGGTCCGGGGCGGACCAGGATCTCATAGGACGGGTTGTCGAACCCGCATAGCCGCTGGTCCCGAACCGCCGGAAGTGTGCTCCATCCGGGGCGCCGGAGGAGGGCTGCCTGCTCGCGCTGGGCACCCATCACGAGATCGGGGCGGGCGCGAACGACGTATTCCGGGTTGAGTCTGGGAAATGGACCCAAGTCGGGAGGCACGATGTTTCGCATGCCCAGG
>DATKPC010000057.1:0-21429 GCA_035524275.1 Burkholderiaceae bacterium
GCTGTCGAGCGTCCGCCACGGCGTCATCAGCTCGCGGCCGAGGAACAGGTTTCCAGGGCCGTCGATGTTGTCGGCCAGCGCCAGCGTCTGGAAGATCGTCTCGATGCCCGCCGCCCGCGCATCGCGCGGGCTCGAAAAATGCACCTCCTGGCCACCGATGAACATCGAGCCGCTGTCCGGGATGTAGACGCCCGACAGCATCTTCGTCAGCACCGTCTTGCCGGCGCCGTTGTGCCCCAGCAGCCCGACGCATTCGCCGGCGAACAGGTTGCAGTCGACATGGTCCACCGCGTGGACCCCGCCGAAGTTCTTGCAGAGCTGCCGGACCTCGACGAGCGGCGTGCCCGCCGCGGCGGATGCCTGTGCGTCGCTCACGTTCCGCTCCTCTTCTGGTAGACGACGTCGAAGTAGACCGAGACGATCAGCACGATCCCGATGAAGATCTGCCGCATCGGGCTGGAGACGTCGAGCAGCACCATGCCGTTGTCCAGGCTCTGGATCAGCAGCGCGCCCAGCACCGCGCCGGGCACCGACCCGATGCCGCCGGCGAACGACGTGCCGCCGATGACGGTCGCGGAAATCACGTAGAGCTCGGCGAGCTGCCCGATCGAATTGGCGCCGGACCCCAGCCGCGCGGTCGTGATCACCGAGGCGATCGCCGCCAGGATCCCGGTCAGGATGAACAGCGACCAGACGAGCCATGTCGTGCCGAGGCCCGAAAGCAGCGCCGCCTCCGGGTTGCCGCCGTAGGCGAACACGTAGCGGCCGTAGCGGGTACGCTGCGCGACGAACGTCATGAACGCCGCGATGACGATCAGGATCAGCACCGGGATCCCGATGCCGCGGCCGCGCGGATTGCCCGCTTCGTCGAGATTCGTGAAGTCCGGCGAGATGCACATCGTCCAGACGAAGCCGGCGATCGCGACGCACAGCACCGCGGCCTTGAAGGCATCGACCCCGACCGGCGCCGGATCGATGTTGTAGCGCCGCTGGTCGCGCCGCGCCGTCCAGGTATGCCAGACGACCCAGATCGCGGCCAGCACGCCCAGCACGATGCTCGGGATCGTCCCGATCGCGCCATTCACGCCGCCGCCGAGCATCTGGTAGCTCGGGTGCAGCGGCGCCAGCGTCTGGCCGTCGCTGACGAGGAACGCCGCGCCGCGGTACATCAGGTAGCCGGCCAGCGTCACGATGAACGCCGGGATCCGGATCCAGGACACGAGCGCGCCCTGGACGATGCCGACGACGAGGCCGAGCGCGAGCGCCGCGACGATGCTCGCGATCCATCCGGCGCTCGATCCCGGCGGAAAGCCGCGGACCTGGACCCACGCGGCCGCCATTCCCGTAAACGCCAGCAGGGAGCCGACCGACAGGTCGATCTGCCGTGCGACGATCACGTAGACCATCCCGCACGCCATGATCGCGATCACGCAGGTCTGGATCGACAGGTTGTAGAGGTTTTCGGCGGACAGGAACAAGCCGTGCGTGGCGACGTTCAGCACCAGCGCGATCACGACCAGCGCGCCCACCATCGACGTGAGTCGAGGGTCGAGCCGCAGGCGCGCAAGAAGTTCCGAAAGCATCGCACCTCCTCCGGGGGGCGCGGCCACGCCGCACCGCGGGGCCGCTGCGGGATCGGTCGCGCGAGGCTGGCGGCGCCGATCGCTGTTCGTTGTTCTGAGAGTGCGCGGGTCAGGCTGCGAAACCCGCCGCGCGCATTATCAAATCAAACGGGCGGTCGCGCATGCTGCAGGCGCGACCGCCCGGCCACGGCATTCAACCCTGCCCGCGACCTCGAACCGGCCGCGGCAGGGTCACCCGGGGGCCTTTACTTGCAGGCCGCCGGCGCCTTGGCCGGATCCACGCCGGCGCAGACTTCCGCCTTCGAGATCCACTTCGCATCGATCACGGTCTGCAGGTTGGCCTTCGTGATCGGAATCGGCGCCAGAAGGACGGCCTTCTGCGGGATGTGCTTGCTGCCATCCTTGAAGATCGTCGTCTGCACGGCCGGGCCCTTGTGCAGCAGCGAGGCCGCGAGTTCGCCCGCGACCTTGCCCAGCTCGCGGGAATCCTTCCACACCGAGACGGTCTGCTCGCCGAGCGCGACGCGATTCAGCGCCGCGTGGTCGCCGTCCTGGCCCGAGACCGGGATGCCCACCATGTTGTGGGCGCGCAGCGCCGCGACCACGCCACCGGCGGTGCCGTCGTTCGAAGCGACGACCGCGTCGACCTTGCCGCCGGTCTTCGTCAGGATCTGCTCCATGTTCTTCTGCGCGTTTTCCGGCGCCCAGCCGTCGGTGTACTGCTCGCCGACGTTCTTGATCTTGCCGGCCTTCATCGCCGCGTCCAGCACTTCCTGCTGGCCGCTGCGGAGGAAGTCCGCGTTCGGATCGGTCGCCGCGCCCTTGATGAAGACGTAGTTGCCTTCCGGCTTCACCTTGAACACTTCGCGGGCCTGCATCCGTCCAACTTCCTTGTTGTTGAACGTCAGGTAGTACACGTCCTTGTCCTGGATCAGGCGGTCATACGCGATCACCGGGATCTTCCGCGCGACGGCCTTCTGCACCGACGGGAGGATCGCGTCCTGGTCCCACGCGAGGATGATCAGGACGTTCGCGCCCTTCGTGATCAGGCTCTCGACGTCCGCGGCCTGCTTTTCGGCCGAGCCGCCGGCGTCAGCGCTGATGTACTTCAGGCCGGCCTTGTCGAGCGCGCCCTTGATGGCCGCCTCGTCGGTCTTCCAGCGCTCCTCCTGGAAGTTCGACCACGAAACACCTACCGTCTGGGCCGAGACCGCGGCGGCGAAGCCAAACGCGGCCAGGGCGAAAAGTGCACGTTGCTTGAACATCAGTCGTCTCCTCTGACTGGCATGGTGGGCCGCTGGGGCCCGAAGAAGGCGAGGTCGCCGGTTTCTGCCGCAACCGAACTACTGTAGTCAAACTACACGTCACCGACTTCCGCGACGCTGTCGCGGGGCCTCGCATCGAACTACTTATCGGGTCCGCGATGCTGCACGAACTTCGATATGTAGTCAAATTACAGATTCGCATGGTTTGACGAATCTGATATTCGCCGGGGAAAAATTTCGCGGGGTGGGATGTGGCGCGGCGACGGCCGTACGCGGGGCGCACCTCGGCGCGACCGCGGCCGAGGGCACCCGCGCGGCCGACGCGCGCACCTGCACCCTTCTGTCTCCTGCAGGCATAAACGGCACAGACCGGCATCGGTTGACGTGCCCGGAAATCCTGAGTTGCGCACATCAAAATGACGGCCTAGACTTCAGTCCGCGGTCTCGCAGGCCGCGACGATTCCTTCTTCACCCCGACCGCACGCGGCGTCGCCGCGACCCTCGATGGACGACCCGAAACGCGACGATCCGCTGCGCGACGACCCGACCCGGGCCCGCCAGATCGACGTCGCGCGACACGCGGGCGTCAGCCTGGCGACCGTCGACCGGGTGCTGCACCGCCGCCCGGGCGTACACGCGCGGACGCTAGCCCGCGTCGAAGCCGCGATCCGGGCGCTCGACTACCGACCCGATCCGGCCGCCTCGCGGCTCGCCACCGGACGCACCGAGCGCCTCGGAATGCTGCTGCCCGCCGGAAACAATCCGTTCATCGCGATGCTGGCCGACCAGGTCCGCGCGGCGGCCCCGTGGCTGGCCGACCAACGCGCGCTGGCATCCGTGACGTCGGTCGACGTATTCGCGCCGCAGCAACTGGCCGAGGCGCTGCTCGAATGCGGCCGCAGCCATGACGCCGTCATCGTCATGGGTAACGACCACCCGGTCGTCCGCGAGGCGATCGACGAGATCGTCGATCAAGGCACCGTGGTCGTCACGCTGGTCTCCGACGTGCCGGCCTCGCGCCGGCAACGCTTCGTCGGCATCGACAACGTGGCCGCCGGCCGCACCGCCGCGACGCTGCTGGGGCGCTTCCTGTGCCCGCGCAGCCGGCCGGCACCGCCACGGGACGCCGACGCGCCGCGGCTGCCGGTCGCGATCGTCGCCGGCAGCCTGTCGTTGCGGGACCACGCCGAGCGCTGCTTCGGCTTCGGCCAGGTCATCGGTACCGAGTACCCGACGCTGCAGCTGCTGCCGCCGATCGAGGCGTTCGACGATTCCGAGCGCTCCGAGGCCCTCACCGAGGCGCTGCTGGAGCGCACGCCGGGCATCGTCGGCGTGTACAGCGCCGGGGCCGGCAATCGGGGCATCGCCGCGGCGCTGCGCCAGCGCGAACGCGCCGGCAGGATCGTCTACATCGCGCACGAGCTGACCCCGTTCGCGCGCCGATTCCTCCTCGACGGCGTCATCGACGCGGTGATCAGCCAGGACGCCGGCCACGAGATCCGCTCCGCATGCCGCATCGCGCTCGCGCTGTTGCGCGACGAGGCGGTCCTGACCGACCAGGAGCGCATCCGGATCGACGTTTTCCTCAAGGACAACCTGCCTTGAAGCACCTGCCTTGCCCAATGGAGACCACGCCATGACCACCGCCAACCCCGGCGCCGCCGGCTTCTTCTCGATCGACGCGCCGATCGCGTACAAGGGCCCGGCATTCCGCGCAACGCCGGACCAGCCGTTCGGCTACCGGTGGTACGACCCGAAGCGCATCGTGCTCGGTCGACCGATGGGCGAGCAGCTGCGCCTCGCGGTCTGCTACTGGCACAGCTTCGTCTGGACCGGCCTCGACGCGTTCGGCGGCGAGACGTTCAACCGCGCGTGGCACGCGGCGAGCGGCGACCCGATGCAGCACGCGCGCCACAAGGCCGAGATCGCGTTCGAGACGTTCCGGCTGCTCGGAGTCCCGTTCTTTACGTTCCACGACCGCGACATCGCGCCCGAAGGCGCGACGCTGCGCGAATCGAACCGCTTCGTGCGGCAGATCGGCGAGATCTTCGCCGCGAAGATGCAGCAGCAGCCGACGCGGCTGCTGTGGGGAACCGCCAACCTGTTCTCGAACCGCCGCTACATGGCCGGGGCGGCGACCAACCCGGATCCGGACGTCTTCGCGTACGCCGCGGCACAGGTCCGGAACGTGCTGGAGCTCACGCACGAGCTCGGCGGCGCGAACTACGTGCTGTGGGGCGGCCGCGAGGGCTACGAGACGCTGCTCAATACCGACCTGAAGCGCGAGCTCGCGCAGCTCGGCCGCTTCATGCAGCTCGTCGTCGAGCACAAGCACAAGATCGGCTTCAAGGGGACGATCCTGATCGAGCCCAAGCCGGCCGAGCCGACGAAGCACCAGTACGACTTCGACGTCGCCACCGTGCACGGCTTCCTGCGGACGTACGGCCTGGAGAAGGAGATCTGCGTCAACATCGAGCAGAACCACGCGCTGCTCGCGCACCATACCTTCGAGCACGAGCTCGCGCTCGCGCGCGCGCTCGGCATCCTCGGCTCGATCGACATCAACCGCGGCGACGAGATGCTCGGCTGGGATACGGACCAGTTCCCGAACAACGTTCCGCAGGTCGCGCTCGCGCTTTACGAGATCTTCAAGGACGGCGGCGGCTTCACGACCGGCGGCATGAACTTCGACGCGAAGATCCGGCGCCAGTCGATCGACCCGGACGACCTGCTGATCGCGCACGCCGGCGCGATCGACGTCTGCGCGCGCGGGCTGCTCGTCGCCGAGAAGATGATCCAGGACGGCGCGCTCGCCGGCTTCGTCAGGAACCGCTATGCCGGCTGGGACACGCCCGCCGGCCACGCGATCCTCGCCGGCGACCGCTCGCTCGCGGACCTTGCCGACCACGTCGAGCGCAACGACCTCGAGCCGCAGCCGCGCTCCGGGAAGCAGGAGTACCTCGAAGGGGTCCTCAACGGCTATTTCGACTGAGCGGGGCCGCCGCGCCCCGACCGCGCCCCGTCCACGTGTTGCGCGCGCGGCGGGGCGGCGGCGGCGTCCTCCTGCGGCGTCGACGCCGGCTACTACCCGGTGCGCGCCAGCCGCGGCAGAATGACGCCTGAGGCGGCGCGCCCGCGACGGCTGCGCCGGGGAGAATCCGGATGAAACACAAGCTGCTGGTTGCCACCGACGGTTCCGCCATTGCCGCGAAGGCCGTGGACACCGCGGTCAAGCTTGCGAAGTCGCTCGGCGCCGACCTGGTGGCCTGCTGCGCGACGCCGCACGATCGCTACGAGGCGTTCGGTTCGCCGCCACCCGACGCGCAGGCGCAATTGCGCACCGCGGCGGCCGCGGCCGCGAACGACGCGCTCGCGCTCGTCGAATCGACGGCCGCGGCCGCGGGCGTCAAGCTGACGACGCGGATCGTCGAGGGCGAGCTGGCCGACCGTGCGGTCGTCGAGACCGCCGAGCAGGAAGGCTGCACGATGATCGTCCTCGGCTCGCACGGCCGCGGCGCGGTCGGCGCGCTGCTCCTCGGAAGCGTGACGCAGAAGATCCTCGCGCGCACGAAACTGCCGGTCCTCGTCGTGCGCTAGCCGCGCCACCGCGGCGTCGCCGCGGCGAAAAAACAACGCCGGATGCCGCACCGGCGTGATCGCCGGCGGCCGCAGGCACCGGCTCATGGTTTTCTCGATTGAGCCGTCCGCGGTCGATTCCTACACTCGCGGGCGCTTCAGCATTCGATAAACCCGCCGGTCCGGATCCCCCACATGCAACGCCCCACCGTTCGCCTTGCCCCTTTTTCGCTCGCCCCGCTTTCGCTTGCCGTGACCCTCGCGCTCGCCTGCGGCGGTGCCGCCTACGCGCAGCAGGAACCGCCCGCCGGCGACAGCGCCACGAAGGCCGTGGAGACGCCGCTCGCGCCGGCCGTCGTGACCGCGACGCGCACGACCCGCTCGACACTGGAGGTCCCGGCCTCGGTCAACGTCGTCACGGCGCAGGAGATCCAGGACACGCAGTTGCGCGTGAACCTTTCCGAGGGCCTCGGCGGCGTTCCGGGCCTCGTGCTGCTGAACCGGCAGAACTACGCGCAGGACGAGCAGCTGTCGATCCGCGGCTTCGGCGCCCGATCGACCTTCGGCGAACGTGGCGTGCGGCTTTACGTCGACGGCGTCCCGGCCAACTTTCCCGACGGACAGGGCGAGGTCTCGCACTTTCCGCTGAACGCCGCCGACCGTGTCGAAGTGCTCCGCGGCCCGTTCTCCGCGCTGTACGGCAATTCGTCCGGCGGCGTCGTCTCGCTGACGACCGACCTGAAGCCGCAGCCGGTCCGCCTCGACCCGTCGTTCGCGGTCGGCGCGTACAACACCTGGCGGATGGGGTTCGACGGCAAGGGCGGCCAGGGCTCGAACGCGTTCAACGTCGACGTCGACCGCTTCCACACCGGCGGCTACCGCGACCACGACGAAGCGCGCCGCGACTCGACGAACATCGCGGCGTTGCTTGGCGACACGCCACTGGGCTCGGCACACGTATTCATCAACGCCGTCTACATGCCGAACTCGCAGGACGCCATGGGCCTGACGCGCCTGCAATGGCAGCAGAACCCGCAGGCCGCGTCGCCGCAGGCGCTGCAGTTCAATACCCGCAAGTCGACGCGGCAGGAAACCGTCGGCGGCAATCTCGTCTCCAACCTGACCAGCGAACTGCGCCTCACGACCAGCGCCTGGATCGGCAGCCGCGGCGTCACGCAGTACCAGGCGATCCCGGTGTCGACCGAGCAGGCGCCGACGAGTCCCGGCGGCGTCATCAACTTCAACCGCGACTTCGGCGGCGGCGACCTGCGCCTGACCTACGAACGGACCAACTGGACGACGAGCGCCGGCCTCGACGTCGAGCGCGAGCTGGAGCACCGTTACGGCTTCAACAACTACGTCGGCTCGACCACCGCACCGCGGCTCGGCGTCGAGGGCACGCTGCGGCAGTACCTGACGAACACGGTCGATTCGCTGGATCCTTACCTGCAGACCGAGGTGCGCCTCGGCGACCGATGGATCGCCGACGCCGGCGTTCGCAGCAGCCATGTCAAGGTCAACTCCAACGACAACCTCAAGGGCGGCGAGACCTCGACGTCGTTCACCGGGCTGGAGCCGACCGCCGGCCTCGTCTACCGGATCACGCCGCGCGTCAGCGCGTACGGCGCCTTCGGCCGCGGCTTCGAAACGCCGACGCTGACCGAGCTCGCGTACAAGCCCAACGGGCAGCCCGGACTCAATACGACGCTTCAGGCGGCAACGAGCGACAACGCGGAGATCGGCATCAAGATCGCGGCCGCGCCGACGCTGAGCTACGAACTGGCGGCCTACAGCGTCAAGACGCACAACGACCTCGCGGTCGCGACGAACTCCGGCGGCCGATCGACGTACACGAACGTGAACGAAACGCGCCGCGACGGCATCGAAGCGGGCGTCAGGTGGCTGCCGGCGCCGAAGTGGTCGACGCAGTTGGCGTTCCAGACGATCAACGCGCGCTTCGCGACCGACTACCTCACGTGCGTCGCGGCGCCCTGCACGACGCCGACGCTGCCGGTCGCGGCCGGCAACAAGCTGCCGGGCATCCCGGCGCAGACGCTGTATGCCGAAGCGAAATACGAGGCCGGCTGGGCGGACCTGACGGCGGAGGCCCGCGCCTCATCGAAGATCGTGGTCGACGACCGCAATACCGATTCCGCGCCCGGCTACATGGTGTTCAATTTCGCCATCGCACACACGTTCGATGTCGGCCCGTACCACCCGCGCGTGTTCGGCCGCCTCGACAACGTGCTGAACCACGGTTACGTCGGGTCGGTGATCGTCAACGAGTCAAGCAGCCGCTTCTTCGAGCCGGCCGCGACGCGGACGTGGATGGTCGGGATGGACTTCCCGCTCTGACGGGCCGCTGCCCGGACGTCAGGCGACCACGGCGCGGGGGGCTGATGCGATCAGCCCTGCACCCAGGCCCCGACTTCCTGGAACAGGCGCTGCAGGTCCGCGCTTCGCGTGTACATCATGTGCCCCGCATCGTAGTACCGGTGCGTGACGCGCTGCGCGACGTCGGCCGGCACGTCCAGTTGCGCGAGCGAGTAGTTCGTTGCGCTATACGGCGTGCCCAGGTCGTAGTAGCCGCTCGCGACAAACACCCGCAGGTGCGGATTGCGCCGCAACGCACGCGCCAGGTCCGGGCTGGTGCACGCGAACCCGTTGCCTTTCCTCTCGCCGCGGCTCCAGTTCCACTTCTTGTGGACGTCGTCGGACAGGATCTCGTAGCGCATGTCCGTCGCGAGCCCGAGCGTCTCCGCGAAGTACGCCTGCCCCGCCATGGCGTAAGGGGACACGAGCGCCTCGATGCCCGGATCGAATTCCCATGCGTCGTGACGGCTCGCGCCGAATGGCCCGGTGACTCGCGCCTCCAGGCGCCCGACGATCTTCCCCTGTTCCCGCAGCAACTGCGTGAAGAACGTCACATCGCTGATCCGCAGGTTCTTCTGCTCCACCAGCGCGACCGGCAACCCGCTCAGTTCCGCCACGCGCGCGGCGATGCGCTGGCGCCCCGGCGTCGTCAACGTGCCGCCGCGGTGTAGCGCCGCCAGGTACTCCTCGACGACGAAAGCTTCGGCGGCCTCGCGCGCCGCCGCCGGAGAAGCGCCCGCGGGCCCGGCGAGCCGCCCGTGATACTGCGCTGCGCACGCATAGCCCGGCAGGAACAGCGCGTACGGCAGGTCGTTGCCGGGCACGAATTCCAGCGTCTGCAGGTCCATCGCGCACGAGACCAGCACCAGGCCCGACAATGCGACGCCGCGATCCAGCAGCTTCTCCGCAATGGCCGCCCCGCGCGTCGTGCCGTAGCTCTCGCCGGCCACCAGGACCGCCGAACCGAACCGCTTGTTCCTGGCGAGCCACGCATGGATGACCGCCGTCAGCGCGTCGACGTCGCCGTCGACGCCCAGCATCCTGTCGCGCGCCTCCTCGCCGGCGGCGATCGAGAATCCGGTGTGCGGCGGATCGATGAAGACGAGGTCGAAGTGCGCGAGCCACGAAAGCGGGTTGTCGCGCACGGCGTACGGCGGCGGCGGCATCGAGCCGTCGTCCGGCATCACGACGCGCTTCGGTCCCAGCGCGCCCAGATGCAGCCAGATCGACGACGATCCGGGCCCGCCGTTGAACGCGAAGCAGATCGGACGCGGATGGCCGGCGCCCGGCCGCGCCGATGCGTGCGCGCCCGCGTGAGGGTGGTCCGGGCCCGTGGCGAGATACGCGATCGTGAAAACCGCCGCCTGCGGCTCCTCGGGTTGCGAGGCAAAGGTATTCGCGACGACCGGGATGAACTCGGCGACCGCCTGGTAAGGCAAGTCGGCGGCACCGGTGCGTCGGAGAACGCCCTCGCTGCGCGCTGCCGACTGCGCGAGCCGCCGGTCGACCAGCGCGCGCATCTTGTCGTTGATGTCTTTCTTGGTCGCCGCAGCGCCGGGAGCGGCCGCGCGCGCAGTCTGTTCCGTCGGTTCAGTCGATTCGCCCATCGTTGGCTCCCGCGCTGTTTTTCTTGGATGGCAAAGTATCGCGCACGTCGCCTCAGCGCAGCAGGTCGCGGCCCTGCGCCTCGTGCGCGAGAAGCCACCGCTTGCGTTCCAGCCCGCCGCCATAGCCGGTCAGCGCGCCCTTGGAACCGATGACGCGGTGGCACGGAACGACGATGGCCACCGGATTGGACCCGTTGGCGAGGCCCACGGCGCGCATCGCGCCCGGCTTGCCGATCTTCGCGGCCAGTTCGCCGTAGCTCATCGTCGAACGGGCCGGAATCGTCCGCAGCGCCGCCCACACCGCGCGCTGGAACGCGGTGCCGAACACGGCGGTGCGCAACGCGTCGATCGCGTGCAGGTCGCCGTCGAAATATTTCATCAGCGCCTGTACGGCGACCGACGGCGGCGAACCGCTCGGCGGCGGCTCGACGACGATCGGCTCCGCGTTTCCGCCTGGCGCTGCGCGCCGGTAGCGGTCGAGCAACTCGTGCATCCGGTCGGCATGGTCGTCCCAATCGACGGCGAGCAATTCGCCCGCCTCGTTCGAGACGACGCGCATGGGCCCCGTGGGCGTCTGCAAGCGTTCCACCGTAAGCCTGCGGGTGATCGGGCCGGTCATGGTCGGTTCCTCGTGCTCGTCGGAATGCAGAAGCAGCCTGCTGCGGCCGCGCCGGCGGCCCCGTTGCAACTCGCGCATCATGCGCCTTCGACCCCCGCGCCGCGACGCCCAAGGACCCCAGCGCGCGGCGCCTGGACGATTCGAGTTCGACGTGACACGCTCGCCGAATGCGGCCGCGCCCTTCGATCACGCGCCATGAACTGCGCTATCGACCGCCCTACGACTGGCCGGCGATGCGGTCGTTCCTGCAACGCCGCGCCATACCGGGCATCGAGCGCGTCGACGACACGTCCTATGCGCGCACCGTCGAGATCGACGGCATGCAAGGCATCGTCCGGGTCGCGCCGGCCGGCCGCGGCGATGCGCTGCGCGTCACCGTGCGCGCCCCGGGCGCCGCATCGGTCGCCGACCTGCTGGTCCGCCTGCGCCGCGTCCTCGATACCGACACGGACCCGCGACCGATCGCGGCGCATCTGCGCCAGGACCTTCGGCTCGCGCCGCTGGTTGCCGCGCGCCCCGGCCTGCGGCTGCCCGGCGCGTGGGACGGCTTCGAATTGGCCGTTCGCGCGATCCTCGGCCAACAGATCACCGTCGCCGCGGCCCGCGCACTCGCCGGCCGTCTCGTCGCGGCCCACGGCGCGGCGATGCGGGACCCGGCGCCGGGCCTGACGCACGTCTTCCCGTCGCCCGCGGCCATCGCGGCGGTCGACCCCGCGACGCTGGGCCTGCCGCGCCGTCGCGCCGCGACGCTGGTCGCGATGGCCACCGCGGTCACGCGCAAGCCGGCATGGCTCGAAGCCGGTCGACCGCTGGACGAGGTCGTCCGCGACCTGTGCGGGATACCCGGAATCGGCGCCTGGACGGCGCACTACATCGCGATGCGGCAGATGCGCGACGCGGACGCATTCCCCGCGGCCGACGTCGCCCTGCTCCGATCGTTCGGGAACCTCGACGGGGCGCGCCCGACCCCGAAGGAACTGCAGGCGCGCGCCGAGGCCTGGCGCCCGTGGCGCGCCTACGCGGCGCAGCACCTCTGGACCGCGGCGTGAACGCCGCCGTCAGCCGACGGGCTTGGCCTGCGCGAACTTCTTCGTGATCGCCCACTGCTGCCCGATGGACAGCAGGTTGTTGACCGTCCAGTACAGCACGAGGCCGGCGGGGAAGAAGAACATCATCGCGCCGAAGACGATCGGCATGATCGCCATCACCTTCGCCTGCACCGGATCCGGCGGCGTCGGGTTCAGCTTGTACTGCACCCACATCGACGCCATCATCAGCGCCGGCAGGATGAACCACGAATCGGGCGCCGCGAGGTCCTTGACCCACAGGATCCACGGGGCATTGCGCATCTCGACCGAGCCGAGCAGCACCCAGTACAGCGCGATGAACACCGGCATCTGCACGAGGATCGGCAGGCAGCCGCCGACCGGGTTGATCTTCTCGGTCTTGTAGAGCTCCATCATCGCAAGCTGCTGCTTCTGCTTGTCGTCCGCGTACTGCTCGCGGATCTTCTGCAGCCGCGGCCCGACTTCCTTCATCTTCGCCATCGACTTGTAGCTCGCCGCCGACAGCGGGAAGAACGCCAGCTTCACGATCACCGTCAACAGGATGATCGCCCAGCCCCAGTTCGCGACCGCCTTGTGCAGGATCTGCAGCAGCCAGAAGAGCGGCTTCGCGACCGGCTGCAGCCAGCCGTAGTCGACGACGCGGTCGAGTTCGGGCGCCAGGCCTTCGAGCGCGCCCTGGTCCTGCGGACCCGCATAGAGCTTCGCGTTGACCGTCTCGGTGGCGCCCGGCGCGACCGGCGCGCCCGCAAGGATCATCCCGATCCGATAGCACGACTGCGTCGCGCAGGCGGTGCCGGCCGGGCCGCTGTCGAGCTTGCCGACGTAGTACTCGCGCTCGCCGTTCGCCGGGACCCAGGCGGTGACGAAGTAGTGCTGCACCATCGCGATCCAGCCGTCGCTCGCCTTCTTGTCGTAGCTCGCCTTGTCCTTGTCGAGGTCGCTGAAACTCACCTTCTGGAACTTCTTCGCGTCGGTATACAGCGCCGGCCCGGTGAACGTCCGCGACTGGCTGCCCGACTCGCCATCCGGCGAACTGCCGTCGCGGACGAGTTGCAGGTAGACCGCCGGGGACACCGCGGTCGATCCGTCGTTCTCGATCTGGTGCGCGACGTCGATGTCGTAGCGCCCGCGATGCAGCGTGAAGGTCTTCGTGACCTTGAGCCCGCCGCCTTCCGCCGCGAGTTTCAGCGTCACCGTGGCGCCGCCGTCGGTGGACTTCGGCCCGTCGACGACCGTGAAGGGCGTCGTGTGGTTGGGCGCGCCCTCGACCCGGATCACGCCGCTTTGCGCCGTATAGACGTGCTGCGCGTCGTTTTCGAACAGCGTCACCGGCGATCCGGCCTGCGGCGATTCGCCGTTGACGAGCGCCATCAGGCCGGCGTGCTTCCATTCCGGCGTCTTCAACTGCTCCAGCAGGTCCGCGCGCACGACGACGCCACCGACCGGGTCGACGAGCAGGCGCAGCGTGTCGGTCTCCAGCGTCACCGGCTTGCGGGCGACGGGCGCGGCCGCCGCCGCCGCGGCTGGGGCGCCGGCCGTCGCCGGCGAGCCCGCGGGCACCGAACCGTCGGACGTCGCCGCCACCCCCGCCGGAGCCGCTGCGGGCGTTGTCGTCGCGGTCACGGCCGGCTTGCCCGGCAGCAGCAGCGAAGGTCGGCCGTTATAGATCTGCCACTTGTCCCAGAGGAACAGCAGCGAGGTTCCGAAGACCACCCACAGGATGGTCCGGCGCAGGTCCGCGCCGCTCATCGGAGGCTTTTGCGTTTCGTTCATCGTGATCCAGGTTCAATGACGGGCGCCGCGCACGACGCCGCATGCGCGCCGCCGCACAGGCAGCGATAGGAAAAGGATTCGGGGACCGGGTCGATGCCGCCCGGCTTGCCGGGTCGACAGCGCAGCACGCGCGCGACGGCCATGACCGTGCCGCGCCAAGCGCCGTGACGTTCGACCGCCTGGCGCGCGTACTCGGAGCACGTCGGCCAGTACAGGCACTGGTTGCCGACCCAGGGCGACAGGAAAAATCGATAGGCGCGCAACGCGCCGAGGAGGATCGACTTCACGGCGCGCCCTTGGCGGCCTCGCGCGGCAGTCCGGTCGCGGTGGCCAGCCGGGCGCGCGCCCCCGCGAGCAGGGCGTCAGCTTCCGCGCGCAGGGCGCGCTTGAATACCGGCATGGACATCGCTTCGGGCTTCGGGAACGGCGCCTTCAGGCGCACGACGAGATCGATGTTTTGGCCGTTCGCGGCGGCTTCGAGTTCCGCAGCCGCATGGCGCATCGCCTCGCGCAGGATTCGCTTCACCAGCGCCCGCTGCACCGACAGGCGCGCGTTACGCCGACCGACCGTGACCCCGAATCGTACCTGGGCGCGTGGGTGGCCCTCATTCGCACGGCCTACCGCCGTTGCGTCCGGGCGAGCGGCCATCACGATGCTCAGGAACCGCCGCCCGCCGCGGTAACTCGCCGCACTGGCCTGCAGGCGTTCGAATTCCGCCGGCTTGAGCAGCCGTTGGCTCCGTCGAAACCGGAAGTTACCGCCGGACGCCGCGCCGGCCATGGCAGCGATTCCCATGCCGCGGCCAGCCGGATACACGGACACCCCGCAGGCCGATTTTCAGGCGCCCGATGTCGGCCGGATGCAGCCCGCCAGGGCGAGGACTAGACGACGCCGAGACGCTTGCGGCCCTTGGCGCGGCGGGCCGCGATGACCGCGCGACCGCCACGGGTCTTCATCCGCACGAGGAAGCCGTGGGTGCGCTTGCGCTTCACGACCGACGGCTGGTAAGTACGCTTGGTTGCCATGATTCATACCCTTGGGAAGGCACGCGCGATGCCGGCATCCGGCGGGCGCGGGGGTCGCGGCGACCCGCCGTCGGCGCCCGACGGCTCTTTCGGTCCGTCGCTTCGCGCTGCAAATCCGCGCGTTCGCGAGCCCTCTGGCCGAACGGCGAAAAGCCCATCATTAGACGCGATTTTTCACCACGCCGTCAAATGGGAGACGCTCTCATACGCCCCCTTCGGACCTCGATCAAGCCCTAGGTCCTCACCCAAATTTCACCGCACGGGCGCCCCTGGATTTCATCGAATGTGTGTAAGCACTATCAATAAAATCTATATTCCATGCGCCTTCGAAATCCATCACGGAAATGTCATGCGCCTTACGCGCTGTGGATAACTCCTCCCGGGCGGGGTACAATCCCTCGCTTTCCCGACCAGCGCCGCAGACGTGTTTTTGGTGTGGTGCGAAGCGGAATCGGCACCTGAGCGCCGAGGTTTTCTCGTAGACGTTCCGCGCGACGCCCAAGGCGTCATCGGCGGGGCGGCAACGGCGCCGTTCGATGAGCGGCGCCTCGAGCAAGCCGACGAGCGAGCGGGCCGGCGAGAGAACAGCGGTGCGTCCCGGCGCCTAGGCCCTGCAGACAAGGGCCAAGCGCAATGCGCGCCCGAAGCGGGCCACGTCGTAGGCCGGCTCGGTCGGCGGCCGGGGCTGGTGGGGGAGCCTCGGATAGACCATGAACGACCTTTGGCAAGACTGCTCTCGTCTCCTCGAAAGCGAGCTCAGTCCGCAACAGTATTCGGCCTGGATCAAGCCGCTTCGACCGATCGATTTCGATGACGCCACCGGCAGCCTGCGCATCGGCGCCCCCAACCGGCTCAAGCTCGACGCGATCCGCGCGCAGTTCCTGAATCGCATCCAGGCCGTGGCGACGACCGTGGCGCAACGGCCGATCCAGGTGATCTTCGAAGTGCAGTCGCTGGAGCCGGCGCAAGCCACGGCGCCGGGGACAGGCGGCCACGGCGATCCGGCATCGCCCCCGCAGGCCTCGGAACCCGTTCGTTCCGCATTCGCCGTGGACGCCCCGATGCCTTCGCTGCCGACACCGCCGTCGTCGAACCTGCCACCGCCGATCGCGCGCGGCCCGACGACCCTCGGCGGCGCGCTGTCGGGCCTTGCCGGGCGCATCGGACCTGGACCGGCGACGCTGCCAGGCGCCGCGTCGCCGCACGCGCCGGCCGTCGTGCTGGGCGCCCGCACCGAAACGATCGAGCGCGCGCGGCTCAATCCGATGCTGACGTTCGACTCGTTCGTCACCGGCAATGCCAACCAGCTGGCCCGCGCGGCGGCCATGCAGGTCGCCGACAACCCCGGCGGCAGCTACAACCCGCTGTTCCTCTATGGCGGCGTGGGGCTCGGCAAGACGCACCTGATCCACGCGGTGGGCAACAGCCTTCTCGCGCATCGCCCGTCGGCGAAGGTCCGGTACATCCACGCCGAGCAGTACGTGAGCGACGTCGTGCGCGCGTACCAGCGCAAGGCCTTCGACGATTTCAAGCGGTACTACCACTCCCTCGACCTGCTGCTGATCGACGACATCCAGTTCTTCGCCGGCAAGAGCCGCACGCAGGAGGAGTTCTTCTACGCGTTCGAGGCCCTTGTCGCCGGCCGCAAGCAGATCATCATCTCCAGCGACACGTACCCGAAGGAACTGAAGGACATCGAGGATCGCCTGGTCTCGCGCTTCTCGTCCGGCCTGACCGTCGCGATCGAGCCGCCGGAACTGGAGATGCGCGTCGCGATCCTGCTGAAGAAGGCGGAGCTCGAAGGCGCGGAACTCGCCGAAGACGTCGCCTTCTTCATCGCGAAGAACCTGCGCAGCAACGTCCGCGAACTCGAAGGCGCGCTGCGCAAGGTCCTCGCGTTCGCGTCGTTCCACAACCGTCCGGTCACGGTCGAACTCGCGCGCGAGTCGCTGCGCGACCTGCTGTCCGCGGTGACGGCGCAGATCACCGTCGAGCTGATCCAGAAGACGGTCGCGGAGTACTACAAGATCAAGGTCGCCGACATGTACAGCAAGCGTCGGCCGCAGAACATCGCGCTGCCGCGCCAGGTCGCGATGTACCTGTCGAAGGAGCTGACGCAGAAGAGCCTGCCGGAAATCGGTGACCTCTTCGGCGGCCGCGACCACACGACGGTCCTGCACGCGGTGCGCAAGATCCAGGAGCACCGCGCCAAGGACACGAACCTGAGCTACACGCTGCACGTGCTGGAACAGACCCTGAAGGGCTAGCCATGCGTCCGACGGCACGACGCTGCGCATCGCGCAATGAATTTTTCGCGCCCGCTCGCGTCAATACCCAACGCGCGCAACCCTTGCGTGGCTTTCGTCACCACGGAGATCCTGTGGACATCTCGCGCGAGCCTGTGAACACCGTGCTCAAGCCGTGTGCATTTCGCGTCGCATCGGCGGAGTTATCCCGTTCGTCCACAGGTTGTCATGCGAGCGTCACGCCAGTTGTCCACAGCTTCTCCGCAAGTCCAAGTGCCTGGCGCGTTTCGCTTTTCCAAGGTTATCCCCGGCGGGCGTCGACCTTTATCTAACTACCTACCACCATTGAGATAAGAAAAATGCAACTCGTCAAAGCACCACGTGACGCCTTGCTCAAGCCGCTCCAGGTCGTGGTGGGCATCGTCGAACGACGGCAGACGCTGCCGATCCTCGCCAACGTCCTCGTTCGCAAGGAAGGCGCGAACGTGTCGCTCACGACGAGCGACCTCGAGATCCAGATCCGCACGCACGCGGAGATCGGCGCCGGCAACGACAACGCGGCCACGACCGTGTCGGCGCGGAAACTCTCCGACATCCTGCGCGCGCTGCCGGATGCCGACGTGCAGCTGTCGCTCGCGAACCGCAAGCTCACCGTGCAGTCCGGCAAGAGCCGCTTCAACCTGCAGACGCTCGCCGCGGAGGAATATCCGAGCGTGCCGCAGCCGGAGTTCACGATCGAATTCAGCCTGCCGGCGTCGCGGCTGAAGTACATGATGTCGATGGTCCACTTCTCGATGGCCGCGCAGGACATCCGCTACTACCTCAACGGGATGCTGCTCGTCGTCGATGGCACGCAGGTCCGCGCGGTCGCGACCGACGGCCATCGCCTTGCGCTCTGCGAGCTCGACAAGGACGGCGTCACGAAGAAGGAAGGATCGGCGGAGAAGGCCGAGGTCATCGTGCCGCGCAAGACCGTGCTGGAGCTGATGCGCCTGCTGCCCGACAGCGACGAGCCGGTCCGCGTCCAGCTCGCGGCCGCGCAGGCCCGCTTCGCGTTCGGCTCGATCGAGGTCACGTCCAAGCTGGTCGAGGGCAAGTTCCCCGACTACACGAAGGTCATCCCGATCGGCAACAACCGCACGATCGTCGTCGGTCGCGACGAGGTGGCGCAGGCACTGGCCCGCGCCGCGATCCTGACGAGCGACAAGTTCAAGGGCGTACGCTGCACGCTGTCGCCCGGCAGCCTGAAGATCAGCTCGACGAACGCCGACCAGGAGGAGGCGCAGGAGGAAATCGAGGTCGACTACAAGGGCGAGCCCCTCGACATCGGCTTCAATGTGGTCTACCTGCTCGACGTCACCTCGACGCTGAAGAGCGAGCAGATCAAGTTCGCATTCGGCGACGCGCTCGGCAGCGTGCTCGTCGGCATGCCGGATTCCGAGCGATTCAAGTACGTGGTCATGCCGATGAGGATCTGAGCAAGGGAAACTTCCCGACGAAGCGCAACCCCCGCACTACCCGCGCTACCGGCAACAACCTGCGAGCGCGGCAACCCTACCGGCGCAGCGGTCGACACGGTCCACGACGGCCACCGCGCCTGGAGCAAGCGAAACGATGTCTGCAGTCCCGAACGACCCGAACCTCCACGACGATCCCAGCAACCATCCGGCGAACCTTCCGACCCCCGCCGAAGGCGCGTCGTCGTCCACCGACTACGGCGCGTCCAGCATCCAGATCCTCGAAGGCCTCGAGGCGGTCCGCAAGCGCCCGGGGATGTACATCGGCGACACGCAGGACGGCACCGGCCTGCACCACATGGTGTTCGAGGTCGTCGACAACGCGATCGACGAGGCGCTGGCGGGCTTCTGCGACGACATCGTCATCACGATCCACACCGACAACTCGATCTCGGTGCTGGACAACGGCCGCGGCATCCCGACCGGCATCAAGTTCGACGACAAGCACGAGCCGCGCCGTTCCGCGGCCGAGATCGCGCTCACCGAGCTGCACGCCGGCGGCAAGTTCAACCAGAACAGCTACAAGGTCTCCGGCGGCCTTCACGGCGTCGGCGTCTCCTGCGTCAATGCGCTGTCGAAGTGGCTCCGGTTGACGGTGCGCCGCGACGGCAAGGTGCATTTCCTGGAGTTCCGCAAGGGCGAGACGATCAACCGCATCGTCGAGACGCAGCAGGACGTCCCGGTGTCGCCGATGCAGATCGTCGGCGATACCGAGAAGCGCGGCACCGAGGTGCATTTCCTGCCGGACGACGAGATCTTCACGCTCGTCGAGTTCCACTACGAGATCCTCAGCAAGCGCTTGCGGGAACTCTCGTTCCTCAACAACGGCGTGCGGATCCGCCTGGTCGATCAGCGCACCGGCAAGGAGGAGGACTTCGCGTTCTCCGGCGGCGTCAAGGGCTTCGTCGAGTACATCAACAAGGCGAAAACGCTGCTGCACCCGAACATCTTCCACGTCAGCGCGGAGTCGAACGCCGCGATGACGATGAACGGCGGCTTCCCGATCGGCGTCGAAGTCGCGATGCAGTGGAACGACGGCTACAGCGAGAGCCTGCTCGCCTTCACGAACAACATTCCGCAGAAGGACGGCGGCACGCACATCACCGGCCTGCGGGCCGCGATGACCCGGGTGCTCAACAAGTACATCGACGAGCACGAGTTCGCGAAGAAGGCCAAGGTCGAGACGACCGGCGACGACATGCGCGAAGGCCTCACCTGCGTGCTGAGCGTCAAGGTGCCGGAGCCGAAGTTCAGCTCGCAGACCAAGGACAAGCTCGTCTCCTCCGAAGTCCGGCCAGCGGTCGAGGAAGTCGTCGCGAAGGCGCTGGAGACGTACCTGCTGGAGCGGCCCAACGACGCGAAGACGATCTGCCAGAAGATCATCGACGCCGCCCGCGCGCGCGAGGCCGCGCGCAAGGCGCGCGACATGACGCGCCGCAAGGGGCTGCTCGACGGCGCCGGCCTTCCCGGCAAGCTCGCCGACTGCCAGGAGCGCGACCCGGCGAAATGCGAGCTGTACATCGTCGAGGGCGACTCCGCCGGCGGGTCGGCCAAGCAGGGCCGCGACCGCAAGTTCCAGGCCGTGCTGCCGCTGCGCGGCAAGGTCCTCAACGTCGAGAAGGCGCGCTTCGACAAGCTGATCGCCTCGGAGCAGATCGCGACGCTGATCACCGCGCTGGGCACCAGCATCGGCCCGGAATTCAATGCCGAGAAGCTGCGCTACCACCGCATCATCGTGATGACCGACGCGGACGTCGACGGCGCCCACATTCGCACGCTGCTGCTCACGCTGCTCTACCGCCAGATGCCGGTGCTCGTCGAGCGTGGACACGTCTACATCGCGCAGCCGCCGCTCTACAAGGTCAAGCACGGGAAGGCGGAGCAGTACCTGAAGGACGACGGCGAGATGTCGGCCTACCTGCTCAAGCTCGCGCTTGACGGAGCGAAGCTCTTTACCGACCGCGACGCGTTCGAAACCGGACGCCCGATCAGCGGCGAGGCGCTGAGCGAACTGGCACGCAAGTACGAGGTCGCCGACGCCGTCATCAGGCGGCTATCGGGCGTCATCGACCGCCCTGCGCTCGACGCGATACTGACCGGCCTCGAGATCGACCTGCACGACGCCGCGAGCGCCGAGGCGACCGCGGCGGCGATGAAGCGCGTGCTGGGCAACGGCACCGTCAACGTCTTCGCGCAGTTCGACGCCACGCACGACAAGCACCGCCTGCGGATCGAGCGCTTCCACCACGGCAACATCCGCGCGAGCCATATCGACGCCGACTTCACGCACGGTGCCGACTATGCCGTGCTCGTCGAGGCCGCGAAGACGTTCAAGGGCCTCTTCTCCGAGGGCGCCCGCGTCGTCAAGGGCGAAGGCGAGAAGTCGAAGGAGGCGCAGGTCTCGGACTTCCGCGAGGCGATGCGCTGGCTGCTCGGCCAGGCGCAGGCGAGCATCTCGCTGCAACGTTACAAGGGCCTCGGCGAGATGAATCCGGAACAGCTGTGGGAAACGACGATGGACCCGGGCGTTCGGCGGCTGCTGAAGGTGCAGATCGAGGACGCCATCGCGGCGGACCAGATCTTCACGACGCTGATGGGCGACGAGGTCGAGCCGCGGCGGGCGTTCATCGAGAGCAATGCGCTCGCGGCGGGGAATATCGACGTATAGATTTGTAGGTTCTCCCTGAAGTTGCAAATTTTCTCGGCAGTTGCAAATTCGCCCGCTGGCGCGCGGTAGCTAGCCTAACCTAGGGGCCAACGACACGAGTAAACCGGCG
>DATKPC010000058.1:0-13446 GCA_035524275.1 Burkholderiaceae bacterium
TCGAAACCGGCGTTCGCCATTACGAACTAAAAATCCTCGAGTCCAAGCAACGCGCCGCCCAGCGCCTCGCCATCGACCTCGGCTATCGCCTCGTCCCCGCTTAATCCACCCACAAATCAGCTATGGTTCATGGAGAGGGCGTCCGCAGCCACGGCATCCCTTCTCGCGCGCTCGATCCACCGACATACCACGTCGGCCGCTCGCCGGCCCCCGCATCGACGCGGCGCCATTCCCCGGCCCTCGTTGGTTGCAATGCAGCAGCGATTTCCGTTTAGGATCCAGCCCGCAATCCTTCCGCTGTCTTCATCCCTGCACCGCCTATCGGGGCTTCGATGGCCAGTATCGAGCTGCGCGGAGTCAACAAGTCGTTCGGTAGCGTCGAGGTCATCCGCGGCGTCGATCTGCAGATCGGCAAGAACGAGTTCTGCGTCTTCGTTGGCCCCTCGGGCTGCGGCAAGTCGACATTGCTGCGGATGATCGCCGGGTTGGAGGAGATCACGGCGGGCGACCTGCTGATCGACGGCGCGCGGGTGAACGACCTGCCGTCGGCCCGCCGCGGCGTCGCGATGGTCTTCCAGAGCTACGCGCTGTTCCCGCACATGACGGTCTACGAGAACATGGCCTTCGGCCTGTCGCTCGCGAAGGTCGACAAGGCGGTGATCGACTCGAAGGTCCGCGACGCGGCGCGCGTGCTGCAGCTCGATGCCTTGCTCGATCGCAAGCCGAAGGCGCTGTCCGGCGGCCAGCGGCAGCGCGTCGCGATCGGCCGCGCGATCGTTCGCGAGCCGGGCGTCTTCCTGTTCGACGAGCCGCTGTCGAACCTGGATGCGGCGCTGCGCGTCCAGACGCGCTTCGAGATCCACAAGCTGCACCGCGACTTCGGCCGCGCCAGCACGGTCTACGTCACGCACGACCAGGTCGAGGCGATGACGCTGGCCGACCGCATCCTGCTGCTCAACGCCGGCCCGGCGGTCGCGCGCGAAGGCAGCATCGCGCAGGTCGGCTCGCCGCTGGACCTCTACCATCGCCCACGGAACCGATTCGTCGCCGGATTCATCGGCTCGCCGAAGATGAACTTCATCGATGCGAAGCTGCTCGATGCACAGGCGGACCAGGCGCGGGTGCAGTTGCCCAGCGGCGAGACGCTCGCGGTCGCCGCCGATGCGCGCCGGATCGCAACGGGCGCCGACGTGGCGGTCGGCGTGAGGCCGGAGCACGCCGAGATCGGCAGCGGTGCGACGCAGCAGATCGTCCGCGAGGTCCAGTGGCAGGAGCGCCTCGGCGAATCGACGTATCTCTACCTGCGCAGCGCGCCGGGGCAGGAGCCGTGGATCGCGAAGATCCCCGGCCACGTCCACGCCGACCCGGGCCAGCGCATCGCGCTGGGCGTGCCGCCGGCCGTGCTGCACCTGTTCGATGCGAACGGCGTCGCGCTGCCACGCTGCGTTGCCGACCAGGACCTGCTGTTGCCGGCGGTCTAGTCCGGAGGGTTCGCGATGGAGCTGGGCGTCTGCTACTACCCGGAGCACTGGCCCGCCGAATGGTGGGTCGAGGACGCGCGTCGCATGCGCGAGCTCGGCATTCGGTGGGTCCGGATCGCGGAGTTCGCCTGGAGCCTGATGGAGCCGGAGCCGGGCCGCTACGACTGGGCGTGGCTCGACAAGGCCATCGATACGCTGCACCGGTCGGGCCTGAAGATCGTGTTGTGCACGCCGACCGCGACGCCGCCGAAATGGCTCGTCGACGCCGACCCGACCATTCTCGCCGTGGACGAGCAGGGCAGGTCGCGCGGGTTCGGTTCGCGCCGGCACTACGACTTTTCGTCGCCAGCCTATCGCCGCCACGCGACGCGGATCACGCGCGCGATCGCCGAGCGCTACGGCGAGCATCCGGGCGTCGCCGCCTGGCAGACGGACAACGAGTATGGCTGTCACCTGACCGTGCTCAGCTACTCCGAGAATGCGCGCCGCGCATTCCGCCCGTGGCTGGCGCGCCGCTACGGCACGATCGACGCGCTGAACCGGGCCTGGGGCAACGTGTTCTGGAGCATGGTCTACCGCAGCTTCGACGAGGTCGACCTGCCGATGGGGGCGGTCACCGAGACGAATCCGTCGCACCGCCTCGACTTCCGCCGCTTCGCGTCCGACGAGGTCGCGGCGTTCAACCGCGAGCAGGTGTCGATCCTGCGCCTGCATTCGCCGGGGCGACCGGTCGCGCACAATTTCATGGGGTTCTTCACCGAGTTCGACCACCGGACGTTGTCGCGCGACCTGGACATCGCCGCGTGGGACAGCTACCCGCTCGGGTTCACGCAGAACTTCTTCCTGACGCCGGACGAGAAGCAGAAGTGGGCGCGGTCCGGTCACCCGGATATTCCATCGTTCCACCACGACCTGTACCGCGGGATGTGCCGCGACGGCCGCTGGTGGGTCATGGAGCAGCAGCCCGGCCCGGTGAACTGGGCGCAGTGGAATCCGGCACCGCACGACGGGATGGTCCGGCTCTGGACCTGGCAGGCTTTCGCGCATGGGGCCGAGGTGGTCAGCTACTTCCGCTGGCGGCAGGCGCCGTTTGCGCAGGAGCAGATGCACGCCGGGCTCAACCGGCCCGACCGCAGCCTGGACCAGGGCGGCATCGAGGCGGGCATGGTCGGTGACGAGCTGCAGCAGCTGGCGGCGTCGGCCGCGCTGGCGGGTCCGCTGAAGCTGCGTCCGTCGGTCGCGCTCGTCTTCGACTACGACGCGGTCTGGATGTCGCAGATCCAGCCGCAGGGCGCCGATTACAACCCGGTCGAGCTCGCGTTCCGCGTCTACAGCGCGTTGCGTTCGCGCGGCCTGGACGTCGACATCGTGGGGCCCGACGCGCCGCTCGACGGCTATCGGCTGATCGTGATGCCGACCCAGCCGCACGTCGCGCCGAAGCTCGCTGCAGCGCTGCAGTCGAGCCACGCGCAGCTCGTCTTCGGGCCGCGCTGCGGCTCGAAGACCGAGACGCTGACGATCCCCGCGAATCTCGCGCCCGGACCGCTCGCGGCGCTGGCCGGCGTCCGCGTGCGGCGCGTCTCGTCGCTGCCGCCCGGCTGTCGCGAGACCGTCACGATGCCCGGCGCAGACCCCGGCAATGCGCAGATCACGCGGTGGTTCGAGGACCTGGATCTGGCCGGCGCCGAGGTGGAGGGAGCGACGTCCGACGGGCGCCCGGCCATTGCGCGCAACGGGCGCGCGCGCTATGTCGCCGGCTGGCTCGACAACGCCGGATGGCGCGCGGTGCTGACGCGCGCCGCGCGCGACGCCGGCCTGCAGCCGCACGTGCTGCCCGACGGCATTCGCGTCAGCCGCGCCGGCGATGTCGCGTTCACGTTCAATTTTTCGGATCAGACGGTGGCCTGGCAGCCATCGCCGGATGCACACCCGCTGGTGGGCGGCGCGAGCCTTCCGCCGCGCGGTGTGGCGATATGGAAGGTGGCCCCTTCCACCTGAGGCGTCCGCGCGACGCCCAACCTACGAGGAGACCCCATGAGAATCTCGAGAAAAGCGATTGCCGTCGTCGCGGCCGCCGTCATGGCGACCTGCGCGCTGGCCGCGAAGGCGAGCGAACTCGTCATCAATACCGACGCGTCGGACCCGGCGCCGAAGGCCGCGTGGCAGGCCATGGCCGACGGCTTCATGGCCGCGAATCCCGGCGTCACGGTGAAGATCAACACGTTCGACCACGAGGGCTTCAAGACGTCGATCCGCAACTTCCTGTCGGCCGATCCCCCGGACATCGTGACCTGGTACGCCGGCAACCGGATGGCGCCGTTCGTCAATGCCGGCCTGTTCGAGGACGTCTCCGACGTCTGGAAGGCGGAGAAACTGGGCGAGAAGCTGAAGTCCGCCGCCGCCTCGATGACGATCAAGGGCAAGCAGTGGGGCGTGCCCTACACGTATTACCAGTGGGGCATCTACTATCGGAAGGACATCTTCGCGAAGCTCGGCATTCCGGTGCCGACGACGTGGAAGGACCTCGTGGCCGCCTGCGCGAAGCTGAAGGCCGCGAACATCACGCCGTTCGCGATCGGCACGAAGGCGCTGTGGCCGACGGGCGGCTGGTTCGACTACCTCGACCTGCGCGTCAACGGCTACGAATTCCACATGGACCTGACGTCCGGCAAGATCCCGTATACCGACAAGCGGGTCCAGGCGGTCTTCGACCGGTGGGACGAGCTGACGAAGCCGGGCTATTTCCTCGCGGACCACGCCAGTTATGACTGGCAGGACGCGATCCCGATGTTCGTCAAGGGCGAAGCCGCGATGTACCTGATGGGCAACTTCGCGGTCGACCCGATGAAGAAGGGCGGCCTGACCGAAGCGCAGCTCGGCTTCATGCAGTTCCCGAAGATCAACAATGTCCCGATGGCGGAGGACGCGCCGACCGATACGGCGCACATCCCGGTCAAGGCGAAGAACAAGGCCGATGCCCGCAAGTTCCTCGCCTACATCGCGCGTGCCGACGTGCAGACGAAGGTGAACGAGATCCTCGGCCAGCTGCCGGTGAACAAGGATGCCTCGCGCCCGAACGACGTCTACCTGAAGGACGGCTTCACGATGCTGTCGAACGCCTATGCGCTCGCGCAGTTCTACGACCGCGACGCGCCGGCCGACATGGCCAAGGCCGGGATGGAGGGCTTCCAGCGCTACATGCTGAAGCCGGAAACCCGCAAGGAGGTCCTCGAGCGCCTGGAGCAGGTCCGCCAGCGCGTCTACAAGGCGCAGCCGTAGCCGAGCGTCGCGCCCCGCTTCCCGAATCACCCGGGAGCGGGGCGGCGAACGCGCAAGCGACGATCTCGAGACTCGAGCGCTCATGATCTCGCAACCGACGCCGCACAGCCCCGAATCCTGGTGGCTGCGCCACCAGCGCGAGCTCGCCCCGTGGCTCTTCCTGGCGCCGGCGGTTGCGATGTTCGTCGTCTATGTCATTGCGCCGATCTTCCAGTCGATGCGCATCAGCCTCTACGACTGGGACGGGCTCGGCGCGATGAAGTTCATCGGCATCCAGAACTACATCGAGCTCGGCAGCGATCCGGACTTCAAGACCGCGCTGAAGAACAATGTCATCTGGCTCGTGGGTTTCCTGCTCGCCGTGCCGGCCGGCCTGTTCCTGGCGCTGCTGCTGAACCAAACCGTCTTCGGCATCCGCGCCATCAAGTCGATGTTCTTCTTCCCGTTCGTGATCTCGCAGGGCGTGATCGGGCTGGTGTTCACCTGGTTCTACAGCCCGAAGGGGCTGCTCGTCGCGCTGATGCACCTTGTCGGGCTTCCCGGTGTGGCGATCCTCTCCGACGAGAAGCTCGTGACCTACGGCATCGTCGCCGCCGGCCTGTATCCGCAGATCGCCTATTGCATGATCCTGTACCTGACCGGCCTCAACAACCTGCGGCCGGACCTTATCGAGGCGGCGCGGCTCGAAGGCGCGAAGGGCTGGCCGATGCTCTGGCGCGTCGTGCTGCCGCAACTCCGCCCGGCGACGTTCATCGCGGTCGTCGTGACGATCATCGGAGCGCTTCGCAGCTTCGACATGATCTCGATCATGACCTCCGGCGGCCCGTACGGCTCCTCGCGCGTGCTCGCGTACTACATGTACGAGCAGGCGCTGAGCGAATACGGCTACCGGATGGGCTACGGCACGGCGATCGCGACGGTGCTCTTCGCGATCATGCTGGTCTACATCATCTTCGTGCTCTACCGGATCTACCGGCAAGAGCAGGACACGGACTGAAAGGGGCCGGACGATGTTCCCGACTCCGATCGAGAAGGCCTCGCGGCCGGTCCAGGCGCTCTACCGCGTCGGGCTGCCGATCGCGCTGCTCGTCTGGCTGCTGCCGATCATCGCGGTCGCGCTGACGTCGATCCGCGGCTCCGGCGACATCGCCAACGGGAACTACTGGGGCTGGCCCCACGAGTGGCGCATCGAGCAGAACTACGCCTCGGTCTTCAAGAACACGCCGATCGCGCGCTACATCCTGAACAGCTTCCTCGTCACGGTGCCAACCGTGATCGGCGCCGTGGCGCTCAGTTGCCTGTCGGGCTTCGCGCTCGGCATCTACCGCTTCAGGGCGAACCTGCTGGTGTTCTTCATGTTCGTCGGCGGCAATTTCGTCCCGTTCCAGATCCTGATGGTTCCGGTGCGCGACCTCAGCCTGCGCATGGGGCTGTACGACACGACGCTGGGCCTGGTGTTGTTCCACGTCGCCTTCCAGACCGGCTTCTGCACGTTCTTCATGCGCAACTTCATCCGCGACCTGCCGTTCGAGTTGATCGAGGCGGCGCGGATCGAAGGCGCGACGGAGTTCGCGATCTTCCGGCGCGTCGTCCTGCCGCTGGTGCGGCCCGCGCTCGCCGCGCTTTCCGTGCTGATCTTCACGTTCATCTGGAACGACTACTTCTGGGCCACGGTCCTGATCCAGGGCGATCACGCGATGCCCGTCACCGGCGGCCTGAAGTCGTTGAACGGCCTGTGGATTGCACAATGGCATCTCGTCTCGGCCGGCTCGATCGTCGCCGCGCTGCCGCCCGTCGTGATCTTCTTCGTCATGCAGAAGCAGTTCATCGCCGGCCTGACGCTCGGCGCGACGAAGGGATGAGCGTCGCGCGCGACGCCGGCGGCGGAGGCATCCAGCCGGCCGAGTACGTCACGCTGCACGGCAGGGCCTCGAGCCTCGTGATCGAGGTGTCCGGCGCCGAGGCGCCGCTGTGGCGCTACTGGGGTCCACGGCTGCCGGATGCCAGCAGCCCGGGGCCCGGCCTGCGCAGCACGCGACACGTGCCGCCGTCGTCGCTCGAATTCGACCAGCCGCTGACGATCTTCCCGACCTTCGGCGCCGGCTGGTTCGGCCGCAGCGCGCTGCACGCGCACCGCGACGGCCAGGCGTTCGCGCAGGCCTTTGGCCAATGCGACCAGTTGCCGGGTGAACCGCGCCGCGCGACCTTCCGGCTGCTGGACGACGTGGCGCGCTTGTCCGTGACGGTCGACATCGCGCTGGACGACCACGACGTGCTCACGATGAGCACGGTGCTGCGCAACGAAGGCGACGCGGTGCTCGACGTCGGCTGGCTCGCGGCCGGCGTCCTGCCGCTGCCGGGCGCGTGCGACACGGTGCATTCGTTCTACGGGCAATGGTCCGCCGAATTCCAGCCGCAGGCCGAGCCGCTGACGCGGAGCACCTGGGAGCGGCAGAACCGTCGCGGCCGGACCTCGCACGACACGTTTCCGGGCGCGAGCGTGACGACGCCCGGCGCGACGTTCGACACGGGCCTGGTCTATGGCGCCCACCTCGGCTGGTCCGGCAACCACGAGCAGTTCATCGAGTGGCTGCACGACGGCGGCTACCAGTGGCAGTTCGGCGAATGGCTGGCCCCCGGCGAAGCGCGGCTGGCGCCCGGCGAGACGCTGGCTTCGCCGCCGCTTCACGCCAGTTGCTCCGTGGAGGGGCGCAACGGTCTGGCCCGCAACTTCCACGCGGCGCTTCGGCGTCTGTTGCCGTGGCCCGGCGGCACGATGCGCCCGCGACCGGTGCACCTGAACACCTGGGAAGCGGTCTATTTCGACCACCGCCTGGACGACTTGACGGACCTCGCGGATGCGGCCGCCGCGATCGGCGTCGAGCGCTTCGTCCTTGACGATGGCTGGTTCCATGGCCGCCACCACGATCGCGCGGCGCTCGGCGACTGGTGGCCGGACGAGGGCAAGTATCCGCACGGGCTGGCGCCGCTCGCGGATCACGTCCGGGCGCGCGGGATGGAGTTCGGGCTCTGGGTCGAGCCTGAAATGGTCAACCCCGACAGCGACCTGTTCCGTGCGCACCCGGACTGGGCACTCCAGATCGCGGGCAGGCCGCTGCTGACGGGCCGCAACCAGCTCGTGCTGGACATCTCGAGGCCGGAAGTCGCGCAGTACCTGTTCGACTGCCTCGACGCGTTGCTGCGCGCCACCTCGATCGCGTACCTGAAGTGGGACATGAACCGCGACCTGACGACGGCCGGCGTCGGTTCCGGAGCGGCGGGCTATCGCAAGCAGGTCCTGGCGCTCTACGCGCTGATCGACCGCGTCCGCGCCGCGCATCCGGCGGTGGAGATCGAAAGCTGCTCGTCCGGCGGCGCGCGGATCGACTTCGGCGTGCTGCGGCACACGCATCGAGTCTGGACCAGCGACTGCAACGACGCGCTGTCGCGCGTGGCGATCCAGCGCGGCGCGCTGCAGTTCATCAGCCCCGAAGTGATGGGCGCGCACGTCGGCCCGGCGCCGGCCCACACGACCGGTCGCAGCCAGCCGCTGGCCTTTCGCGCGGCGGTCGCGTTGCCCGGCCATCTGGGCGTCGAAGCCGACGTCCGGCGCCTGGACGAGAGCGAGCGCGCCGAGCTGGCGGCATGGATCGCGCTGTACAAGTCGCTCCGCGATCGCCTACACGGCGGCCGCGTCTGGCAGGGCGAGGCGGGCGATTCGATCGTCTGGCAGGCGCACGGCGAAGCGCACGGCGAAGCGCGCGGCGAGGCGCGCGGCGAGGCGCGCGTCGAACCCTCGGCCAGCGTGTCGGATCCGGCCGCCGGGCCGGCCGACGAGGTGCTGCTGTTCGTCTATCGGCTGCAGCCGCCGACATTCCGGTATCCGCCGGCGATCCGCCTGCCGATGCTCCGGCGCGACTGCGCCTATCGCGTCGAGCGGCTCGATCCGCTCCCGCCTGCCGCCGATACCGGAATTCATCGTCCGAACACGACGCCGCTGGATGATGCATTGCGCGACGGCGGCGCGACGTTGGACGGCGCCTGGCTGGCTGCCGCCGGCCTGCCGCTACCCAGAATGCCCGCCGAATCCGCCATCATCCTGCGCCTCAACGCGCAGCCCTGAACAGGAACCGCCCCATGCCCCGCACCGTGCTTCCGGAATTACAACTGCACCCCGCCATCCGCGACCGTGTTGCCGATTACCAGCGCGGGATCCTCGACGAAGTGCAGTCCGCCGTCGCCACGAACGACCTCGTCGTCGTGGGGATGCGGCAGAATCCGTTCCCGCGCAAGGCGCGCAAGCTGCTCGACCAGGCGAACGTGAAGTACACGTATCTGGAATACGGCAGCTATTTCAGCGACTGGCGCCGCCGGCTCGCGCTGAAGATGTGGACCGGGTGGCCGACGTTGCCGATGGTCTTCGCGAAGGGAACGCTGATCGGTGGCGCCGAGGACCTGCAGAAGCTTCTGGCCAGCGGCGAGCTGGCCAAGCTGCTCGCCGCGCCACGCGCCTGATGGACGCGCAGCGCTAAAGGCGACGCAACGGCCCCGCGGCTCAGCCGCGCACGTTTCCCGGGGCTTCGAAGCCGACGCGCTTGTGCGATCCGTCGCAATACGGCTTGTTGGCCGACTGGCCGCAACGGCATAGCCAGGCCTCGGTGGCGCGCGCGATCGTGCGCCCGGTGCCGCTGACGATTTCCAGCGACCCCTTGACGTGCAGCGGCCCGTTCGCGAGCTGCTCGATCGCGACAGGGCCGTCGCGCCGCGCCGGCGCCGCGCCCGCAGCGGACTTCGGCTCCGGCTCGCCCGTGGCGGTGAAGCCGCCCTCGTGGTGACGCGTGTCGCAGTACGGCTTGTTGTTCGACAGCCCGCAGCGACAGAGCGTCGCCCGGAACCCCTCGTCCTTGCCGTCGATGGCGAGCGGCGCATGAAACGCCAGCGGCCCGTTCTCGCGGATGCGCACCGTATTGACGACCGGCGCCGGTTCCGCATCGACGCCGCTGCGCGCCTCATAGCGGATCGCCCCCGACGGGCAGTTGTGTGCCAGCTCGCGCACTTCGTCGACCGTCGCCGCGTCCGGATGGATCCACTCCCCCTCGACGTTCGGCACGAACACGTCCGGCCGTCCCAGCACGCAGCCGCGCGAGTGGATGCAGCGGGCACCTTCGAAAACAATCGTGATGTTCTTGCCGACAACCCGCTCCACGTCGCTCATCGTCCGCTCCCGTTTCGTGCCTGATCCGCCGCTCTCACTTCGCGGCGAGATAGTCATGCACCACTTCCCCCATCCCCAGCGTGAGATCGGCAACGAAATGCAGCGCCGACACCACTTCCAGCACCGGCAACCTGGCGACATCCGCGATCACGTGCTGATGAAGCTGCAAGGCGGCCGGCGCGGTCCACGCCCCCTTCAACGTCACGTCTTCCAGCTGGTAGCGCACCAGTTCCAGGATCCGCGGCGACCCGTCGACGTGCGGGATGATCTTCAGCAGGAAATTCGGTGCCGACAAGGCCTTCATCACGACCGCGCGGTCGGCTTCGCGATGCTTGTACCCCATCGTCCCCGACGCGCACAGTCGGCTGCCGTAGTGCAGCGTCGCGACGATGACATCGCCTTCGTGGACGATCTTCGGACTGGCGAGCTTCTTCGGGAATCCCCAGATCTCGCGCCCGCCGGCGATCGGCGCGTCGTCGTCCAGGTACATCGAATGGACGTAGACGCCGGCCTGGTCGCCGAAGCGCACCGGAATGACCTGCCCGGATTCGGTGTAGTCGCCGAACCCGGTGGAGTCCGGCATCCGGATGAACTCGTACTTCACGATCGGCTCGGCAACCTGCAACGGTTCCGGCACGACGGCGGCCAGCGCGGCCGGATCCGTCCGGTAGCTGATGATCACGTACTCCCGATTGACGAAGCGGTAAGGCGCCCGCGGGTACGACGGATTCGTCAGCGGCATCGCGAACGCGGTTTCCCGCACCTGGTCGATCTTCATCGTGGTCTCGTCGATGCCGACAGCGTCGGCAGGGTTTAAGATGAAAACTGCTCGGCCCATGATAGCTTCGTGAACCCACGCCGACAGGCCGCATGACGCACTTCGGGAAGACGCGCGTTCTCGTCATCCCGGGGACACAGGGATGTCGCGCATCACGAAGAGCATCTCGATGAATTAGCGACGATGACGACGAGTCCGCAGCACGGCGCCGAGCCGGCGAACGGGGCAAGCCAAGCCGCGCACTGGCATGCGCAACTCGTCGACGCGCTGCGAAGCCCCGCTGCCTATCCCGACCTGTGCGCTGATGTGGAATTGATCGAGACGCACATCTCGTCCGTGCTCCTCGCCGGGGCCTACGCCTACAAGTTGAAGAAGCCGGTCCATTACGGCTTCGTGGACTTTTCAACGCTCGAGAAGCGCAAGCGCTTCTGCCTGGAAGAACTGCGCCTCAACCGGCGCACCGCGCCGCAGCTTTATCTCGATGTCGTGCCGGTCACCGGCACGCTGGAGCGACCGCGTATCGGCGGCGACGGCCCGGTGCTGGAGTATGCGGTGCGGATGCAGCGCTTCGGCAGCGAACAGCTGCTGGATCGCATGGCCAAGGCCGGGACGCTCGACCCTGCACTGATCGACGCCTTCGCCGAGCAGGTCGCCCATTTCCACGCGGCGATTCCGAAGGTTGCGCCGGACGCCGTCGAGGGTACGACCGGGGAGATCTGGCGCTGGGCGCACGAGAATTTCACGGAGCTGCGGCGCCACCGCCTGTTCGCGACCGACCGCGTGCGCCTCGAGAGCCTGGAAGACTGGACGCGACGCGAGTTCGAGGCGCGGCGCGTCGCGTTCGTCACGCGGCGCCTGCAGGGCAGCGTGCGCGAATGCCATGGTGACCTGCACCTCGGCAATGTCGTTGTCCTCGACGGTCGGCCGGTCGCGTTCGATGGCATCGAGTTCAATCCGGCGCTGAGCGGCATCGACGTGATCAACGAGATCGCGTTCCCTTTCGCCGACCTCTTCGACCATGGGCTGCCGCGGCTGGCTTGGCGATTCCTGAATCGCTACCTGGAGGTGTCCGGCGACTACGCCGGGCTCGCGGTGCTGCGGTTCTACGCGGTCTACCGTGCCATGGTCCGCGCCAAGGTCGCGCGCCTGCGCGCCGACGGCCCGCACGAGCACGGCGACACACGCCCGGTGGAGGACGCCGAATACCATCGGCAGGTTGCACTGGCGCAGGCGCTGTCGGTCGTGCCGAGACCGGTCGTCGTCGTCATGACGGGCCTTCCGGCGTCCGGCAAGAGCACGGTCGCCGAGCATCTCGCCGAGGAGATCGGCGCCGTCCGGATTCGCTCCGACGTCGAGCGCAAGCGCCTTTACGGCGTGCCGTCCCGCGAGCATCCGGTGACGGCCTACGAAGGAGGTCTCTACGGCGCGGAGGCGACGCGGCGAACGTACGAGCGCCTCGCGACGCTTGCGTTCGACGTGGTGGCGGCCGGCTACCCGGTGGTCGTCGATGCCAGTTTTTCGCGGCGCGACGAGCGCGCCGCCTTCCTGGACCTGGCAGGGCGGCTGGACGCGGCGTTCTTCATCGTCGAATGCACGGCACCCGTCGAGACGCTGCGCGAGCGGATCACGCGCCGGTCGGAGGCCGGATCCGACGTTTCCGACGCCACGTTGCCGGTGCTGGAGCGACGCCTCTCGGAGACCGAGCCATTGGGCCCCGAGGAGCAGTGCTTTGCCTGGCACGTCGCGACGGATGCGGACCCGACGGCCGTGGCCGAGCGCTGCGCGGACCTCGCTCAGCGGTGGGATTTCCTCGCGCGGCGCGGTAGCGGGGCGCCGGATTGAGCCCGGATTGAGCCGAATTGCGCTCGAATTGGGGCAGGATCGCGCGATTTCGGGGCGAGGCTCGGCCTGCGCGGCGGATAGGCGGGCCCAATGGCGCTGTCCGCAACGTGGTGTAGAATTCGCGGTTCGCGCCCGTAGCTCAGTTGGATAGAGTACTTGGCTACGAACCAAGGGGTCGTGGGTTCGAATCCTGCCGGGCGCGCCATTCACGCATAAAAGCGGGCACTTCGGTGCCCGCTTTCCTTCCTGCCACCGCCGCGAGCAGCGCTTCATTGCTTCCGCTGATCGTCGCGGTATCGTCGACAACGCGAACCTCGGTCACGAGGGCGGCCAAGTAGTCCTTTGCAAACGTTGACGTCCGGTCTGCCAGCTTGGCACGAATGACCTTGCTGAAAGCCTCGACCTGCGCCGGCTGGATCCGCACCGCCGGAGCGGCCTGGCGCCGGCGCAGTCCGGCCATTTCTACGAGCACGCCCTCCCGCGCCGCCTTGGCCTGCTGGACCCGCCGCTGGAAGGTCTCATCCAGGTCGACGACGCCGGATTCGAGCGCTTCGTACAGCCGATTAAGGCGATCCTCGGTGCGCTTCAGTTCGGCTTGAAGGCGTGAAACCTTTTCGCGGTCTGATGCTTTCCGCTGCTCCGAAACACGGGCGGCCTCGGCCAACATCAACGCCAGCCGTCTAGGAGTGAAGGCCCGGTCCGCCAGCTGCCCGAGCACGAGACTATCCAGCTTCTCCATCGGGATGTTCCGGCTTGTACACCTCGCGTCGCCCTTGTTATGGCGGGTCGTGCATTTGTAGTAACGGTAGCGCCCGCTCTTTCCAGTCGCCAACGTCATACCTGCCCCGCAG
>DATKPC010000059.1:0-3267 GCA_035524275.1 Burkholderiaceae bacterium
CGCGCGAACGGCGCGCAGGCGCGGATCTACCGGCCGCAGCGCGGCTGGCGCCTCGAACCGCGGCTGCTGAGAAGGCTGCACCGCAAGATCGCGGTCGTCGACGACGGACCGGCGTTCGTCGGCGGCATCAACATCATCGACGACTACAACCCGGCCGACGGCGCCGATTCGCCGCCGGGACCCCGTTTCGATTTCGCGGTCGCCTGCGACGGGCCCATCGTCGCGGCGATCAGCCTCGCCACCGAGCGCCTGTGGTGGGGGATGACGGCCGCCGCGCTGTACCCGCCGGCGGGCCCGTTGCCGCGACTGGCCCGTCAACGACGTCCGCCGACGATCGAGGGGGGCGTTCGCGCGCAGCTGCTGTTACGCGACAACTTCCGCAATCGCCGGACGATCGAGCGCGCCTACCTCGATGCGATCGGGCGGGCGGAACGCGACGTCACGATCGCGTGCGCCTATTTCCTGCCGGGCCGCCGGTTCCGTGCGGCACTCGTCGCGGCGGCGGCGCGCGGCGTCCGCGTCCGCCTGCTGCTGCAGGGGCGCGTCGAATACGCGGTGCAGCACCGCGCGCAAGAGGCACTCTACGGCCGGCTGCTTGCCGCCGGCATCGAGATCCATGCCTACAAGCCCGGATTCCTGCACGCGAAGGCTGCGGTCGTCGACGGCGCGTGGGCCACCGTCGGCTCGAGCAACATCGATCCGTTCAGCCTGCTGCTGGCGCGCGAGGCCAACCTCTGCGTCGACGACGAGGACTTTGCCGAGCAGCTGCGCGCCGCGCTGGATCGAGCGATCGACGGCCCCTCGACGCTCGTGGCGCCGGCCGATTACGAGCGGCGCGGCTGGATCCGGCGCGCGCTGGGGTGGGCGGCGCTGGCCTTCGTGCGCCTTGCCGTCAGCGTGCTCGCACGCGACGGGGACTACTGACGTTGGCCGTGCACGCGCCGATGCGGCGTCACGATTTCGCGTGGCTCGATGCCGATGTCGCGTCGTGGCTTGGCGCGGCGCAGGTCGACGCGGACGGCGAGGACGCGGTCGATTTCGTCGACTGGTGGGTGCGCCGCGGCTATCCGCTCGTCGTGGCCCGGCAGCACGCGGTGCCGATCGACCACGTTCGCCTGGGAACCACGCGGCCGGCGCCGCAGCGGCACGCGCGCGTCGCGCTCGTCGTGCCGAGGCGGGTCGTCGGGCGCGTCGAGCCTCCGCCCCCGATCGATGCCGTGATCGACGCGGCGCCGCCCGGATGGCGGGCGACGATGCGGTCGCTCGCTTCGCTATGCGCGGCCACCGCGGTGGCCGCGCGCGTCTACGGATCCCTCGCGCTGCAGCGCGCCAGCGGTGCGGCCTATCTCGCGGACGACAGCGACCTCGATGTGCAGTTCGATCTCGGTGCGGCGAGCGATCTGGCTGCGCTGCTCGAGGGACTGCGTGCCACCGACGGGGCGACGCCGCGGATCGACGGCGAGATCCGGCACGGCGCGTGGGCCGTGGCCTGGCGCGAGGTCCTCGGCGCGCGGCAGCGAGGGGCGGCGACGCCCGTGCTCGCGAAAGGCGATGCCTGCGCGAGACTGTTGCGCCTCGAGGAATTCCTGGCCGGGTTCGCGGCGGTCGAGGGGGCCGCATCATCGACCGGCGGTTGAATGCGGGTGTGGCTGCCCGGCCGACCGCAGCGACCGGTGCCCGGTGCTCGGTGCCCGGTGCCTGGTGCAAATGCGATATGTCTTGCTGTATATTTCGTCGGTGGTCGGCCGGCACCGCTGCGTCGCCGGCCGCGATGCCCCACGTCGCAGCGCCAATGCGGGCCCACCGATCGACGCCGAAGGATGCACGCGCCGCCGTTCAAGCTTGCCGCCACCGCGCTGGTCACTCGCGACCGGCATGCGATTTCCGATCGCGCACCGCCCCCGGCGCAACGCGAGGGCGGCGCGACGGCCGGCCTCGCGCGTGCGCGCCTGGCGCAGCTCGATCCGCATTTCTACTGCTCGATCATCGGAACGTGTCTTGGGACGGCCGAACTGCGCAGGCTCGTCGGCCGGCATGCCCAGGCCGACGAGGATCGCGCGACCGACCTCGAGATCCACCACGTCGCCGTGCGTCTCGCCCACGAGGGCGGCGCCGTGGCGAAAGAGCTGAACAAGGCGCTGGAGCGCCGCCACGAAGCGGCGATCCAGCATTTTTCGACGGCGGAAGATCCCGTTGCGCTGCTGAAACTGTGGGACGAAGCGTGTTGCAAGGGCGAGATTCCGGGCGCCTACTGGGCCGTCCTGACGCACCGCCAGGCGACGAAGGACGTGCGCGACCGGGCCTTCGGCGACGTCCACATGCTGTCTCATCTCGTCGGCGCCTCCAACGTGGCGGACCTGAGGCGGCTCGCTGCGTTGCAGGAGGAGAACGGCAACCTGCGCGAGCAGCTGGCGCGACAGCTCGCGAGGCAGCGCGCGCTGGCCGAGGAACGCGACCAGGCCGTGCAGCGACTGGACGAGGAGGTTGCCGCCGGCGCGTTGCGGCTGGCGGCGAAGCAGGCGGTGCTCGACCAGGAGCGGGCTGGTCGACCGCGTGACGACGAGGCCGCGCGCCGGCGCCAGGTCGCGTTGCAGACGGAGCGGCGCGAGCGCGCGGAGAGCACGGCACAGGACGCGATCGCCGAAGTCGAGCGGCTGCGCGAGCGATTGCAGCGGATGCAGCAGCATGCGGACATCCTGGCGCGCGAACTGGCGGCCGCCGAGGCGACCCTCGTGGCGGGCGACGGCGAAGCGCGCGGACGGGGCGCCGGGCAGACGGACGCCGACGCGCTGGTCGCCGCGCTGCGCGGGCGCCGCATCGTCTACGTCGGCGGGCGCCCCAGTTCGGCGCCGATGATCCGCGCGCTCGTCGAGCGCCATGGCGGCGAATTCCTCCGCCATGACGGCGGCCTCGAGGATCGCAAGGGGCTGCTCGCCGCGGCGATCTCCGGCGCCGACCTCGTCGCGTTCCCGGTCGACTGCATCGATCACGATTCGGCGTTGAACCTCAAGCGCCTGTGTGGGCGCCATGACGTGCCGTTTCTCGCACTGCGCACCGCGAGCGTCGCGAGCTTTGCCGCCGGGGTGGCCGACCAGGCGCGCGCCGGGCGCGATGCCGGAGGCGGCGGCGCGTGCGGGGCGTGTCCGAAGCACGGCTGAGGCGGTCGTTCACGCTGACCCGCCCTCTCCCCCACCCCTCTCCCGCTCGCGCGGGCGAGGGGTGGGGGCGAGGGCCGGCGCGAGCCGTCGCGCCCGTAACCCGCCGATC
>DATKPC010000060.1:0-23591 GCA_035524275.1 Burkholderiaceae bacterium
GTCGTGGCCCGCCGCCGGGCGGGCCACGACGCGCTCACTTCGGCAGCTGCCCTTCGACGCCCTCGGCGTACCAGTTGATGCTGTCGATCTCCTTGTCGGTGAGCGCCTTGCCCGCCGCGACCTTGACCGTGCCGTCGTTGCCCTTGATCGGGCCGGAAAAGACCGCGAACTTGCCCGCGGCGATCTCGGCCTTCTTGGCGGCAACCGCCTTGCGCACGGCTTCCGGCAGTTCCGGGCTCACGGCGACCAGGTCGTTCATGCCTTCCTTGATGCCGCCCCAGACGTTGTCGTGCAGCGGCTTGCCGTCGAGCGCCGCCTGCACCGCCCGGGTGTAGTAGCCGCCCCAGACCTCGACGTTCGACGCCAGGTGCGCCTTCGGCGCGTACGCCGACATGTCGGAGTCCCAGCCGAACGCGTGGACGCCCTTGTCCTGCGCGGTCTGCAGCACGGCCGACGAGTCGGTGTTCTGCAGCAGCACGTCGGCGCCCTGGCCGATCAGCGCCTCGGCGGCCTGCCGCTCCTTCGACGGGTCGTACCAGGTGTTCACCCACACGACCTTCGTCGTGATCTTCGGATTGACGCTGCGCGCGCCCATCGTGAAGGCGTCGATGTTGCGGACGACCTCCGGGATCGGGAACGAGGCGACGAAGCCGAGGACGCCGGACTTCGAGACGTTGCCGGCGATGATGCCGGACAGGTACGCCGGCTCGTACATCCGCGAGTTGTAGATCGTCACGTTCGACGCCGACTTGAAGCCGGTCGCGTGGTAGAACTCGGTCTTCGGGAACGACTTCGCGACCTTCAGCGTCGCGTCCATGTAGCCGAACGACGTCGTGAAGATGAGCTGGTTGCCCTTCGTCGCCAGGTCGCGGATGACGCGCTCGGCGTCGGCGCCTTCCGGCACGTTCTCGACGAAGGTCGCCTTCACCTTGCCGTCGAGGTTCTTCTCGAGCGCCTTGCGCCCGAGGTCGTGCGCGAAGGTCCACCCGCCGTCGCCCACCGGGCCGACGTAGACGAACGCGACCTTCAGCGGATCGGCCGCGCCGACCGCCGTCACCGCTGCGGCGCCGGCGGCGAAGATCGCGCCCGCGAGCCCGGCTTTCCATCTCTTCATGTTCAACTCCATGGTGGTCATCATCGAAGTGGCTTCGAACGGAGGTTGCCGTGGCGGCACGCCTTCAGTCTCCGTCGAAGAAGGGCTTGCCCAGCGCCGCCGGCGCGTTGCGCCGGCGCGCCTGCTCGTTGGCCGACGTGGCGATCAGCACGACGATGGTCGCCAGGTACGGCAGGCTGGCCAGCAGGAACGTCGACACCTGGATGCCGATCGTCTGCAGGTACAGCCCCATCGCCGTAACGCCGCCGAACAGCAATGCGCCGACAGCCACGCGCACCGGGCGCCACGTCGAGAAGACGACGAGCGCCAGGGCGATCCATCCGTTGCCGGACGTGAGGCCTTCCTGCCACATCTTGAACTGCGCCAACGCGTAATAGGAACCGGCCAGGCCGGCCATCGCGCCGCCGAACAGCGTCGCGCCGTAGCGCACCCGAGCAACCCGCATGCCGAGCGACCGCGCGACGGTGGGCGATTCGCCGACAGTCCGAACGACGAGGCCGAGTCGCGTCCGATAGAGGAACCAGGCGATCGCGACGATCGCGACCAGCGCGAAATACCCCACCGCGTTGAGCGAGAACAGCGGCCCGATCCCCGGGATGTCGGACAGGCCGGGCACCGGCAGGTCGTCGAACGTCGCCCGCGCCCGCGAACCCACGTAGTCGCGGCCGAGGAATGCGGACAGCCCGGTGCCGAAGATCGTCAGCGACAGACCGGTGGCGACCTGGCTTGCCTGCAGCGACAGCGTCAGCACTGCGAAGACGAGCGCTCCGGCGGCGCCGGCGCCGATGCCTGCCAGCACGCCGGCGCCAAGGCCGCCGCCGTGCGCCGCCGCCATGAAGGAGGCGACCGCGCCCATCAGCATCATGCCTTCGAGGCCGAGGTTCAGCACGCCGGCGCGCTCGGTCACCAGTTCGCCGAGGGCCGCGAGCACGAGCGGCACCGCGGCCGCGAGCGCGCTGGCGACGAGCGGCGTCAGCGAACCGCTCATCGGGATCGCTCCTCGTCGCGCCCGACGGGCGACGCGCGCAGGCAGTGGACGGGGGCGATCATGTCTTGGCGGCCGCCGGCGCGGGCCGGGCGACGCGTTTCACGCGAAAGTTGATCAGCACCTCGCACCCCAGGAGGAACATCAGCAGCAGCCCCTGGAAGACGAGGCTGATCGCCTTGGGCAGCTGCAGCGTGATCTGCGCCGCCTCGCCGCCGAGGTAGAGCAGTGCCATCAGCAGCGCCGCCAGGGGAATGCCGAGCGGGTTCAGCCGGCCGAGCGCGGCGACGATGATCGCGGTGAAGCCGTAGCCCGGCGTCCAGCGGTCGTTGAGCTGGCCGAGCGGGCCCGCCACCTCGGTGACGCCGGCCAGCCCGGCGGCAGCGCCGCCGATGAGCATCGCGACCCATACCGTGCCGCGCGCTGAAAAGCCCGCATAGCGCGCCGCGCCGGGCGCCAGCCCGCCGACCTCGAGCTTGAAGCCCATGAACGTGCGCTGCACGAAGAACCAGGCCAGCGGGATCGCGGCGAGCGTCAGGAAGATGGAGAGGTTGAGTCGCGTGCCGTCGAACCACGACCAGCCGAGGCTCGCGAGCAGCGGGAACAGCGCGTTGTCCTCGAAGCTCACCGTGAGCGGGAAATTGTTCGCCTGCGGGTCCTGCCACGGGCCGTAGACGAGGTACTTGACGACGAGGTTCGCGACGTACGTGAGCATCAGGCTGACGAGGATCTCGTCGGCCTTCAGTTGCGCCCGGCAGAATGCCGTCAGCGCGGCCCAGGCCATCCCGCCGATCGCGCCGGCGATGATCATCAGCGGCAGCAGCGCCATGCCGATGTCGTGCTGGAAAGTGATCGCGAGCCCGGTGGCGAACGCGCCGCCGATGTACATCTGGCCCTCGGCGCCGATGTTCCAGACGTTGGCGCGGTAGCCGATCGCCAGCCCCAGCGCGATCAGGCACAGCGGCGAGGCCTTCAGCAGCAGTTCCGCGATGCCGTTCGCATCGGACACCGGTTCGATGAAGAACGCGTGGAACGCCCGCGCCGGCGCCTGGCCGAGCGCGGCGAACACGGCCAGCCCGACGACGAGCGTGAGCGCGACCGCGAGGATCGGCGACAGCCATTGCATCGCGCGCGACGGGCGGGCGCGCCGCGTCAGCTGGAAGCCGATCATGCGACGCGCTCCGCCTCGGTCGCCGGAGCCGCGTCGCCCGCCCCGAAACCGCCCGCCATCCAGCGCCCGATCTCCTCGGCACCGGTCTCGTGGACGTCGCGCGCGGGGCTCATCCGGCCGCCCGCGATGACCGCGACCCGGTCGCAGACTTCAAGGATCTCGCCGAGGTCCTCGGAGATCACGAGGATCGCGACGCCCTGCGCCGACAGGTCGATGAGCCGCTGCCGGATCAGGGCGGTCGCGGCGACGTCGACGCCCCAGGTCGGCTGAGCCAGGATCATCACCCGCGGGCGCTGCTCGATCTCGCGTCCGACGATGAATTTCTGCAGGTTGCCGCCCGACAGGCTGCCGGCGGGCGCCTCCGGGCCGCCGCAGCGGACGTCGAAGCCGCTGATGCAGCGATCGGCATAGGCGGCGACCGCGCCCCGATCGATGACGCCGCGGCGCACGAGCCGCTGGCCGTAGGCCGTCAGGAGCGCATTCTTCCGCAGGCTCATTTCCGGAACGGCGCCGACGCCGAGCCGCTCTTCGGGCACCAGCGTCAGCCCGCGGCTGCGGCGGGCGCCGGGGGAAAGCGCGCCGATCGGTTCGCCACAGAGCCAGATCGACTGCGCGTCGACGCGCGTTTCGCCGGACAGGGCGGCGAGCAGTTCGGCCTGGCCGTTTCCGGAGATGCCGGCGATCCCCAGCACCTCGCCGGCATGCACGCGAAGGCTGATCCCCGCCAGCGGCGTGCCGAACGGTCCCGCCGGCGGCGTGGCGAGCGCCGCAAGCTCGAGCGCGATCGCGCCCTCGGTCTTCGCGCGCCGCTGCATCTGCGGGAACGTGCGCCCGATCATCAGTTCCGCGAGGCGCCCCTCGGTTTCCTTCTGTGGATCGACTTCGCCGACGACGCGGCCCTGCCGGATGATCGTCGCGCGATGGCAAAGGCGCCGGATCTCCTCGAGCTTGTGGCTGACGTAGATGATCGCGGTGCCCTCGGCGGCGAGACGGCGCAGCGTCTCGAAGAGCTGGTCGACGGCCTGCGGCGTCAGGACCGAGGTCGGCTCGTCCATGATCAGCAGCCGGGGCGACTGCAGCAGGCAGCGGACGATCTCGACGCGCTGGCGCTCGCCGACCGAAAGGTGATGAACCTCCTGCCACGGATGCACCGGCAGGCCGTAGCGCGTCGCCGCCTCCTCGATGCGGCGCGCCAGCTCCCGCAGCGGGACGCGTTCCGGCAGCGCCAGCGCGACGTTTTCGACCGCGGTCACCGACTCGAAGAGCGCGAAGTGCTGGAAGACCATCGCGATCCCGCGCGCCCGCGCCTCGTTCGGCGAGGCGATCGGCCCCGCTTCGCCGCGCCACGTGATCGTCCCGGCGTCGGGCTGGACGGCGCCGTAGATGATCTTCATCAGCGTGCTCTTGCCGGCACCGTTCTCGCCGAGCACGGCGTGGATCTCGCCGGCCCTGAACTCCAGGCTGACGCCGTCCAGCGCGCGCAGCGATGCGAACGTCTTCTCGATGCGCTCCAGGCGCAGCAGGCTCGGCTCGTTCATAGGGCGGAACAGGACACGGTCAACGTTCGCGCACCGGCCTTCCCGTCCGGTGCGCGCAGGGCGGCGTCGTGGCGCCGCTCCGGCGGATGCATTGTCACGATCATCATATTAGGCGCGCGCGATCTTCGCGCGGGCAACGTTGCGGAAAGCAAGAAGCGTGCGCCGCAGCGAGGGCGTCGAGCGCGCCGGCGAACGGTCCGTGCGCCCGGTTGACTCATCGAAGGGATTCGAAAAGTGACGGATTTGCGTTATGAGACGACATGGCTCCGTCCCGATAAACCGGAAACACGATCCGCGGATTCCGCGCAGCCCCGTTGCCCAGCTCAAAGACCCTCACGGACAAGCCGGCCGCCGGCGCGGGCCGCGGCCCCGATCGGCGCAAGTCCTCGACGCGAAGTTCCGGCGGGGAGTTCGTCCATTCGGTCCTGAGCTTCACGCGCCTCGAGATCCCGGAAGTCGAGGTCTTCGAGACCGTCGTGACCTTCGCGCCCGACGTCGATCCGCTCGAGGCGCACGATCGCCTCGCCGCGGTGTTCGGGCACAAGGCCGGCGACGGGCACTTCATGTTCCGTGCCGACAGCGAGGCGGCGGGCCGCTACTGGGTCCAGTCGGTCGATCCGTGGCCGCGCTGGCCGGAGGGGGCGACGACGACGCTGGAGCCGTCGCGTCGCATCATCCAGCTCGAGGGCGGGCTGATGTACCAGTTCTCGCTCGTCGTCTGCACCGGGCGCGAGCGCATCGAAAATGGCCAGAAGCACATCGAGCCCTACGCCACGGCGGCGGAGTTCGAGGACTGGTTCTCCGCGGTCGCGCCGGAGCAGGGGTTCAAGCTGCTGATGCACAGCGCCGCGGTCGACGTGCTGCGTTTCCGCCACGCCGGCAAGGGCTACAAGGTCGGTCTCGGCCGGCTCGACGGCGCGCTCGAGGTCGTCGAGGCCCAGCCGATGAAGCGCGCGATCCTGCGCGGCTTCGGCTCGCATCGGCGCCTGGGCCTCGGGATGCTGCAGTTGTCGCGCTGAACCGCGGCCGCGGCGCGCTCTCGGTCGCGGCACGTCGCGGCCTTGATTCCGCGGCGGATGCCCCGATCTATCGTCCTTTCTTCGGCGCGACGAGGTGGGTCCATGTTGGAAGTCCATGAAGCGACGTTCGAGCGCGATGTCCTCGAGGCGTCGCGCGTCAAGCCGGTGCTGGTCGATTTCTGGGCGCCGTGGTGCGGGCCGTGCCGCGCGCTGGGGCCGCTGCTCGAGCGCCTGGAGACCGAGTTCGACGGTCGTTTCGCGCTCGTGAAGATCAATTCCGACGAGAATCCGGAGCTGTCCGCCGCGTTCGGCGTCCGGAGCATCCCGTTCGTCCTCGCGTTCGTCGACGGCAAGGCCGTCGACTCCTTCGTCGGCGCGCAGCCGGAGGGGGTCGTGCGCCGGTTCATCGAGCGGCGGCTGCCCGATCCGAGCGACGTCGAGCGGCGCAAGGCGGTCGATCTCCTCGCCGAGGGCCGGACGGACGACGCGATTGCCGCGCTGCGCGCGGCCGTCGCGCTGGCGCCGGCTGGCGACGAGGCGCGCCTCGACCTGGCCGGCGTGCTGCTGGACCACGGCACGGCGCCGCCCGGCGAACGGCTGGACGAAGCGCGCCGCCTGCTGGATGGCGTTTCGCGAGCGGCGCGGCAGGAGGCGCGCTGGAAGGCCATCGACCTGCGTGCCCGCAGCCTGCGGCAGGCGGCCAGCCTGCCGGCGTCGGCCGCCCTCGAGGCGCGGATTGCCGCGGAGCCGTCCGACCTGCAGGCGCGCTTCGACCTCGCGGAGCGTCACGTCGCCGCGCGCCGGTTCGAGGCCGCGCTCGAGCAGTTGCTCGAGATCGTCTCGCGCGACCGCGCGTTCGCCGACGACGGCGCCCGTCGGATGATGCTGTCCGTCTTTGAACTCGCTGCCGACCAGCCGGCGCTGGTCTCGGCATTCCGCCGGCGGCTCGCCGCGGTCCTCAACCGTTGACCCGGCATCCCGGCGGAGTCGCGGGCGGCACGCCGCCGTCGCGCGCCGGTCGTCGGCTGCCTGCGATGGCGGTCGGTCGGCGCGTCCGCTGCCGCCGCACCGTCGGCTGCCGCGGCACCGTCCGCGGGCTTCTGGCCGCCACGTCGTTCGTGGTCGCGGCGCTCGCCGGCGCCGCGCCGGGGACGGCGTCGGAGTTGCCGGCATCCGTGACCGGCGCGCTTCACGCGGCCGGCATCCCGCCGGCGCATGCCGCCTTCGCAGTCGTCCCGCTCGATGGCGGCGCGCTGCGGGTCGCGGTGAATGCGACGCAGCCGATGAACCCGGCTTCGACGATGAAGCTCGTCACGACCTACGTCGCGCTGCAGGCGCTCGGCCCGGCCTACACCTGGCACACCGACGTCCTGGCGGCCTCGCCGCTTGCCGAGGGCGTGCTCGACGGTCCGCTATGGCTTCGCGGCAGCGGGGATCCGAGCCTCGTGATCGAGCGCTTCTGGCTGCTGGTGCAGCGCCTTCGCGCTCTCGGCGTCCGCGAGCTTCGAGGCGATCTCGTCCTCGACAAGAGTGCGTACGGCGCCGACGTCGCCGTCGCGCCGACGCTCGACGGCGCGGACCAGCGTCCGTACAACGTCGCTCCGGATCCGCTGCTCGTGAACTACAAGGCGCTCACGTACAGCTGGATTCCGGACCCGGAGGCGCGGGTCGCCCGCGTCGTCGCGAGCCCGATGCTGGCGGGCGTGCACCTGCCGGAACCGGTGCGCCTCGTCGATGGGCCCTGCGGCGACTGGCGCGCGCGGCTGCAGGCGGACTTCACCGATCCGCTGGTGCCCGTCCTGCGCGGGGCGTACCCGCTGTCGTGCGGCGAGCAGTCGTGGAACTTCAGCGTCTACGGCGCCACCGACTACGCCGGCGCCGCGTTCCGTTCGCTCTGGGAGTCCAGCGGCGGCGCCTGGAGCGGGGTGGCGCGCGACGGCGTCGTCGCGCCGGCGGCGCGCCTGCTCTTCAGCGTCGAGTCGCCGCCGCTCTCGGAGGTGATCCGCGAGATCAACAAGTTCAGCAACAACGCGATGGCGCGGCAACTCTTCCTGACGCTCGGCGCCGAAGGGGAGCGCGCGCCCGCGACGCTCGAGCGTTCCGCACGCGTGCTGCGGACCTGGCTGTTCGGCCACGGGCTCGCGATGCCGGAACTCGAACTGGAGAACGGATCCGGGCTGTCGCGTGTCGAGCGCATCAGCGCGGAGTCGATGGCGCGCCTGCTGGTGCAGGCCTGGCACGGTCCGCTGATGCCGGAGTTCGCGGCTTCGCTGCCGCTCGCCGGGGTCGACGGCACGATGAAGAAGCGGCCGGCGGCCGCCGGATCGGCCCACGTCAAGACCGGGCTGCTCGCCGACGCGCGCGCGTTGGCCGGCTACGTGCGCACCGAGACCGGACGCGACTACGTCGTCGTGGCCTTCGTCAACGACGCCAACGCCGGCGCGACGCAGGCCGCGCTGGACGCGTTGCTGCAGTGGGTGCACGACCACGGGTGAGCCCGGGGTCGGGTCGGGTCAGGTCATGCAGGGTGAGGGTGCCTTCGGTCCGAGCGGTCCGACGACAACCCGGCTCAATCCGCCGCGCCCGCCATCGCCGCGTCCGCGGCGGCGATCGTCTCCGCGATGACCCCGTCGTCGTGCGCCGCGGATACGAACCCGGCCTCGTACGCCGACGGAGCGAGATAGACGCCGCGGTCCAGCATCGCGTGGAAGAAGCCCTTGAACTTCGCGGCGTCGCCCGCCATCACGTCCGCGAACGTCTGTGGCACCGCGGCGCTCATGTAGATCCCGAACATCCCGCCGACGGCGTCGGCCGACAGCGCGAAGCCGCGGCGCCGCGCGGCATTCGCAAGACCTTCGACGAGCGAATGCGTGCGCGCCGCGAGCCGGTCGTAGAACCCCGGTCGCGAGACGATCTGCAGCGTCGCGAGGCCGCAGGCGACGGCGACCGGGTTGCCCGAGAGCGTGCCCGCCTGGTAGACGGGTCCGAGGGGCGCCAGGTGTCGCATCACGTCGCGCCGCCCGCCGAACGCGGCAAGCGGCATGCCGCCGCCGATCACCTTGCCCAGGACCGTCAGGTCCGGCCGGACCCCGTAGAGCGACTGCGCGCCGCCGAGCGCGACGCGGAACCCGCACATCACCTCGTCGAAGATCAGGATCGCGCCGTGGCGGTCGCATAGCGCGCGCATCGTCGCGAGGAATTCGGGTCGCGCGCGGACCAGGTTCATGTTCCCGGCCACCGGCTCGACGATCACCGCGGCGATCCGGTCGCCGATGCGGCCGAACGTTTCCTCGAGCTGTGCCGTGTCGTTGTAGTCCAGCACCAGCGTGTCGCCGGCGGCGCCGGCCGGAACGCCGGCCGAACTCGGATTGCCGAGCGTCAGCGCGCCCGAACCGGCCTTGACGAGCAGCGCGTCGGCATGGCCGTGATAGCAGCCCTCGAACTTGACCAGCGTCGAGCGGCCGCTCGCGCCGCGCGCCAGCCGGATCGCGCTCATCGCGGCCTCGGTGCCGGAGGACACGAGCCGGACCTGCTCGATCGACGGCACGAGCGCGATCAGTTTTTCCGCAAGCTCCACCTCGCCGGTCGTCGGCGCGCCGAACGACAGCCCGCCGGCGGCCGCGCGCTGGACGGCTTCGACGACTTCCGGATGCGCATGCCCGACGATGATCGGTCCCCACGAGCCGATGTAGTCGATGTAGCGCTTGCCTTCGACGTCCCAGAAGCAGGGTCCTTCGGCGCGGGCGACGAATCGGGGTGCGCCGCCGACGGCACGGAACGCGCGCACCGGCGAGTTGACGCCGCCGGGAATCGACCGTTGCGCACGCTCGAACCACGATTCGTTCCGATCCATCGCGATGTCCTCCCCTTCCTGTCGGTTCGAGCCGGAAAATCCGGATTTGAGCACGGCGACGCCGGGACGGTATCGCCGACTCGTCCGTTCGGATGCGATGCGCGGCCGAAGATCGGCCCAAGCGCCCCAATTGGCGCGGAATCCGCCCGCATTTGTCCTCGCAAGCTATGATCCCGGGTCGCTACCATCGCGGCTCCGCGCGGGCATGCCGCCTCACCGCGCTCCACGATCCTTTCCGCGCCGCTCCACAAATTCCCCGATCATGTCGACGACGACCGAAACCCGAACCTGGATGTGCCTCATCTGCGGCTGGATCTACGACGAGGCCGCTGGCGCGCCCGACCATGGCGTGGCGCCGGGCACCCGCTGGGAGGACGTCCCGCCGAACTGGGTCTGCCCCGAGTGCGGAGCGCGCAAGGAAGACTTCGAGATGGTACAGATCTGAGGTTGCTAATTTTTGCATCCCAGATGCGCGTTACGCGCATCTATGTCTAAAATCAGCTGCGTCGCGCAAATGGGCGCGCAGCACGTGCCGCCGGCCGGCTTGGCCGGTCGCCGGCTGGAACCGCGGCGGTGGCGTCACGGCGCGGGACATGGGCGGGCAGGAACATGGGCGGGCAGGACGTAACGCTCGACGGCCCTGTCCAGCCACGGCCCGACAACGTTCACGCAGCGCTGGAGCTTTTGCATATGGCGAGCCAGGACAACGGCGACATCCGTGGTCGCAAGGTGATGGTCATCGACGACTCCAACACGATCCGGCGCAGCGCGGAAATCTTCCTCACGCAGGCCGGCTGCCAGGTGATCCTGGCCCTCGACGGCTTCGAGGCGCTCGCCAAGATCAACGACCACCAGCCGAACATCATCTTCTGCGACATCCTGATGCCGCGGCTGGACGGCTACCAGACCTGCGCGCTGATCAAGCGCAGTCCGCGCTTCTCGAAGACGCCGGTCGTGATGCTTTCGTCGAAGGACGGGCTGTTCGACCGTGCGCGCGGGCGCATGGTCGGATCCAGCGACTACCTGACGAAGCCGTTCACGAAGGACACGCTGCTCACCGCGGTCCGGCAATTCTCGAGCAACTGACGGACCTGCGATCGGACACCCGGACACGCGTCGATGGCCAAGAAAATCCTCGTGGTCGACGATTCGCCGACCGAGCGCTTTTTCCTCAATGAATTGCTGGTCCGGCACGGCTACCTCGTGACGCTCGCCGAGGACGCCGAAGAGGCGCTGGCGAAGCTCCGCACCCAGCCGCCCGACCTGATCCTGATGGACGTCGTCATGCCGGGACAGAACGGCTTCCAGTTCACGCGCTCGCTGTCGCGCGATCCGGCGACGCAGCGGATCCCGATCATCATGTGCACGAGCAAGGGCCAGCAGACCGATCGTATCTGGGGCCTGCGGCAGGGCGCGCGCGACTACGTGACCAAGCCCGTCAAGGCCGACGAACTGCTGGAAAAGATCGCGGCACTGGTGTGAGCACGAGCCTCCCCGTGGACAACTCTCCGGAAGCGGTCGACGACAGTCCGCAGGCCGGGCGCCTGCGCGACTTCTCCAACCAGCTCGCCGAGCGGCTGAAGGCGGCGCCGCGGCTGGCCGGCGAACCCACGCGCCTCGCGGTCCGGATCGGCAGCCACTCGTTCCTCGTCGACATGGCGCTCGCCGGAGAGATCGTGCCGCTCGCCGCGGTGACGCCGGTGCCGTGGACGCGTTCCTGGTTCCGCGGGCTGACCAACGTGCGCGGGCGCCTCGTCGGCGTCGTCGACCTGCTGGAATTGTCCGGACGCGCGCCGCTTCCCGCGGACCAGGCCTACCAGCTGCTCGTGATGGGCGAGGCGCTGAAGGTCAACGCGGCCGTGCTGATCACCCGCGCCTTCGGGATCCGCAATCTGAAGGATCTCGACGCCGTGGACGCCGGCGCGCTCGGATCGGCGCGCTGGGAGCGCGAGCGCTATCGCGATCTCGACGGCACGACGCTCGCGGAGCTCGACCTGCGGGAACTGGTGGCATCGGATGTATTCGCATCGATCGGAGTCTGAGTCCCGCCGCGCCGCGGCGGACAGGCTTGCTGCCCGGTTGGCGCCGTTGCGCGCCGACGCGGGGCGCTGGAGGAACGGATGGCGAACGACATCGCCGGCTTGAACCGGACCGAGCGCACGCGCGTGGCCACGGGTGGCACGGTTGACCCGAACACGGTGATGGGCGGCTCGACCGTCGGGCCGGATCCCAATCGCGCGTTCCGCATCACGGAGTTCGCGCCGTTCGACACCCGGCTTCCGCCGGGGCCGAAGCGGCCCGCCGCCGCCGCGCCGACCGCGGCCCGCCGCGGGCCGCAGACGCAGCGCGTCGAGCGCCGCCCGGCGCCGCCGACGCGCGTCGCGCTGCCCAGCGGCGGCTGGATCGAGCGCTTCATGGAGCGCCCGCTTCCCGTCATCGGCTCGCGCCCTGCGCCGCAGCAGGTCCAGGTGCTGGCGATCCTGCTCAGCGTGCTGCTGCTCTTCACCGTCGTCATCGTCGCCGTCGACCTGCGCACCGGCGCCAACAGCGCGCAGCAGATCGCGATCGTCGGCGACACGACGATGCATACGCAGCGCCTCGCGAAAGCGGCGCCCAACGCGGTGCGCGGCATCGCCCCGGCCTTCGGCGAGCTGATCGACAGCCGCGACCAGATCGACCTCAATCTCGCGGCGCTCGCCAACGGCGACGCCGCGCGCGGACTGACGGCGTCGAGCCCGGAGCTGCAGGGCCCGCTCGCGCGCGTGCAGGACCGCTGGCGCACGACGCAGGCCGCCGCCTCGGTGATCATCGCGCAGCAGAAGACCTTGACCGCGTTCGGCGACGTCCTCCGGCGCATCAACGACAACGGGCCGCGGACGTCGCAGCTCGCCGAGGACGTGCAGAACCGCAAGTTGAAGCTGGGCGCGACGGCGCGCGACGTCTACACGGCCGGCCAGCTCGTGATGCTGAACCAGCGCATCGGCAAGAGCGCCGAGGCCCTGGTCGGCGGCGACAAGCCCAGCGAGGAGTCCGCCGTGTTGCTCGGGCGCGACGTCGCGGCGTTCCACGACCTCGCGCAGGCGATGCTGTCGGGCAGCGACGCGCTCGGCGTCCCCGCCACCGGCGACCCGGACGCGCGGGCCGAACTGCAGGAACTGCTGAACGTCTATGGCGGGCTGCAGGCTTCCGTCGGCGGCGTGCTCGGGAACCTGCAGAGCGTGCTGCAGGCCCGCGAAGGCGAGCGGACCGTGCTCTCGGAATCCGAGCCGCTGCGCATGGAATTCTCGAAGCTGCTGGCCCAGTACCAGGCGGAGCAGCGCGGACGCGTCGTCGACTTCTGGCTGATGGCGATCTTCGGCCTCGCGGCGCTGCTGTGCATGATCGGCATCGCGAAGGTGCTGCTCGCCGATTCCGCCAAGCGCGCGCGGGAAGCCGATTCCGGCCGTGCGGAGGCGATGCGGCTCGAGGAAGAGGCGAAACGGAGCAACGAGCTCAACCAGGCCGCGATCCTGCGGCTGATGAACGAGCTGCAGGAGGTCGCCGACGGGAACCTGACGGTGCAGGCGACGGTGACCGAGGACATCACCGGCGCCATCGCCGATTCCGTCAACTACACGGTCGAGGAGCTGCGCGGGCTGGTCGGCCGGATCAACACGACGGCCGAGCAGGTCAACGCGGCCTCGACGCAGGCGCGCGACATCGCGACGCGCCTGCTGACGGCCTCGGAGGCGCAGAGCCGCGAGATCCGCGATACCGGCGAGAAGGTGCTGACGATGGCCGGCCAGATCAACGACGTCTCGCGCAGCGCCGGGGAGTCGGCCAAGGTGGCCCGCGCCTCGCTCGAGGCGGCAGAGCGGGGCCAGCGGGCGGTGTACAACCAGATCTCCGGGATGAACGAGATCCGCGAGCAGATCCAGGAGACCGCCAAGCGCATCAAGCGCCTCGGCGAGTCGTCGCAGGAGATCGGCGAGATCGTCGAGCTGATCTCCGACATCACCGAGCAGACGAATGTCCTGGCATTGAATGCGGCGATCCAGGCGGCATCGGCGGGCGAGGCAGGGCGCGGATTCTCGGTCGTGGCCGAGGAGGTGCAGCGGCTCGCGGACCGGTCGGCCGAGGCTGCAAAGCAGATCGGGGCGCTGGTCCGCACGATCCAGACCGACACGCACGACGCGGTGGCGGCCATGGAGAAGAGCACGCAGGGCGTCGTCGAGGGGACGAAGCTGTCCGACGCCGCCGGCACGGCGCTCGCCGACATCGGCCGCGTCTCGCGGCAGCTCGCCGAGCTGATCGAGCAGATCGCGCAGAACACGTCGGATCAGGCCGATTCGGCCGGCGGCGTCGCGCACTCGATCGAACGGATCCTGTCGGTGACCGAGCAGACGTCGCAGGGGACGCGCCAGGCGGCGCAGTCGATCGGCCAACTCGCGACGCTGGCGCGGGAATTGAAGGCTTCGGTTGCCCGGTTCCGCGTGAGTTAGTGCCTACTTGATGTTCTATTTCGGCGTGACAAGGACCTTGGGGCATGCCAACATCGGGGCGCGGGCCCCGATGGGCCGGATGCGGCGCGCGGCCCGCGAACGCCCAGATCAACGCGCTTGACGGAGTCGATCCCGATGCGGGAGAGCCACGATCCCAACGAACTGGCCGGTGTCGCGCAGGACATCGCGCCGCTGGCGTGGGTGATCGACGAGATTCGCAGTTCGCTCAACCAGGCCCTGGCCGGAATCCGCACGTTCCTCGCCAACAAGCAGGACATCGATTCGCTGCGTGCGGCGCGCAACCAGGTGCACCAGACGAACGGCGCGCTGCAGCTGCTCGACCTGCGCGGGGTTTCGCTGATGACCGAGGCGATCGAGCGCCTGCTGCGCCAGTGGGAGGAGCAGCCGCGCCTTTGCCAGCCGCAGGCTGCGCGGACGGTCGAGAACGCATCCGCCGCGGTGCTCGCCTACCTCGACGGCCTGCTCTCCGGCCGGCCGAACCAGCCGATCCGGCTGTATCCCTACTATCGCGACATCCTGCAGTTGAACGGCGCGGCCCGCATCCACCCGGCCGATCTCGTCTTTCCGGACCTGTCGCGGCGGCCGGCGCTGCACCAGATCGAAACGCGTCCGCTCGCCCCGGAGCAGCTGCGCGCGCGGCGCGCGCGCTACGAGGAGGGCCTGCTCGGATTCCTGCGGAATTCCGAGGATCCGCGCGCGCGGCGCCAGATGCGCGATGCGCTGGCCGACCTGGAGAACCTGCCCGCGCGCGGCATCGCGCGAAGCTTCTGGTGGGTCGTGCGCGGCCTGCTCGATGCGCTTGACGCACACCAGATACCGGTCGACATCGACCTGAAGCGCGTCCTGGCACGCCTCAACCTGCAGTTGCGGCGGCTGATCGACGACGGCGGCGCCGTCGCCGAGCGCCTGATGACGGACGCGCTCTACTACGTCGGCCGCGCCGACGAGCGCGTCCAGCGGGTCGTCGAGGTGAAGCGCCTCTACGGCCTCGACGCGCTGATGCCGCCGGATTTCGAGCGGCCGACATTGACCGCGATCGATCCGGAAGCCCTGCGCCGCCTCAAGGAGGCGATGTCGCAGGCGAAGCCGCTGTGGATCCAGCAGAGTTCCGCGGCGACGCCGGACCTCGGCAAGTTCGTCCAGGAGCTGCAGGTCGCGCAGCAGGCGGCGCAGGCTCTCGGCGCGGCACCGCTCGTGCGCGTGCTCGACCGGCTGGTCGCGATCGCGAACGACCGCACGCCGCTGTCGACCGGGGCGCGCGAAGCGCTCGGGATCGAGGTGGCCTCGGCACTGCTGTTCATCGAACTGGGCGTCGACGAATTGCCCGCGCTCGATGCGGAGTACCCGGGCCGCGCGGAGGCCGTCGTCGCGCGCCTGGACGCGGCGCAGCGCGGCCAGGCGCTGCCCGAAGGCGGGCCGTGGGAATCGGAGCTCGCGCGCCGCGCGCAGGACCGGCTCACGATGGGTGCCGTCGTGGCCGAGACGAAGGCGACGCTGCGCGAAATCGAGCAGCGCCTCGACCGCTTCTTCCGCAATCCGGCCGAGCGCGGCGAATTGCCTGAGACGGCGCCGATGTTCGACCAGGTGCGCGGCGTGCTGTCGATGCTGGGGCACGACGAGCCGGTCGCCGCGCTGCGCAGCGTGCAGCAGGCCGTGGCGAATTTCGTCGACCCGAACGTTCCGCCGCAGCCCGACGAGTTCGTCCGGATCGCGCAGAACCTCGGTGCCCTCGGATTCTTCGTCGAGACGCTCGACCAGGAACCGGAGCGTCCGCGCGCCATGTTCCGCTACGACCCGGTCGCCGGCGTGTTCTCGGCCGATCTCGGCCAGCAGCCGGTCGCAGCCGGCGAGCCCGAGCCGGTGCCCGCCTACGTGCCGCCGCCCGCCACCGACATTTCCGGGCGCGCGGCCGCCGCGGCTCCGGTGGCATCCCCGATTCAGCCCGCGCCGTCGCCGGCGCCGCAGGTTCCGGCGACACCGGTGCCGTCCGCGCATCCGGAAACGCCGCAACGGCCGGTGCCGCCGGCGTTCGTGCCGCAGCCGCCGACCGTCGTCGCGGAACGCGTACCGGCGCGCTCCGAGAACCTCGAAGGGAAGGTGAGCGAGCGCCTGGCCTTGGCCCACCTGCTGTCGCGCCGGCTGCTTCAGGTCCCCACCGACATCGGCACGCGCCAGGCGCTCACCGCGATGCTGCCGCTTCTCGACAACGAGGCGGACCTCCTCGACGACGCGTCGCTCAAGGGGCGCGTCGCCCAGGCGCGCCAGGCGCTTGCGCAGTTGATCGCGACGCCGGTCGCCGACGTCGCGCGCCGCATCGTCGACGTCTTCGCGCCTCCCGCGCCGCCGCCGCCACCGGCCTTGACCGCTCCGCTGCCCACGACGCAGGCGGCCCACGATCGCGAACTGCTGGAGATCTTCGTCGACGAGGCGCACGAGGTGCTCGAGACGATCGACGCCGGGCTCGAAGGCGTGCGCCGCGCACCCGACGACGTCGAGGCGATGACGGCGGTGCGGCGGGCGTTCCACACGCTGAAGGGCTCGAGCCGGATGGTCGGGCTCAAGGCCTTCGGCGAGGGCGCCTGGGCGATCGAGCAATGCTTCAACCTGTGGCTGGCCCAGGCCCGGCCCGCCACCGAGGATCTCATCGCGCTCGCGACGACGGCGCGGCGCCTGATGCGCAACTGGATCGCGCAGGTCGGCGCGAATCCGGACGCATCGCTCGACGTCGCGCCGCTCGTGCATGCCGCGCAGCATGTCCGCGAAGGCGGCGCCTTCGCCTATGGCGGCAACATTCCGTCGGCGCCGGCCGACTCGCCCGGCCCAAAAGGTGACGGCAGCCCGGCGCAGATCTCGTCGCCGGTGCTGCCGGGCGCCAACCAGTCGCAGCCCGGCTTCGATGCCCAGCCGGCGGCCGGCCATCCGGCCCAGCTGGATGCGCCGGTAACCGACGACATCGCCGCCGGCGACCACCCGCCGCGCGAACGCGGCGCCGATGCGCAGCGGCATGCCGCCGCCGACGCCGGACACGTTCCCGAAGGCTCGATCCCGCCCGCGTCGGCCGACGCGTTCCCGTCGGCGGCCGCGGATTCGGCGTTCTTCCCGGGGGACGAAACGCTCGACTTCGATGCGCCGCTTGCCGCCGACGACGACCCGCTGTCGGCGTTTTCCGGCGACCTGCTCGCCGGTTCCATCGCCGATGCGTCGGACGCGGGCAGCGAGGAGGCGGCATTGCGCGACGTCGATGCGCGCGACGGCGCCTTCGAACCGCTTCCGCCTTTCGACGCCGATGCGGTCGTCGAACTTCCGCCCGTCGAGACCACTCACGGTGCCGCGGCCATCGAGCCGGCCGCTCGGGCAATCGTCGCCGAGCCCCCGCGGCCGATGGAGGAACCTCGCGTCGAGCCGATCGACGAGGCGGCCGCGCCGCTGTTCGAGGCCATGTCGCCGGAGCCTCCGGCCGGCGTGGCGGACTCGAGCGGTGGCCGAGGCGACGAAACGCGCCGGATCGGCCCGATCGAAATCAGCCATGGGCTTTACTCGGTGTTCCTCGCCGAAGCCGACGAATGCGTCCGCACGCTGCTGCAGGACGTCTCCGAGTGGCGCTACGAGGCGACGCGCCCGCCGTCGCACAACGCGATGCGGCGCGCGCATTCCCTGGCCGGGATTTCCGCGACGGTCGGGTTGAGGCCGGTCTGGAACCTCGCGGATCCGCTCGACGACCTGCTGACGGAACTCGGGCGCGGCGCAAGTTCCGCCGACGGTCCGGCGAGCGATCTGGCTGGCACGTCGGCGTCCGCGCACGCGACGCCGTTGCTGAGCGCCCCGCAGTTCGACGTGCTGGAGCGCGTCGTCGAGCGCATCCGCGGCATGCTGCACGTGTTCGCCGCCGGGCTCTATCCGAACGACGCGCCGCTCGAGGCCGGCGCGATCCAGGACATGCTGCGCGTCGTGCGGGCGCAGGAGTCCTGGCGCCTCGGCGACCACGGCGCGTCGGCGGCATCGCCGCCGCAATCCCTCGCGGCGACGGCGCCGGAACCGGCGCGCGAAACGGCGTCGCGCGAGATCCCGCCGCCGATGCAGCCGCCTGCACCGGAGCCGGCAGCGGGCGACCCGGTCGATGACCTGGACTCGGACCAAGCGGCGCCATCGAGCCAGGCTTCGATCAGCCTTCCCGAGGATGTCCTCGCGCTGATCAGCGACATCAATCTCGACCTGGATGTGCCTCCGGATTCGAGCCATGCTCCGGCCGACGCCGCTTCCGGCGAGCCGATCGCCGGCGCCCACGATGTCGACGCACGCGACGTCACCGGCCATCACGTCGCTGGCCATGACGGCGCCGCGCCCGCCGATGCGGATGCAGGTGCGGATGCGGATGTGGGCGCGCCCGCGCTCGACGCGATCGGGGCGGCGCACGAGGCCGACTTCGATCCGTTCTCGCCGCCGCCGGCGCAATTTGCCGCCGGGCCCGACGCGGCGAACGACCTGTCCGGTATCCAGCCCGCAGGCGTACCCGCGCAGGAACCGGAATCGACCGTCTCGGAAATCGTTCCGTCGCGCGGTGTCGTGATTCCGCTCGTGCGGCCCGCCGCGACGTCGACGGCGCCCGTCGTCGGGCCGCCGTACCTGGCGCCCGGCGTAACCTCCGACGCGACGGCCCTGCCGGAAGGCGTGGGGACGCTGCTGCCGCTGCGCGCGGAACCGGTGGACGGGGAAGCGCCCGAGGAAGCGGGTCGTCGCGAACCGTCGATCGACCGTGGCGACGACGCGGCGCACGCATGGACCGGCGACTCGCGCATCGCCGGCCATCCGGAGTCCCTTGCCGACGCGCCGCCGCTCGATGCGCCTCGCGAACCGGCACGGACGGTAGCGGGTGCCGCGGCGAAGTCGCTCGCCGAGCGCCTCGCGGCGAACTTCGCCGCGGCGGCCGCCGTCGCGTCGACCGAGCCGGGGCCGGGCCCCGGGCCGGCCGCACCGGAGGCGCCGGCCGTCGAGCCGCCGCCGCGCGCCCGCGACGAACTGGATCCGGATCTGCTGCCCGTCTTCGTCACCGAGGCGCAGGACCTGTTGCCGGCGATAGGGACGCAGCTGCGGGCGCTTGCCGGCAGTCCGAACGATCGCGAGGTGGCCCGCGACCTGATGCGCCGCCTGCACACGGTCAAGGGCAGCGCCCGGATGGCCGGCGCGATGAGCCTCGGCGACATGGTTCACGACATGGAGGCGCGGATCGAGTCGGCGATGCAACTCGTCAACGTCCCCAGCGTGATCGTCGACGACCTGCAGACGCAGTTCGACCACGTGCTGTCGCGCTTCGAGGCGCTGCAGGCGGGCCGCGACGCGCCGTCGGATGGCGCGGCCGCCGCGGCCGCGGCGATGCCCGCCGACGCGTCCGCGATGCCGATCGCCGCCGCGACCGCGCCGATCGAGGCGGTCGCCCTCGGGGGCGCCCTGGCGGCGGCGCCGGTCGCCGCGGCGGGCGGGGCGGCGCCGCCGGCCGCGGCGGCATTCGTCCGCGTTCGCGCCGACATCCTCGACAAGCTGGTCGATCACGCCGGCGAGGTCGCGATTTCCCGCTCGAAGCTGGAGAACGAGGTCGGGACGCTGAAGTCGGCGCTGAGCGATCTCACCGAGAACATCGGGCGGTTGCGCACGCAGCTGCGCGAGGTCGAGATCCAGGCCGACGCGCAGATCCAGGCGCGTGCCGACCAGCTGTCCAAGGAATCCGCCGCATTCGATCCGCTGGAGTTCGACCGCTATTCGCGCCTGCAGGAGCTGACGCGCCTGCTCGCGGAGTCGGTCGAGGACGTCGCGATGGTCCAGAGCAACATGCTGCGGGACCTGCAGTCCGCCGACAACGACCTCTCGGCGCAGTCGCGCCTGACGCGCGACCTGCAGCAGCAGCTGATGCGCGTGCGGCTGGTGCCGTTCTCGAACGTCGCCGAGCGCCTCTACCGCGTCGCGCGCCAGACCTCCAAGGAGGTCGGCAAGCGCATCAACCTCGAGATCCGCGGCGGCACGACCGAGATCGACCGCAGCGTGCTGGAGAGGATGGCGGCGCCGTTCGAGCACCTGCTGCGCAATTCGATCGTTCACGGCCTGGAAACCCCGCACGACCGCGTCGCATCCGGCAAGCCGGAGACCGGCGAGCTGCTGCTCGAGGTCTCGCAGCAGGGCAACGAGATCGTCGTCGTCTATTCGGACGACGGGGCGGGACTGAACCTCGACCGGATCCGCCGGCGCGGCATCGAGAAGCAGCTGATCGGCGCGAACCAGGTCGTCAGCGACCGCGATCTCATCGAGATGATCTTCGCCCCCGGCTTCTCGACGGCGACCGAGGTGACCGAACTCGCCGGGCGCGGCGTCGGGCTGGATGTCGTCCGCTCCGAACTCGCGTCGTTCGGCGGCCGCATCGCGGTCGCGACCGAGGCCGGGCGCGGCACGCGGTTCACGCTCTACCTGCCGCTCACGCTGAGCGTGACGCAGGTCGTGCTGGCGACGATCGGGCAGCGGCGCTTCGCGATCCCCGCGGGGATGGTCGAGCAGGTCAAGCGTTTCCGTCCGGCCTGGGTCGAGGCGGCGCTTCGCGACGGTGTCGTCGACGTCGCGCCGTACGGCACGCTCGTCGTCCGCCCGCTGGCGCAGCTCCTCGGCGAGGACCTTCCGCTGGCGTTCCCGAAGCAGACCCCGCTCGCGGTCCTGCGCTCGGGCGAGGACCGGCTTGCGATCGTCGCCGACGAGATCTCGAGCAACCAGGAAGTCGTCGTCAAGAACGTCGGGCCGCAGGTGTCGCGCCTGGCCGGACTGCTCGGCGCGACGATCCTCGGTACCGGCGAGATCGTGCTGATCGTGAATCCGGTCCAGCTGATCGCACGCGCGCCGGAGCCGCCGCAGTTCGAGCCGCCGACCGAGGGCGGCGGCGAGGAGCGCGAGGCACGCGCGCTCGACGCCGGCGCCACGATTCTCGTCGTCGACGATTCGCTGACGGTTCGCCGCGTCACGCAGCGCCTGCTGGAGCGGCAGGGCTACTCGGTGATCCTGGCGAAGGACGGCGTCGACGCGCTGCGCCGGATCCAGGAAACGCGGCCGGACCTGATGCTCGTCGACATCGAGATGCCGCGGATGGACGGCTTCGACCTGACGCGGAACATCCGCGGCAATCCGGCGACGCGCGCGATACCGATCATCATCATCACGTCGCGGACGGCCGAGAAGCACCGCCGCGTCGCGTTCGAGATCGGCGTCAACGAGTACCTCGGCAAGCCGTACCGCGACGAGGAACTGCTGGAACTGATCCGTCGCTATCTCGGCCTGCGGACGCCGGCTTGACCGGGCGGCGCTCGATCTGGCCCGTCGGCGACGCCGGCGTCGGCGTCATCGACCAGGCCGCGCTGCCGTTCCGCTATGCCGAACGGACGCTGCGCAGCGACGCCGACATCGCGGAAGCGATCTCGACGATGGTCGTGCGCGGCGCCCCGTTGATCGGCATCGCAGCCGCCTACGGCTTGGCCCTGGCGCTTCGCGCCGATCCGTCCGACGCGTCGGCGCGTGCAGCGCACGCCCGCCTGCTGGCGACCCGGCCGACGGCGGTCAACCTGGGCTGGGCGCTCGACCGGGTGGCGCGCACCGTCGCGCCGCTGCCGCCGCCCGAGCGCGCGGCGGCCGCCTGGGACGTCGCCTGCGCGATGGCGGAGGAGGACGTCGCGGTCAATCGAGCGATCGGCGAGCACGGCGCGGCGCTGATCCGCGACGTCTTCCGGCGCCGGCAGCGGCGCGTCAACATCCTGACGCACTGCAATGCCGGACGTCTTGCCGCGGTGGCTCATGGGACGGCGCTCGCGGCGATCTACCGCGCACACGCCGACGGCGTTCCGATCCACGTCTGGGTCGACGAAACGCGGCCGCGCAACCAGGGGCTGTTGACGGCGTGGGAACTCGCTGACGCGGCGGTGTCCCACGCGCTCGTGGCCGACAACGCCGGCGGCGTGCTGATGCAGCGCGGCGACGTCGATCTCGTCGTCGTCGGGGCCGACCGCGTGAGCGGCGCCGGCGACGTCTGCAACAAGGTCGGGACCTACCTGAAGGCACTGGCCGCATTCGATTGCGGCGTGCCGTTCTATGCTGCGGTGCCGTCGTCGACGATCGACTGGGCGCTGGTCGACGCGCAGCGCGAGATCACGATCGAGGACCGCGATCCGGAGGAGCTGCGCGTCGTGTCCGGCATCCTGGCCGACGGACGCGTCGGCGCGGTGCGTCTCGCGTCGCGCGAGACGCCGACGGCGAATCCGGCCTTCGACGTCACGCCGGCGCGGTTCGTGAGCGGCATCGTGACGGAGCTCGGCACCTTTGCCCCCGCAAGCCTGGCGTCGCAGCGGGCTCGGCTGGAGCCGGCCGTAGGGATTCGACGCTCCGGGAACACGTAAGATTTTCCGGTTGCGGGTGCCCGGCGCGAACCGGAAAATGACGCATCTGCCTGGAACCCGATGCAAGCCGCCGACCTGACATCGAGATCGCCGACGCCGGCCGCGCGCTGGCCCGCGTCGGCTTTCCACGCCGTCACCGACGGCTGGGCGGGCGAGGCGTCCGTGTGCGCCACGATGTGGCCGACCCGCTCGCTGCTGACGCGCGAGCGCTGGTTCGACGAGTTGTACCTGTGGACCGAGGGGTTCCAGGCCACGACGATGCAGCGCGCGCGGATCCAGCTCGCGGCCATCGACAGCGCGTTCAGGATGCTGGAGCGGGAGCGCGTCGAGCGCATCGGATTGACGCTGTCGTTCGGCACCGTCGAGCGCTGCCTCGACGAGCTGGCGAGCGCCTTCGATTCGCACCCGCTCGTCGCGCATCGCGTCGTCGTGATGCTGCGCGGCTCGATGGAGCGGCTGCGCTCGCGCTATCGGCTGCGCGCCTTTTCCGACATGCTGCGTGCCGTGCGCATTCCGGTCGGCTACCGCATCTCGATGCCGCGGATCAGCATGGAGCTGAAGGCGCTCGACTTCCTCGAGCCCGATTTCGCGAAGATGCTGGTGCCCTCGTCGACGCGCATCGAGTACTGGCAGGACTTCATGCTCGAGGCTCGCGTCGCCGGCATCCACCCGGAGTGGATGATCGTCGCCGGGCTCGAGACGACGGCGCAGCTGGAACTGGCGCAGGACGTCGGAATCCGCTTCGGACAGGGGCATGCGGTGCGCGCGCCCTACGTACCGCCGATGCGCGCTCCCGCCGAGATGACCGCGGACTTCGCGTAGGAGACCGCGTCCGGTCGGCGCGTCGCATCCGCCCTCTCCATGAACCATAGCTGATTTGTGGGTGGATTAAGCGGGGACGAGGCGATAGCCGAGGTCGATGGCGAGGCGCTGGGCGGCGCGTTGCTTGGACTCGAGGATTTTTAGTTCGTAATGGCGAACGCCGGTTTCGA
>DATKPC010000061.1:0-25712 GCA_035524275.1 Burkholderiaceae bacterium
TCGAAACCGGCGTTCGCCATTACGAACTAAAAATCCTCGAGTCCAAGCAACGCGCCGCCCAGCGCCTCGCCATCGACCTCGGCTATCGCCTCGTCCCCGCTTAATCCACCCACAAATCAGCTATGGTTCATGGAGAGGGCGCATGAATCCGTCACGCTGCCGCCATGTCCGTCCCTGCTGATCCCGCCGACATCATCGCCGGCCTCGGCCGCGGCCTCGCGGTGATCGAATGCTTCGACGACGATCACGCGCGGATGACGCCGACCGAGGTCGCACGGCGCATCGGGATCAGCCGCTCGGCCGCGCGGCGATACCTCGTGAGCCTGTGCCATTTCGGCTATGCGAAGTCCGACGGGCGGACTTTCTGGCTCGAGCCGCGCGTGCTGCGCCTCGGGCAGTCGTACCTGCTGTCGGCGCGGCTGCCGCGCCTCGCGCAGCCGTTCCTGCAGCGGCTGTCGGCGGCCAGCGGGGAGACGGCGTCCCTCGCGGTCCTCGACGGCCACGACGTCGTCTACCTCGCGCGCCAGGGCGGCACGCGGCTCGCGAACGCCGGATTCCAGCTCGGCGCGAGGCTGCCGGCGCACGTCGTCTCGGTCGGGCGGGCCATCCTGTCGACGTGGCCGGACGCCGACCTGGACGCGTGGATCCGCGAGCATGCGTTCACGTCGTTCACGCAGTTCACCACCCTCGACCCGCCACGATTCCGCGACGACATCGCCGAGGCGCGACAGGCCAGCTACGCGCTGGCAGACCAGCAGCTGGAACTCGGCTGGCGCGGTCTCGCGGTCGCGCAGCGCAACCGCTACGGTGAATGCGTCGGCGCGATCGGCGTGACGATGCCGGTCGAGACCCTCAGCGCCGAAAAAATGGTCGTCCGGTTCCTGCCGCTGCTGCGCGCCGCGGAGACGGACCTGCGCGGCCTGCTCTGAGCGCAGCGCGGATTTCCTCTGCGGCGTCCGTCGGCTGGCCGCCACCTGCGGCGGCCGAAGCCGGCGGACATCGCCGGCCGCCCCACGATGTTCGTCCGATATCCGGTCAATATGTCCGATAATCGGACAAAATCCGGTCACTCCTCCGTCATCAATCCGCGGGTTGCACCTACAGTCCGCGCACCCCGGACGGAACGTTTCCGCCGTGCCGCCCGGAACGCGGAAAACAAATCGATGCGATCCACGAGGAGATGTCGGAGATGAAGAGCACCCAGGTTGCGATCGCCCGGATGGCCTTGGCCATCGCGGGCGGCGGTATCGCCTGCGCGACTGCGGCGCAGTCGGTCACGCTGTACGGCGACGTCGACGAATACGTGACGACGATGCACAGCAGCTCCGGGAAGAGCCTGACCGCGCTGGAGGACGGCGCCTTCCTGCTGACGCGGTGGGGATTCCGCGGCGCCGAGCCGCTCGCCGAGGGCTACGCGACAAAGTTCGATCTGGAAGGCGGCATCAAGGCGCCCGTCGGCGCGCAGAAGGACAGCAATCGCCTGTTCGACCGGCAGGCGTGGGTCGGCGTCGACACGCCGGCGGGCGAATTTCGCGCCGGACGGCAGAACACGGCGATCTTCTATCGCGGCAACTACATCGACTACACGACCCGTACGCTGGGCTCCGTCGTCAACTCGTTCGGCGTCCCGTCGCGCCTCGACAACGACCTCGCCTATCTTTCGCACGATCTCGCCGGGCTGACGCTCGAGGCGCACTACGCGATTCCCGGCGTCGCCGGCAGCACGACCGTCGGCGGCGTCGGGCAGGCGGCCGCGGACTTCCGTCGCGGGCCGTTGCGGATCGGTTACGCCGGCATTGCCGCGAAGCCGGGACCGGGCGTGACCACGCCGAAGACGATCGTCTATCACAACGTCTATGGCGACATCGACTACGGGCGCGGCACGGTCTACCTGGCGTTCGTGCGCAGCAACAACGGCGCGGGCGCCCTGAGCAACGTCAGCTCGCAGGCGCCGGGCACGCCGCCGGTGACGAGCAGCAAGGGCGCGACGACGTTCTACGACGTCTACCAGGTCTCGGCCGACTACCGGATCAGCGAGGCGTGGCGCGTCGGCGGACTGTGGGGCGACATCCGCGATACCAGCGGCGCCGGCAATGGCATGCGCGGCGAAAGTCTCGGCAGCTATTACGATCTGTCGAAGCGGACGATGGTCTACGGGATGCTGCACCGCGTAAGGAACACCAACCAGGCCGCGTTCGTGCCGGTCGGATCCAGCGGGCTGCTGTACAACTTTTCCGGGGCCGACGTGACCGGGCAGTCGATCCAGGGGATCGCGATCGGCATGGTCCATCGGTTCTGACGTTCCCGCGGCAGCGCGGGAGACCGCCATGAGGAGACGGCCATGATCAGCGGCAAGTCGATCCTGATCGCACACCTCGGCTTTCCGACCGAGTCGTTCAAGGCGCCGATGATCTACAACCCGTGGTTCGAGTCGCGCGGCATCGATGCCGTCGTCGTGCCGATGGGCGTGAAGGTAGACGACTACGCCCGGTTCCTGCCGCTGCTTTTCCGCCTGTCGAATCTCCGCGGCGCGCTCGTGACGATGCCGCACAAAGTCGTGACCGCGGCGCTGGTCGACGAGGTCACGCCGACCGTGCGCGTGGCGGGATCGTGCAACGCGGTGCTGCGGCGCCCGGACGGCTCGCTGCTGGGCGACATGTTCGACGGTGCCGGATTCGTCCGCGGCGTCGAGCGCAAGGGGCACCGTCTCGCGGGAGCCAGCGCGCTCGTCGTCGGCTGCGGCGGGGTCGGCTCGGCGATCGCGGCATCGCTCGCGGCCGCCGGCGTCGCGCGGATCGGGCTGTTCGACGCCGCAGCGGCGACGGCCGAAGGCCTGGCGGCGCGGTTGCGTGCGAACTATCCGCCGCTCGCGGCGAGCGTCGGCGCGCCGGATCCGTCCGGCTATGACATCGTCGTCAACGCGACACCGCTCGGGATGAAGGACGACGATCCGCTGCCGATCGACGTCGAGCGGCTGGCGCCGACGACCTTCGTCGGCGAGGTCGTCATGAAGACGGAATTCACGCCGCTGCTGCGGGCGGCGCAGCGCAAGGGCTGTCCGATCCAGGTCGGCACCGACATGCTGTTCGAGCAGATCCCGGCCTACCTGGAATTCTTCGGCTTCGGAACGACGACGGCCGACGAGTTGCGGGCCGTGTCCCGGATCACCTACTGAACGAGAAGGCCGCGCCGGCCGGGCCCGCGGGGCCGCGGCCCGAACGCGGACCCCACGAGGAGATGAACATGGCACAAGCAGCCCCGATCGGAGGCATCGCCTCCGCGACGGACCACGAACCGACAGGTCGGCACCAGGCCCGCAAGGCCACCGCGAGCGGCTGGATCGGCTCGGCGCTGGAGTACTACGACTTCTTCGTCTATGCGCAGGCCGCGGCGCTGATCTTCCCGCAGGTCTTCTTCCCGAAGACCGATCCGAAGGTGGCGATCGTCGCGTCGCTGGCCACCTACGGCGTCGGCTACGTCGCGCGACCGATCGGCGCGTTCTTCCTCGGCCACTGGGGCGACACGCACGGGCGCAAGAACGTGCTGCTGCTGTGCATGTTCATGATGGGCCTGTCGACGATGGCCGTCGGGCTTCTGCCGACCTATGCGCAGGCCGGCTTGCTCGCGCCGGCGCTGCTCGTCGTCTTTCGCCTCGTCCAGGGGTTCGCGGTGGCCGGCGAGATCTCCGGCGCCAGCTCGATGATCCTGGAGCACGCGCCGTTCGGCCGGCGCGGCTACTACGGCAGCTTCACGCTGCAGGGCGTCCAGGCGGGCCAGATCTTCGCGGCCGCCGTCTTCCTGCCGCTGGCCCACTACCTGCCGACCGACCAGTTCGAGTCCTGGGGCTGGCGCGTGCCCTTCCTGCTGAGCTTCGTGGTGCTGGTGGCCGGCTACGTGATCCGCCGCGAAGTCGACGAGACGCCGGCCTTCGCCGAGGAGAACGCGCAAGGCGGCGTGCCGAAGTCGCCGATCCCGGAGGCCTTCCGCCGCAGCGGGATCGGGATGCTGCAGGTCGTCTGCATGGCGCTGATGAACGTGATCGCGGTCGTCGCCGCGATCTTCGGCGGCGCCTACGCGGTGCAACCGGCCTACGGGATCCATTTCAGCAAGGACGTCTACTTGTGGATCCCGGTGCTGGGCAATTGCGTCGCGGTCGTCGTGATCCCGATGGTCGGCAACCTGTCGGACCGGATCGGCCGGCGCATCCCGATCATCATCGGCTCGCTCGCGGCCGGGCTGCTGTCGTTCGGCTATCTATACGCGATCAGCATACGCAGCGTCCCGCTGGCGGTCGTGCTGTCGCTGCTGATGTGGGGTGTCGTCTACCAGGGCTACAACGCCGTCTTTCCGAGCTTCTATCCGGAGATGTTCCCGACGCGCACGCGCGTCACGGCAATGGCGATCGCGCAGAACGTCGGCACGACGATCACGGCGCTGCTGCCGGCACTCTTCGCCGCGGTGGCGCCGCCGGGGGCGGACCATATTCCGCTCATCGTCGGCGCCATCACGTTCGGCATCACCGTCGTCTGCGCGATCGCCGCCTACACCGTTCGCGAGACCTACCGGCTGCACCTCAACGACCTCGGCGATCCCGGCGCGGTCCCGGTACCGAAAGCGGACTACGACCGCCTTCGTGCGCAGAGCCTGCGCGCCGCCGGCGGCGTGAAAGCGGCTTGATGGAACCCCGGGGTGCGCGAGGGGGCCGATCGCGCGCCTACGCGCCGCTGCCCGGCTCGGATCCGTGCCAAAGCAGGCCGGCAAGGCCGCCGATTCGGGCGCGCGCCCGGCGGGCGGCCGTGAGCGTCAGGTCCGCGAGGAACATCGCCTGCCGCATCCCGTCCTCGGCGCGCGCGCGGGCCAGCGTGTCCAGCGCGTCCGCACCGCGCTCCGTTTCCTGCGACTTGGATTGAGGCGTTTCCATGTGGCGATCTCCCGATTCGTCGATGTTGCAATGCACCACGAAGCATAGAAAGCTTCGTGTCCGGGTGCCAATATCGATTTCGGATCTCGGGCATAAGCGATGGCGATCGCGGCCCGTGACGCCGGATCATCACGAATCGCCGCATGGGGAGGACCCGCGATGAGTTCCGACTTCACCGAGCGCGAATCGCCCGCCGACCCGCCGAATCCGATCGGGCTGGACGGCATCGAGTACGTCGAATTCGCGACCGCGCGCCCGCAGGCGCTCGGGCAGGTCCTGGAGACGATCGGCTTCAAGCCGGTCGCGCGGCACCGTTCGCGCGAGGTGCTGCTGTACCGGCAGGGCCCGATGAACCTCGTCGTCAATGCGAGTCCCGGCGCGCTGCGTGGCGCCACGCCCGACGATCCGCCGCGGATCTCGGCGATCGCACTGCGCGTACGCGACGCGCGTGCCGCCTTCGAGCGCGCGCTGGAGCGCGGCGCCTGGGAGGTGCCGACGCATGCCGAGGTCATGGAGCTCCACATTCCCGGGATCCGCGGACCCGGCGGCAGCCACATCTATTTCGTCGACCGCTATCGCGACTTCTCGATCTACGACGTCGATTTCACGCTGATACCGACCGTCGATCCGCGCCCGCCCGCGATCGCCGGGATGCATTTCTTCGGCGTCGTGCAGTACGTCGGGATGGGCCGCACCGACGACTGGATCGAGTTCTACCGCGAACTGCTGGATTTCTCGCGCCTGCCGGACGACGAGCGTTTCGGGATCCTGCCGAAAGGGACGCTGCTGCGCAGCGCCTGCCGGCAGTTCTACCTGCAGCTGATCGAGCCGGCGCCGTCGGCGCTGATCTCCGACGACGAGATGTTCCAGCGCATCGGCCTGGGAACCGAGGACGTCCTGGCCGCCGTCGGCGAACTGCGCCGCCACGGCGTCGAGTTCCTGGAGACGCCGGCGACGCATACCGAGGACCGCGGCGCGCTGACGCGCCCGGCGCTCGGCTCCGTGATGTTCGAGCTGGTGCGCGACCGTCGCCGTTGAGGTGGATGCCGTGGACATCGAAGACTTCGGCATGGACACGATCTCGCTCGCCGGCACGCTCGAGGCGAAGCTGGAGGCGATCCGCGACGCCGGTTTCTCGCAGGTGATGCTGAGCGCGCGCGATATCGCCGGCCACCCGGCCGGCCTGCAGGCCGCGGTCGCCGCCGTGCGCGCCAGCGGCCTGCGCGTCACCGGATTCCAGGTCCTGCGCGACTACGAGGGGCTGGGCGGGCACCTGCACCAGTACAAGGTCGACATCGCGAAGGAGATGATCCGGATGTGCGCGGCGCTCGGCTGCCGCGTGCTGCTGGCGTGCTCGTCGGTATCGCAGCATGCCGTCGCCGATCGCGACGCGATCGCACGCGACCTGCGCAAGCTCGCGATGCTGGCGATTCCGCACGGCATCCGCATCGCGTTCGAGGCGCTGTCCTGGGGCCGGACGATCAACGAATTTCCCGACGCCTGGGACATCGTCTGCGAGGCCGACTGCCCCAACCTCGGCCTCGGCCTCGATTCGTTCCACGTCTTCGCGGCCAACACGCCGCTGGAGCGCATCGAGGAGCTGGACCCGGCGAAGCTCTACCTGGTGCAGCTGTCCGACTTCATGTGGCAGCAGACACCCTCGTTCGAGGAGCGGATCGCGACCGCGCGCCACTTCCGCGTGTTCCCGGGCGAGGGCGTCCACAGCGAGCAGCTGTCGGCCCTCGTGAAGCGTCTGGACGCGCTGGGGTACGGCGGTGACTACAGCTTCGAGGTCTTCAACGACGACTACGTCCAGCTGCCGCTGCCGGCCGTGGCGCTGCGGGCGCGCCGCAGCGCCGTCTGGCTGGCGGAAGACGTCCTGCGCCGTTCGACGCCGCTGCCGGGAAAAATGCGCCTGAAGCGGCCACCGGCTCGCGACCGCTGACCGGGCGCCTTCGCCGCCGCGGGCGCAGCCCGCAACGGCTCACCCGGTACCGTCTTCGCCGGCCGCCGCGATCGGGTGGACGTCGTGGAAGCGCGTCAGGTCGACCGTCAGGCGGTCGCCCTCGACCGCGATGACGTCCGCATAGCGATGATCGAAGCGGATCCGGTTCAGCGAGTACTCGTGCCGCGCGTGCACGTCGTCGTTCAGGATGTCATCGGTCGCGGCGATCGCGACGACGAGGATGTCGTCGCTGTCGTGCAGGTCTTTCGCCGTGTGGCCGTGGAACGGGCTCGCGGCGTCGATCGGGTGCATGATCGTCCACGTCAGCGCGAACGTCGGGTTCTGGTCGCGCGCAAGCTTCAGGTCGATCAGCCGGCGGAAGTGGGTGCCTTCGAGGGTCGTCTCGCTGCGGTTCAGCGTCACGCGGACCGAGGCCGCCAGCAGCCGGTTATGGCGCTCGTTCGCGACCCGGATCATCAATGTCGGAACCGCGTTGAACGGTGCGACGACCGGGTGCTCGGCGAACATGATTCGCGCGCGCGGCCGCGAGAAACGCACGAATGCCACGCCGGTCGCCAGCGCGGTCGAGATCAGGCCGACGAACGTCTCGAGCGACGCGATGACGTGGCCGTAGACGCCGTGCGGGAACATGTCGCCGTAGCCGACCGTCGACACGGTCTCGACGCTGAAGAAGAACGCGTCGGCGAGGCTCTCCGGGCGGGCATTGGTGATCGAGCCCGGCACGATCCAGTAGGCCGTCGCGAAGATCACATTCACGGCGAGGAAGAGCACGCTGACGAGCCCGAGGAAGCGGATCCAGTCCAGGCTCAGGATGACGTGATAGGCCTCGCGCCACGAGGCCGGCTGGCCGCCGATCTGCGTGACCTGGCGGCGCCCGAGCCGAAAATTGACGCTGCGCGGCGTCGCCCGGCGCACCCGCCCGCGTTTCGCCTGCGGGGCCGCCGCCTCGCGATCGTCGGCGTCGCTCATCGGCTGGGCCCGGCGTCGAGCTCGCGTTGCCGCAGCCGGTCGCCCAGCTCGCGGACCTCCCGCGGCAGCGCATCCTGCGCCGGCGTCGTCAGCACGGCTTCGAGGTGCTTGCGTTGCGGGCGGATCGGCGCGCAGAACGCGGCGCGCCCGTCGGCCAGCGCGAGGATCGTCGGGAACGTCTCGACGTCGACGTCGTCGACGAGGTCGGCCTCGTCCTCGATGTCGATCCATTCGAAGCGGATCCCGGCATGCTCGGCGCCGACGGCGTCGAAGATCGTGCGGAACGCCTGGCACGTGTCGCACCAGGCGGCACACAGGCAATAGACGGACTGGATCGGCATCCCGGAAGTCGTGCTGCGGTCCGCGGCAAGTTAGCACGTTCGCGGGCCCGTTGCTGCACCGGCGCCGTGCGGACGCTAGCGGGCGCGGCGTTCCAGGCCCGAGACCCTGACCCCGAGCAGCCGGATCCGGCGCGAAAGGTCGACGAGCTTCAGGCAGCCGGCGGCGACGCCGCGGATGCGCCGCGCGTCGTCGATCGCTTCCTCGATCGTGCGGTCGCGCGTGACGGTCCTGAAGTCCTCGAATCGCAGCTTGATGCCGATCGTGCGCCCGCGGTAGCCCTTGCGCTGCAGATCGTCGGCCAGCCGCTCGCACAGGCCGGTGAAGATCGGCGTCAGCGACGACCGGTCGCGCACGGCGTGCAGGTCGCGATCGAACGTCGTCTCGCGACTGATGGACTTCGGTTCCGACGCGGTGACGACGGGCCGATCGTCGCGCCCGTGCGCCGCGGCCCGCAGCCAGCTCGCGAAGCGCGCGCCCAGCGTCGTGGCGAGCGTCGCGCGCAACGCCTCGTCGGCGCGCGCGGCATCGCCGATCGTGCGGATCCCGAGAGCCGCCAGCCGCGCGTCGGCCTTCGGTCCGACGCCGTTCAACCGCCGCACCGGCAGCGGCCAGAGTCGATCCTCGACATCGTCCGGCGTCACGAGCGTGAGCCCGTCGGGCTTGTCGAGCTCCGAGGCGATCTTCGCGACGAGCTTGTTGCGGGCGAGCCCGACGGAGCACGTGAGCCCGGTCGCCGCGCGCACCGCCGCGCGGATCTGCTGCGCCACCTCGCGCGCGCACCACCAGGCATCCTGCGCATCGTCGATCCGCGCCGCGACGATCGGCGTGAGGTCGATGTAGACCTCGTCGATGCCGCGGTCCTCGACGAGCGGCGCGATCTCGCGGATCGCCGCCTTGAAGCGGCGCGACATCGCGCGGTACTGCTCGAAGTCGACCGGCAGCAGGATCGCGTCGGGCGCCAGGCGGGCCGCCTTCATCAGGCCCATGGCCGAATGCAGTCCCAGTTCGCGCGCCGGGTAGGTCGCGGTCGTGATCACGCCGCGTCCGACATATTGCGCGAGCCGCATGTAGGTTCGCTGCATCGCGCCGGTCGCCGGATCGATGCGCTCCCGCGGCGTCGCCTCGCGCGAGCCGCCGATGACGACCGGCTCGCCGCGCAGGTCCGGATAGCGCAGCAACTCGACGGACGCGTAGAAGGCGTCCATGTCGAGGTGGGCGACGACCCTGATCCCGTTCGCGTCCATCGGAGACGGCAATTATCCGGGCGGCGTCGGCTCCCGGGTCGCCCCCGCGCGCCCCGCGCGGCTCAGATCGACCTCATGTACGTGGCGCGCACGCGATCGAGATGGCGTCGCATGCACAGCCGCGACCACTCCGCATCGCGCGAGACGATCGCGCGGTAGATCTGCTCGTGCTCGCCGTGGCTGGCATCGATCATCGCCTGGTCGGTGAAGATCTCGTCGAAGCGGCGATACAGCGGCGAGGCGCGCTGGATCCAGAGCAGCGTCACCAGGCGCTCGTAGACCGGGTTGCCGCTGCAACGGGCGATCTGCTCGTGGAAACGGCGATCCTCCGCCCAGTGCTGCGGCGGTTCGTGCGCCGCGGCCTGCTGCCCGCCGCGCGGCAATCCGTCGAACGCATCGCGCAGCGCGGCCAGGTCGTCGGCCGTGGCCTGCGCCGCGGCGAGCGCCGCGGTTTCCGGCTCGATCAGCAGGCGCGCATCCAGCACTTCGATCGGTCCGACGTCGAGCCACGTCTCGGCGATCGCCGGCGCGGGGCCATGCGGCGACGGTACGTCCACGACCGGAGAGGATGGCGTCGCGACGGGCAGTACCGTGACACCGTGACCCACCTTCACCGCGACGCGGCCCTCGACTTCGAGGGCCACGAGGGCTTCGCGGACCGACGTGCGGCTGACGTGCAGCAGGCCCGCGAGCTCGCGTTCAGGCGGCAACAGGGAGCCGACCGGGTAGTGCCCCTGGTCGATCTGGTCGCGCAGGGCGTCGGCAATCTGGCGGTAAAGGCGCTTGGTCTCGAGCGGTGCGAGCTGCGACGACATGTTCCGCTGCCGAGCGCGGCGATCTTCGGCGCTTCGGCTCTCCCGTGCCCGCGACTATATCGCAGCCCCCGGCGATTGGTCTAAAGGTTTGTTGGTCGTGCCAATGGGCGGAATTCTTGACAATCCATCCGTCGAATCGTAGATTTCTCGGCCGAAGGTTGGACCAATGAAGGGTCGCTCGATGTCGGGTCGGCCCATCGGTCGCGATGGCGCGGTGCGCCGATCGCGCACGCCGGGGTTGCGCCATCACGTCGAGGACTGATCCGCCCGTGTCGACCGAAGACGACCACGATCCGCGCCTGATCCTGCTCGATCGCGCGGACAACTGCCTGATCGCGGCGACGCGCCTGCCGGCCGGAACGACGCTGCGGATCGATGGCGTCGCCGTGCGCCTGGAGCGCGACATCGAGCTCGGCCACAAGCTCGCGCGCCGCGACATCGCGGCCGGCGAGAAGGTCGTGCGCTGCGGCGCGCTGATCGGGACGTGCACGCGCCCGACGGCCCGCGGCAGCCACCTGCACATCCACAACCTGCGCAGCGACTACATCCCGACCTATACCCTCGCCGAGGGCGAGCGCTATGTCGAGGAGGCGCAGGGGCGCGGCGGGACGGGGGCGGCGCGATGAACGGGACCCGGCCGTTGACCGGCTACCGGCGCGACGACGGGCGCAAGGGCATCCGCAACGTCGTCGCGGTCGCGTATCTCGTCGAGTGCGCGCGGCACGTCGCCGACCAGGTCGTCCGCCGCGTCGATGCGCCCGACGTCCACCTCGTCGGTTTTCCCGGCTGCTTCCCCAATCCGTACGCGGATCGGATGATGAAGAGCCTGCTGACGCACCCGAACGTCGGCGCGGCGCTGCTCGTGTCGCTCGGCTGCGAGAGTTTCGACAAGCGCTCGCTGGGCGCGGCCGTCGCCGCGAGCGGGCGCCCGGTCTTCACGCTGACGATCCAGGAGCACGGCGGCACGCGGGCGACCGTCGACCGCGGCGTGGCCTGGGTCCGCGATGTCGTCGAGGCGCTGCGCGCCGAGCCGCGCGAGCCGATGCGGCTTGACGAGCTCGTCGTCGCGACGGTCTGCGGCGGATCCGACAGCACGAGCGGGATCACGGCCAACCCGGCCGTCGGCCGGGCCTTCGACAGCCTCATCGCCGGCGGCGCGACCTGCATCTTCGAGGAGACCGGCGAGCTCGTCGGCTGCGAACCGCACATGGCGACGCGGGCGGCGACGCCGCAGCTGGGCGAGGAGATCCGCCGCTGCGTCGGGAAGGCCGCGCGCTACTACGAGACGCTGGGCCACGGCAGCTTCGCGCCCGGCAACGCCGACGGCGGCCTGACGACGCAGGAGGAAAAGTCGCTCGGCGCGTACGCGAAAAGCGGCAGCTCGACGATCCAGGGGATCATCAAGCCGGCCGAACGGCCGCCAAGCGCCGGGCTGTACCTGCTCGACGTCGTTCCCGACGGCGAGGTGCGCTTCGGATTCCCGAACATCTCCGACAACGCCGAGATCGTCGAACTGCTGTCCTGCGGCGCGCACCTGACGCTGTTCACGACCGGGCGCGGGTCGGTGGTCGGCTCCGCGATCGGGCCGGTCATCAAGGTCTGCGCCAATCCGGACACCTACGCGCGGCTGCGCGACGACATGGACGTCGATGCCGGGCGGATCCTGCGGCAGCAGGCGACGCTCGACGAGGTGGGCCGCGAGATCTACGACCTCACGCTCGCCGTCGCCGCCGGGGCACCGAGCCGCTCCGAAGACCTGGGGCACCGGGAATTCATCCTGACGTACAAGCATTTCGAGCCGTCCGGACCCGCGTGCCTGCCGCGGCGGATCGTCAACGCGCCGGCGGGCGTCGCCTGAAGGGGATCGAATGACCGGACGACTGCGGGGCAAGGTCGCCTTCGTGACCGCGGCGGCGCAGGGAATCGGGCGGGCGGCGGCGCTGGCGATGCACGCCGAAGGCGCGCGCGTCTGGGCGACCGACGTGCAGGCCGGGGCGCTCGCGGAACTTGCCGCCGCCGGACTGCAGACGCGCGTGCTCGACGTCACCGATGCGGCGGCGATCGACGCGGCGCGCGCGGCGGCCGGGCCGGTCGACGTGCTCTTCAACTGCGCCGGGATGGTCGCCGACGGCACGGTGCTCGACGGCGACGAGAGCGACTGGGACCTCAGTTTCGAGCTCAACGTGAAGAGCATGTACCGGACGTGCCGTGCCTTCCTGCCGGCGATGCTCGAGCGCGGCGGCGGCTCGATCGTCAACATGGCGTCGATGGCCTCGAGCATCAAGGGCTTCCCCCGCCGCTGCGCCTACGGCGCGACGAAGGCCGCGGTGATCGGCCTGACGAAGGCGATCGCCGCGGACTACGTCACGCGCGGCATTCGCTGCAATGCGGTCTGTCCGGGCACGGTCGATACGCCGTCGTTGCGCGGCCGGATCGCGGCCGCGCCCGATCCGGTTGCCGCGGAGAAGGCTTTCATCGCGCGCCAGCCCATGGGCCGGCTCGCGACCGTCGAGGACATCGTGCCGGTCATCGTCTACCTGGCGAGCGACGAGTCGAAGTTCGTCACCGGCCAGGCCCTCAGCGTCGATGGCGGCGTGACGATCTGAGATCCCGCGGGCGACGCCGACGGCCATGCCGACCCTCGCCACGCGCCGCCTGCCGCGGCGCGACGTCACGCTGACCGCGCTCGGCCTGGGCGGCGCGCCGCTCGGCGGCCTGTATCGCGCGGTCGGCGAGGCGCAGGCGCGCGAGACGATCGTCGGGGCGTGGCAGGCCGGGGTCCGCTACTTCGACACGGCACCGTATTACGGCTACGGCGCGAGCGAATTGCGGGTCGGCGCCGCGCTGCGGGAACTCGAGGCCGGCGACGCCGTCATCAGCACGAAGGTCGGCCGCCTGCTGCGCCCGCGGACGACACCGCAGGCCGCGGACGACACCTGGATCCGCCCCCTGCCGTTCGAACCCTACTATGACTACACCGGCGCCGGCATCCTGCGTTCGTTCGAGGACAGCCAGCAGCGGCTCGGGATTGACCGCATCGATATCCTGCTGATTCACGACATCGGACGCCTGACGCACGGCGCCGACGACGCGCGGACGTTCGCGCAGCTCGTCGACCGCGGCGGATTCGCGGCGCTCGACGAGCTGCGCCGCAGCGGGCGCGTCCGTGCCGTCGGCATCGGCGTCAACGAAGTCGAGGCGGTCGAGCGCGTCATGGCGGCGTTCGACATGGACTGCGTGCTGCTCGCCGGCCGCTATACGCTGCTGGAGCAGGGCGCCGCGCCGCTGCTGGCGCGCTGCGCCGAGCGCGGCATCGGCGTCATTGTCGGTGGCGCCTTCAACTCCGGGATCCTGGCGGACGCGCCCGCGGCCGCCACCGGGGCGGCGCGCTACAACTACCTGCCGGCGGAGCCGGCGATCGTGAAGCGCGTCGCGCGGCTCGCGCGCGCCTGCGAGCAATACGACGTGCCCCTGCCGGCGGCGGCGTTGCAGTTCGTCCTCGCGCACGAGGCCGTCGTCTCGTGCGTCACGGGGGCGCGCAATGCGCGCGAGCTGCGGCAGAACGTCGCGTGGGCGACCCAGCCGCTGCCGACGGCGTTTTGGGACGCCCTGCGGCGCGACGGGCTCGTGGATCCCGCCTGCCCGGTCCCGGGATCTGCACCGTCCACGGATCCGGCAAGCCGGCGCGGAGCCCGCGGATGAGCGCGCGCGCGCCGCGCCGCGTGGACGCGCATCAGCATTTCTGGTCGCTGGCGCGGGGCGACTACGGTTGGCTGACGCCGGCGCTGGCCCCGATCCATCGCGACTTCGGCGCGGCCGATCTGGCGCCGCTGCTGCGGGACGCCGATGTCGGAGCGACCGTGCTCGTGCAGGCGGCACCGACCGTCGACGAGACGCGATTCCTGCTCGACATCGCGCGCGCGACCGCGTTCGTCGCCGGCGTCGTCGGCTGGGTCGACCTCGCCGCGCCGGGCGCCGCGGCGCGGATCGAGTCGCTTTCCGTCGACCCGAAACTCAAGGGACTGCGGCCGATGCTGCAGGACCTTCCGGATCCGCGCTGGATCGCGGAGGCGCCGATCGGCGCCGCGGTCGACGCCATGCAGGCGTGCGGGCTGCGGCTGGATGCGCTCGTCCGCGCCGAGCACCTGCAGCCGCTGCTGAGCTTCGCGCGCCGCTACCCGGCACTGCCGATCGTCATCGACCACCTGGCCAAGCCGCGGCCGGATCGCAGCGACTTCGAGGGATGGCAGCGCGGGATGCGCGAGCTCGCGGCGCGCGAGCAGACGTACTGCAAGCTCTCGGGGCTGGCGACCGAATTCGGATCGGGCTGGAGCGCCGACAGCCTGCGGCCGTGGGTCGACAGCGTGCTCGAGGCGTTCGGCCCGGCGCGAATCCTGTGGGGCAGCGACTGGCCGGTCCTGCTGCTCGCCGGCGACTACCGCGGCTGGATCGACGCGGCGACACGCCTCGTCGGCGGCCTGGCCGAGTCCGAACGCGAGTCGATCTGGGGCGGCGCGGCCCGCCGCTTCTACGGGCTCGGCGAGCCTTCGGAGTGGACCCTCGATGCCGCCCGCTGATGCCGTGGCCGACGCGCCGCTGATCGAGGTCGAGGGCCTGGGCAAGTCGTTCCCCGGCGTTCGCGCGCTCGACGACTGCCGGTTCGCGCTGCGGGCGGGCGAGGTGCATGCGCTGATGGGCGAGAACGGCGCCGGGAAGTCGACGCTGATGAAGATCCTCGCGGGCGTCTACGCGCCCGACAGCGGCACGATCCGGATCGACGGGCGGGCCGTGGAGGTGCCGAATCCGCGCGCGGCGCAGGCGCTCGGGATCGGCATCGTCCACCAGGAATTGAACCTGATGAACCACCTCAGCGCCGCGCAGAACATCTTCATCGGCCGCGAGCCGCGCCGCCGCGGCGGGCTGCTGCTCGACGAGGACGCGCTCAACCGGCAGGCGGAGTCGATCTTCGCGCGGATGCACCTGCACCTGGATCCGCGCACGCCGGTCGGGAGCCTGTCGGTCGCGAAGCAGCAGATGGTCGAGATCGCGAAGGCGCTGTCGTTCGACTCCCGCGTGCTGATCATGGACGAGCCGACGGCGGCGCTGAACGACGCCGAGATCGAGGAACTCTTCCGCATCGTGCGCAAGCTGAAGTCGCACGGCGTCGGCATCGTCTACATCACGCACAAGATGGACGAATTGAAGCGCATCGCCGACCGCGTGACGGTCATGCGCGACGGCCGCACGATCGCGACCGTCGGCGCCGCCGAGACGCCGATCGACGCGATCATCGGGATGATGGTCGGACGACGCCTCGAGGACGCGCCCTGGCAGCCGCCCGACACGTCGCGCAACGACGTCGTCCTCGAAGTCCGCGGGCTGCGGCGCGGCACGGCGATACGCGACGTCAGCTTCTCGCTGCGGCGCGGCGAGATCCTCGGCTTCGCCGGGCTGATGGGCGCCGGCCGCACCGAGGTCGCGCGCGCGATCTTCGGCGCCGACCCGCGCGATGCCGGCGAGATCCTCGTCGACGGCGTGCCGGTGGCGATCCGCTCGCCGCGCGACGCCGTCGCGCACGGGATCGGTTACCTGTCGGAGGATCGCAAGCAGTTCGGGTTGATCACCGGGCTCGACGTCGAGACGAACATCGTGCTGCCGAGCCTGGGGCGCTTCGTGCGGCGCCACCTGTTCCTCGCGCGCGGCGCGATCCGCGACGCGGCGGAACGGTTCGTCGCGCGCCTCGGGATCAGGACGCCGTCGGTCCGGCAGCAGGTTCGCCTGCTGTCGGGCGGCAACCAGCAGAAGATCGTCATCGCGAAATGGCTGCTGCGCGAATCCGACGTGCTGCTGTTCGACGAACCGACGCGCGGGATCGACGTCGGGGCGAAGCGCGAGATCTACAGGCTGCTCAACGCGCTGGCGGAGCAGGGGCGCGCGATCGTGATGATCTCGTCCGAACTGCCGGAGATCCTGCGGATGAGCCACCGCATCCTGGTGATGTGCGAAGGGCGCATCACCGGCGAGCTGGCGCGCGGCGACGCGACGCAGGAGCGCATCATGCAGCTGGCGACCCAGCGCGAAACCGTCATGGCGGAGTAGGAACTAGGAACCGATGGCCGACAGCTCGCCCTTGCCCCCGTCCGAAGCCGCCGCGGCCCGCGGGCCGTCACTGCGCGGCGTCCGCGCGCTGCTCGGGTCGGCGGCGCGCCAGAAGCTGCTCGCGTTCGCGAGCCTGCTCGCGCTGATGATCTTCTTCACGCTGGCGTCGCCGAACTTCATGCAGCAGGACAATCTCGTCGCCATCCTGCAGGCCACCGCGGTCAACGGCGTCCTGGCGATCGCGTGCACGTTCGTGATCATCACCGGCGGCATCGACCTGTCGGTCGGCACGCTGATGACGTTCTGCGCGGTGATGGCCGGCGTCTTCCTGACGTACCTGGGCCTGCCGATCGGCGTCGGGATCGTCGCCGCGATCGCGTTCGGCGCGCTGTCCGGCTGCGTCTCCGGCGCGCTGATCGCGATCCTGACGATTCCGCCGTTCATCGCGACGCTCGGGATGATGATGCTGCTCAAGGGCCTGTCGCTCGTCATCTCCGGGACGAAGCCGATCTACTTCAACGACACGCCGGAGTTCGCGTCGATCGCGCAGGACTCGGTGGTCGGCTGGCTGCTGCCGGCGCTGCCGATTCCCAACGCGGTGCTGATCCTGTTCCTTCTCGCGATCGCTGCGAGCATCGTGCTGAATCGCACGCCGCTGGGCCGCTACACGTTCGCGCTGGGCAGCAACGAGGAGGCGGCGCGGCTGTCGGGGGTCAACGTGGCGGCGTGGAAGATCGTCATCTACGCGCTGGGCGGCAGCATCTGCGGCGTCGCGGGACTGCTGATCGCGTCGCGGCTGAACTCGGCGCAGCCGGCGCTCGGCCAGGGCTACGAGCTCGACGCGATCGCCGCCGTCGTCATCGGCGGCACGTCGCTGTCCGGCGGCACCGGCACGATCCTCGGCACGATCATCGGCGCGTTCATCATGAGCGTCCTCACCAACGGGCTGCGCATCATGTCCGTTGCGCAGGAATGGCAGACGGTCGTGACCGGCGCGATCATCATCCTCGCCGTCTACACCGACATCCTGCGACGCCGCCGGGCGTGATCGCCGCGCCCGGCATCTTCGGTACCACCCAAGGCGAACCACCACCACGAGGAGAAGGAGACACATGATGGATCGACGCACCACGTTGAAGGCCGCGCTCGGCGTCGCGACGCTCGGGATCGCCGGCACGGCGCTCGCCGACGAGACCTACATCCCGCTGATCTCGAAGGGGTTCCAGCACCAGTTCTGGCAGGCCGTGCGCGCGGGGGCCGAGCAGGCGGCGGCCGACTTCAAGGTCAAGGTGACCTTCGAGGGGCCGGAGACCGAGGCCATGGTCGACAAGCAGATCGACATGCTGGCCGCGGCGCTCGCCAAGATCCCGAAGGCCGTCGGCTTCGCCGCGCTCGACAGCAAGGCGGCGATCCCGCTGCTGAAGAAGGCGCAGGCCGCGAAGATCCCGGTGATCGCGTTCGACTCCGGCGTCGACAGCGACATCCCGGTGACGACCGCGACGACCGACAACAAGGCGGCCGCAGCGCTCGCCGCGGACAAGATGGCCGAACTGATCGGCAAGGCCGGCGACATCGCGCTGGTCGTACACGACCAGACGAGTCGCACCGGGATCGACCGTCGCGACGGCTTCGTCGAGCGGATGAAGTCGGCCTATCCGAACATCAAGATCGTCTCCGTCCAGTATGGCGCCGGCGACCAGTTGAAGTCGACCGAGATCACGAAGTCGATTTTGCAGGCCAATCCGGGCCTGAAGGGGATCTTCGGCGCGAACGAAGGCTCGGCGATCGGCGTGCTGAACGGCGCGCGCGAGATGAAGCGCAAGATCGTCGTCATCGGCTACGACTCCGGCAAGGTGCAGAAGGCCGCCATCCGCGACGGCAGCATGGCCGGCGCGATCACGCAAAACCCGGTCGGCATCGGGTACAAGACGGTCGAGGCGGCGGTCAAGGCGCTCAAGGGCGAGACGCTGCCGAAGGTCATCGATACCGGGTTCTACTGGTACGACAAGTCCAACATCGACGACGCGAAGATCGCGAAGGTGCTGTACGACTGACCTTTGACCGCCCTCTCCCCCACCCCTCTCCCGCTCCGCGGGCGAGGGGCGATCCGGCGTCGGCTGTTTTGGCGACGTCTCGATTTGCGACCACGAGACTCCCCTCTCCCGCTCCGCGGGCGAGGGGCGATCCGGCGCCGGCTGTTTTGGCGACGTCTCGATTTGCGACCACGAGACTCCCCTCGCCCGCGGAGCGGGAGAGGGGCGGGGGGAGAGGGCAGGCGCCGAGTCCTTCGCGCGCCTTTCAGTACACTGGCCGGGTCTGCCGTCCGCGCCGCGCCGAATCCATCCCATGAGGAAACTTCCGTACGACTGTGTCGCGCTCGTCCTCCAGGGCGGCGGCGCGCTGGGCTCCTACCAGGCCGGCGTCGTTGAGGGTCTCGATGAGGCCGGGATCCATCCCGACTGGGTCGCCGGGATATCGATCGGCGCGCTCAACACCGCGATCGTCGCTGGCAACCCGCCGGGCCGGCGCGCGGAACGCCTGCGCGCGTTCTGGGACGAGATCTGCCAGCCGGCCTACTTCGCGCCGCTGCCCGATGCGCTGCAGGCGTTCGTCGGTCGTACCGACGGCGACGTGCGGCGGGCGTTCAGCGCGCTCGACGCCTGGCGCGCGCTGTTCGAAGGTCAGCGCGGTTTCTTCGTCCCGCGCGTGCCACCGGCGACCTGGGTGCAGCACGCCGATCCGACCACGACGAGTTTCTATGACACCTCGCCGCTGAAGGCCACGCTCGAGCGTCACGCGGACTTCGATCGCATCAATTCGGGCGAGGTCCGCGTCTCGGTCGGGGCCGTCAACATCCGCACCGGGAACTTCGAGTATTTCGACAACACCGGCGAGCGTCGCGGCCGGCTGCGTCCCGAGCATTTCATGGCCTCCGGGTCGCTGCCCCCCGGCTTCCCCGCCACCGAAATCGACGGCGAGTTCTACTGGGACGGCGGGCTCGTCTCGAACACGCCGCTGGCCGAAGTGCTGCAGGCGTCGCCAAGGCGCGACACGCTGGTGTTCCAGGTCGACCTCTGGAGCGCGCGCGGGCACCTGCCGTCCGACCTGGCGTCGGTGCAGACGCGCCAGAAGGACATCCAGTTCTCCAGCCGCACGCGGATGGTGACCGACGCGATGAAGACGATGCAGCGACATCGCCGGATGCTGCGCGAAGTGCTGCAGCACGTCCCGGAGGCGGTGCGCGCGAAGGACCCCTGGTGCCAGGCGGCGGCGCGGGTCGCGTGCGAGCACCACTACAACGTGATCCATCTCATCTACCGCGACAAGGACTACGAGGGCCACTACAAGGATTACGAATTCGGCCCGGCCACGATGCGGATGCACTGGGCGACCGGCCTCGACGACGTGCGCCGGACGCTGGCGCACGCCGATTGGCTCGAGCTGCCGCCTGACGGGGCGGAATTCGTGACGCACGACATCCACCGCTGAGGGCAAACGCCCGGCGGCGCGGCAGGTCCCCGGGCCACCCGTTGGGGCCATCCCGGCCGCCGTGGCGGTGGCGCACGACTCCCACGCGCCGTGGCGGGCAATCGCATGACTTTTCGCACTATCGAGGCGCGCGTCCCCTGCGTAACTTGAAGCCTGTCGCCGGTGCCGAACATCCGGCGCGAGGAGACCAAGATGCGAATCTGGGACGCCTTCCTGCCCACTCACGGCGAACCGCGCTGGGTCGCCAGTGGCCACTTCGGCGAGACGGCCAGCGAGACCGACGTTCGCCGCGCGATCGTCCTGGAGCGTGGTCCGCTGCCGGGCCTGCTGCTGCAGATGCGCGAGGTCCCGGTCCTCGAGCCGGTCGGCGATATCGGCTGTCGCCGCGGCCTGTAGCACCGGCCCGCTCGCGGCGGCCCGGCCACCCCATCCGGGGTCCCGGGGGCCGCCGCGCGAATCGCCCATACACGTGATGCGTCGTCGCCCGCAGCGACAGGATGACACGGCCGCGTCATCGGCCGCCGCGACACTCGGGGGTTTCCCCCTCATCGAGGTCGCGCGCACATGGCATCGCCCGTCGCTCCCGATTCCATCGCGGTGACGCTACCGGCGTCCGCCGCCACCCGTCCTCAACTGGACTTCAAGAACGGCCCCGTCACCGCGGTGCTGTTTGCCGGCCTGCTGGCGCTCGGCCTCGCCTTCACGTCGTACAGCCTCTACAGCGACATCACCTCGAGCGGGGCGGCGACCGTCCGCACGTACCTGCCTTATGTCCTGCTCGGCGTCGCGCTGCTGATCGCGCTCGGCTTCGAATTCGTCAACGGCTTCCACGACACCGCCAATGCCGTGGCCACGGTGATCTACACGCATTCGCTGCCGCCGCCGGTCGCGGTGGTCTGGTCGGGCCTGTTCAATTTTCTCGGCGTCCTGGTCTCCAGCGGCGCCGTCGCGTTCGGCATCATCTCGCTGCTGCCGGTCGAGCTGATCCTGCAGGTGGGGTCGAGCGCCGGCTTCGCGATGGTCTTCGCGCTGCTGATCGCGGCGATCATCTGGAACCTCGGCACCTGGTGGTTCGGGTTGCCGGCGTCTTCGTCGCATACGCTGGTCGGTTCGATCATCGGCGTCGGCATCGCCAATGCGCTTCTGCACGGGCGCGACGGCACGAGCGGCGTCGACTGGAGCCAGGCCGCGAAGGTCGGCTATTCGCTGCTGCTCTCGCCGCTGGTCGGCTTCGCGTTCGCGGCGCTGCTGCTGCTGGTGCTGCGCACGTTCGTGAAGAGCCGCGAGCTCTACGACGAGCCGCACGGCAACACGCCGCCGCCGTGGTGGGTGCGCGGCCTGCTCGTGCTGACCTGCACCGGCGTCTCGTTCGCGCACGGCTCGAACGACGGGCAGAAGGGGATGGGGCTGATCATGCTGATCCTCGTCGGGACCGTGCCGATCTCGTATGCACTGAACCGCGCCATGCCGGCCGAGCAGGTGACGCAGTTCGTCGCGGTCGCGAACGTGACGCAGCAGGCGATCGTCCGCAACGCCCCCGGCGCGGTTCCGGCGAACCCGCGCGAGGTGCTGTCGGACTACGTCCGGACGCGGGCCGCGAAGCCGGAGGTCCTGCCGGCGCTCGGCGCCGTCGTCGGCGACATCGGCGCGCAGGTCAAGGACCACCCGTCGCTCGCGCGCCTGCCGGCGGACACGGTCGCGAACGTCCGCAACGACATGTATCTCGCCTCCGAGGCGATCCGCTTCCTGCTGCCGACGGCGGCCGCGTCCTTCGACGCGGATGCGAGGGCCAACCTCGGCGCTTTCAAGAAGCAGATCGACGACGCGACGAAGTTCATTCCGCTGTGGGTCAAGGTCGCGGTCGCGATTGCGCTTGGGTTGGGCACGATGGTCGGCTGGAAGCGGATCGTCGTGACGGTCGGCGAGAAGATCGGCAAGACCCATCTCACGTACGGCCAGGGCGCGTCGGCCGAACTCGTGGCGATGGCGACGATCGGCGCCGCCGATGCGTTCGGGCTTCCGGTCTCGACGACGCACGTGCTCTCGTCGGGGGTCGCCGGCACGATGGCGGCCAACCGCTCCGGACTGCAGATGTCGACGCTGCGCAACCTGGCGATCGCCTGGGTGCTGACGCTGCCGGCCGCGATTGCGCTGTCGGGAGGGCTGTACGCGCTGTTCACGCACCTGTTCTAGGACGACGCGCGGCGCAGGAGTGTCCCGTCGCTCATCGGCGGACACCGGGCCTCTCCTTGCCCGCGTGCGTACCGACGCCGACGCTCACCCCGCCTTTTTCTGCAACTCCAGGCAGGGGTCCGGGCGCGGCTGCGCCGCCGTCAGGATGATCGCGTCGAACGCGCCGCGCGGCAGTTCCGGCGCGTGTCCGTCGTCCTCGATGAGTCCGATGCTGACGGCCCGCTGGCGGTCGGCGGGCGAAAGGTAGCGCACGACGCCGATATCGCGGCGGGCATGTCCGTTGCCGGCGAGCAGCACGACGCCGCGGGGCAGCACCGGCTGCAGCATCGCGGCCATCGTCGCGTCCCGCGCGACCTGCGCGCGGGCCATCGGTTCGAGCGCATCGGCCGGAAGCGTGTGGCAGTGGCCTTCGTCGACTTCGCGGCGCTGCGCCCGCAGCAGGTCGGCCGGCACGTCCTGCAGCCGCATCGCGGCCTGCTCGGCCGGGCCGAAGGCGGCGCCGACGCCGTCGCGCGCGACGCGCAACGCGTCGGCGCGCGACAGGTTCGCCGCGATCAGCGGTACGCGATATGTCACGGCGAGTTCGACGTACGGCCGGTAGTACGTCCAGTTCCAGCCGCGGTCGCCCAGCGCGACGATCCGGTCGACCCGTTCCGCCACCGGCGCATCGGCCTGCAGCAACGCGTCGATCGCGGCCTGCTGCCCGCGATCGAACTGCTCCAGCGCAAGGGCCGGCCGTGCGCCGCCTTCATAGAGGCGGGCCAGCGCGGCGGCGCGCAGCCGATGCTGTGCGGCGTTGTCGTGGGTTTCGCCGAGGATCGCGACCGGATGCCGCGCGAGTTGCGCGGCGAGCTCGTCCGGATTTGCCGGCATCACGTCGACCGACGCGCAGCCGCCCGCGGCCGCGGCGAGCGCGATGGCGGCGATTGATCTGCGGCAATGCAGGATGACGTTCATCCTCGCACACTGAAGATGGATGGTGGAACGACGGGAGGTCCCATGAGAGCCCCATCAACGACGATACGCGACCTCGCGACCCGCAGCGTTCTCACGGTGGCACCCACGGCTTCGTTGCGCGACTGCGCGCTGGCGATGCGCAATGGGCACGTTGGCAGCGTGGTGGTGGTCGACGAACGCGATCCAAAGCCGCTCGGCATCCTGACCGACCGCGACATCGTGGTCGAAGTAGTCGCCGTCGGCCTCGACGCTTCGACGTTGACCGCAGCCGACATCGCGGTGGCGCCGCTGGCGACCATCCGCGAGGACGACGACCTGCTCGAAGCCCTGGCCCGCATGCGGGAGAACGGCGTCCGGCGGCTTCCGGTGACGGGAGCCCGCGGGCAGCTCGTCGGCGTCGTGTCGTTCGACGACCTGTTGCAGGCCGTCGCCGAGCAACTGGATTCGATGGGCCGCGTCATCGCCGCGGAACGTACGCGCGAGGGCGCGACGCGCGCCTGAACGCGCCGCGCCCGGCGCCGAACCTGGCGCTGAAGCGGGCATCAAACCGGGCGCGGCAGGGGACCGGGAGGCAAGGATGAGCAGGCTGACGTGGATCGTGATCGCGAATTCGGCACATGCGCGGGTACTGTCGCGCGAACAGGCGCACGGCCCGGTGACCGAGGTCGCGCGTTTCGAGCATCCGGGAAGCCGCCTGCGCGGCGCCGACATCGTCGGAGACCGTGCCGGCTACGAGGCGATGGGCGGGGGCCATGGGAGCGCGAGTTTCGCACCGCGGACCGACCCGCGGACGAAGGAGCACGAGAACTTCGCGCGTCAACTGGCACGCGAAATCGGCTCGGCCGTCGGCTCCGGGCGCTGCGGCGGGGTCGCGCTGATGGCGTCCAATCCGTTCCTCGGCGAAGTGAAGGGCCACCTGGACGTCGCTTCGCAGAAGGCGCTGGTCGCGGCGGTTCCGGTCGACCTGACGTCGTTCGACGGCGAAGAGCTCCAGCGGCGAATCGACGCCGCGCTGGCGCGGCCGGACTGACGCCGGCACCGCCCGGCCACGCGGCGCGGGCCCGTGGGTCCCCGGGCGCATAGGTCCCCGGGCCCGTGGGTCCCCGGGCCCTATACTCGCGTCGCGCCTGAGCGGCGTCGAGGTGCGCGATGCGCCTCGAGGCGCGCCGGGCGTTGATCGTCAACAAGGCGTCACCCGCGCGACACATCCTGGCGGCCCTGTCGCGGTGCGCGGCCTTTCCCGGCGCGCGGCGCGCAGACCTGCGTCGGCGCCCTCGAGCCTGCGGGTCACGCGACGTCACGGCCTTCGATGCACGACAAAACACCCATCTCGCCGCTGGCGGCGATCGCGATCCTTGCCCTTGCAGCGCAAGGCGCCCTTGGCGCCGACGCCGAGACGTGGGCCGCGTACGGGCAGTTCACGAACGTCTCGCAGTTCCACCCCCGCTACCGGTCGCCGTACGCGGGGCCGAACAGCCTGGATCCGGGCAACAACACGCGCGAGACGGTCGACGCGACGCTTTTCGCCGGCGCGCGCCTGTGGGACGGCGCGCAGGCCTGGCTGAATCCGGAGATCGACCAGGGATTCGGCTTCAACGACACGCTGGGCGTCGCCGGCTTCACGAGCGGCGAGGCCTACAAGGTGGGCGCGAACCGGCCCTACTACCGCTTGCCGCGGGCCTTCGTCCGGCAGGTCATTGGGCTGGGCGGCGACGAGCAGGCCATCGATGCCGCGCCGAACCAGCTGGCATCGACGACGCGCGCCGACAGCCTGACGCTGACCGTCGGCAAATTCTCCGTCGTCGATGTCTTCGATGCGAATCGCTATGCCCACGATCCGCGCGGCGACTTCCTCAACTGGTCCGTGATCGAGGCCGGTGCCTTCGACTACGCCGCCGACGCCTGGGGCTATACGCTCGGCGCCGCCGCGGAATGGAGCTGCTCCGACTGGACGCTGCGCGGCGGCGTCTTCGATCTGTCGCGCGTGCCCAACAGCAAGGAACTGGAGCGCGGATTCGGCCAGTTCGCGGTGATCGGCGAGGTCGAACGCCGCACGGACCTCGGCGCCGGGCGGCCGGGCAAGGTGCGCCTGCTGGGCTACCTGAACCGCGGCCGGATGGCGCGCTACGACGACGCCGTGGCCGAGCCCGGCGTGCCGGCGACGCCGCCCGATCCCGCGCGGGTACGGCGCTATGCGTCGCGGCCGGGCGCGGCCGTCAACGTGGAGCAGCAACTGGCGCCGGACCTCGGTGCGTTCGCGCGCGCGAGCATCAACGACGGCAGCAAGGAGGCCTACGATTTCACCGACATCAACCGCTCGCTGAGCGGCGGCCTGTCGCTGCAGGGGGCGCGATGGGAGCGAGCCGCCGACACGGTCGGCGTCGCGTTCGCGATCAATCGCCTGTCGGACGCCGCGAAGCGCTATTTCGCCGCCGGCGGCGTCGGGATCCTCGTCGGCGACGGACAGCTGCCCCACTATGGCGACGAGCGGATCCTGGAAGCCTATTACGCGGCGCGGGTCCTGCCGCATGCCGTCGTGACCGCCGACCTGCAGTTCATCGACCATCCGGCCTACAACCGGGATCGCGGACCGCTTCCGGTCGTCGGGTTGAGGTTTCACGCGGAGTTTTGAACGCCGCGGGCTTGAAAAAGGTAATCTGCGCCCCACATCGAGCGCAGCGGGCGGAAACATCGCGCAGAGCCCCGCTGGAATACCC
>DATKPC010000062.1:0-2959 GCA_035524275.1 Burkholderiaceae bacterium
GGAAACGCTCCAGCGCACCATGGCGCAACTGACGCGCATGGAAGCCGAACGCGTCAAGCAGCGCCGCGCCATTTCCAGACTGACGAAGGAGGAAGCCCTTGCCGCGATGCAGCGCAAGCTCGATCTGCTCCTTGAGCGACACGCCGGTGCGTTTCGACAGCGACACGCTGAGCGTGAACCTGTCGAACTTCGCCGCCGGCGAGATTCCCGCCATCCCGCTGGTGGAGGTGCTGCTGTGACGGCCGCCGCTGAGAAAACGGGAACGAACGCTGCCGGACAGGTGAGGGCCGAAACATGAAATCGCTACCCCCCGCTTTGCAGGCGCATCTCGCATCGGGCGCGACGACGCTGTGCTGGTGCTGGAAGATCGTGCGGCGCGACGGCGTCGTGCAGGGCTACACCGATCACGACGTGCCCGTCTCGTTCGATGGCCTCGCCTACGAAGCCGCGAGCGGTTTCGTGGCGAGCGACGTGCAGTCGACTCTCGGCCTCGCCGTCGACAATCTGACCGTGCTGGGCGCCCTGTCGTCGGCGACCCTGAACGAGGACGATCTGGCCGCCGGGCTCTACGACGATGCGGATGTCGAGATCTGGCGCGTCAACTGGACGTCGACCGATCAGCGCGTCCTGATGCGCAAGGGCAGTCTGGGAGAAGTGAAGCGGGGCAAGACCGCCTTCTCGGCGGAGGTGCGCGGCCTCGCCCATCGTCTCAACCAGCCCGTCGGCCGTGTCTATTCCTATTCCTGCGATGCCGATCTCGGCGATGCGCGCTGCACCAGGGACGTCTCGTCAGCGCAATTCACCGCCGTCGCGACCGTCGCCGGCGTGATCGACGCGCGGCGCTTCACGGTGAGCGGGATCGAGAGCTACGCCACCGGCTGGTTCAGCGCGGGCAAGCTGACCTTCACGAGCGGCGCCAATGCCGGCCGCGGCATGGAGATCAAGCGCCAGGCCGGAACCGGAATCGAATTGTGGCAGGCGATGAGCGAACCCGTCGCGGCCGGCGATGCGGCGACGCTGGTCGCGGGCTGCGACAAGCAGTTCACGACCTGCAAGACGAAGTTCGCCAACGGCATCAATTTCCGCGGCTTTCCCTACATGCCCGGCAACGACGCCGCGCTTTCCTATCCGGTGGCGAACCAGCCGCGCGACGGAGGCAGCCGCTATGGCAACTGACATCGTCGTCGCCGCGCGCGCCTGGATCGGCACGCCCTATGTCCACCAGGCGAGCGTGAAGGGCGTCGGCTGCGATTGCCTCGGCCTGCTGCGCGGCGTCTGGCGCGAGCTTCACGGCGAGGAGCCCGAAACGCCGCCGCCTTATGCGCCGGACTGGGGCGAGGTGCGGAGCGAGGAGACTCTATATTGGGCGCTGCTCCGGCATCTGAACGAAATACCGCGCGCCGACGTCGCGCCGGGTGACGTCGCGCTGTTCCGCATGACGCGCAGCGGACCGGCGAAACATTGCGGGATCGTCGGCTGCGCGGACAAAGCGCTTCGCGGGCGCGGCCTGACGCTGATCCACGCGCGACAGAACAAACGCGTGAGCGAGGAAGATTTTGCGCCGTTCTGGAAGAGCAGGCTGGCCTTCGTCTTCCGGCCGTGAGGCCGGCGCGCGTTCAGACGGGTTTCTCGCCCTTCGGCTTCGGCGGAACGGCGGGAAGAGTCCAGTTGACGATCAGGTAGAAGAACGACTTCAGCGGTTTGCCGTCCAGGCTGGCCGGCACGAAGGTCCAGCGATGATTGACGAGATTGAGGGACGCCTGGTCGAGCGCCGGTACGCCGCTGGACTGGACGATGGCCGTGTGAACGGCCCGGCCGGATGTGTCGATGACGGCGAGGATCGTCGCCGCTCCCTGCTGGCGTTTGACGAACGCATCGGAGGGATAGGCGTCGGCCGGCGCCTCGATGATGGTGAAGTTCGTCGTCGCATAGGCGGCGTCGTCCAGCCGGAAGCGCAGCATCGCATTGAGCCGATAGGCGATGGGTGTCCCGTCCTGCGTCGCCGGATGGTAGCGGAAGGTGGCGATGGCAGCGAGCGCCGCCGCGTCGAGACGCGAAACGCCGCTCGACGTCGCGACCACCGCATCGGAAACGGTGCCGTCCGTCTTGACGACGAAGTTCACGATGACGTCGCCTTCCTCGAAGTTGCGGCGCGACTCCGCCGGGTAGAAGGCTCCCGCTTCGTGCGGCCCGTCCGGGCTCGGCGGGACGATGCTGCCGGACGCCGTGGCGCCGATGGGTCCGGTCGGCATGCGCACGATCGGAGCGGCCGGTTGCGCTGCGTGTCCCTGCTGCCCTTCCTGCGCCAGGGCGCAGGCCGGCAGCACAGAAAGCAGTGAAGCGAACAGGAACGCCCTGGACATGTCCGAATGGCTCGCGCGTCAGGAAGGGCGGCGTACGAACGCAACGGATCGCCGGGCGACAAAGCTAGAGCAATCGATGCGGGTCCCGCAATGCCGGCATCCTTCATTGATTAAGGAATCGGGCGGCGCAGACGCCGCTCCGCAAAGGGTCTGAACCATGGCATCACTCGTCCTCGGCGCCGTCGGCACGAGCCTCGGCGGTTCGCTGTTCGGCGGCGGCTTGTCGTTTCTCGGCGCCACCATCAGCGGCGCGCAGATCGGCGGCGCGCTCGGCGCATTCCTCGGCAGCGAAATCGACGCGGCGATCGCGGGCATCGCCCTTCGCGCTCGCCTACGAGACGGGGGCGCGGTCGGATTGTGCGCCGGCGCGACCAGGATCGGACGGCGGCGAGCCAGGGCTCGTGGAGCGGGCTGACCTCCAGCATCGCCGCCGAGGGCGCGGTCGGTGCGACCTCTCCGTGGGTGAACGCGGCCCGCGCGCTGGTGCGGCCGACGCTGACGCTCGGCCTCACGACTTTTCTCGCTTGCGCGTTCTTCGCGATGGCGCCGGGCGACATCGACCGCGCCTATGTCGCCGACAGTCTCGTCTTCGCGGC
>DATKPC010000063.1:0-46682 GCA_035524275.1 Burkholderiaceae bacterium
AGATGGTTGATTCACCGCAACACAAACCCGGCGAAAGCGCGACGTCGGAACCCGTGGCAGCGCACTACGACGGCAACGACTGGCGGGCCGAAGAAAGCGTCGGCTACCTGCTGAAGCAGGCGATCGCCTCGATCAAGTCGACGGTCGACGAGCGCATGTCGGCACACGGCCTCACCGATGCGCAGTGGCAGCCGCTGTTCGCGATCTCGCGGACCGAGGGCTGCACCGCCGGCGACATCGCGCGTCGCATCCATTGCGACGGCGGGGCGCTGACGCGGATGCTGGACCGCCTGGAGGAAAAAGGACTGATCGCGCGCTCGCGCAGCCGCGAGGACCGGCGCGTCGTCCACCTGGAGCTCACGCCCGAAGGCGAGCGCGCGGTGGCGATCGTGCCTCACGTGCTCGCCGAGGTGTTGAACCTGCACCTTCGCGGCTTCGACCGCGACGAAGTCGAGACGCTGAAACGGCTGCTGAGGCGCCTGATCGCGGCCGGCAGCGCATGAACCCGACACGGAGCACCCTCATGCCGTTCCTACGCCCCGCACTGGCGGGCACGCAGCCTTCCGTTCCGCGACGCGCGCTGCGGCGCCTGGCGCCGCTGCCGATCGCGGCGCTGGTCGCCGGTTGCATCAGTACGCGCGGCCTGGCGCCGGCCGAGTCGCTGCCGACCCCGCAGGACAGCGCGCGCGCGGCCGGCCTGGCCGGCGAGGCATCGGTCGCGCTCCCGGGCGCGGCCTGGTGGACCGGCTACGGCGACGCCGAACTCTCCGGCTGGATCGACCGCGGGCTTGCCGGCAATCCGAACCTGAAGCAGGCGGCGGCCCGCGTCGCGTCGGCGCGCGCGCTCGCGGACGCGGCGCGCGGGGCCCTGTCGCCGAGCCTCGGCGTCACGGTCGATTCGACCGCCGAACGATTCTCGAAGAACGGGATCTTCCCGCCCCCGCTGGGCGGCAACAGCTACACGCTCAACGATGCGCTGCTGGGCGCCAACTGGGACCTCGACCTGTTCGGCAAGGCCGCGGCCACCGCCGATGCCGCGACGCTGGCGGCCCAGGCCGCCGACGTCGACCGGCAGGCGGCGCGCGCCGAACTGGCGACTTCGATCGCCAGGACCTGGTTCGCGATCGGCCGCCTGCAGCGCGCGCGAGAGATCGCGATCGCGACCCGCGCGCAGCGCGAGGACATCGTGAAGCTCGTCGGCCAGCGCGTCAATGCCGGGCTCGACACCCGCGTCGAGCTGCGCCAGGCCGAAGGCGCGGTGCCGCAGGTCAACGTCGAGGTCGAGCAGATCGACGAGCAGGTCGCGCTGCTGAAGCACCAGCTGGCCACGCTTGCCGGCCAGCCGCCGCAGGCGGCCGACGGCGTCGCGGCGAAACTTCCGGCCGTGCCTCTCATGGCGGCGCCGGCCCGCCTGCCGCTGGAACTGCTGGCGCGGCGGGCCGACATCGCCGCCGCGCTGCTGCGGGTACGCGCCGCCGGCCGCGAGGCGGACGCTGCCCGCGCCGACTTCTACCCGAACATCAACCTGAGCGCGTTCGCGGGCTTCAACGCGCTCGGGCTGTCGCACCTGCTCGAGACGAGCAGCAAGACCTGGGGCATCGAGCCGGCACTGCACCTGCCGATCTTCGACGCCGGACGCCTGCGCGCGAACCTCGCGGAGCGCCGAGCCGACGCGACGGCCGCGGTCGAGGCGTACAACGCCACGGTACTGGGCGCGGCTCGCGAGACGGCCGACGCGCTGACGTCGATCACGGCGCTGGATCGCGAGCGCACGCAGCAGAAGCTCGCCACCGAAGCGGCGGAATCGGCCTACGACCTGGCCGTCGTTCGCTACCGCGCCGGCCTCGGCACCTACCTGACCGTGCTCACCGCCGATGCCAACGTGCTGGTGCAGCGGCGGCTCGCGTCGGATCTCGACGCGCGCGTCGCCGACCTCGACGTCGCGCTCGTGCGCGCGCTGGGCGGCGGCTGGAGCGCCACCGCGGCCACCGCCGGCGCCGCCGCGACGAACCCGACGAATTCCGGCGCCGCCGCATCGAGCGACGCGACGCCGAACCCACGGAGCTGACGATGTCCAACGACGCCACCCCTCTTCCCACGACCGCCGCGCCGCGCCGCATGCGGGGCGAGCTGCGGCGACCCGCGCTGCTCGCGGCGACGGTCGTCGTCCTCGCGATCGCCGCCGGCGCCGCGGTCTACTGGCAACTCGTGCTGCGCAACACCGAGGAGACCGACAACGCCTACGTCAGCGGGCACGTGGTCCAGATCACGCCGCAGACCGGCGGCACCGTCGTGGCCGTCGGCGCCGACGACACCGATCAGGTGAAGGCCGGGCAGACGCTGGTCAAGCTCGATCCCGCCGACGCGCAGATCGCGCTGGAGCAGGCGCAGGCGCAGCTCGGGCAGGCGGTCCGCGAGACGCGCACGCTGTACGCGAACAACTCCTCGCTCGAGGCGGCCATCGCGCTGCGCGAGACGGAACTCACGCGCGCGAAGGACGACCTGGAGCGGCGCCGGGCGATCGCCGACTCCGGCGCGGTCTCGAACGAGGAGCTGCACCACGCGGAAATCGGGGTCGCGGCCGCCGAGGCCGCGCTGCGCAGCGCCCGCGACCAGCTCGCGTCCAACCGCGCCAACACCGACGGCATCGCGGTGACGGAGCATCCGAACGTCCAGCGCGCCGCCGCCCGCGTCCGCGAAGCATTCCTCGCGCTGCGCCGCGGCGACATCGTCGCGCCGGTCGACGGCGAGGTCGCGAAGCGCGCGGTGCAGGTCGGGCAGCGCATCCAGCCCGGCGCGCCGCTGATGGCGGTGATCCCGCTCGACCAGCTGTGGGTCGACGCCAATTTCAAGGAAGTGCAGCTGGCGCGGATGCGCATCGGCCAGCCGGCCACGCTGACAGCCGACGTCTACGGCAACGCCGTCACCTACAAAGGGCGCGTCGTCGGCCTGGGCGCCGGCACCGGCGCGGCGTTCGCGCTGCTGCCGGCCCAGAACGCGACCGGCAACTGGATCAAGGTCGTCCAGCGCGTCCCGGTGCGCGTCGAGCTCGACCGCGACCAGGTCCGCGACCATCCGTTGCGCGTCGGCCTGTCGATGAAGGTCGAGGTCGACGTGCGCGACGCGAGCGGCGCTCCGATCGGCAGCGCGCCGGCTGCCGACGCCGGCAACGACCGCGCCGACAGGACGGACGTCTATGCCTCGGGCACGCGCGACGCCGACGCGCTCGTCGACAGCATCATCGCCGCGAACCTCGGGCGCGCCGGCACACGTGCCACCGCGGCTGCCGCGACGTTGCCCGGGTCCGCGCCGCACTCGGCCGCAGCGGCCCCGACGGCCGCGCAGGTCGCGAAGGCCGGCTCGTGAGCTCGGTTCCGGCCACGCCGGTGGCGCCGGGCGAGCCGCGCCCCGCGGCGAGTGCGAAGCCCGCCGCCGCGGGCGGGCCCGGGCGACCGGGCGCCGGCGCCGCGCCGCTCTCCGGCTCGACGCTCGCCATCGGGACGGTCGCGCTGTCGCTCGCGACGTTCATGAACGTGCTCGACACCTCGATCGCGAACGTCTCGATCCCGGCGATCGCGGGCGACTTCGGCGTCGCCCCGAACCAGGGGACGTGGGTCATCACGTCGTTCGCCGTCGCCAACGCGATCTCGGTGCCGCTGACGGGCTGGCTGACGCAGCGCTTCGGACAGGTCCGGCTGTTCACGACCTCGGTGCTGCTGTTCGTGCTCGCCTCGCTGCTGTGCGGCCTCGCGCCGAACCTGCAGATGCTGATCGCGTTCCGCGTGCTGCAGGGCGCCGTCGCCGGCCCGATGATCCCGCTGTCGCAGACCCTGCTGCTGGCGAGCTACCCGCCGGCGCGCGCCGGCGTCGCGCTGGCCACCTGGTCGATGACGACGCTGGTGGCCCCCGTCGTCGGCCCGCTGGTCGGCGGATGGATCTCCGACAACTGGACCTGGCCGTGGATCTTCTACATCAACGTGCCGGTCGGCATCGCGGCCGCCTGGTTCACGTGGCGGATCTACGCGAAGCGCGAATCGCCGACGCGCAAGGTGCCGGTCGACCGCGTCGGCCTCGGGCTGATCGTGCTGTGGGTCGGCGCGCTGCAGCTGATGCTGGACAAGGGCAAGGAGCTCGACTGGTTCAGCTCGAGGGAGATCGTCGCGCTGGCCGTCGCGGCCGCCGTCGGATTCGTGTTCTTCCTGATCTGGGAGCTCACCGACGAACACCCGATCGTCGACCTGAAGCTCTTCGCGCGACGCAACTTCGCGGTCGGCGCGGCGGCGCTCGCGCTCGCCTACGGCCTGTTCTTCGGCAACGTCGTGCTCGTCCCGCTGTGGCTCCAGCAGTACATGGGCTACACCGCGACGCAGGCCGGGATCATCCTGGCGCCGGTCGGCTTCTTCGCGATCCTGCTGTCGCCGCTCGTCGGACGCAACCTCGGCCGCTTCGACGCGCGCTGGCTCACGACGGTCGCGTTCGTCACGTTCGCGATCGTGATGTACCTGAGGTCGCGCTTCACCGTGCAGACCGACATCGCCACGCTGATGGTGCCGACGATCGTCCAGGGCATCGCGGTGGCCTTCTTCTTCGTGCCGCTGATGTCGATTTCGCTCTCCGGCCTCGGCCCCGACCGGCTGCCCGCCGCCTCCGGCCTGACGAACTTCACGCGGATCACCGCCGGCGCCTTCGGCACCTCGATCTCGACGACGCTGTGGGACGACCGCGCGCAGATGCACCACGCGCAGCTCGCGGAGCAGATCAGCGCGCTGAATCCGAACGCGCAATCGGCGCTCGCCGCGCTCGGATCGCAGGGCATGCCGTCCGACCAGTCGCTGTCGATGATCAACCGCCTGATCGACCAGCAGGCCTACACGATGTCCGCCGACGAGATCTTCCTTGCGTCGGCCATCGTCTTTTCGCTGCTGGTGCTGCTGATCTGGACATCGAAGCCGCCGCGCGCCGCGAAGGCGGCAGCGGGCGGCGGACCGCCGGCGGGCCTCGACGCGCACTGACGACACGCGCCGGACGGGTACCCGCGACGGCGCGATCCGCGATCCGCGATCCGCGGGCGCCCGCGGCGGCGACGGAACGTTTTGTCACAAAGGCGCACGAACGGGAAACTGGTGCGCCGCGATACCACGACTGACTAAGATTATGCTGCCGCAGGTCGCCGTCGCGCCGGCCGCGTGCCGCGCAGCGGCGTCCGGGGCGCGGCGAGGCGCATCCGCGCCGATTCCACGAACCACACAACCTGATCGGAATGCACGATGCACGAGGCGCCGGGACCCCTCGCTGGACAACCGTCGACCGGACAACGGCTGCTTCGCCGCCTGGCCTGGATCGCGCTGCTCGTCGTGCTGGTCGGCGGCGGCGCGTGGGGGTGGTACCGCCACCGGGCCGCGGCCAGCGCGGACGCGCCGCCGGCGGCCGCGGCATCGCGCAGCGGCGCCGGCGCACGCGGCGCCGCAGGACCGACGCCGGTCGCCGTCGCGAAGGTCGCGAACGGGAACGTGCGCGTGACGCTCAACGCGCTCGGCACCGTGACGCCGATGGCGACGATCACGGTCCAGTCGCAGATCGCGGGCCAGCTCGTGCAGATCGGATTCCGCGAGGGGCAGCGCGTCCGGAAGGGCGATTTCCTGGCGCAGATCGATTCGCGGCCGTACCAGGCCGCGCTCGACCAGGCGCAGGGGCAACTCGCGAAGGACGAGGCGCTGCTGAAGCAGGCGCAGGTCGACCTCGCGCGGTACCAGAAGCTGCTCGAGCGCAATTCGATCGCGCGCCAGCAGGCCGAGGACCAGGAATGGATCGTGCACCAGGACGAAGGCCTGGTGAAGGTGGACCAGGCCCTCGTCGCGACGGCGCAGCTCAACCTCAACTATTGCCGCATCATCGCGCCCGCCGACGGCCGCATCGGGCTGCGCCTCGTCGACCAGGGCAACTTCGTGCAGGCCGGCGCGGGCGGGACCGGGATCGCGGTGATCACGCAGACGCAGCCGATCAACGTCGTCTTCGTCCTGCCGGAAGACAACCTGCCGCAGGTCCTGAAGCGGATGCGCGACGGCGCGCAGCTGCCGGTGGTCGCCTATGACCGCAGCGGCACGCAGCTGCTCGGCACCGGAGCGCTCGCCGCCGTCGACAGCCAGATCAACACCAGCACCGGCACCGTCAACCTGAAGGCGCAGTTCGCGAATGCGGACGAGTCGCTGTTCCCGAACCAGTTCGTCAACGCGACGCTGATCGTCGATGAGCTGCGCGGTGCCACCGTGATGCCGACCGCGGCGATACAGCGCGGCGCGCCCGGGACATTCGTCTACCTCGTCGGCGCCGATGACGCCGTCTCGCTGAAGACCGTGAAGCTCGGCCCGGTCGATGGCGACCGCGTCGCGGTCATCGACGGGCTGCAGCCGGGAGATCGGGTCGTCGTCGACGGCGCCGACAAGCTGCGCGACGGCGCCAAGGTCGCGGTGCGCGACGGCAGCGCTGCCACGGCGGCGGCGGCGCCCGCTGCGGCAACGGCGGCCGCCGCATCGAAGGATGGCACCGGACAGAAGCCGCGGCGCCGCAAGGAAGGCGCCACGGCGGACGCGAACCCGTGAACCCGTCGCGCCCGTTCATCGAGCGGCCCGTCGCCACGACGCTGCTGATGGTCGCCGTCGTGCTCGTCGGCGCGCTGGCCTTCAAATTCCTGCCGCTGTCGGCGCTGCCGGAGGTCGACTACCCGACGATCCAGGTGCAGACGTTCTACCCCGGCGCGAGCCCGGACGTCATGAGCACCTCGGTCACCGCGCCGCTCGAGGTGCAGTTCGGCCAGATGCCGAGCCTGACGCAGATGTCCTCGTCGAGCTCGGCGGGCGCCTCGGTCATCACGCTGCAGTTCAGCCTGGCGCTCAACCTCGACATCGCGGAGCAGGAAGTGCAGGCGGCGATCAACGCCGCGGGCAACCTGCTGCCGGCGGACCTCCCGGCGCCGCCGATCTACGCCAAGGTCAATCCGGCGGACGCGCCGATCATGACGCTGGCGCTGACCTCCAAGACGATGCCGCTGACGCAGGTCGAGGACCTGGCCGATACGCGCCTGGCGCAGAAGATCTCGCAGCTGCCGGGCGTCGGCCTGGTCAGCATCAGCGGCGGGCAGCGCCCGGCGGTGCGGATCCAGGCCGATCCGCGCAAGCTCGCCGCCTACGGGCTCAACATCGACGACCTGCGCACGACGATCGGCAACGCCAACGTCGACACGCCGAAGGGCAACTTCGACGGCCCGATGCGCTCCTACACGGTCAACGCGAACGACCAGCTGAAGGACCCGTCGGAATACGCGAACCTGATCGTCGCCTACCACAACGGCTCGGCGGTCAAGCTGTCGGACGTCGCCCGGGTCGTGGCCGGCGCCGAGAACAGCCGGCTCGCGGCCTGGATGAACGCGAGCCCGGCCGTGATCCTCAACATCCAGCGCCAGCCGGGCGCCAACGTCATCTCGGTCGTCGACAGCGTGAAGCGCCTGCTGCCGCAGCTGCAGGCGGCGCTGCCGCCGTCGATCGACGTCGCGGTGCTGACGGACCGCACCAACACGATCCGCGCCTCGGTGACCGACGTCGAGTTCGAGCTCGCGCTCTCGGTCGGCCTCGTCATCCTGGTGATCTACCTGTTCCTGCGCAACGTCCCGGCGACGATCATCCCGGGTCTGTCGGTGCCGCTGTCGCTCGTCGGGACGTTCGGCGCGATGTACCTGCTCGGCTTCAGCATCAACAACCTGACGCTGATGGCGCTCACGATCGCCACCGGCTTCGTCGTCGACGACGCGATCGTGATGATCGAGAACATCGCGCGCTACCTGGAGGAGGGGCTGGCGCCGATGAAGGCGGCGCTCAAGGGCGCGCAGCAGATCGGGTTCACGATCGTCTCGCTGACGATCTCGCTGATCGCGGTGCTGATCCCGCTGCTGTTCATGCGCGAGGTCGTCGGGCGGCTGTTCCGCGAGTTCGCCGTGACGCTGGCGGTGACGATCCTGATCTCGGCCGTCGTGTCGCTGACGCTCGTGCCGATGCTGTGCGCGCGGATCCTGCGGCAGCTGCCGGGCCACGGCGCCGGCGGCGCCGCCGCGGCGCGCGCCGACGCGCGCGGCGGCTGGTTCGAGACGCTGGTCGCGTGGTACGACCGCTCGCTCGACGTCGTGCTGCGGCACCAGCCGCTGACGCTCGCGATCGCCGCCGCGACGCTGGTGCTCACGGTCCTGCTCTACATCGTCATCCCGAAAGGCCTGTTCCCGACGCAGGACACCGGCGTCATCCAGGGCATCACGCAGGCTCCCGCGTCGGTCTCGTTCGCCGCGATGGCCGACCGGCAGCAGAAGCTCGCCAGCGTCATCCTGAAGGACCCCGACGTCGTGAGCCTGTCGTCGTTCATCGGCGTCGACGGCAGCAACATGACGCTCAACAGCGGGCGCTTCCTGATCAACCTGAAGTCGCCGGACGACCGCGCCACGAAGGCGAGCGACGTCATCCGCCGGATCGGCCGGGCCGCCGCCGACGTCGAGGGCATCCAGCTCTACATGCAGCCGGTCCAGGACCTGACGATCGACACGAAGGTGAGCCCGACGCAGTACGCCTTCACGCTGGAGGACGCGAACCCGGACGAGCTCGCGACGTGGACGCCGAAGATCGTCGACCGCCTCGCGCAGAAGCCGCAGTTCGAGGACGTCGCGAGCGACCTGCAGCAGCAGGGGCTCGCCGCCTACGTCTCGATCGACCGCGCGACGGCGGCCCGCTTCGGCATCACGCCGGCGACGATCGACAACGCGCTGTACGACGCCTACGGCCAGCGGATCGTCTCGACGATCTTCACGCAGTCGAACCAGTACCGCGTGATCCTGGAGGCCGATCCGGCCTTGTCGCGGTCGCTCGACGACCTGTCGACGATCTACCTGCCGTCGTCGACGGCGTCGAGCGGGGCCGGGCAGGTGCCGCTGTCGGCGTTGGCGACCGTCGGCGAGCGATCGATGCCGCTGAAGCTCGACCACCTCGGGCAGTTCCCGTCGACGAACGTCTCCTTCAACCTCGCGCCCGGGGCCTCGCTGGGCGACGCGGTCGCGGCGGCGGATGCCGCGATGCGCGACGTCGGGCTGCCGGCCAGCGTCTTCGCCGTCTACCAGGGCGCGGCGCTGGCGTTCCAGGCCGCGCTCGGCAACGAGGTCTTCCTGCTGCTGGCGGCGATCGTCACCGTCTACATCGTGCTCGGCGTCCTCTACGAAAGCTTCGTCCACCCGGTGACGATCCTCTCGACGCTGCCGTCGGCGGGCATCGGCGCGCTGCTGGCGCTGATGATCGCCGGCGACGACCTCGACATCATCGGGATCATCGGGATCGTGCTGCTGATCGGGATCGTCAAGAAGAACGCGATCATGATGATCGACTTCGCGCTCGAGGCCGAGCGCGTCGAGGGCAAGAGCCCGGTCGACGCGATCCGCCAGGCGTGCCTGCTGCGGCTGCGGCCGATCCTGATGACGACGATGGCGGCGATCTTCGGCGCGCTGCCGCTGATGCTCGGCACCGGCACCGGGTCGGAACTGCGGCATCCGCTGGGAATCACGATCGTCGGCGGGCTGGTCCTGAGCCAGCTGCTGACGCTGTACACGACGCCGGTGATCTACCTCGCGTTCGACCGGATCGCGCGGCGCCTGCGCGGGGAAGCGGTCGCGAGGGGCGTCGCGTGATGTCCGGTCGCGTGGCGCGGGAGCGCCGGGAGCCGCGGGTGCACCGGCGCGGGACCGGCGGCCGATGAACGTCTCCGAGCCCTTCATCCGCCGGCCGGTCGCCACGACGCTGCTGACGCTCGGGCTCGCGCTCGCCGGCGCGGTGGCGTTCATGCTGCTGCCCGTCGCACCGCTGCCGCAGGTGGACTTCCCGACGATCTCGGTGTCGGCGACGCTGCCGGGCGCGAGCCCGGAAGTCGTCGCCACCAGCGTCGCGACGCCGCTGGAGCGGCACCTCGGGGTCATCGCCGACGTCACGGAGATGACCTCGTCGAGCTCGACCGGCTCGGCGCGCATCACGCTGCAGTTCGGCCTCGATCGCGACATCGACGGGGCGGCGCGCGACGTCCAGGCGGCCATCAACGCGGCGCGCGCCGACTTGCCCTCGAGCCTGCGCAGCAACCCGACGTACCGCAAGGTCAACCCGGCCGACGCGCCGATCATGGTGCTGACGCTCACCTCCGGCACGCTGACGCGCGGGCAGATCTTCGACGCGGCCGCATCGGTGCTGCAGCAGAAGTTCTCGCAACTCGAGGGCATCGGCCAGGTCACGCTCGGCGGCGGCGCGCTGCCGGCGGTGCGGGTCGAACTGAACCCGGGCGCGCTGTTCAAGTACGGAATCGGCCTGGAGGACGTCCGCGCCGCGCTCGCGTCGGCCAACGCGCACGCGCCGAAGGGATCGATCGAGGGCGACGGACTGCATTTCCAGGTCTACGACAACGACCAGGCGACGCAGGCATCGCAGTACGCGTCGCTCGTCGTCGCCTACCGCAACGGCGCCGCCGTGCGGCTGTCCGACGTCGCCGAGGTCGCCGATTCGGTCGAGAATATCCGCAACGACGGCCTGGCCGACGGCAAGCCGGCCGTGATCGTGCTGCTCTACCGGCAGCCGGGCGCGAACATCATCGAGACCGTCGACCGGGTCAAGGAAGCGCTGCCGTTCCTGCAGGCGTCGATATCCGGCGACATCGACATGGAAATCGCCGTCGACCGCTCGACGACGATCCGCTCGTCGCTGTTCGAGATCGAGCGCACCGTGCTGATCGCGATCGTCCTCGTCGTCCTCGTCGTCTACGTCTTCCTGCGCAGCGCGACGGCGACGTTCGTGCCGGCGGTCGTCGTCCCGGTATCGCTGATCGGGACGTTCGGTGCAATGTACCTGCTCGGCTACACGCTCGACAACCTGTCGCTGATGGCGCTCACGGTGGCGACCGGCTTCGTCGTCGACGACGCGATCGTCGTGATGGAGAACATCACGCGCCACGTCGAGGAGGGGATGCCGCGGATGGAGGCGGCGCTGCTGGGCGCGCGCGAGGTCGGCTTCACCGTGCTGTCGATGAGCCTGTCGCTGGTCGCGGTCTTCACGCCGATCCTGCTGATGGGCGGCATCATCGGCCGGCTGTTCCGCGAATTCGCGATGACGCTGTCGGTCGCGATCATCGTCTCGCTGGTCGTCTCGCTGACGACGACGCCGATGATGTGCGCGCGGCTGCGCGATGCGCCGGCCGGGCGGCGGCCGGGCCGCCTCGCGCGCGCGAGCGAACGGCTGTTCGAGGCGATGCACGGCGGCTACGAGCGGACGCTGCGGATCGCGCTGGCGCATCCGGTGATCGTCATCGCGAGCCTCTTCGCCACGGTCGCGCTCGCGATCGGCCTGTTCTCGTTCGTTCCCAAGGGCTTCTTCCCGCAGGAGGACACCGGGCAGATCGTTGGCGGGATCCAGGCCGACCAGAGCATCTCGTTCCAGCTGATGCGCACGAAGCTGCGCCAGTTCAGCGCCGTCATCCAGCGCGACGACGGCGTGAGCCACGTCGTCGGCTTCACCGGCGGCGGCGGACAGACCAATGGCGGCTTCATGTTCGCGCAGCTGAAGCCGAAGAAGGAACGGCGCGTCGGCGCCGACCAGGTGATCGCGCGCCTCGCGCGCGGCCTGGCGCAGGTGCCGGGCGCAAGCCTGTTCCTGCAGGCGGCACAGGACATCCGGATGGGAGGCCGCCAGAGCAACGCGCAGTACCAGTACACGCTGCAGGACGACAATCTCGCCGAGTTGCAGTCGTGGGCGCCGCGGATCCTGCAGGCGATGCAGAAGATCCCGGAGCTGACGCAGGTGAACTCCGACGTCCAGCAAAACGGGCTCGAGGCGGACCTGCTGATCGACCGGCAGACGGCGACGCGGCTGGGCGTCACGACGAGCCAGATCGACAACGTCCTGTACGACGCGTTCGGCCAGCGGCAGGTCTCGACGATCTACAACGCGCTGAACCAGTACCACGTCATCATGGAGGTCGCGCCGCCGTACTGGCAGAGCCCGGAGACGCTGCGCGACGTCTACGTCAGCACGTCGGGCGGCGGCGTCGGCGGCACGCAGGCGACGAACGCCGTCGCCGGCACCGTGTCCGGCGGCGGCGCGACGACGACGGCCGCGACGATCGCGCAGGACGCGCTGCGCAACCTCGCGACGAACCAGCTCGCGGCGAGCGGCCATTCGAGCGCGTCGACCGGCGCCGCCGTCAGCGCCTACAAGGAAACGATGGTGCCGCTCGCGGCGTTCACGCATTTCGGGCCGGGCAACACGCCGCTCGCGGTGAACCACCAGGGGCTGTTCGTCGCCAGCACGATCTCGTTCAACCTCGTGCCGGGGAAGTCGCTGAGCGACGCGGTCGGCAAGGTCGAGGCCGCGATGCTCGACATCGGCGTGCCGGCTTCGATCCACGGCTCGTTCCAGGGCACGGCGCGCGCGTTCCAGTCGTCGCTGTCCAACGAGCCGTACCTGATCCTGGCGGCGCTCGCCGCGATCTACATCGTGCTGGGGGTCCTCTACGAGAGCACGATCCATCCGATCACGATCATGTCGACGCTACCGTCGGCTTTCGCCGGCGCGATCCTCGCGCTGCTGATCTTCAACGTCGAATTCAACATCATCGCGCTGATCGGGATGTTCCTGCTGATCGGAATCGTGAAGAAGAACGCGATCATGATGATCGACTTCGCGATCGACATCGAGCGTTCGGAGCGGCTGGCGCCGCGCGAAGCGATCTTCCGCGCATGCCTGCTGCGCTTCCGCCCGATCATGATGACGACGGTCGCCGCGGTGTTCGGCGCGGTGCCGCTCGCGCTCGCCGGCGGCGAAGGCGCGGAACTTCGCCGCCCGCTCGGCATCACGATCATCGGCGGCCTGATCCTGAGCCAGATCCTGACGCTCTACACGACGCCGGTGATCTACCTGTACCTCGACCGGTTCCGGCTCTGGCTGGCCGGGAAGCGGCGAGCGCGCGACGGCGCGCCGGCCGACGTCGATGCCCGAGCGGACGCGCAAGGTGCTGCCGGATGAAGAAGATGCCGCTACGACAACGCGATGATCCGCCGGGACACGGCGAACGGGCACGCCGACTCGCTCCGCGGCTCGGCGCCGCGCTGCTGGCGGCCCTTGCGCTTGCCGCGTGCATCAGCGTCGGCCCGGACTACCGCCGTCCGGCGACGCAAGCGCCGGCGGCGTACAAGGAGCTCGACGGCTGGAAGCCGGCCGAACCGGGACAGGCCGCGAGCGGCTCGCCGTGGTGGTCGATCTACGGCGATCCGGTCCTCGACCAGCTGGAACAGCAGGTCGATGTCTCGAACCAGAACCTGAAGGCCGCGGAAGCGGCCTACCGGCAGGCCGAAGCGCTCGTCGGCGAGGCGCGCGCCGGCTACTTCCCGTCGCTCGGCCTCGGGGCGAGCGCACAGCGGCAGCGCGCGTTCTCGGCGGCGACCGGCAGCGTCCTGCAGAACGACTTCGGCGTGTCGGCAAGCGCGAGCTGGGCCCCCGACCTCTGGGGCAGGATCCGCCGCGGCGTCGAGGCGAGTTCGGCGAGCGCCCAGGCGAGCGCCGACGACGTGGCGGCGGCGCGCCTGTCGGCGCAGTCGTCGCTTGCCGCCGACTACTTCGCGCTGCGCGTCGCCGACGAACTGAAGGGGCTGCTGCAGCAGACCGTCGCGGCCTACCAGGACACGCTGGAGATCACGCGCAACCAGTTCGACGCCGGCGTCGTCGCGCAGACCGACGTCATCAGCGCGGAGACGCAGCTGGAGGGCACGCAGGCGCAACTGATCAACGCCGGCGTGCAGCGCGCGCAGCTGGAGCACGCGATCGCCGTCCTTGTCGGCAAGGCGCCCGCCGAATTCTCGCTGCCGCCGTCGCCGCTGCTGCGCAACGTGCCGGTGGTCCCCGCCGGACTGCCGTCGACGCTGCTGGAGCGCCGTCCCGACATTGCCGGCGCGGAGCGGCGGATGGCCGCGGCGAACGCGCAGATCGGCGTGGCCGTCGCGGCGTACTACCCCGACCTGACGCTCGCCGGATCCTACGGCTTCGCGTCGAGCACGCTGGGCTCGCTGCTGCGGGCCGCGAACACGGTCTGGTCGGTCGGCCCGCAACTGTCGGAAACGCTCTTCGACGGCGGCCTGCGCCGGTCGCAAGTCGCCGCCGCGCGCGCCGCGTACGACCAGGACGTCGCGACGTACCGGCAGACCGTGCTGGCCGCGTTCCAGCAGGTCGAGGACGAGCTGTCGACGCTGCGCATCCTGGAGCAGCAGGCCGACCTGCAGGACGTCGCCGTGCGGTCGGCACGCGAAGCGGTGCGGCTGACCTTGAACCAGTACGAAGCCGGCACGGTCGCCTACACGAGCGTCGTCACCGCGCAGGCGATCGCGCTGTCGGACGAACAGGCGGTCCTCGCGGTTCTCGGCAGTCGGCTGGCGGCAAGCGTCGCGCTCGTCGCGGCGACCGGCGGCGGATGGGATTCGGCGGCGGGCGCCAAGCCGGTCGCCTCGAGTCGCTAGCGCACGCCCAGGCCTGCAACCCGGGCGCACGACCGAGCTCCTGTTCCCGCCATGGACGACCAACCGCCGGACCACGACGTCCGCGACACCGCGCCGCCCGAGCGCGTCTCGACGCGGCAGTTCCTGGAACTGTTTTCCGCGGTGATGGTGCCGATGTTCCTCGCGGTCGCGGACCAGACGCTGCTCGCGACCGCGACGCCGAGGATCGCCGCGGAACTGGGCGGCCTGCGCGACACGACGTGGGTCGCGCTCGGCTACCTGATGGCGGCCACCGTGATGGTGCCGCTCTACGGACGCCTCGGCGACCGATTCGGGCGGCGCGACGTGCTGCAGGGCTCGCTCGCGATCTTCGCCGCCGGATCCGCGGGCTGCGGGCTCGCGACGAGCCTCGGCGGCCTGGTCGCGGCGCGGATCGTGCAGGGCCTGGGCGGCGGCGGGCTGATGGTCATGGCGCAGGCGCTGGTCGGCGAACTCGTGCCGCCGCGCGAGCGGGCGCGGTTCCAGGGTTATTTCGCGATGAACTTCACGATCGCAAGCGTCAGTGGACCCCTGATCGGCGGCATCGTCGTGCAGCACGGCGACTGGCGCTGGCTGTTCCTTGCGAACGTCCCGCTCGTCGCGCTCGCCGCATCGCGGGTCGCGAGCCTGCCGCGAGGCCAGCGCGGGGCCGCCGGCGGGCTCGAGGACCTGACCGGCATCGCCCTCTTCACGGTGGCCTCCGCGCTGCTGCTGGTTTGGCTGACGTTCGGCGGCCATCGCTTCGCATGGAACTCCGCGACCGGCGTCGCTCTCGGCGCCGCCACCCTGGCGCTGGGCGGCGCGCTGGCCCGGCGCGAAAGCCGGCTGCCGTCGCCCTACCTGCCGATCGAACTGCTGCGCGATCGGCCGATCGCGCTGATGTCCTCGACGGTCGCGCTGTTCGCCGGCTGCCTGTTCGCGGTGGTCTTTTATCTTCCGATCTACCTGCAACTCGGCCACGGGACGCGGGCGGTCACCTCCGGCGCGCTGCTGCTGCCGCTGACGTTCGGGATGGTCATCGGATCGACGACGACCGGCCGCGTCATTTCGAAAACCGGCCAGGCGATGGCCGCGGCGCCGATCGGGCTGGCGATTGCAGCGGCCGCGCTGCTCGCGCTGGCCGCCGTGCCGGCGGAGCCGCGCGCGATCGGCGGCTTGTGCTTCGCGACCGGGCTGGGGTTCGGCACGGTGATGCCGACGAGCCAGGTACTGATCCAGACGCTTGCCGGCCGCAGCCGCCTGGGCGCGGCCTCGTCGGTGATCGCGCTGTCGCGATCCTTCGGTGGAGCCGTCGGGACCGCGGTCTTCGGCGCGATCGCCTACGGATGGATGGGCGATGGACCGCGGGCCGACGGCATGGCGGCCGCCGGCGGCGAGGCGGCGCCGCACGTCGCGCTGGCGTTTCGGATCATGTTCGCGACGGTCGCCGCGGTCGCCGCCGGGGCCGCGATCGTCGCCGCGCGGATCCCGCGATTACGCCTCTGAGCGACGCGCGCCGGAGGTCGGCGCGGGCCATGCGCACGCGCCGTGCGAGCGCCCGCCCTCCGATACCGCCCCTTCCATCGCCCCTATCGGGTCGAACAGTTGGCGTATTGTGGCCGTGAGGCGACCGTGCGATGGTTTCGACGGGATTGCCTGGACCCGGGGGATACGTGCGCCTTCATCGAGGGTTGGAATGGTCGCTCGCCGCATGCCTGGCCGCCGCGGCGGGCCTTGCCGCTGCGCAGGACGCCTACTCGAACCGCTACGCGAACGTGCGCGCCGGCCCGGACCGCGGCTATCCGCTGGTGGCGCAACTCGCCCCAGGGACGCCACTGCAGATCATGGGGTGCATCGACGACTGGAGCTGGTGCGACGTCGCCTTCGACGACAGCCGCGGCTGGGTCTACGCGCCGTTCCTGTCCTACGTCGACGACGGCGGCGAGGTGCCGTTCTACGCCTACGCGCCGACGTTCGGGATCCCGGTCGTCGTCTTCTCGCTCGGCTCGTACTGGGGCGACTGGTATCGCGGCCAGCCGTGGTACGGCGACCGCGACCGCTGGGAAAACCGCCCGCCGCCGCCGCACTCACGTCCGCCGGGGCCGCCCCCGGGGACGTCGCGGCCTCCGTCGCCGCGGCCGCTGACGTTCACGCCGCACGCGCCGCTTCCGCGCGTCATCGTCCCGCGGCCGGCCGCGACGCCGGGGGCGGCGAGCCCGCAGCGTGGTGCGCCGCAGTTCGAATCGCGGGCGCCGGCTCGCGAACCCGTCCCGCACCGCGAGGTCCGGCCGACGGCTCCGGCGGCTCCCGCGCCATCGGTTCCGCAGCCGCAGGTCGCACCGCCGGCCGTGCGGCCCCAGGGTCCGGGACCCGGGCAAGCCTTCGTGCCACGCGGCGCGGCGCCGCCCCCGGGCAACGCGCCGGCGCGGGGGCCGCAACGCGAACAGGGTGAACGCCGCGGCGCCGAGGAGGGCGAGCGCCGCTGAGCCGGTCCGCGGCGACCGAGACCGCGACGGCGCCCGTGGCCGTTCGCCGGCATGGTCGAGGAACTTCCTCGCGCCGACAATCATCGAACGACTTCGTCACCCCGAGGAGGAGTTCAATGACCCGACGTTTGCTGCTGCTGTTGGCCTTGGCCTGCATGATCCCGCCGGCGCTCGCCCTCGTCCGCGGCTCGACGGAACTGGGCGGCAAGTTCCTGAGCGGCGGCATCACGCCCGACGAGATCGCGACGATCAACGACGAGAAAGGCGGCTATCCGCTCGCGATCCTCACCGCGTCGAAGGGGTCGGGCGCTTTCCTGGCGGATGTGCATGTCCGGATTACCGACCAGAACGCCGCACCCGTGCTGGACACCGTGATGGACGGCCCGTGGCTCCTCGTCGAACTGCCTGCCGGCCAGTATCGGATCGAGGCGACGCTGGGCACGGCCGTGCAGAAGTCGAGCGTGGCGCTGAAGGTCGGCGAACATCGACAGGCGGCGTTCTATTTCGACACCCACGACGAGGTCGAACCGGCGAAGTGAATCCGGGCCGCGGTGGTGCGGCCGCCCTCTCCCCCAACCCCTCTCCCGCTTCGCGGGCGAGGGGAGTTTCGTCGTCGGGAATTCAAGCACTGCCCCAACAGAGGGGCGGGGGAGGGCCGTCGCAAGACGACCTGCGCCACCCGCGCTCAACGCCACATCGCGCGGACGCGGGCGTTCAGGTCGACCTTCGGCTGGCCTTCGGCGACCGGCCTGCCCTCGTCGTCGAGCTGCGGCGGCGGCCACGCGAGTTGCTCGAAGCGATCGCAGATCGAAGCCGGAATGAAGCGGCTGCGCTGCGCGAGGACGTGGCGGTCGCCCTGCGAAGACTGGCCGTGCACGTAGAAGCGGTGCGGCACGAGGATCTCGAGCTGGTCACGCGCCCGCGTCATCGCGACATAGAGCAGCCGCCGCTCCTCGTCCACCTGTTCCGGCGAGCCGGTCGCGAGGTCGGACGGCAGGCAGCCGTCGACCGCGTTGAGCACGTAGACGGCCGTCCATTCCTGGCCCTTTGCCGAGTGGATCGTCGACAGCACCAGGTAGTCGTCGTCAAGAAGCGGCGCTCCCGCCTCGTCGCTCGTCGCGCCGGGCGGATCGAGGCTCAATTCGGTGAGAAAGCGCTCGCGCGTCGGGTAGGTCGCGGCGATCGCCTCGAGCTGCAGCAAGTCGGCGCGGCGGATTTCCGGATGGTCGTGGCGCCTCTCCAGGTGCGGCTCATACCAGCGCCGGACCACCTCCAGCTGCGCCGGCCACGGTGTCGAGCCCGCGCGCACCGCCTGGATCATCGCCGCCAGCCGCGCCCAGTCCTCGGCCGCCGCGGGCGGCGCGCGGTACGCGGCGATCGCCGCGTGCGGATCCGCAGCGGCAAGTCCGGAATCGAGCGCCCGCGCCGCGATGCGCGGCCCGACGCCCGGCATCAGTTGCAGGACGCGAAACCCCGCGACGCGATCGCGTCCGTTCTCGGTCCAGCGCAGGCAGGCGAGGACGTCCTTGACGTGGGCCGCCTCGAGGAATTTCAGGCCACCGAACTTCACGAACGGGATGTTGCGACGGGCAAGCTCCAGCTCCAGCTGCGCGCTGTGGTGGGCCGCGCGGAACAGCACCGCCTGCGACTGCAGCCGGACCCCGGATTCACGCTGCGCGAGGACCTGCTGCGCCACGTAGCGCGCCTGTGCCGATTCGTCCGCCACGGTGACGAGGCGCGGGGCCGCGCCGCCGTTGCGCACGGTCCACAGGTCCTTCGCGTAACGCTGCGTGGCGAGCGCGATCACGGCGTTCGAGGCCGCGAGGATCGGCGCCGTCGAGCGGTAGTTCCGGGCGAGCGTGACGACGCGCGCGCCGCGCGGAAACAAGGTCGGGAATTCGAGGATGTTGCGCACCGTCGCGCCGCGGAACGAGTAGATCGCCTGCGCGTCGTCGCCGACGACCGTGAGCCCGTTGCCGTCGGGCTTCAGCGCCAGCAGGATCGACGCCTGCAGGCGATTCGTGTCCTGGTACTCGTCGACGAGCACGTGGCGGAAGCGCGCGCCAAGCTCGGCGGCGAGCGCCGGCTCGCCCGCCATCTGCGCCCAGTAGAGCAGGAGGTCGTCGTAGTCCAGCACCTGCTGCCGCTGCTTCGCGTCGACGTAGGCGCCGAACAGCCGCTTCAGCTCGTCCTCCCACGTCGCGCACCAGGGAAACGCCTGCGCGAGCACGTCGGCGAGCGGAACCCGCCCGTTGACGGCGCGCGAATAGATCGCGAGCGCGGTGCCCTTGGCCGGGAACCGCTTCTCGGTCGCCGCGAGCCCGAGGTCGTGGCGCACGAGGTTCAGCAGGTCCGCGGAATCCTCGCGATCGTGGATCGTGAACGACGCATCGAGCCCGATGCGGGGTGCGAACTCGCGCAACAGGCGGGCCCCTATCGCGTGGAACGTCCCGGCCCACGCCAGTCCCGCCGCGGCGCCACGGCCGCGCGCGGCCGGGTCGGCGGCGACGATCCGTTCGACGCGACGCGTCATCTCCGCCGCCGCGCGGCGCGAGAACGTCAGCGCGAGGATGGACTCCGGATCGGCGCCGTGGCGGACCAGGTGCGCGACGCGATGCGCGAGCGCGTTGGTCTTGCCGGATCCGGCGCCGGCGATCACGAGCAGCGCGCGCGGATCGGCCTCGCCGATGTCGTGCTCGACGGCCAGGCGCTGCTCCGCATTCAGCGTCCGCAGCAAGTCCTGCACCGCCCCGTCGGCGGCGCCCGCATCGCGGTGCATGCCGGCGTCACCGCCCTCGCGCACGACGCTCAGCCGCCCGGCGTCGACGGCGCATTCGCGTCGGCGGCGCCGACGCTGTCGGCCGCGGGTCCGTCGGCCGGCGCACGGCGTCTGCGACCGAGCCACAGCGCGGCGACGCCGGCCATCACGCCGAGGCCGAGGCCCACGCCGACGCGGAGGGCGCCGTGCCCGCGCCGCAAGCGCGCGAAACCGGCCGCCAGCAGCGACGCCGCCCACGGATGTCGCAGCGCCACGTGCACCGCGCGCGGCAGCCAATGCGCCGCGCCCCGACCGGGGGCCAGGAACTGCGCCACGCGCGTAGCGCCGCGCGCCGCGCCGGCAAACGGTTCGATGCGGTCGCGCAGTTGCGAGGCCGCGTCGGCCAGTTCGAGACGCTCGGATGCCGCGCGCAGCCTCAGCATCTCCTTGCGCAACGCGTGGGCGTCGGTGCCGACGCCTGGCGGCATCGTCCCCGGGATCACGGGGTCTCCGCGGCCGGCTGCCGCGCGTCGCGGGCAGGCTGCAGTTCCTCGAGGTCGCTGCGCAACTCCGCCATCGTCGTGGCCAGCACGCCCGGATGGTGCGCGACCTCGCCGCGCACGCGCACGACGAGCGCGCCGGCCGCGATCGCATAGACGAGCGCGAAGGCGACGAGGCCGAGCCAGCCGAGCGTGCCCCAGAGCGCCACCACGAGCGCCGCCGTCAGCGCGATGGCGGCGAGCAGCGCCAGCAGGCCCGCGGCCAGGCACAGCGCAAACCACCGCACCAGCGTGCGCTGCGCCTCGCCCAGCTCGAGCGCGGCGAGTTCGATGCGCGTCGACACGAGCCGCAGCGACGCGGCACCGATCCGCCGCAGCGCGGCACCCAGTGCCGGCCGGGGCGCAGCGGCGGGATCCGTCATCGCGTGCCGTCCGTCCAGCGTCGGCCGGGAAACCGGCGGCTAGCGCCGGTTGATCAGCAGGCCCAGCAGGAAGCCGACGCCCGCGGCCACGCCGACGGCGCCCCACGGATTGTCGCGAACCCAGTCGTCCGTCGCACGCGCGGCGGCCTTGCCGCTCTCGAGCGCGCTCGCCTGCACGTCCTGCAGCTTGTAGCGCGCCGAGCGCAACGTCGTGGCGGCGCGCTCGCGCAGTTCCTGCGCCTGCTGGCCGGTCGCCGACGCCGCCTGGCTCAACAGCTGGTCGACGTCGTCGAACACCTGACGCAGATCGGATGCCAGCTTGCTCCGGTTGTTCGCCTGGTTGACGCTGTCCATCTTCGACCCTCCTTCGGCTGCAATGGCGTGGTGCCCCGCCGGCTCGTGCCGGCGCGCGGTCGCCCCGCCCGCTTGGACGCCCACGAGACCCACGGACACCTTTCTAGCATAGTCCGCGGCAACGGTCGGACCCGCCCCCTCAGCGAAAGATCACCGTCTTGTTGCCATTGATCAAGACCCGGTGCTCGGCATGCCAAAGCAGCGCGCGCGCCAGCACGACGCATTCGACGTCGCGCCCGATCGCGGTCAGGCGCGCCGGATCCGTCGCATGGTCGACGCGCTCGACGTCCTGCTCGATGATCGGCCCCTCGTCGAGTGCCGAGGTCACGTAGTGCGCCGTCGCGCCGATCAGCTTGACGCCGCGATCGTGCGCCTGCTGGTACGGGCGCGCGCCCTTGAAGCTCGGCAGGAACGAGTGATGGATGTTGATCGCGCGGCCGGCGAGACGGCGGCAGAGGTCGTCCGACAGGACCTGCATGTAGCGCGCCAGCACGACGAGCTCGGCGCCTTCGCGGTCCGCGATCTCCGCCAGTGTCGCCTCGGCCGCCGCCTTCGTCGAGGCCGTCACCGGGACATGGTGGAAAGGGATGTCGTAGGATGCGGACAGCTGGTAGTAGTCGCGATGGTTCGACACGACGGCGCGGATGTCGAGCGGCAGCAGGTCCGAGCGAACGCGGAACAGCAGGTCGTTCAGGCAGTGGCCGAGCTTCGAGACCATGACGATCGTCGGCATCCGCCGCGCGGCCTCGTGGAAGCGGTACGACATCTGGTGGCGCGTCCCGAGGTCGGCGAACGCGGCGGCGAGATCTTCGGCGCCGGCGCCCTGCGGCGACTCGAAGCGCACGCGCATGAAGAACAGGCCGGTCGCACTGTCGTTGAACTGCGCGGCTTCGACGATGTTGCCGCCGCGTTCGAGCAGGAAACCGGTGACGGCGTGGACGATCCCGGGACGGTCGGGGCAGGACAGCGTCAGGATGAATTGCACGATGAAGCCTTTTCGGGGGGATACGTCGAGCGGATGCGGCAGGATGTCGACCGGCAGGCGTGAAGCGAACGAGCGGCCCGGCGCGGCGACGGCGGCCGGCCTGGCGGGATGCCCGGCGACGCCGCCGCGCGTCCTGCTAGCTTACCGTGACCGCCGATCGGCGCGGACGCCACGGAGGGTGCGGCCGGCACGCCGCGGGCGGGACCGATGCGGCTGACCCGGCGCCTGGCGCCCGTGGCGATCGCGGCAGCCTTCGCCGCGTGCCCGCACCCGGCCGTCCTCGATGCGCGCCAGTGGACGTATCTTGGCATCTACGCGGCCGCGGTCGCCGGGCTGCTGCTGCGGTCGCTCGCGCCGGCTGCCGTCGGCCTCGTCGCGGTGGCCGTGGCGGCCGCGCTGCGCTGCGTCGACAGCGACCCGGGGCGCGCGCTCGGCTGGGCGATCGAAGGCTTCGGCGACGCGACCGTGTGGATCGTCTTCGGCGCGATGGTGTCGGTGCTCGCGCTGCGCAAGTCGGGCCTGGGGCGACGTTTCGCGCTGCGGATCCTCGTCCTGTCGGGCGCCCGTCCCCGCCCGCTCGGCTTCGCGATCGCGGCGACCGAGCTGCTGCTTGCGCCGTTCATGCCGTCGAATGCGGCGCGCAACGGGGGCATCGTGTTTCCGCTGCTCGCGGAGCTCCCGGCGTTCAGGTCCGACGACGGCGAAGGGCCGCCCACCGAGAGCGTGCGCCGGCTCGGCGCCTACGCGACGTGGACCGCCTTCGCGTCGAACGCGATCACGAGCGCGACCTTCCCGTCGGCGCTGGCGGCCAATGGCCTCGGCCTCGCGATCGCGGCCCGTATCGTCGGCCCGGGCGTGACGGCGCCGGCGTACCTGGTGGCGATGGCGCCGGTGTCGATCGTGCTGCTGATCGCGACGCCGCTGCTCGCCTGCGCCATGCTGCGTCCCCCCGCGGAGGATGCCGTCGCCCTGCGGGCGGCCGCGGCGGCGAGGCTCGCGCGGCTGGGCCGCTGGTCGCGAATGGAGATCGCGACCGGATGCGCGTTCGCCGCGGCCGTCGTCTTGTGGGTCGGAAGCGGCTTCGTGGCGGGACCGACCGCGCCGGGTGCTGTGGGTGGCGCGCTGAATCCCGCCACGGTCGCGCTGCTGCTTGTCGCGGCGCTGCTGGCGGCCGGCGTCCTGGACTTCGATGACATCGCGTCCGATCGGCGCACCTGGGGGGCCACGGTGTTCCTGGCGACGTTCATCGCGCTCGCCGATGGCCTGGGACGGCTCGGCATCCTGCGCGTGCTGGCCGCGGGCGCGGCGCAGCGCGTCGCGGGCCTCGATCCACCGGCCGCGATGGTCCTGCTCCTCGCGCTGGCGTTCTGGATCCGCTACCTGGTCGCCAGCATCAACGTCCAGGCCGCGGTCGTGCTGCCCGCGATCCTGGCCGCAGGCGCGGCGGCTCCCCCTGTGCCAGCGACGGCTCTCGCGCTCCTGGCGGTCGGGACACTCGGCCTCGGTGGCGTGCTGACGCCGTTCGCGAGCGGGGCGGCGGTGATCCACGGCGAAGCCGGCGGACTGCCGCGCATCGCGTTCTGGCGTCGCGGACTGCAGTTCGGCGCCCTCAACTTCGCGGTGCTGGTCGCGGTCGGCGTGCCGTGGGTGCTCTGGCGCGGCGTGTGAAGCGGCGGTTGTGGCGCCGGCGGGAAGGCGCACCGCGACCGTCGCGCCGCCACGGCCGCCTTCCCGTTGCTCGCGCGGATCGACTTCTTGCCGATGTCCTTCAGCCACTCCGCGTGCGCACGCTCGGCCGCGTGTTGCGCGCGCTCGATGTGCTCCAGCGCGCGGTGGCGCAGCTCGTGTGTTTCCGGGGTTGTCCTCCTCGCCGCGGCTGGCGTGCGGCGAATGCGGGATACTGCAGGACATCGAGGCGAACCAGCCCATGAAAGGCAGGCGGGACATGGCACAGGAAACGATCCAGAAACGGCAGCTCGGACGCCACGGGCCGGTGGTGTCGTCCATCGGACTCGGCTGCATGGGAATGTCGGAGTTCTATCGCGGCGGCAACGACGAGCACGGATCGATCGCGACGATCCACCGCGCGCTCGATCTCGGCGTCAATTTCCTCGACACGGCCGACATGTACGGGCCGTGGACGAACGAGCAGCTCGTCGGCAAGGCGATCGCGGCGCGGCGCGCCGAGGTCGTGCTGGCGACGAAATTCGGGAACGTCCGCGGCAGCGACGGAAAATTCCTCGGCGTGAACGGGCATCCCGACTACGTGCGGCAGTGCTGCGACGCGTCGCTCGCGCGGCTCGGCGTCGAGACGATCGATCTCTACTACCAGCATCGGGTCGATCCGAACGTGCCGATCGAGGACACCGTCGGCGCGATGGCCGAGCTCGTGCGCGCCGGCAAGGTGCGCTACATCGGCCTGTCGGAGGCGGCGGCCGGGACGATCCGCCGCGCCCATGCGGTGCATCCGATCAGCGCGCTGCAGACCGAGTACTCGCTGTGGACGCGCGATCCGGAAGATGACATCCTGCCGACGGTCCGCGAGCTGGGCATCGCGTTCGTCGCCTACAGCCCGCTGGGCCGCGGCTTCCTCACCGGGCGGTACCGGAAGTTCGAGGACCTGCCGGCAGGCGATTACCGTCGGATGTCGCCGCGGTTCCAGGGCGAGAATTTCGCGAAGAACATCGAGCTGGTGAAGCAGGTCGAGAGCATCGCCGCGCAGATCAAGGCGACGCCGGCGCAGATCGCGCTGGCATGGCTGCTGCATCGCGGCGCCGACATCGTGCCGATACCGGGAACGACGCGAATCGGCGCGCTGGAAGAGAACGTCGACGCCACGCGGCTCGTGCTGTCGGCCGACGTGCTGCAGCGGATCGACGCCGTGGCGCCCAAGGGCGTCGCGGCAGGCCCGCGCTACCCGGACATGAGCACCGTCAATCGCTGATGCGTCGGGGCCGCCGGGCCCTCGCGACCCGGCGGTGCAACCGCCTCAGCGGTCCTTGTTCAGCAAGGGCGCCGTCGTCGCGCCCAGCTCGAACAGCGTGTAGACGCCCCCCGAGAGAAGGTCGACGTTGCCGTTGTTCGGAATCTGCGTGAGCGCGACCGACGGCGAGGCCGTCAGCGCGAAATAGGCCGCCGTGGACGACGCGACACCGGTGTAGCTGGACGCCGTGCCGATCGGCACGGCGGACGCGACCGAGGTCTGGTTGACGGTGAGCGCGAGGTAACCGCTGATCCCGGCATTCACGAGGCGGACGCTGGAGTTGCCGCTGATCCCGACGGCCTGGTTCACGTCGGTCAACACGGTGACCGCGGGCGCCGCGGTCGTACCGTAGACGAGCACCGTGTAGTCGCCCCCGGCCGCCGGCGCCAGCGTGCTCAGCCCGGCGACGGCCGTGCCGTTGACCGTCACCCCGAAGGCCTGCGAGCCGGAATTCACGAGCGTGTAGGAAGGGACCGCGATGGTCGGCAACGTGACCGTCGACAGCGCGGTGGAACCGACCGTGGCGACGACCGAACCGGTCCCCGCGATGCTGGTCACGAGCCGCACGCGCGCATTCGTGTTCGGGTAGAACGCCGCGTAGCCGCCCTGGTCGACGAGGACGCCGTCGACCAGCGCGCCGCCCGTCGTGCTCGTGAGCACGAGCGTCACGATGTTCGGATTGGCGATCGGCACGGCAGGAATCGACAGGCGGACGTCGCTCTGGTTGCCGTAGCCCGTGACGACGATCTGATAGGTGCCCTGCGTCAGCGAGAGCGCTCCGGAGAGCGCGCCGCCGCCGACGAACTGGAAGTTCGGTGCGACGCCCTGGTTCAGCGTGACCCCGGGCGCGGTGATGTAGACGTCGACCGGCCCCGGATCGCTCGACGCGTTGTAGACGCGGAACGTGATGAAGCCGGTGTTCGGGGCCGCGACGGAGTCGGCCAGCGTGACGGCCTGGATCGCGCCGTTGCGCTGGTACGCGACCGTCGTGTAATAGTCTCCCGCGCCGTAGCTCGCGGACTGCGCGTTGAAGCTCGTCAGCGACCCGTCGGCGGCCAGGACGCCGATCGTATAGGTGCCGCCCTCGATGTTGACGTAGTTGCTGACGGTCGCGGCCGACGTCGAGCCGATGTAGCTGACGCCGTTCGCGTCGAGGGTCAGCGGCGCCGACGCCGTCGCGTTCACGAGACGGACGTTGGCCGGCGTGTTGGTCGAGCTGCTCTTGCCGCCGCACGCGGCAAGCAGACCCGCGATCATCGCGTAGAGCGCGAACAGGGCAAGGCGACGATGGATACGCATTATTTCCTCGGAGCACGGCACTGCGGCCCGGCGTCTGCGCCGTACCCGTCTGTGCAGGATTGACCCGGAACAGCGGCATGCCGCGCGACGCCGTTTCTTGGGCCGTTGGTCTGGACGTCGGCATTCGCGGCTCGTCGCGCGGCTGGCGGAGGGCAAAGCGGCCGCCCGGGCACGACGAGCGCCGAATTCTAGTGCAATCCGGGAAGTGCCTCGGCACGGGCGGGAAGTGCCTCGGCACGGGCGGGAAGCGCCTCGGCGCCGGCGGCAGGACGCCGCGTACGCCGGCCGGCTACCAGTTCGGGTTCGGATCCTTCGGCGAGATCCTGCCGCCGCTCAGTGCGCGCAGCTCGTGCTCCTCGATCAGGCTGCGCGTCTTCTCCAGGATCGGGAGCCGCGACGGATCCGTGAGCTTGCGCGGCTGCTTCGGATCCTTCTTCAACCGCGAAAGCTCGTTGCGGATGCGCAGATAGATCGAACCCAGCGCGAGCGCGGCGGCGCGATTGCGCATGTACCGCTCGTTCAATTCGCGGTAGCGCAGGTCGCTGCGGCGCAGTTCCTCGTTCAGGCGCCCCAGTTCGGCCACGAGCGACGCGTCGTAATCCGATACCGGGCGGGCGGCCGCCGCCTCTTTGGCCGCCCCGCCCCGCGTGGCCTCGACGCCCGACGTTCCGGGCTCCTGCGGCGCCTTGGCCGCAGGCGGCACCTGCCTCGGCCAGCCGCCGGACGCGCGGCCGGACAGCCTCGCCAGCGCATGACTCAATCCCATGGACCCTCCACTCCCGATCTCCCGTTCTTATCGCGTCGACGATCGACGTCTAAGTTGTCTTGTTTATGGATACCTTATCTACGGTAGTTACTATATTGACGTGCGTCGACCGGGTCAAGGCCGGGGTCTCCCACCCCCTCCGGCGGATGGAAATGACCTGGATCAAGCAGCCACGGCCGGTCAAAATGAACAATCGTCCTTAAGAAGGATGCCGGCGGGCATCCCAAGAACCGCATTGCACCGAACGGGGGAGACCCAATTGAAACGTCTACACCTTGCCGCGGCGGCCTGCGCCGCGGTCACCGGGATGCTGTTTGCCACCGCGCCGCGCGCCGACGAGGGCAAGGCCGAGGATCCGACGGTGCAACGGGCGATCCACGTCTGCGCCGCGTGCCACGGCGAAGGAGGCCGCAGCACGGCGGCCGTCTATCCGCGCCTGGCGGGGCAGATGCCGATGTACACGATCGCGCAGCTGAAGGCGTTCCGCGACCAGAAGCGCGCCGAGCTGGATCCGCAGGCCTACATGTGGGGCGTCTCGGCGCTGCTCGACGACGCGACGATCGCCGGACTGGCCGACTACTTCGCGCAGCAGACGCCGGCGCCGGGCGTCGTGCGCAACCCCGGCCGCGTCAACGCCGGAAAGAAGATCTTCGAGGAGGGCCTGCCGGGCAAGGGCGTGCGCCCGTGCGCGTCGTGCCATGGCGATCATGCCGAGGGGGCGTCGGTATTCCCGCGCCTCGCCGGGCAGCATGCGGACTACGTGCTGCGCCAGTTGACCGAGTTCGGCACGCGGCTGCGGCCGCATGGCGTGCTGATGAAGAACGAGACCGCCAACATGACGCCGTCGGAGAAGCGCGCGGTCGCGGAGTACGTGCAGTCGCTTTGATGGCGGACGCTTCAGCGCGGTTTCGCGGACCACCCTGAACGCCGCGCGACGAGCGCGGCCCAGCGCTGCGCCGAGACCGGGTCCGAGACGCACATCGTCTCGTCGCTGCGGATCCGCGCCGAGCGCTCCAGCAGCTGGATGTCGGCCTCGTGCTGGCGCGCGACGTGCGGGTCCTCGAAGAAGATCACGCGCTCGCAGCGCGCCAGCAGGATGTCGCGCGCGATCTGCGCATCGCCCCCGAGCGGCCCGCTGCGGTAGCGGTCGACCCACGGCACGCGCACCGGCGCGGCGCCCGGCGGCCGGGCGGCGGCGAGCTCGTTGAGCAGCCCGCCCGTCGTTCCCGTCCCGATGCGGCGCGCGAAACGGTCGAGCAGGTCGAAGTGCTCGCGCGCGAAGGCCACCATTTCCGGCTTGCGCGCGTCGTGCGCGACGAGCGCCACGGTCTGCGACGCGATGTCGAACCAGCGGTCGAGCGACGGATCCGCGCGTCCGCCGCGGGCGATGCGCTCCAGTTCGAACCATTCGCGGGCATGCGCATAGGTCGATATGAACGGCTTGCCGTGGATGACGCACTCGCGCTTCAGCGCCAGCCCTTCCGGAAACACCGACGTCGGATCGTCGGGATCGAGCAGGTAGATCACCGCGTCGAGTTCGTCGGCGCCGGAGTCATCGACGATGCCGGCGACGAGATGGATGATCCCGCCCTCGCGGCGCGACGGCAGCCGGCGCAGCGCGGGATAGTCGCGCAGCAGCCCGGCGTCGGCGATCGCGTCGAACGTCTGGCCGACGACGGCGAGATCCAGCGGAAGCTCTCCGCGCAGTGCCGGCTCGAGCGCCGCGACCAGCCGCAGCAGCGCGCCGCTCGGCTCGCGATGGATCCGGCTCGCCACGAGCCCGATCCGGGGAATGCGGTCCGCCGTCGCGCTCATCCGTTCACGCCTTCGCCCAGCTGGTCGCGGTGGGTGATCTGCGGGAAGAGCCGGCTCCAGGCCGCGACGACCAGCAGCGTGCCGATGCCGCCGATGACGACGGACGGCACGGTCCCGAACCAGGCCGCGGTCAGCCCCGACTCGAACTCGCCGAGCTGGTTGGAGGCGCCGATGAAGACGTAGTTGACGGCGCTGACCCGGCCGCGCATCGAATCCGGCGTGTCGAGCTGCACGATCGCGGCGCGGATCACGACGCTCACCATGTCGGCCGCGCCGAGGACGAACAGCGCCGCGAGCGACAACCCGAAGACGCGCGAGAGCCCGAAGACGATCGTCGCGACGCCGAACACCGCCACCGCGGCGAACATCGCACGGCCGACATGGCGCTGCAATGGCCAGCGCGCCAACGCCAACGCCATCAGCACCGCGCCGAACGCCGGTGCCGACCGCAGCATCCCGAGCCCGGCCGGACCCACGCGCAGGATGTCGCGCGCGTAGATCGGCAGCAACGCGGTGGCGCCGCCGAGCAGCACCGCGAAGAGGTCGAGCGAGATCGCCCCCAGCAGGGCCGGCTGCCGGCCGATGAAGCGGATCCCGGCCGACAGCGTCGCCCAGGTCGCCGGCTCGCGCACCGGGGCGGAGGCCTCCGGGGTGGCGCGGATCAGGCCGACGAGCAGCGACGCGACGAAGTAGGCGCACGCGGCGCCGACGAACACCGCGCGCGGGCCGCCGAGGTACAGCAGGCCGCCGAGCGCCGGGCCAAGCACGGTCGCACCCTGCACCGCGCTGCCCGAAAGCGCGAACGCGCGCGCGCGCCGCCCGGGCGGGACGATCCGCGGGACAAGCGCCTGCAGCGACGGATTCTCGAAGACGCGCGTGGCGCCGATCAGGAACGCGAAGCCGAGCACGAGCGGCAGCGACGTGCCCCCGGACCACGCGGCGAGCGCGAGCAGCAGCGCCGCGACGCCCTGGAACGCCTGGCACAGGCGCGCGATGCGCTGCCGCTCGAAGCGGTCCGCCGCGTGGCCGGCGACGAGCGCCAACGCGACCATCGGGGCGAATTGCACGAGGCCGACCAAGCCCAGCGCGAAGGCGCTGCGGGTGAGGTCGTAGACGAGCCAGCCGACGCCGACGGCCTGCATGTGGTAGCCGGTCGTCGACGCGAAGCGACCGGCCCAGAAAAGCGGGAACTCGCGCGGGCCGGGAACCCCGGCGGCGCCGTCGCCGACGCGATTCACGGAAACCATCGGGCGCATGCTACCCGGAACGATTACGCTAGGGCCTGATGACGCCAAGGCCTGGACCGCACGATCAGGCACGAACGTCGGGAACCCGGAATCCGCCGATGCCCCTGCGCGACCCGCACGACCCCGAAGGACTGCGTGACGCCGGACGACGTCGCACGCTGGCGACGCTCGCGGTGACCTGCGCAGCGGCGGCCGCGGCGCGCGGCGCGCTCGCCGCCGGCGACGACGACCGCGTCGACCTGGAGCGCCTGATCCAGGTCCATCGCCGCTACATCCTCGACCGGCAGCTCGACGACGGCGCGCTGCCGGATTCGCACGACTTCATCAATCCCTACTTCGCGAATATCGCGATCGCCGGCCTGCTCGACATCCCGGACGACGACGCCCGCGACAACGAGGCCGCGGCGCGACGCTGGTTCACGTGGTACCTGGCCCATGCGGACCGCAGCGACGCGAACCGCTGGCAAATCCGCGGGACGATCGCGATGTACGACATCCGCGGCGGCAGCGAGGTGGCGCGCGACGACGCCTCGAACGTCGACGCGAATCCGGGCACGCTGCTGGCGGCGCTGCTCGCCTTTGCGCGCCGCGGCGGCAAGGCGGCCCGCGAATTCGTCGCGTCCAACCACGATGAACTGCGCGAGATCGCCGACGTGATGGTCGCGCTCGAGGATCACGGCCTGACCTGGGTGAAGCCGGACTACCGCGTCAAGTACCTGATCGACAACTGCCAGGTCCTGCGCGGCTACGAGGACGGCGCGCAGCTGTTCCGGATGATCGACGATGCCGACGGTACCGCCCGCTTCGAGCAGCACGCGGCCTCGCTGCGCCGCGCGATCGAGACGCGGCTCTGGAACGCCGCGGACCAGTCGTTCTACTACGACCTGGACGCCCACGATCACGGGCAGCCGGTCGACTGGACCGCGTGGTATGCGCCGCGCGGCGCCGTGAGCCAGCTGTTCCCGCTGATCTACGGCGTCCTCGATCCAGGCGATCCGCGCGCGGTCGCGCTGTACCGGCGCTTCAACGAGGCCTTTCCGCGATGGCCGGACCTGGACAAGCCGGACGAGTTTCCCTGGAGCAGCGTGAGCTACGCCGCGGCACGGATGGGCGACGTGGCGCGGGCGAGGCGCTTCCTGGCGGCGGTCGAGCGTCGGCACGGCCGAAACGGCTATCGCTGGCCGTGGCACCTGGAGGAGTCCGGCTGGGTGCTGCGCGCTGCGGCGCTGGTGCGCGCCCGGGAAGGCCGATAGGCGCAGCGCCGGGCCCTACTCTGACGCGATCCGGTCGATCAGCTCGCGCGCCTGGTCGATGTAGCCGCCGCCGAACAGGTGGGCGTGGTTCAGCACGTGGTACAGCTGGTAGACGGGGCGGCGCCGCTCGGCGCCGGACGCCGTCGGGCGCATGGCCTCGTAGGCGGCGTGGAAGCGCGGGTCGAATCCGCCGAAGAGCCACGTCATCGCGATGTCGGTCTCCGGATCGCCGTAGTAGAGCGCCGGGTCGAAAAGCACCGCACGACCGGCGTCGTCGAATCCGAGGTTCCCTCGCCAGAGGTCGCCATGCAGCAGCGACGGCGGCGGTTCGTGGCCGGCCAGCCGCGAGCGGGACGCCGACCGGGCCGCGTCGGCGCGCTCCGCGATCGCCCGCAACCCGCGGCGCGCCGCAAGCTTCAGCTGCGGTTCCAGGCGACGAGCCAGATAGAACTCGGACCAGCTCGCCCCGGGACAGGGGGCATTGAACTGCTCGGTGGCTCCGATCGCGTTGTCGCGGGTCCAGCCGTACTGCTCGCGCACGACCGCGTGAAGGGCGGCGAGGCTTTCCCCGGCGGCGCGCCAGTCGCCGGAGGGGCGCAGGTCGATCCATTCGAGCAGCAGGAAACCGGCGGCGCCGACGACCCCGGATTCGAGCGGCCGCGGAACGCGAACCGTGGCCGTCGCGGCGATCTCGCGCAGCGCGTCGGCCTCGGCGTCGAACGGATGTGCCGCCGCGCCGAGCTTCAGGAAACACGGACCGACGGTCGTATCGAGTCGGTAGGCCGCCGCGATCGAACCGCCCGCCAGCGGAAGCACCGCCGTGATTCGCGCGCGCGCGCCGGCCGCGCGCGCAAGCACGGCGTCGATGGCCGCGATTTGAACGGTACCCAGGGGCACGCCGGACCTTCCCGTCGCACCGCGCTCGCGCGCGACTGCGGCGAGCATGCGCCGCCACGCGGTTACCGCGCAATCACACCCGAACGGGTGCAGCGGGCCGCGCGCCGCGCAGCGCGGACAGCGGCGCGGTCCAGCCGACGATCGCGCCCTGCGCCCGGACCATCTGCAACGTCGATTCCTTGAATTCCGGGAAGTAGCTGGCCGTGGCATCCTCGACGAGCAGGCACTCGTAGCCGCGGTCGTTGGCCTCGCGCATCGACGTCTGCACGCAGACTTCGGTGGTGACGCCGGCGAAGACCAGCGACGCGATGCGGCGCTGCCGCAGGCGATCCTCGAGATCCGTCCGGTAGAACGCGCCCTTTCCCGGCTTGTCGATCACGATCTCGCCGTCCCGCGGCGCGACGTCCTGCAGGATCTGGTTGCCCGGTTCGCCGCGCACGAGGATCCGCCCCATCGGCCCGCTGTCGCCGATCCTCAGTTGCGGCTTGCCGCGGCGAAGCTTCGACGGCGGGCAATCCGAGAGGTCCGGCAGGTGCGACTCGCGCGTGTGGACGATGGCCAGGCCCGCGCCGCGCGCCCAGGCCAGCAGCGCCGCGACCGTCGGCACGATCCGCGCGAGCGGCGCGACATCGTTGCCGAGCGCTTCGCCAAATCCGCCGCGCTCGATGAAGTCGCGCTGCATGTCGATCACCACGAGCGCCGTGGTCGACGGGATGAACTCGTACGCCGACGGGCGGGCGTCGACGACAAGCGCAGCCGCCGCGGAAGCGGAAGCAGGAACGGACGGGTCCATCGCCTCTCCTTGCGGATCCGAACGCCGTGGATCATTCCCGCTGGCGAAGCAAGCGCCGCGCCATCTTCCACCGCGCGTCACCACGGGCGTCGGCGCTCAACGGTGGCATGCGGCTTGCCTGGAGTCCGAAAGCGGTATCGTTCGCCGCGACCTTGCCCGGAATCGAACGTGCCTGCCACCTGGATCAGCCGCCTGCCTTCGCCGCTCGCGACCCGCGAGTGCGGCGCACTGCGGGGTGTCCGGGTCGCCATCAAGGACAACATCGATGTCGCGGGCGTCCCGACGACCTGCGGCTGTCCCGCCTTCTCGCAGGTGCCCACGGCACATGCCGCCGTGGTGCAAAGGCTGCTCGATGCCGGTGCGTCGATCCTCGGCAAGACCAACCTCGACCAGTTCGCCTGCGGGCTGAACGGGACGCGCTCGCCCTATGGCGAGGTCGAGAACGCGTTCGACCCGGCCTACATCAGCGGCGGTTCCAGCAGCGGCTCGGCCGTCGCCGTCGCGACCGGCGAGGCGGACGTCGCACTCGGCACCGACACGGCCGGGTCCGGCCGCGTGCCCGCGGCGTTCAACAACGTCGTCGGCCTCAAGCCTTCGCCCGGGCTCGTCAGCACGCGCGGGGTCGTCCCCGCCAGCCGCAGCTACGACTGCGTCAGCATCTTCGCGCCCACGGTGGACGCGGCGCTCGACGTCCTGGCGACCATCGCCGGGCCCGACGCGCGCGATCCGCTGTCGCGCGACGTCGCGATCGACAGCCGACCGATGGCGCCGTCGTTCCGCTTCCGCATCCCGGCGCAAGCGCAGTTCTTCGGCGACGAGATGGCGCAGCGCGCCTTTTCGGACGCCAGCGCGGCGCTGCGCGCTCTCGGCGGCGAGCCCGTCGCGTTCGACGACGCGATCCTCGCCGAGACGGCGAGCTGGCTCTACGAATCGGCGCTGGTCGCGGAGCGCTACCACGCGATCCGCGCATTCTTCGACGCGCACGAGCGCGACGTCATCGAACCGGTCCGAGCGATCATCGGCGCCGGTCGCGGCCGCGACGCCGCCGATCTGCTGGAGGCGCAACAGCGCCTCGCGCTCCGTCGCGGCGAGTTGGCGTCCTTCTGGGACGACGTCGACTGCCTCGTCGTGCCCAGCGCGCCGACGATCTACACGCGTGCCGCGATGCGGGCCGACCCGATCGCGCTGAACCGCCACCTCGGCCGCTACACGAACTTCGTCAACCTCCTCGGCTGGGCGGCGCTCGCGGTACCCGCGGCCTTCCGCGCCGATGGCCTGCCCTCCGGCATCACGCTGATCGGGCCCGCGGGCTCCGACTGGCGCCTCGCCGCGCTCGGGCAACGCTTCCACCACGCCACCGGCACGCGGCTGGGCGCCACGGAGCGTCCGTTGCCGCCGCCGCGCGAACTCGCGGCACCGCCCGGGCCGACGGTCCGGCTCGCCGTCGTCGGCGCGCACCTGAGCGGCATGCCGCTCCATCACGAACTCGCCGATCGCGGGGCGCGTCTCGTGCGCACGACGACGACCGCCCCGCGCTACCGCCTGTTCGCGCTCGCCGGCACGCAGCCGCCGAAGCCCGGACTGCTGCGGCTTGCCGACGGCGAAGCCGGCCACGCGATCGAAGTCGAGGTCTGGGACATGCCGACGCGGCACTACGGCAGCTTCGTCGCCGGCGTACCCGGTCCGCTGTCGATCGGCACGCTGGCGCTCGCCGACGGCAGCCAGGTCCAGGGCTTCGTCTGCGAGGCCTGGGCGACGACCGGCGCGGTCGACATCTCGGACTATGGCGGCTGGCGCCGCTACCGCCACGCGACGAGCGCACATTGATGCCGCCGCCTCGCTCCACGCCGCACGTGACGCCGGACGCCGAGAACGGCGACGACGCGCGCGGACGCGCGCTGCGGGCGAGCGTGCGCGAGGCGCTGGCCCTGCAGGGCATCGTGCTGCCACCCGATGCGCTGGCCCGCGTCGAGGAGCAGTTCGCCCGGATCGGCGCCATCGCGGCGGCGTTCGTCGAGTTGCCGCTCGCGGACGACGCCGAGCCGGCATGCCGTTTCCGCGCATGACGACGGGCGCCAGCGTGCCGGGCGGCGTCAACGTCGAATCCGTCGCGACCGGCGGAGCGATGGCGATCGCCGCCGCGATCGCGCGCGGCGAGGTGGCCGCGGCCGCCGTCGTCGAAGCGACGCTGGCGCGGATCGCGCGCCTCGATCCGCGGCTGGGCGCGTTCACCGCGCTCACCGCGGACCGCGCGCGTGGCGAAGCCGGCCGGATCGACGCGCGCCGCGCCCGTGGCGAAGCGCTTCCGCCGCTCGCTGGCGTCCCGTTCGCGGTGAAGAACCTCTACGACGTGGCCGGCCTGACGACGATCGCCGGCTCGCGCGTGCTCGCGTCGCAACCCGCGGCCGCACTCGACGCGCCGCTCGTGCGGCGAATGGTCGACGCCGGCGCGGTACTCGTCGGCGCGCTGTCGATGGACGAATTCGCGTACGGATTCACGACGGAAAACTCGCACTACGGCACGACGCGCAATCCGCACGATCCGACGCGGATCGCCGGCGGCTCGTCGGGCGGCTGCGGCGCGGCCGTCGCCGCGGCCCTCGTCCCCGTCGCGCTCGGGTCGGACACCAACGGTTCCATCCGCGTACCCGCGTCGTTCTGCGGGATTTTCGGCCTGAAGCCGACCTACGGCAGGCTGACGCGGCGCGGCACCTATCCCTTCGTCCACAGCCTCGATCACCTGGGCCCGTTCGCGCGCAACGTCGAGGACCTGGCGCTCGCGTACGACCTGCTGCAGGGCCCCGACGAACTCGACGCGTCCTGCGCGCAACGCCCGCGGGAGCCCGTCCTGCCGCGGTTGCGCGACAACGCGCCGTTGCGCGTCGCGGTACTGGGAGGCTACTTCGACGAGAACGCCGGCGACGAGGCGCGCGCCGCCGTCGCGCAGGCGGCCGCGGCGCTCGGCGCCCGTGAGGTGGCGACCGTGCCGCTCGCGGCCGCGGGGCGCGCCTGCGCGTTCGTGATTACCGCGTCGGAGGGCGGCGAGTTGCACCGCGATCACCTTCGCCACAGCTATGCGCAGCTGGAGCCGCTGTCGCGCGACCGGCTCGCCGCCGGGTGCGCGATACCGGCGGCCTGGTACCTGAAGGCGCAGCGCGTCCGCGCCGCCTACCGCGCGCAGTTCCTGCAGCTGTTCGAGCGCTTCGACGTGCTGGTCGCCGCTGCAACGCCGCTGGCGGCACCGCCGGCCGGCGCCGAGCAGGTCCGCATCGGCGAGCGGACGCTGCCGGCGCGCCCGAACCTCGGGCTGCTGACGCAGCCGATCTCCTGCATCGGCCTTCCGGTCGTCGCGGCGCCGATCGTCGCGGCCGCGACGCTGCCGCTCGGCGTGCAACTCGTCGGCGCGCCGTGGCGCGAGGACGCCGTCCTGCAGGCCGCCTGGCGCCTGCAGAAGGAAGGCGTTGCGCGGGCCGACCTGCCGCCGGCGTTCGCCTGAGAATCCGTGAACGGAGCCGCGATGACCGACGCCGACGTCAACCTGCCTCGCGTCGTCGCGGAAGTCCGCGCGGCATTCGAACGCTACGAACGCGCGCTCGTGGCCAATGACGTCGCGGTCCTCGACGAGCTTTTCTGGCGCTCGCCGCATACCCTGCGCTACGGCACGACGGAAAACCTCTACGGCTACGACGCGATCGCGGCGTTCCGCGCGGCGCGGCCTTCCGCCGGGCTGGAGCGCGAGGTGCTAAGGACGCAGATCACGACGTTCGGAAACGACACGGCGGTCGCCAACATCGAATTCCGCCGCCTCGGCGATGCGAGACTCGGCCGGCAGAGCCAGGCCTGGCTGCGGTTCCCGGAAGGGTGGCGCGTCGTCGCGGCACACGTCAGCTGGATGGCCTGAGCCGCGCCACGCTTTGCTCCAGCGCCCGCGACAGCCGCTGCACCGCGACGTCGAGCTCGCCCGGAGTCGCCGTCGCGAACGACAGCCGGAGTGTCGCGACGTCGGGATCCGAGGCGTAGAACGCGGAGCCGGGAATGAAGATCATCCCCTGTTCGATCGCGTCGGGCAGCACGGCGCCGCTGTCGATGCCGTCGCGCAGGCGCGCCCACAGGAACATCCCGCCGTCGGGGCGATTGAAGTCGATGCGGCCACGCAGGTGGCGCTCCAGCGCGGCCGCCAGGGCCTCGTTGCGCTCGCGATAGGCGGCGCGGATCGCCGGCATCCTCGAGGCCAGTCGCCCGCTCTCGAGGTAGCGCGCCGCGATCTCCTGGCTCAGCGACGACGTGTGCAGGTCGAGCGCCTGCTTGCAGAGCGCGACCTGCTGCGCCAGCGCCGGCGGCAGCACCAGCCAGCCGACGCGCAGTCCGGGCGCGAGGATCTTCGAGAACGTCGAGAGGTACCCGCACCAGTCGTCGGCGCCGGCGACGTCGGTTGCGATCGCCAGCAGCGGCGGCACCGGCGAGCCGAACGATCGCAGCTCGCCGTAGGGATCGTCCTCGATCGCGACGATCCGATGCCGCGCGGCGATCCGCGCCAGCCGCTCGCGGCGGGCGCGCGACAGCGTCGCGCCGCTTGGGTTCGCGAAGTTGGCGACGAGGTAGATCAGCTTGACGCGCCGGCCTTCCTCGAGCAGCCGCGGCAGCAGGTCCTCGAGCTGCTCGACGCGCGCGCCGTGCGAGTCGCCGTCGATGGTCGCGACGTGCGCCTCGGCCAGCGCGAACGCCTGCAGCGCCGCGAGATAGGCGGGGCGCTCGACGATCACGGTATCGCCCGGATCCAGCAGCGTGCGCGCGAGGAGGTCGATGCCCTGCTGCGAGCCTGTCGTCACGACGATGCGGTCGGCATCGACGGCGACGCCGCGCTCGCCCATCAGCCGCACGAGCTCCCGCTTCAGCGCCGGCTGCCCGTCGGTCATCCCGTACTGCAGCGCGTCGACCGGGCTGTCGCCGAGCGCGGCCGCGGCCGCCGCGCGCAGGCCTTCGACGTCGAACAGGTCGGGCGCCGGCAGGCCGCCGGCGAGCGACAGCATCCCCGGCTGCTTCGCGTAGCGCAGAAGGTCGCGAATCTGCGAGCCTTGCGTCCCGCGCAGGCGCGCGGCCACGGCGTAGGAGGACAGCGGCGGGTGGGAAGCGTGATCGTTGGGCATGGGCCTCATCCTACGCCGGCACGTGCCGCCCGAGCAGCGTTCGGCGGCAACTCGCCGCCTCCGGCGCCGAGCCCGGCAGCCCGGCACACAACCCGGCGAACCGCTGCTCGATCCGCTGCAACGCGGCGTCGTGGCGATGGTCGCGATTCCAGCCGGCGAGCGCGGTCGCGATGCGCTCCAGCGAGCGTCGATTGCGGTCGTGGAAATTCTCCGGCGCCGGCTCGATCTCGCCGACGAGCGTCGCGAGCGCAGCCTCGATGCGCGCTTCGTCGGCCGGCGCCTTCTCCAGCAATGCGCGCACGTAGATCGTGCCCCACTGCAGGCGCGTGGCCGGACCGCGCGATGCCGCATACGCCTTTTCGTACCAGTCGAGCGCCACGGCGGTGTCGCCGCGCTTCGCGGCATTCGATGCCAGCTCGACCATGAAGTAGTAGGGCGAATGCGAGCGGGCGAGCTCGGCGCGCAGCAGCGCGTCGGAATCCGCATCGAGGCCGGCTTCGGCGAGCGCATCGCCCGCCGCGCTGATCACCGATTGGCGCTCGTAGGCGTCGCTCGTCGTGCGGTCGGCCTCGACGACCTGTGCGCGGACCTCGTCGAGAAGGCTCGCCGGCAGCGGCGCCGGCAGCGGCGCCTCCAGGCGAGCGAGCTGGATGCGGCCGGTCAGCGCGCCGAGCCGGTCAGCGCGCGACAGCGTGGGATCGACCTCGAGCTGCGCGAGCGCGGCATCCCAGCGGGCAGCCAGCGCGCGGCGCTGCGGCGAGGAAGCGTCCGACAGCAGGCCGGTGACCTCGGCCGGGTAGCCCGCCACGAGGTCGAAGTTGTCGCGGACGAGACGCGAATCGCGCAGCAGCGCATCGACGCGCGCGAGTTCCGCCGCGCGACCCGGACGCGCGGCCGCCCGCGCCGCGCCCGCGGGCGCCGCCGGCGGCCGGACCTGCGCGTCGGCCACGAGCGCGCGCAGCGCCAGCCGCTCCCGCAGCCCCGTTTCCGACATCGGGCATGCCGCCGCGAGGCGCCTCAGCGTCGGCGCCAGGCGACTGCCGTCGACGAGTTGCTGCTCGCCAGGATCCCACTCGTAGTACGCCAGCATCCGCCAGTCGGCGGGACGCAGGCGCGCCGGCCGCGCCAGCGCGTCGGCGAGAACCGCCTTCAGCGGCCGGCCGGCGTCCATGCCGAGGGACAGCACCTCGAGGTAGCGCGCCGCGTCGACCTCGCCCGGCAGGCGCGTCAACTCGGCGCCTTCGGGCGAGAACAGGATCATCGTCGGATAGCCGCTGACCTTGAAGCGGTCGCCGAGCCGCTGCGCGCCCGGCGCGTCGCCGTCGACGTAGACCGGGATGAAATGGCGCGCGCGTTCGATGAAATCCTGGCGGTTGAAGACCGTCGCCTTGACCTGGTTGCACGGCGGACACCAGACGGCGCCCCAGTACAGGAACAGCGGCAGCCGCTCCGCGCGCGCACGCGCGAAGGCGGCATCGACGGCCGCAGCGTCGCCGCGGATCCAGGCGACCGCCGTCGCCGGGCCCTCGTCGGGCGCGGGCGCGGCCGCGGCGGCGGCCGTCGCAGCCTGCAGAATCAGCGCCGCGGCGATCCCGGCAACCCGGCGCTTCATCGCGAGGCCTCGTCGAGCAGCGGCTCGCGCAGGCCGCGCGCACGGCACGCCGCGAGCACGGTGTTGCGCAGCAGGCAGGCGATCGTCATCGGCCCGACGCCCCCCGGCACCGGCGTGATCGCGCCGGCCACCTCCCGCGCCGGTTCGAAATCGACATCACCGACGACGCGGGTGCGGCCCGGCACGTCGGATGCGACGCGATTGATGCCGACGTCGATGACGCAGGCGCCGGGACGGATCCACGCGCCGGCGACGAAGCGCGGCTTCCCGACCGCCGCGACGAGGATGTCGGCGCTGCGGGCGAGCGCCGCCAGGTCGCGGGTCCGCGAATGCGCGACCGTGACGGTGCAATTCGCCGCGAGAAGCAATTGCGCCATCGGCTTGCCGACGATGTTCGACCGCCCGATGACGACCGCGTGCGCGCCGTCGAGCGCGCCGATCGCGTGGCGCAGCAGGATCATGCAGCCGGCGGGCGTGCACGGCACGAGCGTCGGCTCGCCGATCGACAGGCGTCCGACGCTCACCGGATGGAATCCGTCGACGTCCTTCAGCGGATCGATCGCCTCGATCACCGCGATCGGATTGAAGTGCGGCGGCAGCGGCAGCTGCACGAGGATCCCGTGTACGGCCGGGTCGCGGTTGAGCCGTCCGATCAGCGCCAGCAGGTCGTGCTCCGTCGTGGCCGCGTCCAGGACGTGCTCGATCGAGTTCATCCCCGCTTCGCTGCAGGCGGCGGACTTGCTGCGGACATAGATCTGGCTTGCCGGATCGGCGCCGACGAGGACGACGGCGAGCCCCGGAACGAGGTGGTGCGAGGCCTTCAAGGCCGCGACGGCATCGGCGAGGCGGGCGCGCAGGCCCGCGGCGACGGCCTTGCCGTCGATCAGTTGTGCAGACATGGACGGGCGTTGGACGCTGGGCAGCGCGGGACTCCGCGGGAAGCCGGCATTGTCGCGCAAGTCGCGCGGAGGGTCGGGATCGATGCGGGGGCGGGCGGTGGCGCTGTGCAGCGGCCCTCTCCCCCACCCCTCTCCCGCTTCGCGGGCGAGGGGCGCCTCGGCGTCGGCCGTGGTGACGACGTCTCAACTTGCGACGTCGAAGCTCCCCTCGCCCGCGCAGCGGGAGAGGGGCGGGGGGAGAGGGGCGGGGGGAGCGGGCGCGAGCCCGGTCGTTCAGCCGTCCGCCAGGTGCACCAGGTCGCGGACGATCGGGTAGATCTGCTGCTGCCAGCGGCGACCGCTGAAGACGCCGTAGTGCCCGGCGCCCGCCTGCATGTAATGCTGCTTGCGATAGGCGCGGACGCTCGTGCACAGGTCGTGCGCGGCCATCGTCTGGCCGATCGCGCAGATATCGTCCTTCTCGCCCTCCACCGTCAGCAGTGCCGTGCGGCGGATCGCGCGCACGTCGACGCGGCGACCGCGCCAGCGCAGCGTCCCGCGCGCGAGCGCTGCCTCCTGGAACACGTCGCGCACGGTCTCCAGGTAGAACTCGGCCGGGAGGTCGGCGACCGCGAAATATTCGCGATAGAACGCGCGCGTCGCGGCGGCGGATTCGCGCTGTCCCTCGACCAGGTGGCGATAGAGGTCGACGAAGGACTGCTGGTGCCGCTGCAGGTTCATGCTCATGAACGCGCCGACCTGGACGAAGCCGGGGTAGACGCGGCGCATCGCGCCGGCGTAGCGCCACGGGACCGTGCTGATCAGGTGGCGCTCGAACCAGCCGAGTTCACGGCTTGTCGCGAGTTCGTTGACGCGCGTCGGATTGACGCGGCAGTCGACCGGGCCGGCCATCAGCGTCAGGCTGCGCGGCTGGGCCGGATGGTCGTCCTCCGCCATCAGCGCGACGGCCGCGAGTGCGGCGACGCAGGGCTGGCAGACGGCGAGCACGTGCGCGCCGGGCCCGATCCGCGCGACGAAGTCGATGAGGTGCGCGACGTATTCGTCGAGGCCGAAGCGGCCGCACCACAGCGGCACGTCGCGCGCGTTGTGCCAGTCGGTGATGTAGACGTCATGGTCCGACAGCATCGTGCGCACCGTTTCGCGCAGCAGCGTCGCGAAGTGCCCCGACATCGGCGCGACGACCAGCACGCGCGGTTGCGGAGCGGCATCCGGCTTCGCGAAACGCAGCAGGGTCCCGAACGCGGTTCGCGCGACGGTTTCCTCGCGCACTGCGATGTCGCGCCCGTCGCTCTCGACGTGCGCGATGGCGTAGTCCGGTCGCGCGTGCGTCAGGTTGGCCTGGTCCATCACGTCGAGCATCGCCTCGACGCGGCGACGCCACGGGCCGCGGCCCGACGCGGCGGTCGGCGCCCCGTCGAGGAGGTCGCGCATCACCCGCGTCGCGACGCGCGCGGGCCACAGCAGGTCGCTATGCGCCTGGAAAATGTCGTAGAACATCGACGGTTCGGCGGGAGAGCGTCACGGAATTCGACCGCCACGAGGCGACGACGCCTCCGTCGCAAGACCCGCGCCACCCGGGTGCCGGCGCGGGCGCCGGCCTTGCCCGCGGGCGGGAATCTGGCACGAGCCTTGCGCCGGCACGACACGGCGGGCCGCGAAGGGGACATCGATGGCGAAGGCGACGTTGACGATCAACAGCAGGAACTACGGTTCGTGGTCGCTGCGCGGCTGGCTGCTGGCGAAGTTCTCCGGGATCGACTTCGACGTCCGGGTCGTCGCGCCGGACGATCCGGGCGCCCGCGCCGAGATCCTGTTGCTGTCCTCGTCGATCCTCGTGCCCGCGCTGGAGCACGACGGCGCGAAGGTCTGGGACACGCTGGCGATCGCGGAGTACCTGCACGAAGCCCGCCCGGAGGCGGGCCTGCTGCCGGCCGACCGGATCGCACGCGCCCACTGCCGCGCGGTCTGCGGCGAGATGCATTCCGGGTTCGCGAGCCTTCGCGCGGCGTTGCCGATGAACCTGCGTGCCCGCTGGCCCGGATTCCGGATCTGGGCGCGCGCGAAAGGCGACATCGACCGCATCGCGACGATCTGGCGCGACTGCCTCGCGAGCTACGGCGGTCCGTACCTGTTCGGCGCGCGGACGATGGCCGACGCGATGTATGCACCGGTCGCGACCCGCTTCGTCACCTACGACGTGAAGCTGGACCCGATCTGTTCGGCGTACGTCGAGCGCGTGATCGCGATGCCGGAACTCGTCGAATGGACCCAGGCCGCGCGGCAGGAACCGGAAGCGATCGAGGAACTCGAAGTCGAATTCTGAGGACCACCCCGGGTTCGGGCACCGTCCGGGTTCGGGCACCGTCCCGGACCGTCCGCGCACCACGACGGTGCCTGTCGAGCACGCCCACCGGCCCGGGGCCGGCGGTGCGCCGCCCGCGAGCGCTTTCGGGGCGGCTACGATGCGGCCTGCCTTCCTCCCGCCCCCATCTCATGCCCCGAAAGATCGCGCTCGCCATGGCGCTCGCGCTGGCCGCCTGGCTCGCGCTGAGCTACGGCGTGATTCCCCGCGCCTGGCGCTCGTTCGAGCATCGGCACCCGGCGCTTTCCAACGTGACGACGCGGACCGTCACCGCGTCCGGCATACCCGGCGATCCGCTGAACATCGCGGTCGTCGCCTCGGATGGAGGGCTCCTGCGCGCGATGCTTGCGGCCGGATGGAGCCCGGCGGACCCGATCACCTGGCGCTCGTCGCTGCGCATCGCCGCGGCAAGCATGATGCGGCGGTCCTACGACGAGGCGCCGGTCAGCAACCTCTACGTGTGGAATCGCGTGCAGGACTTCGCGTTCGAGCGCGAAGCGGGCGCCGATCCGCGCCAGCGGCACCACGTCCGGTTCTGGCGCTCGAGCGAGCTCGACGACGACGGCCGTCCGCTGTGGATCGGCGCCGCGACGTTCGATACCCGGGTCGGCTTCAGCCACACGACCGGGCAGATCACGCACCACATCGGCTCCGCCATCGACGCCGAGCGCGACCGGCTGGCTGCCGACCTCGGCGCAACGCCCGGCATCGAGTTGACGTGGGTCGACGGGTTCCAGCCGGACCACGCCGGGCACAACGGCGGGGGCGATCCGTGGCAGACCGACGGCAGGCTTGCCGTCGTTACGGTCCCGCCGGGTCCCTGAGCGCCTGCGCGGCGCCGTGGCAGTGCTTGAACTTGCGCCCCGACCCGCAGGGACAGGGCTCGTTGCGACCTACCTTGCGCGCGTGGACCGTCTGCACCGCCGGCGGCACCACGAGCGGCGTCCACGGCCGGCGCTGCGCCCACCAGTCGAAGATCCGGCGCACGGACGGAGCGATCTCGGCCTCGCGCCGCTGGTGCGCCGCCTCGTCCATCTCCGACGGATCCAGCCGCTCCAGTTCGTCCCAGCCCTCCTCCGACCCGTAGAGGCGCAGCACGTGGAACCATTCCGGGTGTGCCGCCTGCAGCGGCTCCCAGGCGACCGGATCGAGCGCGATGGCCTCCAGGAAGCCGTGGCACCATGAATCGACGATCGTCGCGCCACCCTCGGCCTCGTCATGCTCGTCGAACAGCGGCTCGAAGCTCTGCGGCTCGCCGGCGAGCAGTTCCGCGGTCGCGTTGGCGTGACGAACGATCAGTTCCAGCAGGCGATGCGCGTCGCTCGCCCGCGCAAAGTCGGGCGCGGCGCGCCCATGGTCCGGGTCCCAGACGCGCGCGAGCCAGCGCTCGAGCGGCGGGACGGCGGGGCTGCAGACGAGGCCCGTCAGGTAGCCGTCGAGCATCGACGGGTCCATGCACTGTTCCGGCACCGCGTCGCAGGACATCAGGTCGACGAGTTCCTCGCCTTCGGCGCGGGAAAGCGGCGCGGCGTATTCCGGCGCAGCGCCGGTCGCGCGCCCCGGGCCCGGCGTCGCCGTGCGGCCTGCATCGTCGATGGCTTCGATCATGTTCGCCCTCCCCGACGTGGCGCGCGGGAGCGCGGCCAGCGGAAGGCCATGCTAGCCCGAACGCGCGGCGCGGTCGGCCCCGCGTCGGCGCGGCGCGCGACGATCATTCGCCGGGCGGCAGCGGCCGCCGCGTCAACGGAACGGGTAGGTGCGACGCGCAGCGAGATGTTCGTCGTAGCGGCGGATGCGGTACTCGACGTCGATGAGATCGACCGCATCGGCGAGGTAGGCCTCGCGCTGTTGCAGTTCGCGGCGCCACGCGCGATCCTGCATGTCGTCGAAGAAGCGGGCGAGCCAGCCCTTGCGCGGCGTCGACGACAGCGCTTCGGACGGCGCCTGGGCGGTTGTTGCACGCTCCGTTTCGCGGTGCACCATCGCCGCTGCCCCCGGGTTCGACCCATCGATCTCCTCGATCGCCGTCGATGCCGTCGAATGGGGCACCAGCCATTGCCGGGCGCGTTCTAGATGGGCCAGGGGACGCATGCTGATTCCTTTACAAGTTCATGATTTTTAATAAATGATCGAGATTCCTTTCCACTATATTGCGACGCAGCAACGCGGTCCAATCTGATGATTTGATCCGGCAAATCAGTTTTTTTTATTTTTTCCACGACGAACGCCGCGGCGCAACATCGAGGTATACTTTCTTTTTGAAACTTTGGATTTCGGCTGGGTATGGAGCTTTACCAGCTACGCAGCTTCCTGGTCGTCGCCGAATGCGAGCACCTGACGCGCGCCGCAGAGCGGTTGCACGTCAGCCAGCCCGCGCTGAGCGCTCAGATCCGTGCACTCGAGGATGAACTCGAGGTCGCGCTGTTCGAGCGGCGGCCGAGCGGCATGAGCCTGACGCCGGCCGGGCGCCGCCTGCTGTCGCACGCGAGCCAGGTCGTCGCGTCGGCGCAGGAATTGCGCAACGAGGCGCGCGCCATCAAGGGCGAGGTCGCCGGCGCCGTCCGTGTCGGCACGCTCGTGGACGCGGAGTTCATCCGCCTCCCCGAGGTCCTGAACACCGCGGTCGAGCTCTACCCGCTGCTCGAGCTCCAGCTGCACCGCGAGGTTTCCGGCGCCGCCTTCGAGGAAGTGCGATCCGGCGCGCTCGATGCCAGCTTCTACTATGGCGACCTGTCGCATTCGTCGGTCGCCTCGCTGCCGCTGCGCGACATCGCCTACCGTATCGCGGCCCCCGCGGCCTGGGCGGATCGGCTGCGCGGCGCCGGTCCGGTCGCACTCGCGAGCGAGCCGTGGATCATGGCGCCACCGATCAGCACGCATCACCAGCTCGCGCGCACGTGGTTCGCGGAAGCCGGCGTCGAACCGACGACGGTCGTCGAGGCCGACGACGACACCGTGATCAGCTCGCTGGTCGTCGCCGGGCTGGGCATCGCGCTGATCCGCGAAGACGTGGCGCAGGCACGCGCCGACGCCGGCGAGCTGTATCTCCTGCCGGACGTGCGGCTGCGAACCCGCCTGCAGTTCATCTACCTCCGCAGCCGCGAGCACGACCCGACGATCCGCGCGTTGCGCGAGGTCGTTCGCGGCGTCTGGGGGCGGGGCGCGCGCGACGCGGCACCGAAGCGGGTACGCAACGCTGAGGTCGCGGCGGCCCCGGAGCGTCGGACCGGCGGCAGCCGGCCGAAGGCCGACCCGGAAGCGTTCAGCAATCGCGCCTGAGGGCAGGACGTTCGCGGGGCGGCGATTGCGCTGCGCCCTGGCGTCGCGGCCCGACGGGTCGATCGGCACCTGACTTTCCCATCCATTCCGTGATGTGGGCGCCCACTTTAGTTGGGCGTCTCCAGGTCGGGCGAACCCGTGGTCGCCCTGGGGTCGTTACGGGTGTCGTCATGGGCAAATCGCCTATTACCCAAATGCGGGAATCGGGTTACGCTCGACGTCACGCTGACTACCCCATTTGGATCGATCCGTCATGGCTCTT
>DATKPC010000064.1:0-56413 GCA_035524275.1 Burkholderiaceae bacterium
ATCGCCCCTCGCCCGCGCAGCGGGAGAGGGGAGGGGGAGAGGGCGCTACCCCCGCCGCTTCCGCTGCCGGTACATGTCGGCGACGACCGCGGCGACGATGATGACGCCTTTCACCATCTCCTGGTAGAACGCATCGATCCGGATGAACGTGAAGCCGGACATCATCACGCCGAGGATCAGCACGCCGATCACGGTCCCGGGAATGCGGCCGACGCCGCCCGCGAGCGAGGTGCCGCCGATCACGACCGCGGCGATCGCATCGAGCTCGTACATCACGCCCATGCCCGACTGGCCGGAGATCGCGCGCGCCGCGGTCACCGTGCCGGAGATCCCGCTCAGCATCCCGGCGATCGCATAGATCCAGATCAGGTGACGGCCGACGTTGATGCCGGAGACGATCGCCGCCTGCCGGTTCGCGCCGATCGCGTAGGTGAACTTGCCGAACCTCGTGTAGCGCAGCACGACGTGGAAGATCGCGGCGATCACCAGGAAGATCCAGACCGGGTTCAGGCCGGATCCGATCGCCGCGAACGGGTCCGTGAGCATGCTGACGGGCATCGCGCCGGTGTACCACTTCGCGAAGCCGCGCGCCGCGACCATCGTGCCGAGCGTCGCGATGAACGGCGGGATCGCGGTGAACGCGATCAGCGAGCCGTTGATGAGGCCGATCGCGAGGCCGGTGGCCAGCCCGGCGAGGACGCCCCAGATGACCGGCAGGTCCGTCAGGTGCGGGTACATCACGCGGTCGTCGCCGGACACCTGCGCGAGGCTTGCCGAGACGACCGCGGCGGCGGCGACGACCGAGCCGGACGACAGGTCGATGCCGCTCGTGATGATCACCATGTTGACGCCGACGGCGATGATGCCGATCGTCGACATCTGCAGGATGATGATCTCGAGACGGTCGGCATTGAAGATGAAGCTCTGGCCGTTGAGCACCCAGCCGATCGCCTCGAAGAACAGGCTGATGCCGATCAGCACCAGGAAGATCCCGGCTTCCGGCGGCCACCGGCGCTTGGCCGCGCGGAAGGCCATCGATCGTTGCGGGACAGTCTGGTCAACCAGCGCCATACATCCTCCGACTCGCTCTGCGGCCCCGCTCAGCGCGAGGCGAGCTCCATGATCCGGACCTGGTCGGCGTCCTTGCGGTCGACGATCCCGGTCATCCGGCCCTCGTGCATCACGAGGACCCGGTCGCTCATCCCGAGCACCTCCGGCATTTCCGAGGAGATCATCACGACGGCGACGCCGCGGCCCGCGAGCTGCGAGACGAGGCGATGGATTTCCGCCTTCGCGCCGACGTCGATGCCGCGCGTCGGCTCGTCCAGGATCAGGATGCGCGGCTTCGTGAGCAGCCAACGCCCGATCAGCACCTTCTGCTGGTTGCCGCCGGAGAGGTTCTGCATCGTCTCGGCCAGGCTCGGTGTCTTCACGCGCAGGCTGCGACTCATCTCCTCGCAGTCGCGCTGCAGCGCGGCGCTCTGCACGAATCCGGCCTTGACGTAGCGCTGCGCCAGGACCGCGGCATCCATGTTCGACAGCACGTCGAGCAGCAGGAAGCAGCCCGTCTCCTTGCGGTCCTCCGTCAGGAACGCCATCCCGTGGCGCATGGCGTCGGAGGTCGAGCCGATGCGGACCGGCCGCCCGTCGATGCGGATCTCGCCGGACGTCGCCGGCACGACGCCGAACAACGCCTCGGCGACGTTCGAGCGTCCGGAGCCGATCAGGCCGGCCAGGCCGAGGATCTCGCCGGCGCGCACCTCGAAGCTCACGCCGCTGAAGATGCCCGCGACCGCGAGGTCCTTCACCGCCAGGACGACATCGCCGATCGGCACGTCCTCCTTCGGGAACATCTGCGTGATCTCGCGGCCGACCATCATCCGGATGATGTCGTCGCGCGTGACCTCGGACGCGAGCTTCGTGTCGATGTAGCGACCGTCGCGGAACACCGACACCTCGTCGGCGATCTCGAACAGCTCGTTCATCTTGTGCGTGATGTAGACGATCCCCTTGCCCTGCTCGCGCAGCTGCCGGATGATCCGGAACAGGTGCGCAACCTCGTGCTCCGTGAGCGCCGAGGTCGGTTCGTCCATGATCAGCACGTCGGAGTCGAACGAGACGGCCTTCGCGATCTCGACCATCTGCCGGTTGGCGATCGACAGCGAGCGCAGCTCGACCTCCGGGTCGAGGTCGATCGCGAGGCGGTCGAACAGCGCCTGCGTTCGCCGCTTCAGCTCGCCGTGGTCGACCAGGCCGAAGCGGTTCAGCGGCTCGCGTCGGATCCAGATGTTCTCCGCGACCGTCATGAACGGCATCAGGTTCAGTTCCTGATGGATCATCGCGATGCCGTTGTCGAGCGCGTCGAGCGGCCCGCGCAGCGTCAGCGCCCGGCCCTTGACGCGAACCTCGCCCTTGTCCGGGACGTAGATCCCGGCAATGATCTTCATCAGCGTCGACTTGCCGGCGCCGTTCTCGCCCATCAGCGCGTGCACCGACCCGGCGCGCAGCCGGAACGAGACGTTGTCCAGCGCCAGCACGCCCGGGAACGCCTTCACGATGCCGCTGATCTCCAGCAGCGGCACCGCACCGGCGGCGCTTGCCGGAGCGTTCGCGCGATCGAGCGTCGTCGTGTCGTTCATCCGGATCCTCCGGCTATCGCGACCCGCGACGCGAGGCCCGTGGAGCCCCGCGTCGCGGACCGGCCGAGCGGCCTGCCGCCGCCGCGCCGCCTACTTCGCGTACTGCGCCATGTTGGCCGGCGTGACCAGCTCGAACGGGATGTTGACGAAGCGATCGACCTTCTGGTGCTTGATCAGCTTGAGCGCCGCGTCCACCGCGCCCTTGCCCTGGCCGGCCGCGTTCTGGAACACGGTGACCTTGATCTCGCCGTTCTTCATCGACGCCAGCGCGTCCGGCGTCGCATCGACGCCCGCGACCATGTAGTCCGGCGTCCACTTCTTCGACGCCTTCAGCGCGTTGATCGCGCCCAGCGCCATCTCGTCGTTGTTGGCGACGACCGCGTCGAACTTCAGGCCGGCCGACAGCCAGTTCGTGACGATGTCCTGCGCGCTCGTCCGGCTCCACTTGCCTTCGCGCTTGTCGAGGATCTTGATGCCGCTGCATTCCGGCGTCTTCACGACGTCCTCGACATCCTTCGTCCGCGTGCGCGCCGCCTCGTTGGCGAGGTCGCCCATCAGCACGACGATGTTGCCCTTGCCCTTGAGGACCCGGCAGACCTCCTTGGCCTCGAGCGTCCCGGAGACGCGCTCGTCGGACGCGACGAAGGCAACGCCGTCGGGCAACTTGTCGAAGTCGACCGGCTTGCGGTTGACATAGACGAGCGGGATGTGCGCCTCGGTGACCATCTTCGTCATCTTCGGCGTCGCATCGGTGTCGACCGGGTTGATGATGATCGCGTCGACCTTCTGCGCGATGAAGTTCTGGACCTGGCTCAACTGCTTGCCGATGTCCTTCTCGGCGGTCTCCAGCTGGACCTGGGCGCCGACTTCCTTGCCGTGGTTCACGAGCGCGGTCGACATGATGCTGAGGAACGTGTCCTGCTCGGACATCGCCAGCCCGATCTTCTGCGCGTGGGCGAGCGGCGCGGCGAGCGCGGCGGCGACGCCGGCGGCGATCAGAAACTTCTTCATTTTCCTGGTCTCCTTGCGGTGATGTGAAACTGCGGCCCGTGCCGCCCTCCTTCGAAAACCGCCGACCGCTTCGCGCCCTTGGCGGCGCGTTGCCGCGGCCGGTCGGGCACTACAAGCGGTTTGCCGGCTGCGGCGCCGAGTCGTAGGCGCCCCAGACCGACTGGTCGTACTCGATCACCGAGCCGGTCATCAGCCCGGATTCGGCGCTGGCCAGGAACGCGACCGCGCGCGCGACCTCGTCCGGATCGACGAGGCGCCCGTTCGGAAGCCCGGCGGCCGCCTTCTGCTGCCATCCGTCCTGGGCGCCGTGGTAGGTGCGCATGATCCGGTCCTCGCCTTCCGTGGACATCCAGCCGATGTTCAGGCCGTTGACGCGGATGCGGTTCTTCAGCAGCGAGAAGCCGAGGTTCCGCGTCAGCGTCGCGAGCGCGCCCTTCGAGGCGCAGTACGCCGTGATGAACGACTGGCCGGCGAGCGCCGACATCGAGCCGATGTTGACGATCGTTCCCTCGATCGACTCGCGCAGCATCACCTTGACCACGTCCTGCGCCAGGAAGAACGGCGCCCTGACGTTGACCGAGAAGATCAGGTCGAACAGTTCCGGGCTCGTGTCGAGGATGGTCCCGCGGTCGGTGATGCCGGCGGCATTGACGAGCGTGTCGACGCGGCCGAAGGCCTTGTCGGCCTGCGCGACGACCTGGCGGCAATCCTCGACGCGGGACAGGTCCGCCGGCACGAAGACCACGCGCGACCCGGTGTCCTGCGCGATCGTCCGCGCCACGGCCTCGCCCTTCTCGCGATGGCGTCCGCAGGTGACGACGCCGCGCGCGCCGCGGCGCGCCAGCAGCGTCGCGATCGCCGCGCCGACCCCCTGGGTTCCGCCGGTGACGACGGCGACCTTGCCCTCGAACTGTTTCATTTCAGCATCCATTCGTGCGCGGGATCGTTGTGGAAATGCCATTGCCGCGTCGGGCCCGCCATCGTGTTCAGGTAGTAGCCGCCGTAGCCGTGCGGCATCACGACCGGGTGGTAGCCGCGCGGCACCATCACGACATCGTGGTCCTCGATCGTCATCGCCTCGTCGAGCGTGCGGTCGTCGGTGTAGACGCGCTGGAACCCGAACCCCTGCGGCGGGTCGATCCGGTGGTAGTACGTCTCCTCGAGCAGGCTCTCGTGCGGCAGCAGGTCGCGGTCGTGCTTGTGCGGCGGGTAGCTCGACGAGTGCGCCGCCGGCGTCAGCACCTCGACGACGAGCAGCGACTCCGCCGGCTCCTGCTGCGGCAGGATGTCGCAGACGTAGCGCGTGTTGGTGCCGCTGCCGCGGACGCTGCGCTTCATCGCCGACGGTTCGATCAGGCGCGCCGGCAGGTCCCCGTGCGCTGCCGGCGCGGAGCAGAGCGCCACCTCGGCGGCGTCGTGCGCGACGACCTCCGCGCGCGCCGCCGGCGGCAGGTAGACCGCGTGCGGCGAGACGTGGTCGAACACCGAGCGGCGCCCGCCGATCCGGCTCCAGGCGCGGTCGCCCACCGTGACGCTGACCGTCCCGGTCAGGGCCACGATGCAGACCTCGCGCCCAGGCACCCCGACGACGATCGATTCGTCGCGCGCGAGACGGTGTGCCGAGAAGCCGACGTAGCGCCAGCCGGCGGATGCCGGCGTCACGGCGACGATGTCGCGGCCTTCGCGCCGGCCCTTGACGATCAGCGTCATGCCTGCAGCTCTGCGCGAACGAGCGCGTCCAGCGTCCGGAAGCCCTTGCGCGCGAAGGCGAAGCTCGGTGCGACCGCCGGATCCTGCTCCGCCTCGACGACGAGCCAACCCTTGTAGCCGTGCTGCCGCAGGATCCGGATGACCGAGGCGAAGTCGATCGCGCCGTCCCCCGGCACCGTGAAGACACCGTTGACGACCGACTGCAGGAACGTCCATTGCCGGTTGCGCGCCAGGCGGACGACCGCGGGTCGCACGTCCTTGCAATGGACGTGGCAGACGCGAGCGATGTGGCGCTGCAGGATCTCGACCGCGTCGCCGCCACCGAAGGTCGCGTGCCCGGTGTCGAACAGCAGGCCGACTTCCTCGCCGGTCGCTGCCATCAGGCGATCGATGTCGGCCGGCGACTCGACATAGGCCCCCATGTGGTGGTGATAGGCGAGCCGTACGCCGTGGTCGAGCAGGTAGCGCCCGAATCGCGTCAGGCGCTCGCCATAGGCCCGCCATGCGGCGTCCTCGACGAAGCGGGGGCGCCGGTGCAGCGCCTGCGGCTCGCCCTGGATCGCGTCGGCGACCTCGCCGTAGACCATCACGCGGCAGCCGTTGACGGTCAACTTGCGCAGGTGCGCCGCGACGGCGATGGTCTCCTCCTCGACGGAGCGGCGCGCGAGGCGGCCGGAATACCAGCCGGAGACGACCTCCAGCCCGTAGCCGGCCATCAGCCGCCGCAACTCCTCCGGATCGGCCGGGAACTTGTTCCCGAGCTCGAACCCGCGATAGCCGATCGCGCGGCCTTCCCCCAGCGCGGTCGCGAGCGGCGTCTCGCCGCCCAGCGACGGCAGGTCGTCGTTGCTCCAGGAGATCGGGTTGATCCCGATCTTCACGTCGTCTGCGAAACTCATCGGCGGCCGGATCCTCGCTCAGGCGTCGCGCGCGCGCAGGTCGCGCTCGTAGTCGGCGCGCGCGGCCCGCACCGGGGCGCGCTCGGAGACTTCCGGGACCGCCACGTCCCACCAGCAGCCGCCGTCCTCGGTGACGCGCTGCGGATCGGTATCGATGCTGACCAGGTAGGTGCGGTCGGAGGCGCGGGCGCGCGCCAGCGCCGCCTCGAGTTCCGGAATCGAGGCGACATGCTCCGCGCGCGCGCCCATCGCGGCCGCGTGGGCCGCGAAGTCGATCCTCGGCGCACCCAGCGGGCCCTGGACGCAGTCGGCGAGCAGGTTGTTGAACGGCGCGCCGCCGCAGGCCTGCTGCAGCCGGTTGATGCAACCGAAGCCGCGGTTGTCCTGCACGACGACGATCAGCTTGCAGCCGAGCATCACCGACGTCGCGATCTCGGCGTTGAGCATCATGTAGCTGCCGTCGCCGACCATCACGATGACCTCGCGGTCGGGGCGCGCCATCTTGACGCCGAGCCCGCCGGCGATCTCGTAGCCCATGCAGGAGTAGCCGTACTCCATATGGTAGCCGCCCGGCATCGCGGTCCGCCACAGCTTGTGCAGTTCCCCGGGCAGCGTGCCGCCGGCGTTGACAACGATGTCGCCGGCCGGCGAATCGGCGGCGGAGCGCTGCACCGCGCCGATCACCTCGCCGTCGTACGGCAGCGACCCGCGCGGCGGCTCGCGGCGGCCGGTGATCGCGGCGACGCGCTCGCGCCACTGCGTTGCGCGGTCGCGCGCGCGCGCCTGCCACGCCGCGTCGCCGTGCCAGCCGTCGAGCGCGACGGAAAGCCGCGCCAGCCCGATCGCTGCGTCCGCGTGCAGCGCGGTCGCGCCGCCGGCGACGAAGCGCCCCTTCGCGGCGTCGAACGCGTTGACGTTGATGCCGACGATGCGGGCGCCGCGCGAGAACAGGGCCTGCGAGCCGGTCGTGAAATCGCCCAGCCGCGTGCCGACCGCGAGCACGAGGTCGGCATCGCGCGCCAGTTCGTTGGCGCCGGGCGCCCCGGTGACGCCGATCGCCCCCATCTGCAGCGGATGATTCCACGGCAACGAGCCCTTGCCGGCCTGCGTCTCCGCGACCGGCACGCCGTGGCGCTCGGCGAACGCCTGCAGCGCCGCGGTCGCCTGCCCGTAGAGCACGCCGCCGCCGGCGACGATCAGGGGCTGGCGTGCGTCGCGAACCGCGCCGGCAACGCGAGCGACCTCGTCGTCGTCGACGCCGACACGCGGGAAGCGGACGATGCGCTCCGCGAAGAAAGCCTGCGGGTAGTCCGCCGCCATCGCCTGGACGTCCTGCGGCAGCGCGAGCGTCACCGGGCCGCACTGCGCCGGGTCGGTGAGGACGCGCAACGCGTTCGGCAGCGCGGACAGCAGCTGCAGCGGGTGCACGATCCGGTCGAAGTAGCGCGACACCGGCCGGAAGCAGTCGTTCGCCGAGACCGTGGCGTCGCCGAAGTCCTCGACCTGCTGCAGCACCGGATCCGGCGCGCGCGAAACGAAGACGTCGCCGGGCAGCAGGAGCACCGGCAGCCGGTTCACGTGGGCCACGGCCGCCGCGGTCACGAGGTTCGTCGCGCCGGGCCCGATCGACGTCGTCACCGCCATCATCCGGCGCCGGAAGTGCGCCTTCGCATAGGCGATCGCCGCGTGCGCCATTCCCTGCTCGCTGTGCGCGCGATAGGTGGGCAACTGCTCGCGCTGGGCATGCAGCGCCTCGCCGATGCCGGCGACGTTGCCGTGGCCGAAGATCGCGAAGACGCCGCCGAACAGCGGGCGCGCTCCCTCCGGGGTCTCGACGCGCAGCGCCGCCATCCAGCGCACCAGCGCCTGCGCGGTCGTCAACCGGACGCTCGTCATGCCACCCTCCTCGCCGTCGCGCGGCTCTCGTGCCAGATGTCGATCAGCCGCTCGTAGGTGCCGCGGACCTGGCGCACCAGCGTGGCATCGTCGATCGCGCCGCGCAGCCATTGGCGCGACGGTTCGTGGAAAATCGTCCGCCCGACCATGAAGCCGCGGCAGCTGCGGCTGTCGCGCGCGTCGCGGAACGCCGCGGCCATCTCGTCGACGCTCGCGTGGAGCCCGAGCATGACGACGCCGCGGCACCACGGATCGCGCTCCGCGACGAGGCGGTCGATCGCCGCCCAGGCGTCCGGCGCCATCGGCTCGAGCTTCCACCAGTCGGGATGGATCCCGATGTTGTAGAGACGCTTCAGCGCCCGCAGCACGGTGTCCGGCTCGCGCGACAGCGCCCGCGGCGGGATCACTTCGAGCAGCAGCTCGTGGCCGCTGGCACGGGTGGCCTGGTAGAGCGCCTGGAGCTGCGCCTCGTTCTCCAGGCGGTTCATCACGTCGTCGTCCGGGTGCAGCTGTACCAGGCACTTCACGACGTGCTCGCGCGGCCACGCGACCAGGCTCGAGCCGACCGAGCGACCCGATTCGAATTCCAGCGGGTTGGACCCCGGCAGTTCCACCGGGCGCCCGATCCACCAGCCGCGGCCGGTGGCGTCGTTGAGCGCGTCCTGCCCGTAGCGCGCATCCAGCAGGACGCCGACGTGGCCCTGCAGGCCGCGCGCCTGCTCGGTCTCCGCGACCGCGCGGACCAGCAGGCGCTTGAGCGCCGGCAGGCGCATCTCGTCGGCGCCGACCGCGCGCACCAGGTCATAGAACTGCGCGCGGTGGTCGAACGCGAAGACGAGCAGGTCGTTCCATTCGGGCCTCGCCGCGGTGACGCGATGCAGCCGCTCCAGCGTGGCGTCATTGTCCAGGCGCAGCCGCTCGCCCGGCCGCTGCGCGGCGGCCTTGAAGAAGTGATCGAGCTCGGCCGGAGTCGGCGTCGCCGGCGCGCAGGCATGACGCGAGACGACGATCGCCCCGCACGCGTTCGCATACGCGCAGCAGGCATCGAACGCCTCGCCGCGCAGCCAGCCGCGCAGCAGCCCCGACATGAACGCGTCGCCGGCGCCGAGCACGTTGAAGACCTCGACCTCGACGCCGCGGAAATTGAACGCGAGGTCGAGGCTCTCGGGCACGTCGGCCGGAATGACGCAGCAGCCGAGCGCGCCGCGCTTCACGACGAGCGTGGCGTGGCTCAGCGCGCGGACCTGTCGCACCGCGTCGATCGTCTCGTGCGCGCCGCCGGCGATCCGGAATTCCTCCTCGGTGCCGACGACGAGGTCGAACTGCGGCAGGATCCGCTGCAGGTGGCGCGTCACGCCGCTGTCGGCGACGTAGCGGTTCTCGCCCTCGCCGCGGCCGGTCAGCCCCCAGAGCACCGGGCGGTAGTCGATGTCGAGGACGGTCCGCACGTCGTTGCGCCGCGCGTACTGCAGCGCGCGCAGGCTGGTGCGCTCGACCTGTGGCGTCGAGAAGTGCGTTCCGGTGATCAGCAGCGCGCGGCTGCCGGCGATGAATGCCTCGTCGAAATCGGCCTCGTCGACCGCCATGTCGGCGCAGTTCTCGCGGTAGAACAGCAGCGGGAACGTGTCGCGGTCCTTCAGCGCGAGGATCGCCAGCGCCGTGAGCCGCTTCGGGTCGGTGCGCACGTGGCTGACGTCGCAGCCCTCGCGCGCGAGCGTCTCGACCAGGAAGCGCCCCATGTGGTCGTCGCCGACGCGACTGAGCATCGCGGACTTCAGCCCGAGGCGCGCGCAACCGAACGCGATGTTCGCCGACGAGCCGCCGAGGTACTTCGCGAAGCTCGCGACGTCCTCGAGCCGGGCGCCGACCTGCTGCGCATAGAGGTCGACCGCCAGGCGACCGAGGCAGATGACGTCGAGGCGGCGATCGGTCGCGAAGCGGGTCGTGTTTTCCATCGGATGGATGTGCGGCGGCGGCTCGAAGGCGATGGGGCGGGCCGCGCGACCGCGGCGCGCACCTCGTCGGGCACGACCGCGGAGCGCCGGCTCACCGCTGCGGAGGATCCTAGCCGCGCCGGCGCCGGAATGCAAATAAAATTCGCGGTATGAGGAAAATGCAAAAAAAATTCTATCGGACGCGACCTCGACATACACTTGGCCGATGGCCCAGGACCACGCCGCCGTCGACCTGCTGATGCAGCGCATCGGCGCGGAATACGCCACGCTCAGCAAGCAGCAGAAGGTCGTCGCGGCCGACATCGAGCGCAACCGCGCCACGATCGCGGTGGAGCGGATCACCGACATCGCCGGCCGCTGCGGCGTGCAGCCGTCGGCCGTCGTGCGCTTCGCGCAGCGCTTCGGCTTCTCCGGCTTCAGCGAGATGCAGGACGTGTTCCGCGCCAACTTCGCCGCGCAGGCCTCGGCCCAGAGCTACCAGCAGCGGATCCGCCAGATGATCGACGGGCAAAGCAGCGGGCTGGGCACGACGCACCTGGTGCGCGAGTTCGTCGACGCGAGTCGCAGCGGCCTGGAGCAGCTCGCCGCGGAACTGTCGGACGCGCAGCTCGATGCCGCGGTCGACCTGCTGCTGCGCGCCGAGAACATCTACGTCGTCGGCGTGAGGCGCTCGTTCCCGGTCGCCGCGTACATCGCGTATGCGCTGCAGCACACCGGCAAGCGCGTCCACCTCGTCAACGGCCTCGGCGGCATGTTCCGCGAGCAGATCCGCAGCATCCGGGCGAAGGACGCCGCCTTCGCGATCAGCTTCGCGCCCTACGGCAAGGAGACGCAGTACTGCGTCCGCGCGGCCCACGCGCACCGCGCCAAGGTGCTGCTGATCAGCGACACGACGATCTCGCCGCTGGCGCGCTACGCCCACGCGATCCTCACGGTACGCGAAGGCACGGCCTTCGCGTTCCGCAGCCTCACGAGCACGATCTGCCTGTGCCAGGCCCTGTTCATCGCGCTCGCCTATCGCCTCGAACTGCAGATCGAGGAAGTCCAAGTCCCGGAGAACTACGATGATTGACATAGCCCTGTACGGCGCCGGCCGGATCGGCAGGATCCACGCCGCCAACCTCGCCGCCAGCCCGGCGGTGCGCCTGAAGTACGTCGTCGACGTCGATGCCGCCGCGGCGGCCGACCTGGCCGCCCGCCACGGCGCGCAGGCGGCCGACGTGCAGCAGCCGCTGCGCGACGGCGCGGTGCGGGCGGTCGCGATCGCGACGAGCACCGACACCCACGCGGACCTGATCCTCGCTGCCGCGCAGGCGAACAAGGCGATCTTCTGCGAGAAGCCGGTCGACCTCGCGCTGGCGCGGGCTCGCGCCTGCGCCGAGGCGGTCAAGCGCGCGAAGGTGCCGTGCCTGATCGGGTTCCAGCGTCGCTACGACCCGACTTTCGCGGCGCTGAAGAAGCGCCTCGACGCCGGCGAGATCGGCGACCCGGAAGTCCTGGTCATCACGAGCCGCGACCCCGGCGCTCCGCCGATCGCCTACATCGAGCGCTCGGGCGGCATCTTCAAGGACATGCTGATCCACGACTTCGACGTCTTCCGCTGGATCCTCGGCGACGAGGCCGCAACGCTGCACGCATCCGGAAGCTGCCTCACCGATCCGAAGATCGAGGCGGCCGGCGACGTCGACACGACGGCGGTCACGATCCGCACGCGGCGTGGGCGGCTGTGCCAGATCAACACCAGCCGCCGCGCGGCCTACGGCTACGACCAGCGCTTCGAGGTGCTCGGCAGCCGCGGGATGCTGGCCGCCGGCAATCATCGCCCGACCGAGGTCTGCGCGAGCACCGCGCAGGCGGTCAGCCAGGACCTGCCGGAGCACTTCTTCCTCGAGCGCTATCGCGCCGCCTATGCGCTCGAGCTGGCGCATTTCGTCGCCGTGCTGGCCGAGGGCGCCGCGCCGCGCACGAGCATCGAGGACGGGGTCCGCGCGCTGGAGCTTGCGGAGGCTGCGGTGACGTCGCACAAGGAAGGGCGGCCGGTCGCGCTGGGGTAGGCGGCGCGTGCCTGCCGGCGCGGGAAACCGCAAGGCCGGTTATATTTCCCCCTGGGAGGACATGCCGCCGGCCTGCGGCCCGCGCCGCCGATGCGCTTCGAGCACCTGATCCAGATCAACGACCCGCTGATGCCGCTGCTCGATCCGCTGTCGCGGGCGCAGCTCTGGCAGGGACTGGTGCGGCGGGCCGAGGAGCCGACGCTTTTCGTGCTCGGCCTGGAGGCGGCGACCATTCACGCGCGGCGGCACCGCACCGAGTTCGATGAACTCGAACGCACGCTCGACTTCGGCAACTTCCAGGTGCGCGACCGCGTCCATCTGCGGCCGATGCGGGGCACGCAGACCCACGTTGCGGCATCCACGGGCTTTCCGGCGAGCCGGATGACGATCGAGATCGAGGAGCCGCAGCCCGAACTCCTGTTCCTTCGCTTCGTCTACGAGTTCGACGACGCGGCCGGCGGCGCGGCGGCGACCCGGCCGCCCGACGACGACACGACCGATACCCTGCGTCGCGAGGCCTACCGCAGCGCGGACCTCGATACCGTCGCGCGGATCCGCGACCTCGCGCTTGCCGGCGAGCTCGGCTGAGCGCCGCGATCGATCACGCCCGCGCAGCACGGCCGGCCCCATGCTCTCCAAAGTGTCGATCGCGCTGGCCTGGCTGCTGCTCGCCATCGACGTCGCCCTCGGTGGCATCCTGTTCGCGATGCCGGAGCGCAGCGTCGGAGGCTTCGCCTGGAGCACGACGCCGCTGGTGACGATGACGATCGGCGCCTGGTTCCTGGGCAACGCCTGGGCCGCGGCGGTCGTCGTGCGGCGGCTGCGCTGGCACCTCGTCTCGACGGTGCTGCTCTACCTGGACCTGTTCGGCATCCTGCAGGGCGCGATGGCGTGGCTGTCCCGCGACGCGCTGCGCTTCGCCGGCCGGCCGATCGCCTGGCTCTATGCGGCGTCGATCGGCGCCTCGTGCCTGCTTGCCGCGTCCTCCGCCGTCGACTGGACCCGCATGGCGCAGGACAAGGACAAGCCCACCGCGTCGATCGACCAGCACTCCGCGCTCGTGACGCTGATCTTCGTCGCGCTGGTCGGCCTGCTCGGCGGCTACGGGATGTCGTTCGGCGCCGAGGACCCGACGCTGCCGCCGGCGCTCTTCCCGGATGCGCTGGGCGCCGCCGGGATTCGCGCGTTCGGCGCGTACTACGCCGCGCTCGCGATCTCGGCGCTGCCGCTTGCCTTCCTGCGCCGCCGCGCGCTGTTCCAGACCCATGCCTTCGCGCTCTTCGGATTGCTGATCATGAGCACCGCGGCGGCCGCCGTCTACGCGGACAACTGGCATTTCGTGGAGCAGCCGGCGCAGCTCGCGTATCCGGCGGCCCACGTGCTGCTCGGGCTCGTCGTCGGCGCGCTGCTGCTGCGCTTCGGCACCGGAAGCAGGCAGGAGCCGGGCCACCGATGATCGACCTGGCGGTCCGCAACGCCACGCTGGCCGACGGACGACGCCACGTCGACGTCCTTGTCGGCGGCGATCGGATCGTCGACGTCGGCCCCGGAATCGGCGCCGCGGTCGACGCCGCCGCGACGATCGACGCCGCGGGACTGCTGCTCAGCGCGCCGTTCGTCGATGCCCACTTCCATATCGATGCCACGCTGTCGTACGGCATCCCGCGCGTGAACCGCAGCGGCACGCTGCTCGAGGGCATCGCCCTGTGGTCGGAGCTGAAGCCGCAGCTGACGCAGGACGCGCTCGTCGAGCGGGCGCTGGCCTATTGCGACTGGGCGGTCGCGAAGGGCCTGCTCGCGATCCGCTCTCACGTCGACACGTGCGACCCGCGCCTGCTCGCCGTCGAGGCGCTGCTGCACGTGCGCGAGCGCGTCAGGCCGTACCTGGACCTGCAGCTCGTCGCCTTCCCGCAGGACGGCGTGCTGCGGACGGCAGACGGCATCGACAACCTGCGCCGCGCGCTCGACATGGGTGTCGACGTCGTCGGCGGCATCCCGCACTTCGAGCGCACGATGGAGGCGGGCGCGGCGTCGGTCAAGCTGCTGTGCGAGGAGGCGGCGCATCGCGGCCTGCGGGTCGACATGCATTGCGACGAGACCGACGATCCCTTGTCGCGCCACGTCGAGACCCTCGCCTTCGAGACCCAGCGCCTGCGGCTGCACGGCCGCGTCGCCGGGTCGCACCTGACGTCGATGCACTCGATGGACAACAACTACGCGTCGAAGCTCATCGCGCTCGTCGCCGAGTCCGGGGTCGCCGCGATCGCCAATCCGCTGATCAACATCACGCTCCAGGGGCGCTACGACACGTATCCGAAGCGGCGCGGCATGATGCGCGTGCCGGAACTCCTCGCGGCGGGGGTCGACGTCGCGTTCGGGCACGACTGCGTGCTCGACCCGTGGTATCCGCTGGGGTCGGCCGACATGCTGGAGGTCGCGTCGATGGGACTGCACGTCGCGCAAATGACCGGGACCGACGCGATGCAGCGCTGCTTCGATGCGGTGACGACGACGCCGGCACGGATCCTCGGGCTGGCGGGGTACGGCATCGCGCCCGGCTGCCACGCCGACTTCGTCCTGCTGCATGCGCGCGACCCGATCGAGGCGATCCGGCTGCGCGCCGCCCGCCTCGTCGTCGTCCGACGCGGGCGCGTCGTCGCGCGGACGCCGGCGCCGGTCGCGCAACTCGACCTGCCGCAGCGGCCGGCGTCGACCAGCCTGATGCCCTGACGGGCTGCCGACCCGGCGATGGACCGCGTGTTCCTTTCGGCGGGCGCCATCTTCGGCGCGCTGGCGGTCGCCGCCGGCGCGTTCGGGGCGCACGCGCTGAAAGCGCAACTGCCGGCGGAGACGCTGTCGATCTTCGAGACGGCGGCGCGCTACCAGATGTTCCACGCGCTGGCGCTGCTCGCGAGCGCCTGGGCCGTCGCACGCTGGCCCGGCCGAAGGTCGTCCGCGGCCGGGTCCTGCTTCATCGGCGGCGTCGTGCTGTTCAGCGGCAGCCTCTACCTGCTGTCGCTGACCGGCATCCGCGGATTCGGCGCCGTCACGCCGATCGGCGGCCTGCTGTGGGTCGCCGGATGGATCCTGCTCGCGTCGGCGCCGTGGGGCGCCCGCGCCGCCGGCGGGCCGGCGCGCTGACGCGGCCGCGGCGAGCTCAGCGCTGCCAGCAGTCCACGATGGGGCTCGGATCCGTCCCGGTGGCGTTCTTCGCGCCCGTGTTGTCGAGCGTGAGGCTGCCGCACACCGGATCCGTGAACCCGCCGAGGTTCGGCGTCGCCGTCAGCAGGTACGCCGACGTCCCCGGACCGGGTATCGCGGCGGTGATCGTATAGGCCGCGGCGCCTTCCTGCGGCGCCTGAACGATCGGCACCGCCGATGCCGCGCCGGTGCAGCCGGGCGCGACATTCGTATAGCAGCCGGCCACGGTGTAGTTGCGTTCCAGGTACTGCGCGTCCTGCAGCAGCGCCGTCCGTGCCGCCGCGCGCTTGGAGCGGACGACGTAGGACGAATAGGAACTGATCGCGATCGTCGCAAGGATCGCCGCAACCGCCATCGCGACGACCAGTTCGATCAGCGTGAAGCCGTGGCATGGCGCGCGTCGCGCGCCATGCCACGCCGCGCCATCGCCGCGCCGGATCAAGGCATGATCTCCTGCCACGACGTCCGCTGCGGGACCAGCCCGGTGGGCATCGAGAACGCCTGGACGCCGCCCGGTCCGCCGGCGAGGATGATGTCGTTCGCGTTCGCCGGGTCGGAGATGCTGCCCAGGCCGGTCACGACGCCGACCGACGACAGGATGCCGTCGGCGCCGCCGAGGATCGAGCGGAAGAACGCCCCGTCGGTTCCGCCGCCGCCGCCCGTTCCCGCGTTGACGGCCATGATGAAGCTCGTGCCGCCCGGCTGGCACGTCGAGGTCGACGGAACGACCGTCGAGAAGAAGACGTCGCCGTCGAGCACGAGCGGCGTGCTGAGGACGCGTTCGCCGGCATCGTTCGGAACGTTGAAGTCGATGTACCAGCCCTTGTCCGCCGGGGCGAGCGTGTTCTGGCTGAGGCTGCGGCCGCTTTCCGGTCCGTTCGGTCCGGCGATCGGCGTGATCGTCTGCTGCAGCAGAGGACCGTTGGCGCGCGAGATCGTCGCGGTCACCTGCGTGCCGGGGTCGTTGATCCCGTAGAAGCTCTGGACGGTCAGGTCGCCGGGGTCGGTCGTCGCGAAGAAGCGTCCGGTCCCGAAGTACAGCATCCACCCGGTATGTCCCGCCGGTGCCGGCCCGATCTCCGGTGCCGCCGTGATGGGTTGCGGCGCATTCGGCGGGTTCGGCGACAACGCCTGGAAGAACGCGATCGGCGCGCCGCCGGGGCTGGGCACGTTCCAGTTCGACGCGGTCTTGCTCGTCAGGTCGAAGCGCCACAGGTTGCCCTGCTGGTCGCCGGCGTAGACATAGTCGATCACGCGGTCGGCGTTGACGTCGAACAGCGTCGGCGAGCCCAGGCCGTTGGACGCCGCGCAGTTCGCGGTGCCCGGATGGTCCAGCGTGCCGGTCGTCGTGTCGATCGTGTGGACGATGCCCGTCGCGAGTTCGACGAGGTACAGGACCGCGCACTGGCGCGCGCTGTCGTAGCCATTGCCGAAGATCGCGTACCACTTGCCGTCGTTCAGCGGCGCGATGATCGCCTGCCCGATCGTATAGCCGAGGTTCCCGTCGAGCACCGTGTTGCCGTCCGGCGTCGTCGCGTCGACCTCCCACAGCACGCCGTTGTCGCCGGTCCTGGCGCCGAAATTCTGCGGATTCGTCACGTCGAGCGCGAAGACCGACTTGCCGCCGGCGCCGGTCTGCCCGATCAGCACGCTGTGCCAGGCCGGCGACGCGCCGGCATAACCGAAGTAGGCATCGCCGACGAACGGAGAACCGTCGACGAAGAACTGGTGCGTGTAGTTCGTCGACGCCAGCGCCGACACGTTGCCCAGCACGCTGTTGGGCATGTAGGCGAACTGCTCCGCGCCCCCGGTCACGCGACCGGTCGCGTCCTCCTGGATCGCGAAGCCGTGCAGCATTCCGTCGTTCGCGCCGACATACAGCATCTTGGGACGTCCGGCGGCGACCTTGGCCTGCGTCAGGTAGGTCGTGTAGGGCAGGCCGCCGCCCATCGACGCCGGCAGCGACGCATACCCGAAATTCTCGTTGTAGGAATAGGCCGGGTTCGAATTGACGATGTCGCCCAGGATGCTCGTCGCGCGCGCGCGCAGCGTGCCGGCCGGATTGCCGGCCGACTGCTCGTTCGTCGCGTCGCCGCGCAGCCATGCCAGGACATTGGCGTCGTGGACCAGGGGCGTCGTCCACAGGCCCGCGGTCTGCAGGCTCGCCTGCAGCAGCGGAAGCGCATAGGGCACCGGGTTCGGCGTCGGGGTCGTGTTGCTCGGCGCCGAGAACGTGACGATGTTGCGGCTTGCCGGGGTCGGGAACGCGCTGCTGTTTCCGGTCGGGCCGCGATTGTCGGTCGTCCAGTCGATCTGGCCGGTATTGACCGTGTACGAACCGTTGCCGTTGAACACCAGCGGGAACGCGCGGATCGTCCCGTGCCAGTCACTCGACTGGTAGCTCGCCTGGAACAGGTCGGTGCCGGTGCGAAACGACGTCGTGTCGGCGATCGCGGTCGACGCTCCGGAAGTCGCGTAGCTCTCGGCGTTGATGAACGTGTCCAGCGCGTTGATGAGGCCCTGCGGCGACGACGCGCTGAAGGCCTGGCCGCGACTGTTGATCGCCGCATGCCACAGGTCGTAGACCTTGGCCGGGTCGTCGGTGCCATTGAATCCGGCAAAGCACGACGCCTGCGTGTCGCCGAACGCGACCGGCGGCCACGACTGCGTGCCGTTCACGAGCGCCTGGTAGCCGGCGCCCGCATACGTGCTGCCGCCCCACAGAGGCGGATACGTCATGAACTTGTCGAGACCCAGGCCGACGGTGAAGTTCACCAGGTGGTGCCAGTTCGCCGGGTCGTAGTGCGGGTCCCAGTACGACGCGTTGTTCGGCAGCAGCGTGCTGACGTTGTTCGTCAGGCCGTCCGGATTCAGGTCGTGCGACCAGTAGTAGAACGCGACGTCGGCCAGCGTGTCGACGTTCGTCAGCGTCGCGTTGGCGGCGCCGTTGCAGCTGCCGTAGTTCGCCGGCGCGTCATTGCTGTAGATCGACGTCGCCGCGCCCGGCTGGTACGCGGTTCCGTCGGGCAGCGTCATCGACGTGCTGTCGGCGGCGCCGCAGTCGCCGCCGCACAGCGCGGCGCCCTGCTCGCCGCCGGAGGCGACCGGCGACCCGGTCAGGTTCCATTCGCCGTCCGTGACGATGATGTTGAAGTTCTTTCGACACGAGGCTTCGGCCCCGGTCGGCGCCGAGGCGAGCGTCGGGTCGAGCGTCGAACTCCAGTTCGGGTAGTAGCCCCAGGGGCCGTTGGCACCGCCGGTCTTCTGCAGGAACTGGCCGACGCGATCGAGCGCCGTGCGCAGCGGCGTGCCGCCGGCCGCCGGGAGGTACTGCAGGAAGCTGTAGAAGTCCGTCTTGTGCTGCGTGTTGAACGTGTGGATGCTGTTTTCCAGCAGCGGGCCGCCCCAGCCGGAACAGGTCGGGCTTCCGACCGTGCCGAATCCGCTGTTGCAGGAATCGATGGCCTGCCACGCCACGCGGGCCGTCGCGAGCGTCGGATTGGCCATCGCGACCGCGAGCGAACTCACGACGGCGAGATGGCGCGTGCGGTAGAACGAATACCAGATTGCGAAGTTCCGCGTCTCGTCCCGGCCTCCCGGCCCGGACGAGGTGCCGACCTTGACCAGCGTGTAGCAGTTGTCGTCGTAGAGCGAGCCGCTGCAGCCGCTGTTCGAGGGCACGTAGTTGTAGTAGTACGCGTACGTCGGATCGGCACTGGTCTTCACGCCCAGCGCGCCGAGGTCGGCAAAGTTGTGCTGCGCCCAGTCGTTGCAGAGGAAGTTCGACGAATTTGGACACAGGCCGGCCTGGTTCGACCCGGGCGCCCACGGCGCCGCCGGCGTCGATCCGGGAAAGTACGTCGACGTCGGGCGGTATTGCGTCGCCAGGTTGAGGGTGCCGCTCGTCTGCGGGTTGAACCCGTCGTTATAGGCTGCGGCGAAGGACGTGGCGAGCGGCGTCCCGGTCGCATCCGGCGGGATCACGTACGTCAGCGTCGGGTCGTAGTACAGCGGATTCAGCGCCGCCGACTTGTAGCCGCGCGCCGCGCCGCAGGCGATCGTCGCGCACGTGCCGAGCTGGCCCTGCCCGCCGCAGATCTTGCCGCAGCCGGGCCCGCCGGCGCCGCTTCCGGACTGCCCCGTGGCGAGCGGCTCGGCCGTGCCCGGCGCGCTCGTACTCGTCGTCAGGTTCTGATAGAGCGTATCGGGTATGTGCCCCCACGCCATGCTGCCGGAGTCGTCGACCGTCAGGAACAGGTTCGGCGGCAGGGGCGGCGACAGGTTCAGCGGCACATTGGAGACCGGAAGCGGCGCGGGCGTCGTCTGCGCATGGGCCGACTGCGCAGCCTGCAGCAGCAGCGCGACGGCGCACGCCGTCGTCCACGACGCCCAGGCGAGCAGCCTGAGATTGCGGCCTCGCGGCCAGCGGATTCGCATCAACATGACTCGCCTTCCTCCGGCGCCGGCGCTCATCGCAGGACCGTCGACTGCAGCGTGACCTGCGTCGAGGAGTTCGCGCCCCAGGCATGCGCGGTGACGCGCGCCATCGGGACGGTCTTCAGCGGCTTGCCTCCGGAGGTCACCGACCCCGGATCGACGTCGAAGGACTCGGCGATGCAGACGGGCGCCTGCGCCACGTTCGGGATCGCGCCGGAGACGACGAACGGGACGACCGGCGAGCCCGACTTGTAGAACGGCGCCGCGGCGTAGCCGGCGTCGGCGTAGCTCAGCTGCGTCGGCGGCAGCCGAACGTAGAAACCGCCCGGCGCCGCGCTGCCGGCACCGAGGCCCCCGGTCGCCGAGAACGTGGTTCCGGCATTGATCGCCAGGCCCTCGCAGGTCCGCAACGCGGCCTCTGCGGCCTCCAGCGCCCGCAGCCGGTCGCGGGAATTGCTGGTCATCCGCTCCTCCTGCGTCGCGACCGAGAACGCGGCCACGCCCATCAGCGTCAGCATCGCGAGGAAGATGAGGCCGACGACGAGCACGGCGCCGCCCTGCCGGCGCGCGGGGGGCCGCAGGGGCGCGGCGCAACCTTCGTTCGATCGCATCACATCGCTCCTAGTTCATCCGGTTGCGCAGCGCGACGGTCGTCGAGAAGCGGTCGCGCAACCGCGTGTCCGTGACCGCGAGGACGCCCTGCCCCGGCACGAGCGGCGTCGCATAGGCCTGCACGCCGTTGGTCGCGCCCGCCTGGCCCTGCACACCCGGCTGCCCCGCAAGGTCGCCGCCGACCGCCTGCACCGCGACTTCGATGCTGACGACGTTGGCCCAGTTCGCGTTCCCGGTGTTCGGCCCGATCGCATTGGCGCCCGCCAGCTGCATCTGCGTCGCGGCATCGCCCGGCGGCAGCGCCGCGGCGACGCCGAACTGCAGCCCGAGGCCCTCGATGCCGTCGACGACCTCGTCGCTGGCGCCGGTGGCCGCCGAGTGGCGGTACAGCGACACGCCGCCCGCGCTGTTCTTCGCCACGTAGTAGGCGACTTCGTCGAACTGCTGCGCCGTCAGGAAGCCGTCGACCGTCAATGCGGTCTCGCCGACGTCGTTGACCGGAACCGCCGACGCGAACGTGACCGTCGTCGGCACGCCGGGAGCCGGCACCCCGGCCGTGCAGGCCGGCGACGTCGCTCCCGCCGCGACGGACACCAGTGCCGCGCGCGTGCAGCTGGAGATCGCCAGCAACGTCGGCGACGGCGATGGATTGATGGCGCTGCAGATGGCGCCGTCGGCCACGAACGTCGTGCCGCCGGGCGTGAACTGCTGGACCGGGACCGGCGAGGAGGTCGCGACGCGAATGACGAGGACGTCGGTACCCGGGATCCAGGTCGCGGGCTGCGCAAACGGCTGGACCTTGAAGGCCGACGCATCCCAGGCGCCGGTGAAGCCGCTGACGACCCCGACGTTGCCGGCATACGACACCGCGGCGGCACCCGGCGCCACCATGACGGCCGGCGGCACCTTGCCGGTGGCCGTGAGCGTCGAACCGCAGCCGAGGAAGCCCGTGCGGCGCAGGTCGCGCGCAATCGAGTCGATCGCGAAGCGGCCGGACTCCTGGACGCGGGCGGCGCCCTCGTTCGTCCGATAGGCCCCGTGCGTCCCCAGGTAGGCATAGCTGATCGCGGCGAGGACGATCAGGCTGATCACCATCGTGACCAGCAGTTCGATCAGCGTCAGGCCATGCTGCGCGGCGCGAGCGCCGCGAAGAGGAAGGGCCATCTTCATATGCGAGTCACCAGCGAGAAGCAGCCCGTCGTCGGCGTCGGCAGTGCGCCGCACGCGGCCGGCGCCACCGCGACGCCCGGCGCCGCCTGCGCGGCGCGCGAATCGTCCCAACCGATGTCGACTTCCCAGACGCCGGCGGCGTTGGGCGCGAACGTTGCCGACGCCCCCGGCAGCATCGCGAGCTGGCTTGCCGCCCAGTTCGGCAGGTTCGTCGCGAGCAGGCCGCCCGGGCAGGTGCCGGTCAACGCGCCGCTGGCACTGATCACGCACGACAGGCCGGCCCCGGCCGCGGCGAGCGCGGTCTTGTCGGCGCGCAACTGGTCAGCCAGGTCGGCGGCGAGCTGCGTGGCCTTCCACCGGTACGTCGATCCCTGGTTGATCTTGATGCCATTCGCCTGCAGGCCCGCCAGCCCGAGCAGCCCGATCGCGAGCACGACAATCGACACCAGCACCTCGACCATCGTCAGGCCGCGCTGCGCGCGCGCCGGCGAGCGTCGCAGCCGGCCCCGGCCGCATGTCCATGTCCGCTTCATTGGCAGCTCCTTCATGCGCCGCGTCTCCTCGATGGCCGCCGGACCGCCTCAGCAGCCGGCGATCTCCGCGCCGTTGGCATCGAGCGGATAGCCATTGGTGTCGGTCGTCGCGACGCGAATCCTTCCGCTCTGCGCGACGAGCACCGCCCGCGACGACGACACGCCGCCGGCGACCGGCGACCCGCCACGGCAGACCATGATCTCCGCCAACGTCGCGCCGCCCGAGGTCACGAGGCGGCCGAGCGCGTCGAACGCGATCGCGCCGCTGCCCGCGACCGGGACGATCAGCGCGTCCACCGTGAGCTGCGGACCGCTGGGCGCCCCGGCGCGGATCGTCTGCGTCTTGTCGCACGTCGCGGTCAGGCTGCCGCCCGTGAGCGGCGCGACGATCCAGCTGTTGCCGCCTTCGACGCAGACGCCGACGGGCGCGCTCGTCCGCACCGCTTCGCTGCGCGCGAGATTGAGGGAAGCGACCAGCTCGTTGGCCGACGTCGCAAGCTGGTTCGACGCGACGAAGCTCTGCAGCGACGGCACGCCGTAGGCGAGCAGGATCGCCGCGATCACCATCGTGACGAGCAGCTCGACGAGCGTCAGGCCGCGCACGCGGCGCGCGCCGCCCCCCTGGATGATTTTCGTCCGGCTCTCCATTCCCCACCTCGCGCCGCGCTGCATGGACCCGCCTGCGGTCCCGCCCGTGGATCCGCTCCCGGATCCGCTCGTGGACCCGGCTGCTGGACCCCTCGGGACCCCACTGTGCGGCTTGTTGGCTACTTTCTCAGTTCGCCGCTTTCCGCCATTCTTCGAGCGATCGCGAACGCGTGCAGCAAGGCCTGGGGCTAGCGGCGCCTTTCATCCGATAAGCGGATCCACGAGTGGCGGCGCCTATGCGACATCGCAAACGCGCGTCCCCAACTCGCGTTATGCCCTTCGCGACGCGCGCCTTCGGTGCCGCACTCACTGACGCTGAGAAACGGCGACCGGATCGAATTTGTGAGTTGAAAGTTTCAACGTTGCGCAACCCACATATGCGTGATGTCGCCACGAACGCGGGGGCATGAGCCCCCACCCGCTCCGCGTCGCACGGGACGGGTTTCCCCTTGTCGCGCGGCAGCGTAGCCCATTCGAATACCGCAAAAACGTTAGCGTTCGATGTAATAAGCTCGCCGAATGGAAACCCCGCCCGCCACGCCGCAAGCGCCGGCCCCCAGCGTCGCTTTCGAAGCCGGATTCGTCGAGGCGATGCGCGACGTGTTCGAGCAGCGCGTCGCGTTCAATCGCCTGATCGGCCTCGAGCTCACGTCCTTCGACGTCGAGCGGCCGACGTGCCGGATCCGGATGCGGCCGGAGCTCATCGGCCACTTCCTGCACCACCGGCTGCACGGCGGCGCCATCAGCGCGGCGATCGATGCGGCCGGCGGCTTCGGCATCATGCTGGCGATCGCCGCGCGCCACATGAACGAGTCGATCGCCGAGCGGGCGGCGCGCTTCGCGAAGCTGGGAACGATCGACCTGCGGGTCGACTACCTGCGCCCGGCCACCGGACCGCACTTCGACATCGCGGTGTCGGTCCTGCGCCTCGGCAGCCGCGTCGCTTCGACGCGGATGGACATGGTCAACAGCAGCGGCATCGTCGTGGCGACCGGCTCCGGCGCCTACATCGTTTCGTGACGCTACTCACGGTCGAGCGCGCCGAGCTCGCCTTCGGCGACCTGCCGCTGCTCGACGGCGCGGCCCTCGCGGTCGGCGAAGGCGAACGCATCGGCCTCATCGGCCGCAACGGCAGCGGCAAGTCGTCGCTGCTCGCCGCGATCGCCGGGCGCGCGGCGCTCGACGACGGCGAGATACGGCGTCGCGACGGCCTGCGCGTCGTGCTGGTCGAGCAGGAGCCGACGTTGCCGGACGGAGAGACGATCCACGGATCGCTCGCGCTGCGCGGCGGGTTCGAGGCGATCGCCGACGAACGCGAACGCTGGCGCCTCGAGGCACGGCTCGGCGAATTCCTGCACCGCTTCGGGCTCGATCCGGCGCGGTCCGCCATCCACGCGTCCGGGGGCGAGCGCAAGCGCGCCGCGCTCGCGCTGGCGTTCGCGGTCGACGCCGACCTGCTGCTGCTCGACGAGCCGACGAACCACCTCGACATCGACGGCATCGAGCTCGTCGAGGACTGGGTCGCCAGGTCGCGCGCCTGCATCGTGATCACGCACGACCGGCGCTTCCTCGATCGCGTCGCGACGCGCATCGTCGAGCTCGACCGCGGGACCCTGCGCTCGTACCCGGGCAATTTCGCCGCGTTCGAAGCGCGCCGCGGCGACGAGCTTGCCGCCGAGGCGACCGCCGCGCGCCGCTTCGACAAGTTCTGGGCGCAGGAGGAAGCGTGGATCCGCAAGGGGATCGAAGCGCGCCGCACGCGCAACGCGGGACGCGTCGTGCGCCTCGAGACGCTGCGACGACAGCGCGAGGCGAGACGGGAGCGACCGGGCGACGTCCGGATGCACCTGGACGCCGGCGACCGGTCCGGACGCCTGGTCGCCGAACTGGAGCATGTCGGCAAGCGGTTCGGCGACCGCGTCGTCGTCAGCGACCTGTCACTGCGCCTGATGCGCGGCGAGCGCCTGGCACTGATCGGCCCCAACGGCGCCGGCAAATCGACGCTGCTCAAGCTGATCCTCGGAACGCTGCAGCCGGATTCCGGAACGGTCCGGCGCGGCACCGGGCTCGCGATCGCCTATTTCGACCAGCTGCGCGCGCAGCTCGATCCCGGCAGGACGGTCGCGGAGACGATCGCTCCCGGCTCCGACTGGGTCGAGCTCGGCAGCGGCGACCAGCGCACGCGCAAGCACGTGATCGGCTACCTCGGCGACTTCCTGTTCCCGCCGCGGCGCGCGAACGCGCCGGTGCAGACGCTTTCCGGCGGGGAACGCAACCGGCTGCTTCTGGCGCGCCTGTTCGCGCAGCCGGCGAACCTGCTCGTCCTCGACGAGCCGACCAACGACCTCGACATCGAGTCGCTCGAGCTGCTGGAGCAGACGCTGCAGGACTACCGCGGCACGCTGCTGCTCGTCAGCCACGACCGCGCATTCCTCGACGCCATCGCGACGCTGACGCTCGCCTTCGAGGGCGACGGTGCCTGGCGCCAGTCGGTGGGGGGCTACAGCGACTATCTCGCGCAGCGTCCTGCGGGCGGCGCCCCGACCCGGAGCGCAGCGCCGCCCGCAAGGCCGCCGCGCGGCGCCGACGAGAACGACGCGCGCGCTGCCGCCGCGGCGCGGCGCGCTGCCGCGCCGCGCATGAGCTTCAAGGAGAAGCGCGAGCTCGAAGCGCTGCCGGCGGAAATCGAGGCGCTGGAGCAGGAACTGGCGGCGCTGCATGCCGCCGCCGCAGCCCCGGACTACCACCGGCGCGGCGCCGATGCGATCCGCGGCGATCGCGCGCGCTGCGAGCAGATCGAGATCGAGATGGCGCACAAGGTCGAGCGCTGGGCGCTGCTTGACGATCGCGAGCGCGCGACGCGCGGCGGCGCGTGATGCGTCGAGAGGGCGGCGTCGGCGGGGCCAGCGCGACGGCGGCCTACTGCTTCAGGACCCAGGCGATCACGGCCTTCAGGTCGGCGTCGCTGATCCGCGCCGGCACGTTCGGTGTCATCGGCGTCGGACCCCAGACGCCCTTGCTGCCCTTGCGCACCCGCTCGGCAAGCATCGCCGGGGCCGCCGCGTTGCCCTTGTATTTCGCGGCAATCTGCCGGTAGGACGGCCCGACCAGATTCGCGTCCACCGCGTGGCACGCGAGGCAACCGGCCTTCTTGGCGATGCCGAACTCGTCGGCGAGCGCGGGCTCCAGCAGCGCGGCGGCGCAGGCGACGGCGGCCGACAGCGCGATCAACGGCTTCATTTCTCGTTCCTCCCCGAAGCGGGCGACGGCAAGCCGCCCTCGATGGGAATCTAAGCCGGCGCCCACGCAGCGATTGGCCCCTGGTCAAGACTTGGTGCCGCGGGCGGCCGGGATCGCGGTCGGCTTGAGCGAGAATGGCTCGCATGCACGACACGTCGATGAAGCCGGCGGACATCCGCCCCGGATCCCTGGACGCCTGGCTGGTCGCGGTCCGCCCGCGCAGCCTCCTCGTGACCGTCAGCCCGGTGCTGGCGGCCACGGCGCTCGTCTGGCTTCGCAGCGGACATTTCGCCGTCGGCATCCTCGTCCTGGCGCTGGCCACCGCGGTGCTGGTGCAGGCGATCACGAACCTGCAGAACGACGCCGGCTACACCGCGCGCGGCGCCGAGCGCCAGGCGCGCCGCGTCGGGCTGGCACGGGCCACCGCGAACGGCTGGCTCACGGTGGCGCAAGTCCGGGCGGTCATCGCAGGATGCGTCGTCGCCACGGTGGCGCTGGGCGCGCCGGTCGTCGCCGAGCGCGGTTGGCCGATGGTCGCGATCGGTGGCTCGTCGCTGATCGCGGCGCTCGCCTACATGGGCGGGCCGTGGCCGATCGCGTACACCCCGCTGGGGGAAGTCGTCGTGTTCCTGTTCTTCGGGCTCGTCGCGACGCTCGGAACCGACTTCGCGATCGTCGGCGTCGAGCCTCCGGCCGCGACCTGGATCGTCGCCACGTCCCTCGGGATGCTTGCGGCCGCCGCGCTGCTCGTCAACAACTGTCGCGACATCGCGCACGATCGCGCCGTCGGGCGCCGGACGCTGCCGGTCGTCGCCGGCGCCCGGCTCGCGCACCGCATCTACGCGGCGCTGCTCGTCGTTCCTTTCGCGCTGCTGGCCCCGGCAGCCTGGCTGGCGCGCGCGCCCACCCTCCTTCTGCCGCTGCTCCTCGTGCCGGCCGCCGGGCGGCTGGGCCGCGATCTCGGGCACTGCCTGGCCGATCCGGATGCCGGGCTCGCGTTCAACGGCGTGCTGTTCCGGACCTTCCAGATCGAGCTCCAGTTCACCGCGTTGCTGGTGGCCGGCGCCGTGGCCGGCCGGCTCCTCGGCCCCTGACCCGCGGACGAATGCCGGCGGCGCGGACCGCTTTTCATCCGCCCGCCCGCCGGCGTCGTTGCCGGACCGGCCGCCCCGGGCCCGAACCCACGCTACGCGAGCGCCGCCTCGGCGGCGTGCCAGTCGTTGCGCAACTGGCGACGCGCGCGGTGCAGCAGCACGTGCGCATGCCCCTCGGTCACCTGCAGGTGGTCGCACAGCGTCCGCGTATCGCAGTCGACGACGTCGCGCAGCCAGAAGGCCGTCCGCAACCGCTGCGGCAGCCCGCCGACGGCGCCGCGCAGCGTGCGCCAGAACCGATCGACCTGCTGCGCGTCGTCCAGGCGCGCTTCCGGGCCGGGGGCGTGATCGGCCTCGAGTTCGAGCGTGGCCGGCTCCTCGGTCGATTCGCGTGATCGACCGCGTATACGGTCGACGATCTTGTGCTTCAGGACGCCGATCGCGTAGGTGTGCAACTGCGACTCGCCGCGATAGGCCGCCGGCGCCTCGAGCAGCGCGAGCAGCGTGTCGGCGGCGGCGTCCTCCGCGGCATGCGGATCGCGCAGCGAGCGGCGCGCGAAGGCGACGAGTTTCCGCTGCAGCGCCGCCATCTCGTCGGGTCCCAGTGCCCGCAAGGGACAGGGCGATGCCGGCGACGCCGGGCGGGCGACGCGCGAGGCGCTGGGGGTGGCGGCGGGGGTCGCGGTGGGGATCATGGACAGGCTCCTTGCAATCCGGGGCTTCTGGGCCGCCGCGGCGGCCGGCTCGGCTGCGGCGGTGGATCGATGGACGCCAGTCTCCACGGCAAATATCACGCAAATATCCCGATTCACGGGACAATCGTTCAAATCTCCGTCTCCTGCCCCGTGATCGTTGCGCGACGCCGCGTAAGCTTCCGGCGGCCGGGGCGACTGATTCCGGTGCCTCCGGACATGCTCGATTCCATCCTCATCGTCGAAGACCAGCGCGACCTGGCGGAGCTCGCCGCGCTGCATCTGGCCGACGTCGCGCGCGACGTCCGCATCTGCAGCGACGGCCTCGCGGCGCTGAAGATCGCGCAGGAGCAGCCCCCCGACCTGGTGATCCTGGACCTCGGGCTTCCGGGACTCGACGGGCTGCAGGTTTGCCGCCGGCTGCGAACGCTGCCGCGCTACATTCCGATCCTGATGCTCACCGCGCGCGGGTCCGACGCCGAGCGCGTGCTGGGGCTGGAGATCGGCGCCGACGATTACCTCGTCAAGCCGTTCAACGTGATGGAGCTCGTGGCTCGCGCGAAGGCCATCGTGCGGCGCATGGACGGCCTGGCCCGGAGGCCGGAGTCCGCCGGCTCCGAGGCCGCCGCGCCGGCGCTGCAGCTCGGTGCGCTGGCGATCGAGCCGGAGCAGCGCCGCGTGCTGGTCGACGGCGCGCCGATCGCGCTGACCGCGAAGGAGTTCGACCTGCTGCTGTTCTTCGCCCGGCATCCGGGACGCGTCTACACGCGCGGCCAGTTGCTGGACGCGGTGTGGGGCGGCGCGCACGACGGCTACGCGCATACGGTCAACTCGCACATCAACCGGCTGCGCGCGAAGATCGAGAAGGACCCGGCCCAGCCGCGATACATCCTCACGGTCTGGGGGGTCGGCTACAAATTCGCCGACGAAGCCCCGGCGCCGGCGCCTTGAGCTCGACCTCCGCCGAGCCGGCGGCGGCGGGCGCGATGCCGATGGCGCCGCGGCGCGCGTTCGACCAGCTCTACGTGCGGCTCGCGGCGGTGCTGCTGGCGCTCGTCCTGGCGCTCGGGGTCGTGCTCGTCGTGATCCTGCGAATGGTGAGCGGCGCGTACCAGGACGAGGTGCTTCAGCGCAGCAGCGCGGAACTCGCCGGGTTCATCGCGAGCGAGGCGCACACGATCGGGCCCGGCGTCCTCGACGTCCGATCGCTCGAGGAAATCTTTCCTTCCGTGACGATGGCCAACCCGCTGGTCGAGGTCTACGTCCTCGACCGCGACGGACGCGTGCTCGCCTACTCCGGCGCGAACCAGCGGCTGGCGCGCGAGCACGTCGACCTCGAACCGGTCCGCGCCTTCATCCGCCGCAGCCGCCCGATGCCGATACGCGGCGCGGATCCGCGCAGCGGCGGCGTCGGGATCTTCTCCGCCGCCCCGCTGGGGAGCGCCGCCGAGCCGCTGGGCTACGTCTACGTGCTGTTGGGTCGTTCGGAGATCGAGGCGGCGGCGATGCGCTCGTCGCGCGGCTACGTGGGCGCCGCGACGCTGGCCGCGGTCGCCGGGGCGCTGCTCTTCGCGCTGATTGCCGGCGCGCTGCTGTTTCGCGGCATGACGGCACCGCTGCAGCGGCTGTGCGAGCGCGTCGAGCGCTTCGTCGCCAGCGGCTTCTCGATCGAGCCGGCGCGGGCGACCGCCGCCGACGCCGGCGGCGACGAGATCGCCCGGCTGTCCACCGCGTTCCACGAGATGTCGCTGCGGATCCTCGCGCAGCTCGAGCGGCTGCAGGCGATCGACAGCGGACGGCGCACCGCGGTGCTCAACGCCTCGCACGACCTGCGCACGCCGCTCGCGGCGCTGCAAGGCTACCTGCAGACGCTGATCGTCAAACGCGACCAGTTGAGTCCGCAGCAGCGCGACGACTACCTTGCGATTGCCCACAAGCACGCGATGCGACTGAACCGGCTCGTCGACCAGATGTTCGAGCTCTCGAAGCTCGATGCGCCGGAAACGCTGCCGCGGCGCGAGACCTTCGCGCTCGCCGAGCTGGTCGGCGATATCGGGCAGAAATACGCGCTTCCGGCGCAGAATCGCGGCGTCCAGCTTGCGGTGGACCTCGATCCGCGAGCCGCGCCGATCCACGCCGACATCGCGATGGTCGAGCGACTCATCGAAAACCTGGTCGAGAATGCCTTGAAGTACACGCCCGCCGGCGGCCGCGTCGCGATCACGGTCCACGGCGACGATGCCCGCGGCGTCGAGCTCGCGGTGACCGACACCGGCGCCGGCATCCCCGCGGCGGAGCACGAACGAATCTTCGACCGCTTCTACCGCGTCGAGGGTCGCGAGCGCAATGACGGCGACACCTCCACCGGCCTCGGTCTCGCAATCGTCAAGCGGATCGCGGAGTTGCACGGCGCTTCGATCCGGGTCGACAGCGAGCCCGGCCGCGGGTCGCGCTTCGGCGTCCGCTTTCCGGCGGCCAGCGGGCAAGGTGCCGCGTCGAGCCGGGAAGCGCTCCGCCGCGAAGACTAGCTCGCGGCGAGCGCGTCGATCACGCCCTGCTCCGTCAGCAATTCCGGCAACACGTGGACCGCGCCGCCTCGATCGTAGAGGAGATACATCGGCACGCCGCTGCGCGCGTGCCGCGCCAGTTCGCGGGTTATCCGCTCGTCGCCGCGGGTCCAGTCGGCGACCAGGCGCGTCACGTTCCGGTTCTCGAAGGCCTGCGTCACCCGCGTGCTGTGGAGGACGAGGCGCTTGTTCGCCTGGCACGTCACGCACCACGCGGCCGTGAAGTCGACGAAGACCGGCCGGCCCGCGGCCAGGCTCGCCTGGACCGCATCGTCCGACCAGGGCTTCCAGGCCGCGTGCGCCGCGGAGCCGGCGTCCTTCGCGCGCATCGACGCGTCGGCACGCAACGGCGCGGCGGACGTTGCCGCGACGATGCCGTAGCCGGCGGCGACCGCGGCGGCCAGGCCCAGCCAGCGCCAGCGCTTCGGGCCGTTTTGGGACAGCCCGAGGGCCCAGGCCGCAAGACCGGTGGCGACGAGCGCGGCAAGCAGGATCGCGACGGCATTGACGTCAAGCTGCTGGCCGAGCACCCAGAGCAGCCAGACGCAGGTCGCGAACATCGGGAAAGCCAGCGCCTGCTTCAGCCGCAGCATCCAGGCTCCGGGACGCGGAAGGACGGTTCGCCAGCCGGGAAACACGGTCAGCAGCAGGTACGGCACGGCCATCCCGACGCCGAGCGCGGCGAAGACCGCGAGCGCGACGACCCCCGGCTGGGCCACGGCGTACCCCAGCGCTGCGCCCATGAAGGGCGCGGTGCAAGGCGCGGCGACGATGACGGCGAGGATGCCGGTTGCGAAGCTGCCGCGCAGCGCGGCGCCGGCGGTGGCGGGCCCCGACTCCGCGGCACCGGCGAGCCGGGCCAGCGGGCCCGAATTGGCGAGGCGCGCGCCGAAAGTGAACTCGAACGTTCCGAGGAGGTTGAGCCCGATCAGGAAGAACAGCGTGGTCAACGCCGCGACCACCCAGGGGGTCTGCAGTTGGAAGCCCCAGCCGATCTCGGATCCGGCCGCGCGCAGCGCCAGCAGCAGGCCGGCGAGCGCGACGAACGTCAGCGTCGTCCCCGCCGCGAACGCGATGCCGTGCCGGTAGGGCCGCACCGGCCCGTCGTCGCCGTGCTGCACGATGCCAATCACCTTCAGCGACAGCACCGGGAAGACGCAAGGCATCAGGTTCAGGATCATCCCGCCCAGGAAGGCGCCCGCAAGCGCAAGCCAGGCCGAGACGCCCCCCGCCGCCGTGGCACCGGCGGCCGCGTCGGCATCCTGCGCGGCATGACCGTGCGACGCGCCGCTCGCGCCGGCCGGCGGCGGCGCCGCGGCGATCTTCCCGCGGGCGAGCGCGACGTCGATCGTGCCGTTCCACGGCTCGCCGCCGTAGGCGACAAGGACGCCCCGCAGCGCGCGAAAGTCCGCGGCGACCGGATCCGCCGCCGTGAGCTCCAGCGACGCGACGCGCCCGACCATCGCGAACTGCTGCGGCGCCGAATCGTCGATGCGCCCGGCCTCGAGCGGGAAGAACTGAAGCTCCTGCGGCGCCGCGCCGGTCGTGTTGAACGTGAGGCGGATCCGCCTCCCGTCGAGCGCTGCCGCGGCGCCGTCAAGCGCGACCGGCTGCGGGACTTCGCCCCGCGCGACGGCGATCGCGGCCGCCCAGCGCGCGTTCTTCACGCTGCTGCCTTCGACGACGGGCATCTGCAGTTCCAGGTCGGCCTGGGCCGGGATGCAGACGTCGTTGCACATCAGCCAGCGGGCCTGCGCGGCAAGTCGCACCGTCGAACCGACGGCGAGGTCCTGCGGGACCGCGATGTGGGTCGGCAGCAGGACCATCCCTTCGTAGCCGTAGTTGATGATGGGACCCGTCGCGATCCGCTGCGGCAGCGGCCATTCGAGCGGATCCGCATGGAATCCCGCGGGAAGCTGCCAGGCCACGGTGGTCGGCAGCCCCGAATCCCCGGGAACCTGCCAGTACGTGTGCCAGTGCGGGTCATGGCGCAGCCGCAGCGCGACGTTGAGTGCCTTCCCGGGTGCGATCGCGTCGACGTCGGCGACCAGTTCGGCTTCAACGTGCTCGACGCGGACGACGCCGGGCGCCGCGTTCGCCGCCTGCGATCCGGCGGCGCCCAGCCACAGGGCCAGCCCGACCGCTGCGAGCGATGCCGGCCGGGAGGCCCTCCGCCCGGCCCCGGGCGAAGCGCGGCGAAGGAACGCGCGTCGCAGGCGTTCACCGAACGTCACGCGCGCCATCGGGACCGGCGTGGCGATGAGGGATACAGGTGCAGACGGATGCATCGTCATCGATTCGAGAGCAGCGTGAATGCCGCGCAGGGCCCGGCACCGCGAAGAAATCTTAAGCAACGCTCGGCTCGCCCGAGGCGAGCTAACGCAACCACCTTTGACCTGGGCCAAGCTCCGGAAATCAATGCGTGTTGATGATATGAACATTCGACTTGGGGCGAGTGCGGAAATTCCCCGCTCGACTTCCAGATGCTCGGACCGGAAACCGACGATCTTACCCACGCGGTGGCGCCGGCGATCGCCGAAGGCGGCGAGCTGGCGGTCGGGCCGCTCGTGATGTCGCCCGACGGGCGCGCCGTGACGTGGCACGGCCAGGCCGTCGGCCTGACGCCGCGGGAGTTCCGTGTGCTGGAAACGCTCGTGCGCAACCGCGAGCGGATCATCAGCCGGCGCCAGCTCGAGCAGATCCTCTACGGCCTCGACGAAACGATCGACAGCAACGCCGTCGAAGTCCATATCCACCACCTGCGTCGCAAGCTGGCGCGCGGCGTCATCCAGACCGTTCGCGGCGCGGGCTACCGCATCAGGCTCGAAGCCGGCGTCGGCTGACCGCAAGCCGGGCCGCTCCGCGCGAGGCGCGATCGCGCCGCAGCTCGCCCGGGTCGGGCAGCCGCCGTTCGACAACACGCGCTTCATTCAAATCGACGACTATTCGGGTCGCGCCCTGCGCGGCGCGACTGGCGTGACGCGCGAAAATAGCGCTTGTGGGACGGGATGTTACGGGATATCGATGTTTTATATACCGTGAATAGGTAATAAAACAAGGGTTTCCCCATCCCGCGCATTTGCTCAACTCATCCTAGAATGGGGGTGTTATAGCGCAGGTTTGGTAGGCGTACATGGGAGCGATTTGCGTGGCTTACCGATCAAGAGGGGCGGGTTTTCCCCCATATCCGCCCATCGCACCCGCAACTGCCGCCTATCCGGCTTGGGCTCGGGCCTTCGGCGCCGCCTTGCGCGCACGCCAGGTCCATGGAGTCCTGCATGAGATCGATTGCAGCACCGACCCGTCGTGCCCGTCCAACGGCCCGTCCCACTGCCTGTCCCACGGCCTGTCCCACGTCCCGCACGACGCGCGGGAACCCGACGGCAGATCGACCGCGTACCGCGGCGCGCGCCGGCCGCCGGCGCGGATTCACGCTGATCGAACTGCTGGTCGTCGTCGTGATCATCGGCCTGCTCGCCGGGATCGTCGCGCCGCGCTATTTCGGGCAGCTCGGCAAGTCGAACATTTCGGTGGCCCGGGCCCAGATCGAGAACTTCGGCAAGGCGCTCGACCAGTACCGCATCGATACCGGCAGCTATCCGACGACGAGCCAGGGACTGCAAGCGCTCGTCGTCAAGCCCGACGGGGTGGACAAGTGGCAGGGACCGTACCTGGCGAAGCAGGTACCGGCGGACCCCTGGGGACGCGCCTACCAGTACAAGTCGCCGGGAGAACACGGCGACTACGACCTGCTCAGCTACGGAGCCGACGGGCAACCGGGCGGAAGCGGGGAAAACGGCGACATCACGTCGTGGGACTCCGGAACGGCACCAGCCAGCGGGAAATAGCCGCGGACTCGGCCGTCCGGGGCCATCCAGGAAGCGATGTCGCGTCGGACCACCGTTTGGGGACGCGAAACCGATGAAGCATCGAATCCTGATTGCCGAAGAGCAGAACCTCCTGCGCCAGGGCCTGCGGGCGATGATCGGCGCACTGCCGGATTTCGATGTCGTCGGGGAAGCGCGCGACGGCAAGGCGGCGCTCGAGGCGGCCATCAACCTGCGGCCCGACCTGGTGCTGCTCGATCTGGCGCTGCCGATCATGAGCGGCATCGAGGTCACGACGCAGATCAAGCGCCGGCTGCCACAGGTTCGCGTCGTCGCGCTGACCGGCCTGGAAGCCGACGGCCATGTCCGCGAGACGCTGCGCGCCGGCGCCGACGGCTACGTGCTCAAGACGACGTCCTACGACGAACTGGTCGCCGCGCTGCGCAGCGTCGTCAACGGCAAGCGCTTCCTCAGTCCCGATCTCTCGGCGCACGTCGTCGACACGTTCGTCCAGAACAGTCCGGCGAAGACGCGGCCATCGCCGTGGGACAAGCTCACGCCGCGCGAGCGCAGTGTCCTGAAGCTCGTCGCCGAAGGACACACGAACCGCGCCGCGGCGGAGTATCTCCACGTAAGCCCGAAGACCGTCGAGAAGCACCGCGCGAGCCTGATGCGGAAGCTCGGCCTGCGCAACGTCTCGGAGCTGACGCTCGCGGCGCTCGAGTGCGGAATGATCGAGCGCCCGGGCACGGTGTCGCGGCTGCTCGGCCCGGCCGCGCGGCCCGCGGCCGGCCGCGAGGAACCCGCGGAGACCCGCACCGGCGGCGCGGCGCTGGCCGAGCCGAGCGTGGTCGTGAGCTGATCCGGGCGCGGGGCCTGCTCGCTTTCGGGCGAACGGGCTTGCCGTCGCGGGCGGCGTCTCGGGGTCGTGGCGTCGGCGGCCGCCGCTCAGCCGCTCAGCCGCTCAGCCGCTCGCCGCCTCGTCGATCCGCCGCGCTGCGGCGTGCAGCGCCGCCGCCAGCTCGGCGTAGTCCTGCGTCACCGGAAACTGCGGAAACTTCGCCGCGATCTGCGGCGGCGGCCGGAAGAAGATCCCGGCGTCGGCGGCGCCCAGCATCGCGGTGTCGTTGTACGAATCGCCCGCCGCCAGCGTCCGGAAATTGAGGCCGCGGAACGCCTCGACCGCAGCGCGCTTCTGGTCCTTCATCCGCAACCGGTAGCCGACGACGCGCCCGGACGCATCGGCGAGCAGCCGGTGGCACATCAGCGTCGGGAAGCCGAGCTGCCGCATCAGCGGCTGCGCGAACTCATAGAACGTGTCGGAGAGGATCACGACCTGGAAGCGTTCGCGCAGGCCGTCGACGAACTCGCGCGCCCCGGGCAGCGGGCCCATCCGGTCGATGACGCGCTGGATGTCGGGCAGCCGCAGTCCGGCGCGATCGAGGATCTCGAGCCGGTACCTCATCAGCACGTCGTAGTCCGGCTCGTCGCGGGTCGTGCGCTTCAGGGCCTCGATGCCGGCATGCGACGCGAATTCGATCCAGATTTCGGGGGCCAGCACCCCTTCGAGGTCGAGACAGACGATCTTCACGAGGTGCCCCGGCATGGACGGTCGACAAGCGCGCGAATGTAGCGCACGCCGGCAAGCCGCATGCGGCGCGGGTCCCGGGTCAGGCTGCCGTGGCCGGGCCGTCGACCGCATGCACGATGCGACGCAGCTTCGCATTGCCGCCACGGCGCGGCGACTCGGGCGCGACGTCGATGCGAACGCCCGCCAATCCCTGGCCGGCGAAGTAGCGCTGCAGCGCGGCGCAGGCGCCGGCGGCGCCCGCCCGATCGTCGTGGCCCAGGTGAAGCCGGACCTCGCGCTGCCCCGTCTGCACGAGCTGGAAGTCGTACACGGCCGCGTCGTCCTCGAGCACCGTGGCCAGAACCAGCGGCATCAATCGCACGGCTTCGCCGTCGTCGCGCGCGAACACCAGCACGTCGTCGCGCCGCCCTTCGACGCGTATCGCCGGCAAGGGATTGCCACACGGGCAAGGATCGGCGCGCACCGTGACCGAATCGCCGAGGTCGTATCGGATCAGCGGCTGGATCCGGTTCGCGAGATTCGTCAGCAGCACGGTATGCGACGGCTGCCCGGCCGGCACCGGCCTCATCGACGCATCGACCGGCTCCAGCACGACCCAATCGGCGTTCACGTGCAACCAGCCGGCGCGGCAGCCGGCCGCGATCGCCATGAACTCGGACGCGCCGTACTCCTCGAAGACGGGCGCCTGGAACACGGCCTGCAGGCGCTCGCGGGTCGGGGGCGAGAGGTTCTCGCCGCCGCACCAGATCTCGGACAGGCGCAGGTGCAGCCGACCGGCCTGCTGCTCGTCCGCAAGCACCTCGGCGGCGGTCGGATAGGTCGCGAGCATCGTGGGCGCGTAGGCATCGAGCTGCGCCGCCAGCGTCCCGAGCGGCTGCAGCAGCGAGAACGTGCGCATCCATGGGGCGATCCACGGCATGTTGCGCCGCAGGCGCTCGACCGACGCGGCGCCGGCAAAATGCCCGCCGGTGGCCGCCACCATCGCATAGCGGCCCTCGAAGCCGAACCGCGGCCAGGCGCCGCCCGACGGCGGCAGCCCACGGCACCGGAACCACTGCAGCGCGTCGTAGACCTCGAGCGCTTCCGGGTCGTGGATGAAGACGCCGGGTACGCCGGTCGACCCGGACGAGGTCCACAACGCACACCCGCCGGCGAACGGACGACCGACGTTCTGCGGATCGCCCAGGAAGGCCTCGACGGTCGCCCGGTCGAAGCTGCGCGACGTCAGCCAGGCGTCGAATCGCGCCATCAGGGTCGCCTTGCCGACCGGCGGAAGCGACGACAGCTGCAGCGTGGCGTCGGCCGGCAAACCGCGATACAGCTCGCGATAGAACGGCGATCGCTCGCGCGCATCGGCGACGAGCGCGCGCCAGCGTCGCTCGGCGCGCGCCTCGACCTCGCCCATGCCGACCCACGGCACCGAGCAGACGTCCCACGCACGCTGGAACCAGGAGAACGGACCCGACATTGCAAGCCTGCCGTCACATCGCGTTCGAGCCAAGCGCCGAGTTTCCGCGCCACGGGCCCGGCGCGGGTTGACACGCGACAAGCGGCAGCGCCGCCGGTTAAGTATGCTTCCCCATGAAGCGTGCGCCCTCACGTCGAGGCGGTGCCCGGCAAACCGGGATCCGACGCGCGGGCCGACGACTGCGAGGAGGACACGATGTACCAACGCATCCTGGTTCCGATTGACGGTTCCGCCCCCGCCAAGCTGGCGCTCGATGAAGCGATCAAGCTCGCGCGCAGCACGAAGGGCCGCGTCCTGCTGCTCCATGTGGCACAGATCCCCGTCGGCCTGGACTTCGGGGCCGGCATGGCGGCCGGAAGCGACGTCGTGTTCCAGGCACTCGCTGAAGCCGGCAAGGACGCGCTGAAAAATGCGCAGCAGGCCGCCGAGGCCGCCGGCGTGCCGGTCGAGACCCGCCTTGCGGGCCCCGAAATAGGCGCCATCGCCCCTTCGATCGTCGAGGCCGCCGAAGACTGGAAGGCCGATCTCCTCGTGATGGGGACGCACGGCCGCCGCGGACTGGATCACCTGATGCTGGGCAGCGTCGCCGAGCGGGTGCTGCGGACGACGCCGGTGCCGGTGTTGATGGTCCGGCCGACGAAGGAGTGAGGTTCGGTTGTTGCGGTTCGTCTACGGCTGACGCGGGCGCGGCGGCGGGGCGGCGGCCCCACCGCCCCGCTGCGCGCGCTCAGCCCTTGGACTTCGGCGCGACCGACCCGACCGTCGACTGGATCAGGCTGCTGTAGCGCTGCAGGGCGTCGTTCCAGGTCTTCGCCAGCGCCTCGAATCCGGCGGCCGGGGGCGTCATTCCGGCGGGCATCGATGCGCCGACGGACTGGCCGAGGCTGGCGCCGTATTCGGTCATCAGCCGCATGATGTCGCCGCTGACGCGGCCCATCGTGTCGGCGATCTCGCGCTGCATCTGCACGAGGCCGTCGAGTCCCGGCTGCTGCGCCGCCTGCAGCGTCGCAGGATCGGCGCTGCCGATCGAGCCGGCCGCATCGAGGCTTCCGTGCAGCGTCGAGCGCGCCATGTTCAGCCCGATCTGTTCCAGCCGCCCGGTGGCGTCCAGCATCACGTCCGCCATCCGGCGACACGTCTCGAGGTGACGCCGGTAGGCGGCGATCATCGCCTCGGCACTGTTCGCTTCCAAGCTTCTGTTGACCATCGGGCTCTCCTCCGCGCCGGGGTGCGGCGCACTCCAGATCATTTTGCGGCGCCGACGCACGCGGCGGCGCCTCTTTTCCGATGCAATGGCATCCACGCCCCGCAAAGACGGGACGCCGTGCGAGCCGCCGGCACGAGCCAAGATCCACTCAAGCGGTGTCGCAACGCAGCCTGAGCGACGACTTCAATCGGCAAACGCTTCGAGCGGGACACGGACCTTCACGTCGTCGGACACTTCGGCGAGGTAACGCGTCAGGCCGAAGTCCGAACGCTTGATCGTCGCCGTGACGTCGCCGCCACACAGCGTCTTGTGGCCCGCGAGGTTCTGGCCGCAGTGGAAATCGCTCACGACGATCCGGACCGGCTTGGTCACGCCCACGAGCGTCAATTCGCCGTTCGCACCGACCACCTTGTCGCCGTCGAAGACGAGGTTCTGCGACCGGTACGTCATCGTCGGATATTTTTCGACGTTGAAGAGCCCCTCGCTCATCAGGTGCGCGGCCCACCCCGGCGAGCCCATGTCGAGCGACGACATGTAGACGGTCAAGTTGACGCTGCCGCTGTGCCGAGCGGCATCCAGCGAAATCATGCCGGCGAGCTGCTTGAACGATCCGGTCTGCGTCGTGAAGGCGAGGTGGCGCACGTCGAAGGTCGGCGTGGTCAGCACCGGATCGATGATCAGGTTCTGCGGCTCGGCCATGGCCGAGAACGAGGCGAGGAGCGCGGTCAGGACAAGCGCGCGTTTCATGGAATCATCTCCGCTACAAGTGCGATTCGTGGGGCGTTTCGGACACGATGGCAACGTTCATTGCGCTGCCGGAAACGCCTGCAGGAACAGCGCCACGTCCTTCATCTGTTCCGCCGTCAAAAGGTGCGTGACCTGGGCCATCGGAGTTCCAGGGCGGAAGTTCGTCTCCTGGAAGACGTGAAGCTGCCGCAGGACGTAGTTCGCATGCTGGCCGGCCAGGCGCGGGAACCCGGCGAGGCCCTGGCCGTCGGGCCCGTGGCACGACTGGCACGGCGGAACCTCCTTCTCCGGAATTCCCTGCCGGTAGATCTGCATGCCGGCGCCGACAGCCTCCGAGTTCGCGCCGTTCGGCCTCATCGGGGGCTGCGCGTTGAAGTATTCCGCGATGGCCTCGACCTGCTCGTCGCTCAGGTTGTGGCTCAGGCCCCACATGTACTCCGGCCCCGGCGGATCGAGCCGGTCGTGGCCACGGAAGTTCTTCAGCTGGCTCACCAGGTAGTCCTTCTGCTGGCCGGCGAGCTTGGGGAACTGCGGCGACGTCGAATTGCCGTCGACGCCGTGGCACGTGGAGCAGACCTGCTGCGCGGTGGCGACGCCCGGCACCGCCGGGTTGCCCAGTTCGCGCGAACGCTCGGTGATCGAGCAGCCGGTCGCCGCCACGAGCAGCGCCAGCGCGGGCAGCCATCCGGCCGCCATCGGAATGTTGAGCTTGTTCACTTGATGCCCCTCGTCTCTAGGTTCGGCCTGGCGCTCAGTACGCGGCCCAGACGTAGAAGAACAGCGTGTTCGCGTCGCTCGGATGATCGACGCCGGGAAGCCGGCTGAACATCGTGTACTGCAGGCCGACGCGGATGTTCTGCACCGGCAGCACGAACGCCTCGAGCATCGCGCCGCGCGTCGCGATCGACGGGTCGCCCGACGCGTTGAAGATCGCCGCCGCGCCGCCGACGAACGCGCGGTAGACATACGAGCCCTTGGCGCGGAACGTCGTCACGGTCGCCGGCACCGTGCCGTTGATGTTGGCATCCAGGAACGACGGATACTGCGTCTGGTGCTGCAGCATCACCTGCGCCGTGACGGTGTGCGGATCGAGCAGGTACTGGTACTGCGAGTCGATGCCGATGCTCTTCACGCTCTGGTAGCTCTGCACGTCGCCGTAGTCGACGCCGTTCGTCGTATCGTAGGGATGCGCGTACATCCCCTCGGTGCCGACCATCAGGCTGTGCGCACCCCAGTCGCGCGTGTAGGCAAGACGCCAGTAGGGATTGTTGCTGCCGTGGAGCACCGAGGCCGTCGGATCGTTGTTCGCATTGAAGAAGTGAAAGAGGCCCTTCGCGGTGTGATAGACGCCGAGTTCGGCGTAAATCGTCTTCTGCCAGTACGCGTACGCGGTGAGGCCGGCGTAGAGGTCTCCCGGCAGGCCGCTGCCGGGATACGGGGCGGCGGCGTCGAGGAACGAATTGGCGCCGATCCCGCCGCTCGCCGGGACGTACTGCGCCCACGCCCAGGACGTGTTCCAGGGGTCGGAGACCGAGGGATTGTTGTTCAGCGACAGGCCATAGATGAAGTCCTGGCTCGGCGTGATGATGTGGTCGGCGAAACGGAAGTCCATGTTGTCCGCCGACCCGTGCGTCTTCGTGTTGTTGCCGGCATCGTCGGCGGCGCCGTGAAAGTCCCAGGTGTACTGCGCGAACGCGCCGAAGTTGTTCGTGATCTTGCCGCCGAGGAAGAGGCTGGCGACGTCGGCCACCGGCGTGCCGCTGTCGACCGGCGTCGGCAGTCCGGCGCCGGTATTGTTCGTCAGGCTGTTGTTGACGGCGGCGGTGTTCTTCATCGAGGCCATGCTGCCCTCGACCATGATGGCCGCCGGCACCGTCGCGCGTTGCCCGATCGTGTAGCCGGTCATCTTGAACAGGCGCCCATAGGGCGTCAGTTCCGGGTACTGGCCACCGGCGTGGCACGAGACGCAGTTCTGCCCGGTCTGGCGCGCGAACGCTGGGATCGCGTGCGCCGGCGAAACGACGGCGAGCAGTGCCGCAAGCGCCAGCGCGCCGGGCATCGAACGCCAGATCCATCCAAGCCTGCTCATGATGTCCTCCACCCCACGATGTAAAGACCGGCGGCCCGGCGTTGGCATTCGAGCCGCTTCCCCGGCTTCTTCTGGTCTCGTGATACGAACCGACCGCGTTTGTTATAGGTTGGCTTAAGCTTGCGGAAGTTGACCTGCATCACGTTCGCCACGGTGCGGGAGCCGGTCGTTGCGCTGGCGATACGGCGCCGGACGGTCGATTCATCCGCGATGAACGCACGATTCATCGAAAGTGAACGAATGAATTTCTTCGCGGGCCGCCGATGCCGCACGTGAGTCGTCGTCGGCGGCGTGCCATCCTGAACCGCGGTCTCGGAATCGCGCTTGGCGTCGCCGCGCGAGCGGGACTCGGCGCGATCGGCCTCGGCGTGCGCGATGCCGACGCGCAGGAGGCGCCGGATCGCGATGCATTCGCGGCACGCAGCGTCGCGGACGCGCTGGCGCGATTGCGGATCCTCGATGTCGCCGATTCGCCCGACGTCCTGCTCGACGCGCCGGACATCGCGGAAAACGGCGCGGTCGTGCCGGTCAGCGTGCGCAGCCGGATCGCGCACACCGACGCGATCTTCGTCCTGCTGGACAGGAATCCGTTCCCGCTCGCCGCGCGCGTCGACATCCTCGACGGCCTCGCGCCGGACGTCGCGTTGCGCGTGAAGATGGCGGAGACGGCGGCCGTCATCGCGATCGTCCGCGCCGACGGCAGATACTGGCGCGCGCAGCGCGACGTCAAGATCACGATCGGCGGCTGCGGCGGCTGAAGGACGACTCGTGGCCGATCCGATGCGCATCCGCGCCACGCTGCGTTCCGGCCGCATCGAGGTCCGCGTGCTGATCGCGCACCCGATGGAAACGGGGCTCAGGAAGGACGAGGCCGGCAACCCGATCCCCGCGTGGTACATCACCGACGTCACGGCACGCGTCAACGATCGCATCGTCATGAAAACGGCGTGGGGTACCGCGGTCTCGAAGGACCCGCTGCTCGTGTTCCATGTCCTCGGAGGCGCCGTGGGTGATCGGGTCACGGTGGACTGGATCGACAATCGCGGCGATCGGCGGACCGACGAAGCCACGGTCGTCGCGCCGGCGTCGCCATGACACGCGGCACGGCCGTGGCCGCCACCGCCATTCGCATCGCGGCGGTCCTTCCGGGGCTGGCCTGGCCGGCGGCGCCGGCTGCACCGTCGACGCACGAAGCCATCGAGGACTATCGCGCCCGGATCGCCGACGACAATCCGGCGGAACTGGCCGTCGCGAAGGGAGCCGCGCTGTGGCGGGAAGCGCGCGGCCCGCGCGGCGCCTCGCTCGGGCGCTGCGACCTCGGGCTCGGGCCGGGCATCGTCGCCGGAGCCGCCGCGCGCCTTCCGCGCTGGTTCGCCGACACCGGCGCCGTGATGGACCTGGAAGCGCGAATCGTCCATTGCATGACGACCCTGCAGGGCTTCGACCGCGAGACGTTGATCGCGAAGCCCTTCGCAGGCGCGGCGGAGCCGACGACCGACATCGAGGCGATCGCGGCGTTCGTCGTCGATGCCGCACGCGGCGCGACGATCGACGTGCCGCAGGAGCGCCCGGAGGAAGTGGCGGCCTACCGCCGCGGCCGCGCGCTGTTCCATTACCGCGCCGGGCCCTACGACTTCTCATGCGCGTCGTGCCATGGCTCGGCCGGCCACAGGATCCGCTTGCAGGAACTGCCGGACTTGTCGCGACCGGGGCCGACAGCCCGCGCAACCTATGCGACGTGGCCGGCCTATCGCGTCTCGCAGGGTGCGCTGCGGACGCTGGAATGGCGTCTCGCCGACTGCTTCCGGCAACAGCGCTGGCCGCGCCTGCGGTACCTCTCGCCGGTCGCGATCGACCTGGCCACGTTCCTCGGCGTCAATGCGAACGGCGGGACGATGGATGCGCCCGGCCTCAAGCGCTGACTCGAAACGCATGCGCTTCGTCGAGCCGCAGGGACGTGCCCGTCGATGCCGGGCGCTGGCAGGGCTTGCGTTGTCATGCCTCGTGACCGCGTGCGCGACCCGGAACGCGGCGGACGCGATCGCGACGGAACTCGCGCAGTCGTTCGAAGCGCAATCGGGCGTCATGCTCGATCGGTTGCAGCAGTCGCCCGACCAGGCGCTGTGCTCCGAGCCGGGAGCGGCCGCGTCGTCCGCGTCGCTCGCGCAGCGGCGCGCGATCGAACGCGCCGCGCGCGATGGCGTCCGGTTCCCGTCCGGTGCGCCGCCCTCGCCGCAGGCGTGGCTCGGAGACTGGCGGCGCGGCGAGCGCATCGCGCAGAGCGGGGTCGGCCTGCAGACGAGCGACCGGCCCGGGACCGAGGCCGGCGGCAACTGCTACGGATGCCATCGTCTCGCGCCGACGGAGATCGCCTACGGCACCCTCGGTCCTTCACTGACGGGTTACGGACTTCGGCATCCGCCCGACGAGGCCGGACTGCGCGATACCTGGATCCGCCTCTTCGATTCGCACGCGTTCGACGCCTGCAGCGTCATGCCGCGCTTCGGCGCGCGCGGCATCCTGTCGGAGGAGCAGCTGCGCGACCTGCTCGCGCTGCTGCTGGACCCGCAGTCGCCGGTGAACCGCTGAGCAGGCTCGCCGGTGAATCGCCGCGAATTCCTCGAAGTGCTGTCGGTGGCCGCCGCCTGCGGCGGGCTGCTGCGCGCCGACGGTGCCCGCGCCGCCGCGTCGCTCTACGAGTTCGCCGCGTTCGGCAACGTGCGCCTGCTGCATTTCACCGACTGCCACGCGCAGCTCGAGCCGGTCTACTTCCGCGAGGCCTCGACGGATATCGGTGCCGGCGCGGAGGCCGGCCGGATTCCGCACCGGGTCGGCAACGCGTGGCTCGAGGCCGCGCGGGCGAGGCGCGGAGGCGCGCTCGCCTACGCGTTCACCGCGCTCGACTTCGAGGCGCAGGCGCACCGCTACGGACGCGTCGGCGGCTTTGCCGCGCTGGCCACGCTGGTCAAGCGCCTGCGCGCCGGCGCGCGCGCGAGCCTGCTGCTGGACGGCGGCGATTCCTGGCAAGGGTCGGCGACCGCGCTGTGGAGCCGCGGCCAGGACATGGTCGACGCGGCGAAGCTGCTCGGCGTCGACGCGATGACCGGCCACTGGGAATTCACTTACGGGGCCGAGCGGATCGACGCGTTCGCGCGCAGCAACGAGATCGCGTGGATCGCGCATAACGTCCGCACGAAGGATTTCGACGAACCGGTCTTCGCGCCGTTCGTGATCCGCGAGGTCGGCGGCGCGGCCGTGGCCATCATCGGGCAGGCGTTTCCGTACGTGCCGATCGCTCACCCGCCGCGCTTCGTCCCGGCGTGGACCTTCGGGATCCAGGAGCGCAACCTGCAGTTGCAGGTCGACGCGGCGCGCGCGGCCGGCGCGGCCGCGGTGATCCTGCTGTCGCACAACGGCCTCGACGCCGACCTGAAGCTCGCCACGCGCGTCGGCGGCATCGATGCCATCCTCGGCGGCCATACGCACGATGCGCTCCCGTCGGGCCGCCTCGTCGCCTCGCCGAGCGGCCGGACGCTGGTGACGAACGCCGGGTCGCATGGGAAGTTCCTCGGGGTCCTCGACCTCGACGTGCGCGGTCGGCGCCTGCGCGACGTCCGCTACCGGCTGCTGCCGGTGTTCGCCGACCTGCTGGCGCCGGATCCGGCGATGCGCGACCTCGTCGAGCGCATCCACGCGCCGCATCGCGAGCGGCTCGCGGCTCCGCTCGCGGTCGCCGCCTCGACGCTGTACCGCCGCGGCAACTTCGGCGGATCGATGGACCAGGTGATCCTCGACGCGCTGCGCGCCGTCGAGGACGCGCCGATCGCCCTGTCGCCCGGGTTCCGCTGGGGCCCGACGCTGCTCGCCGGCGACACGATCACGCGCGGCGACGTCTACGCGCAGACCGGCATCACCTACCCGCAGGTCCACGTCCGCGAGATGACGGGCGCGCAGATCCGCGCCGCGCTGGAGGACGTCTGCGACAACCTGTTCAATCCGGATCCGTACCTGCAACAGGGCGGCGACATGGTGCGCGTCTCCGGCCTGCAGTACGCCTGCGCGCCGCGCGCGCGGATGGGCGAGCGTATCCGCGACCTGCGGATCGGCGACGTGCCGCTGGACGCCGACCGCCGCTACAAGGTCGCCGGCTGGGCACCCGTCGGCGACGCCGCCCCCGAGGCGCGCCCGATCTGGGACGTCGTCGAGGCGTACCTGCTGTCGCGGAAGACGATACGCGTCGGGCGGATCGAGGCGCCGCGGCTCGTCGGCGTCGACGGCGACCCGGGCCTCGGATGAGGGCGGACGCGGTTCAACCGCGGACCGCGTCCCACGCGAGCTTCGCTCCGGTGGCGAGCAGCAGCCACGCCAGCGTGCGATTGAAGCGGTTCGCGTCGAGCGCGTGCAGCAGCTTCAGCCCGAGCCCGTAGCCGAGCGGCACGAGCGGCAGCAGCGCCGCCGTCGTCGCGAGCTGCGTCGTGTCGATCAGCCCGAGCCAGAGATAGGGGCCGAGCTTCACGAAGTTCACGATCGAGAAGTAGATCACCGTCGTGCCGACCAGCAGCTTGTGGTCGAGCCGCTGCGGCAGCAGGTACTGCATGGCCGGCGGCCCGCCGGCGTGCGAGATGAAGCTCGTGAAGCCGGAGACGGTGCTCCACAGCCAGGCGCGACGCGCCGAGCGTTGCGCCGCCGGGCCGACCTCGGCGCGGCGCAGCCGGTCGAGCGCGAAGAGGATCGACTCCGCGCCGATCAGCAGGCGGATCCAGCGCGCATCGACGATGCCGAACGTCAGCGTTCCGAGCGCGATGCCGAGCAGCGCGCCGGGCACCATCAGCCGCAGGTTCGCGCGATCGAAATTGCCGCGGAAGACGACGAGTCCGAGGATGTCCATCGCGACGAGGATCGGCAGCATGATCGCGGCGGCCAGTCGCGCGTCGATGGCGAGCGCCATCAGCGGAACCGCCAGCCCTCCGACGGCACCGCCGAACCCGGATTTGGAGACTCCCGTCAGCAGGACCGCAGGCACGGCCGCGGCATAGAACCAGGGATCGGTAATCACGCCGTATTTCGCCGGTCAAGAAGTCGTGGGGGACGCCGATGTCCGGGAAAGGCCCCGGCGCGGCGCTGCCCCGCCGCGGAGGCGCATTGTGAACCTGCGGGGGACGCGACGTGGACCTTTCGAATACCGGCCTCGTGCCAGATGCATCGCTCGCCGTTGGTGTTGCGGATCGGAACGTGCGCGCCGTCGACCGCGCGCGCCGGCGGCGCCTGGCGCTGGCCGCCGGGATCGTCGCTTTCGCGTCGGCCGGCTATGCGCTCCACCAGGACGCCGTTCGCGCGCGACGCTTCGAGGCCGTCTCGGCGCTCGTCAGGACGTCGCTCGATGTCGAGCGCTATTTCGAGCGGCACGGCGAATACCCGCGGGACATCGTGGCATTGCGCGGCCCCGGGTCCGCGGACCGCGCCGCGAGCGGCGCGGCGTCGCACTACACGCTGCAACTCGTTTCTCCGAACCCGGCAACGAATGCGCGCGCGAGCTACCTGCTGATCGCGACACCGACAGGCGGTCAGATTGGCGATGCGTGCGGCAGGTACACGTTCGACGAGCGGGCGCACCACGCGAACCCGGACGCGAGCGTGGCCGCCGAGGCCTGCTGGCCGCGCTGAATCCGCGCCGCGGTCGCGCCGGACGCCGGGCGCGAGGACACCCCGGCCGCCGCACGGCACGCGTGATCCGCCGGCCATCGGCCGCGGACCGCCGTATGCCGAAACTCACTCAGGAAAGTTCACTCTCAGCCGAACAGATGATGCGGCTTCTCAGTTCGCGTCACCGCCGTTCACGCCGCGTGGATTCGTCGTTTTTTCTTCTTGAATTCGACATCCGCCGGTCGCCGCTTTCGCTACGTTGGGTCGAATGATCGTTCGCTTTTCTATGACGACACGATATGTTAGTGCCCAGAACGAGGTAGTCAGCGAATCGAGGCCTTCACGCCGACACGGCGGCCGCCGATCGGGCACCAACGGCCGTACGCGTTTCGTCCCGCGCTTTTTCAAGAATCGGCGATGACGGCCCGTGCGTAGATTCGCCCTACGGAGAGGAACTTCAAGGATGTTCGTGATGGCTACGAAGCAATGCGCGGCCCCGCGCCGAAGCGTGCAGCGCGGGTTCACCCTCATCGAGCTGATGATCACCGTCGCGATCGTCGGGATCCTGGCGGCGGTCGCGCTGCCGGCCTACTCCGGCTACGTCCTGCGCTCGCACCTCACGTATGCAACCGACCAGCTGAGCACCTCGCGGACGCTGATGGAGCAGTACTACCAGGACAACCGGCAGTACACGTCGGTGTCCGCGGCGAATCCGGCGCCGTGCTCCGCGGCGGTCACCGCCGGCGATTTCAGCGTCATCTGCACGACGCTCACCGCGACGACCTACACGATCACGGCGACCGCCGGCGCCACGACGCTCGCGAAGGGCTTCACCTATACGATCGACCAGGCCGGCAACATGACGAGCACGGTGCCCGCCGCGTTCGACCCCGCTTCGCCGTACGCGTGCTGGATCGTGAGGCAGGGCACGACATGCTGACCGCCGCCCGCACCGCAAGCGGCCGCGCACGCGCGGCGGGATTCACGCTCGTCGAGCTGCTGGTCGTCGTCGCGGTGATCGGGATCCTGACGGTCATCGCGGTGCCGAACCTGGTGACGTGGACCCGCAACGCGACGGTCCGCACGACCGCGGAAATGATCCAGGATGGCCTGCGCAAGGCGCAGATCGAGGCCGTGCGCCAGGGTCGCCAGACCGCGTTCGTCCTGACGGCCGCACCGGTCACGCCAGCGGCCTTCGGCACGGCGACCTTCCCCGCGTCCAGCGCCGCCGGCACCGCCCCGTACTGGTACGCGATGACCGTGCCGTACCTGCAGAATGTCGCCGGCGAGGGCTTCACGCTGGTCGCGGCCGCCGCCGCGGGACAGACCTCGAACAACGTCGTCGTCGCCGGCCCGGCGGTCCTGTGCTTCAACAGCTACGGCCAGCTGACCGCGACGAGCAATTCGGCGCTGCTGGCCTGCAACGCGCTCGGCACCATCAACGTCTATTCGAGCACCGGCGCCGCGACGGCGCCCGGCCTGCAATACACCGTCCGGATCGCCGCCGCGAGCGGCGCGCTCGGCGGCGACCACCCGCTGCAGGTCAATGTCGGCGGCGGCGGACAGGTTCGCGTCTGCGATCCGTCCCGCTCCGCCAATCCCACGTCCGCAAATCCCGCACCCGATGGCTGCTGAGTCTCAAATGGCTGCTCCCACCCGACAACCCGCCCCCTCCTGCCAGGGCCGTGCTCGCCGCCGCGTCCCGTCCCGGCACCGGGGGATGACGATGATCGAGATGCTGGTCACGATCGTCCTGTTTTCGGTCGCGCTGATCGGCCTGATGGGCGTGCTGGCCCAGGCGCGGTCGCTGTCGACCGACGCGGAAGACCGCAACCGCGCGGTCGTGCTCGCGAACGACCTCGCGTCGCAGGTGATCCTGTTCCGCTCCTCGACGCTGCCCACGACGTTCATGAGCACCTGGCTCGCGAACGTCGCCTCGAATCCGGCCAACGGCGGGCTGCAGGGCGTCGTCGCGGCCACGACCGGCGTCACGCCGGGCGCCGACCCGCGCGTCGCGACGATCACGATCACGTGGAATTCGGTCAACAGCCAGAAACTGAGCGGCCTGAAGACGCAGACCCACAGCTACACGACGTCGGTGGCACTGCCATGACGTGCATCGCGCGCTGCCGCCGCGAGCGAGGCGGAACCGCGGGCGGATTCTCGCTGATCGAGCTGATGGTCGTTCTCGTCATCGGCACGGTGCTCGCGATCGTCATCACGAAGCTGATGGCCGTCTTCGAGGGCAGCAAGCGGACCTCCACGACCGTCAACGACATGGACAACTCCGGGACCGCGTCGATCCAGCAGCTGGATTTCGCGATCCGCAGCGCCGGCGGCGGCTTCGCGCAGACCAACGCGCAGTCGTACGGCTGCGCGCTGTTCGCGTCGCGCAAGATCGGCGGCACGCCGACCACGGTGCTGCCGGCAACGGCATTGCCGGTCCCGTTCGGCAACGTGCTGGGGGTGTCCGGGATCAACGGCCCGATCCGGCTGGCCCCGGTCGTGATCCTGGCGGGCAACACGCCGGGGACCGAGCTCGCGAGCGCCGCGAACGGCAGCTCCGACGTGTTGCTCGTGATGGGCGGCGCGGCCTCCGGCACGACACCCGCCGGGGGCGGCACCGGTCCGGGCACCGGCGGCGCGACCGGCGTGCCGACGCCGATGACCGGTGCCCCCACCGCGACGACGCTCGCGCTGCAGACGACGGCCGGCTTCGCGCCGGGCGACGTCGTGCTGCTGACCGACGACGACACGTCGACGGGCCGCGCCAACTGCATGCTGGAGGAGGTGGCGCCGACGTTCGCTCCGACCGTGACGACCACGGCGCTGCCGCTCGGCGGCTCGTTCTACAGCGCCAGCATCAGCGGCGGTTCGCTGGGCACCGCATCGGTCTCCAACCTGTCGGTCGATGCGCTGCCGGTGCCGATCGGCAACATGGCCGCCGATATCCCGGTCGCCAACGCCTCGAACAACGTGCCGCAGTTCCGCCTCTACGGCGTCGGCAACAGCGCCGCGCCGGTCCTCTACACGTACGACCTGCTGGCGGGCACGACGGCGACGAACACGCCGCAGCCGATCGCCGATTCGGTGCTCGAGATCCACGCGCTCTACGGCCTCGACACCGACGGCAACAACATCATCGACACCTGGCAGTCGCCGACCGGCGCCTACGCCGCCTCCGCGCTGCTCGCCGGCACCGACGCGGCCGCCGCGAAGCTGCTGCAGATCAAGGCGATCCGCCTCGGCGTGATCCTGCGCAGCGACCTGATGGAGAAGGCGCAGTGCACGTCCGGCGCCGGAACGGCACCGGTGACCTGCGACGCGACGCACACGACCTACGCGCCGGTCACCGCGGGGCCCGTGCAGCTGTTCGCCAACGTCCCGTGCCCGCTCGACACGAGCACGGCGACCGCCGGATGCGGCGGCGCCACCGGCGGGACGACCGCGGCGTTCCTGTACAGCCGCGCGCTGACCGCCGGCACGGTCGCGAACCCGTCGGAACAGGGATACCGCTACCGCACCGTCGAGGTCACGATCCCGATCCGCAACGACCTGCTGATCTGCACGTCCAATTGCTGACGCGGACCGGACCCGCGCGGACTCCTGAAGAACCGATGACCATGGCTACGAACACCTTGCCGCCCCCGATGCCGCGCCGCCAGCGCGGCGTCGCGCTGATCTACGGACTGATCGCGATCGTGATCCTGATGGTGGCCGCGGCCGCGATGCTGCGCACGATGGACACGGCGACCGGCCTCGCCGGAAGCGCGGGCTTTCACCGCGACCTCGTCAACGCGAGCGACCAGGGCGTCATCACGGCACACGACCAGTTCACCGCGAACAACCTGACCGGCGCGGCGGCACGGATCGCGAACCTGCAGAAGGCGAACTATTCCGCGGTGTCGCTGCCGAACGACCCGAACGGCATACCGCTCGCGCTGATCGATGACAACGTGTTCGCGGCGCTCGGACTGACGACGAACGACCTGACGGACGCCAACGGGAACAAGATCCGCTACGTCATCGACCGCCTGTGCACGCAGGCCGGCGCACCGACGGCGACGACCTGCGTGCCCTACGTCCAGCAGGGCGACAAGAGCGGATCGACGCGGATCCAGCGCGCCGGCCAGGTCAACCAGTGGGTCTACCGGATCTCGGTCCGCGTCACGGACCCGAAGAATTCGATGACGTTCATCCAGACGATGTTGGGGGCGTAGGACGATGCGACCGATGGAAGTCAATCCGACGACGACGGCCCGCCACGGCGCCGCGGCGATCGCAGCGGCCTTCAGCGCGGCGCTGCTGATGGGCGCCGCGACACCGGCGACCGCGCAGACCTCGCTGGCCGATTCGCCGATCTTCACGGCCGCCAGCGTGCCGACCAACGTCGCGCTCGCGCTCTCGGTCGAGTGGCCGACCGCGACCAGCATCGCAAACGGGACCGCCGCCTACGTCGTCGGCACGAAGTACTACGGCTACTTCGATTCCGCGAAGTGCTACAACTACGTCTACGTGCCAAGCGCCAGCAAGACGACGAACACCTACAGCGGCGTGGCGACGAACGGCTCGTACTTCCAGGCCGACTCGACCGAGAAGGCGCAGTCCGACTACAGCTGCAGCAGCGGCACGCGGTTCTCCGGCAATTTCCTGAACTGGGCGGCGATGACCACGATCGACCCGTTCCGGTTCGCGCTGACCGGCGGCTACCGCTCGGTCGACACGCCGTCGGTGACGATCCTGGAGAAGGCCTGGTTCCCGCCGAACCAGGGCGGCAGCGCCTGGGCGCCGACCCAGACGACGTCGACGACGGGCACCGGCAGCGCGCCGAACGTCACGCCGTTCACGTCGTGGGGGTCGGTCACGACGCGGATCCTGAACCTTGGCCAGTACCTTTGCTTCACCGGCCCGAGCGGCAACATCGGCAACGCGTCCTACAGCTCGTCGGCCACGAACACGCTGGGGACGATCGGCGGGACGAACACGTTCGAATACAACCCCAGCGGCGGCAGCACGGTGTCGACGAACAACTACTGCGTCGAAGTCCGGGTGCTGGCCTGCGACCCCAAGGCCTCGGTCATGGACGGCAACTGCACGGCGTATCCGAGCGGATACAAGCCGGAGGGGCTGATCCAGCAGTACGCGTCGCAGGCGCGTTTCGCCGCGCTCGGCTACCTGTTGGACGGCGCCGGCGGCGCGCTGGGCGCCGGGCTGCGCGACGGCGGCGTGCTGCGCGCGCGGATGAAATACGTCGGCAGCCCGTCGACGAACACGTTCGCCGAGTGGGACAGCAACGGCGTCTTCGTGCGGAATCCGGATCCGCAGGATACGTCCGACACCGTCGCCGCCTGCACGGCCGCCGGCGGCACCTGCGACAACGCGACGCAAGGCTACAGCGGCGTCATCAACTACCTGAACAACTTCGGCCAGCACGCGCGCAAGCTCGGATTCAACTACGGCTACAAGGGCTATGACGACGTCAGCGAGCTGTACTACGCGACGGTGCGCTACTTCAAGGGACCGTCGAGCACGGGCGGCGGCAACGTCGCGAACTACACGAACCTGACGCTGTCCGGCTCCGATTGCATGAACACCGGGGTCGGCGTCAACGGTTGCGTCGACGGCTTCCCGGTCATCACGAACTGGTACCCGACCGGGTCGAACACCAGCAAGTACGCGTCGACCGACTCGGTGCTCTACGCCTGCCAGAACAACGTCGTCATCGGCATCGGCGACATCCACACCTGGGGCGACGCGAACCTGCCGGGGTCGTCGCAGCACGGCTACGAGACCTACTACGGCTCGGAGCCGGAAGTCTCGGCCGACACGACGGTCGGCGTCGACAGCGCCGGGGTCTACGGCACGGCCGGGAAGAACTACGGCATTTCCTGGGCGACCGACTGGATCGGGGCGCAGGAAGGCACGATCAACGGGACGACCGCGAATTCGGCGCACCTCGGCGACTACTACACCTCGAGCTTCGGCAGCAGCACGTGCTGCACCGGCGCCACGTACTACATCGCCGGCCTTGCGTACGACGCGCACGTCAACGACATCCGCCCGGACCTGGCCGGGACGCAGACGATCACGACGTACTGGTCCGACGTCGTCGAGACCGGTGCGTATGTGCCGCAGAACCAGTACTGGATGGCCGCGAAGTACGGCGGCTTCACGGTGCCGAAGGGCTACGTGCCGTACCAGACGCCGCTCACGACGTCGGAGTGGAACGCGAAGAGCCAGACGTACCCGCCCAACACGACGGGCGCGAGCACGGTGCCCGACAACTACTTCACCGGGCGCACCGCGGGGCAGATGATCGCCGGCCTGCAATCCGCATTCCAGGCGTTCACGACGCTGTCCAGCGCGAACTCGACCGCGCTGTCGCTGCCGACGCCGAAGATTTCCTCCAGCGGCCTGCTGAACTACAGCGCCAATTATTCCGCCACCGACTGGACCGGCGACATCACCGGCTCGACGCTGTCGCTCGATGCGAGCGGCAACCCGGTGCTGACGCAGGCCTGGGACGCGCAGGCCCTGCTCGACAGCAAGGCCGGCCACGTCTCCGGCTGCCCGACGAAGGCGACCGGCGGAACCGGCTGGAAGAACCCGACCCGGCTCATCGCCACCTGGAGCCCGGCCAACGCGCTGAACTCCGCCAACGGCGGCACCGGCAAGGGCGTGGCCTTCGAGACCACCAGCCTCGACGCGACGACCGAACTCAACAATCTTCCGGTGGGCAGCGGCACGTCGACGCAGGTCCTGAACTACCTGCGTGGCGACTGCTCCAACGAGGGCACGCTGTTCCGTGCGCGCGATCACCTGCTGGGCGACATCGTCGATGCGAACCTCGTCTCGGTCGGAGCGCCGAGCGGTCCGTGGTCGACGCTGAAGAACCCGGGCTACTCCGCGTTCAAGACGAAGTACGCGGCGCGCACGACCGTCGTCTACGCGGCGGCCAACGACGGGATGCTGCACGCTTTCGACGGCACGTCGAACGCGACCGGCGGCAGCGAACTGTGGGCCTACGTCCCGAGCGCGCTGTTCGCCGGGCCAAGCTCGCCGGCGACGCCGACGACCAACGGTCTCGCATCGCTCGCGAACCTCTCGTTCTCGCACCATTTCATGGTCGATTCGACGCCCTATACGACGGACGTCGATTTCAACAATTCCTGCACGACGGTCAGCGCGAGCGGCTGCACCGCGAGCGGGTCCCCCGACTGGCATACGCTGCTGATCGGCGGGCTCGGCAAGGGCGGCAAGTCGTACTACGCGATCGACATCACCGACCCCAGCACGATGACCTCCGAATCCGCGGTCGGCAAGCAGGTCCTTTGGGAGTTCACCGACACCCGGCTCGGCTACACGTTCGGCCAGGCGCTGGTCGCGAAGACGAAGAAGTACGGCTGGGTCGTGATGGTGCCATCGGGCTACAACAACGCCGACGGACACGCCTACCTGTTCTTCCTGAACCCGAAGACCGGCAAGCTGCTCGAGGTCGTCGAGGCGATGAACCCGACGACCGGCGCCGCGGTCGGCAGCGCGACGAATCCGGCCGGCTTCGCGCAGATCGAAAGCTACACCGCCGACTTCACCGACGGCACGATCGACGCGGTCTACGGCGGCGACCTGTTCGGCGAAATGTGGCGCTTCGACGTCACGCCGGCGAGCGCGGCGTATTCCTCGCCGGTGCTGCTCGCCAAGGCGACGGACGCGTCCTCGAACGCGCAGCCGATCACGACGATGCCGCTGATCGAGGTCGCGCCCGGCAGCAGCAAGCGCTACGTGCTGTTCGGGACCGGCCGCGAGCTGGCGTCGAGCGACCTGACGAACACGCAGATCAACACGATCTACTCGATCTGGGACGGCACCTCGGCCTACGACGGCTTCCTGACCGCCTCGACGCTGCCGACCGGGGCCTCCTACCCGGTGACGCGCACGCAGCTCGCGAAGAACACCTCGACGACGGTCGGCGTCGGCGCCAACACGGCGTATCCGATGGGCTGGTACATCGACCTCGGCGCGTCCGGCAGCGGCACCGCGGAGCAGGTCGACGTCAACCCGACGGCGAACAACGGCATCGCGGCCTTCGCGATCAACCTGCCGAGCGGCAGCGTCTGCACCCCGGGCGGCACCGGTCGCGTCGATGCCTTCAACGTCGCGACGGGGTACACGGCGCTGCTCGCGAGCGACGGCGTGACGCCGCTCGCGACGCTGTCGTCGTCGGCGCTGATCCAGCAGGTCATGTTCGTGAACTCCGGCTCGAAGATCGAGCTCTTCGTCGGCGGCAGCGACGGCACCGTCGTGCAGGCGCCGGGCAACTACGGCTCGGTCACCGGCGCGACGAAGCTGAACTGGAGCGAGGTCAAGGGCGGCAATTGACGATCGCGCCGCCCTTGTCGCGGCCGGGCCGCGCGGATCCGGCGCCTCGCGGCCGTCCGAAGGCCGCGCTCGCCGCGCTCGCGCTTGTCGCGGCCGCGCACGCCGGCGTCGTCGCGCTGATGTGGCACGGCGATGCGCCGGGTCCGGTCCGCGCGACCGTGCCGGCGGCCGAAACGCCGGCGCTCGAGGTCCGGCTGATACCGGAATTCGACGGGCTGGCAACGCACGCGCCGGCGCTGGCGCCCGTCGCCACGCTCGTGTCGTCTCTCGCCGCCGACGCCGCGTCCGCTTCGGCGCCGTCAGCGCCGCCGGTCGCCGACGGCGACATCCGCGACGAGGCCGGCCATGCGCAGCCGGGCGATGTCGGCTACCTGCCCGCCGAACGGCTGGATCGGGCGCCGGTGCCGGCGAGCGAACCGGATTTCGCGCCGGCGATGGCACGCCATCCGATCTTCGCGCGGGTCCGGCTGCGCGTCTTCGTGTCGCGGCTGGGTCCGCCGGACCGCGTCGAGACGCTCGTCGGTTCGCGCGACGTCGCCGAGGCGCTGGCCGACGCGCTGCGGCACGCGAGCTTCGTCCCCGGCATCCGCGACGGGCAAGAGGTCGCCGCATACGTCGACTTCGAGTTCAGCGCCGCGCCCGTCGTCGCGTACGCGGCACCGGCAGCCACGCTGCCCGCCGCTGCGCCGCACTGATACCGACGCGACGTCCAGGTCCGCCGCCAGCGCGCGCTCCATCGCGCCGGTCGAGCACCGGCCCTGGACGACGGAGATGACCGGCGGCGGCGATGACCCCCGGCGGTCGGGCCGGCGGGCGTCGCCGCGCGAAGCTCTTCCTGGCGCACGGCCGCGACGCGGCGTCGCACCGCCATGCGCGACCCCGGTTCGCACGAGCACTCGTTGATTTGACAAATCTTGCCTAGGCAACGTATTGTTTGCCTAGGCAATTTAATCCTTATCGACAAGATGGTTGATTCACCGCAACACAAACCCGGCGAAAGCGCGACGTCGGAACCCGTGGCAGCGCACTACGACGGCAACGACTGGCGGGCCGAAGAAAGCGTCGGCTACCTGCTGAAGCAGGCGATCGCCTCGATCAAGTCGA
>DATKPC010000065.1:0-6414 GCA_035524275.1 Burkholderiaceae bacterium
GTCGCGCAGGACGCGCGCGCGATGAGCCGGCTCGCGGCGCGGCTCGTCGACCAGGCCCGCCGCGGCGTGGCGACCGGGGCGTGACGCGGCGTCAGGCGAGCATTGAACGCAACATCCACGCGGTCTTTTCGTGGATGTCGAGGCGCTGCGTCAGCAGGTCGGCCGTCGGCTGGTCGTTGGCGTCATCGGCGATCGGGAAGATCGAGCGCGCGGTCTTCGCCACCGCTTCGTGCCCGCGCACCAGCGTGCGGAGCATGTCCTCCGCAGCCGGGACGTCTTCCGGCTGCCTGATCGACGCCAGCTTGCCGAACTGCGCATAGGACCCGGGCGCCGGGTAGCCCAGCGCGCGGATGCGTTCCGCGATCGGATCGACGGCGTTCCACAGTTCGGTGTACTGGTCCATGAACATCAGGTGCAGCGTATTGAACATCGGGCCGGTCACGTTCCAGTGGAAGCTGTGCGTCGTCAGGTACAGCGTGTAGGTGTCCGCAAGCAGCCGCGCGAGCCCGTCGGCGATCTCGCGGCGTTCCTTGTCGCTGAGGCCGATGTCGATCGGGGTCGACGATGTTCCCGCGGCTGACTTCGCTCCTGCCTTGCCTTTCTTGGCCATGATGATCGATTCCTCCGCCATGCGTCGGGTTTTCGGGTCGTTGTCGCGAGCGCAGCGCGCCCGCGATTGGCGCCAAGGATAGGGCGGCTGCGCGACGCCGTAAAATCAAGTGATCCAATCGCTTCGATAGTCTCGACCGTCGATCCCGGCACGCGTCTTGCGGCTATCGGGGCACGCGACACAACGGAGGATTCAAGACATGGGCGCATGGAAATCGACGAAGGCGCGGCTTGCGGCGTGCACCGTTGCGATGCTGGGTTCGAGCTTGGCGACGGCGGCCGGCGCGGCCGACAAGCCGGAGAAGTTCACGTTCCTGACGAACTGGTACGCCGAGGCGGAGCACGGCGGCTTCTACCAGGCGATCGCGAAAGGCCTGTACCGCGACGCCGGCCTCGACGTGACGATCCGGATGGGCGGAGCGCAGGTGAACACGATGCAGCTCCTCGCCGCGGGGCAGGCCGACTGCATGATGGGCGGCGACATCCAGGTGATGAAGGCCTGGGAGAACGGCGTGCACGCGGTCACGGTGGCCGCGACATTCCAGAAGGACCCGCAAGTGCTGATCGCGCACGACGACGTCAAGGACGTCGCGGACATGAAGACCCGGACGATCCTGATCGGTACCGACGCGCATACGACCTACTGGCCGTGGGCGAAGTCGACGTTCGGGTTCACCGACGCGCAGACCCGGCCTTACACGTTCAACATCCAGCCTTTCGTCGCCGACCGGAACATCGTGCAGCAGGGGTACCTGTCGAGCGAGCCGTATTCGATCCAGAAGGCGGGCGTCAAGACCACCGTGTTCCTGCTGGCCGACCTCGGCTATCCGCCGTACTCGGAGACGATCATCTGCCTCGACCGGACCCTGCAGGCGCGCAAGGCGGCGGTGGCCGCGTTCGTCAAGGCCTCGATGGAGGGCTGGAAGAGCTACCTCGCCGACCCGGCGCCGGCTGACGCGCTGATCAAGAAGGACAACCCGAACCAGACCGACGACGACCTGAGCCATGGCGTGGCGCAGATGAAGGCGATGGGCATCGTGACCGGCGGCGACGCGGGCCGCCTGGGCATCGGCGTGATCACCGATGCGCGGATGAAGAAGACCTACGACATGCTGGTCGCGAACAAGCTCCTGGATCCGGCGAAAGTCGACGTCAAGCAGACGTACACCACGGAATTCGTCAAGGATCTGCGGGTGCTGCCGTGACGCGCGGCCTTTCGGCGTTGCGCGCAAACCGCCACGGATGATCGCGGCCGCGATCGAGGTCCGCGCCGCCGAGAAGACGTACCCGAACGGCACGCGCGCGCTGCGCCCCGTCGACCTGAGGATCGGCGAGGGCGAGTTCGTCACGTTGCTGGGGCCGTCGGGGTGCGGCAAGAGCACGCTGCTCAAGATGATCGCCGGCCTGGTTGCGCCGAGTGCCGGCGAAATCCGGTTGTGGGGCGGGTCGCTCGACGCGGCGGCACAAGGCGGCCATCGCGTCGCGTTCGTGTTCCAGGAACCGACGCTGATGCCGTGGGCGAACGTCATGCGCAACGTGCGGTTGCCGCTCGACCTGGGGGGCGTGCCTTCCCGGGCCGCCGAGGACCGCAGCCGCGAGGCCCTGGAACTGGTCGGGCTGGCGCGATTCGGGGCCAACTATCCGCGCGAGTTGTCCGGCGGGATGCAGATGCGGGTCTCGATCGCGCGGGCGCTGGTCACCGAGCCGACGCTGCTGCTGATGGACGAGCCGTTCGGCGCGCTCGACGAGATCACCCGCAACCGCCTCGACGGCGACCTCCTGGCGTTGTGGGGGCGCAAGCGCCTGACGATCGCGTTCGTGACGCACTCGATCTTCGAAGCGGTCTACCTGTCGTCGCGGGTCGTCGTGATGGCAGCCCGGCCCGGGCGCGTCGTCGACGAGATCACGATCGACGCGCCGTACCCGCGCGGGGCGGACTTTCGCGTCTCGCCGGCATTCAGCCTCCACGCGAAACGCCTGCAGGACGCGCTGGAACGGGCGAGCGCACCGGCCGACGCGGGCGACGGGGAGCCGGCGTGATTGCAAGCCGCATCCAACCCCCGATGCGGGTCCGTCGGATCGTCCCTCCGATCGTCGTCGCCGCGGTCCTCGTGGGGGCTTGGCAGTTCGTGGTCGATGCTTACCAGGTTCCCGCGTATATCGTGCCGTCGCCGTCGAACGTCGCGCGAACGCTCGTCGCCGACTGGGGCCTGCTGTCGCATGCGCTGCTGACGACGCTGGAGATCACGGTGCTGGCCTTCCTGGCGGCGACCGTGGTCGGGTCGCTGCTGGCTTTCCTGTTCGTGCAGAGCCGCACGATCGAGACGGCGCTGTTTCCGTATGCCGTGCTGCTGCAGGTGACGCCGATCGTCGCGATCGCGCCGCTCATCATCATCTGGGTCAAGGATCCGACGGCATCGCTCGTGATCTGCGCGGCCATCGTGGCGCTCTTTCCGATCATCTCCAACACGACGCTCGGCTTGCGCAGCGTCGATCCCGGGTTGGTGGATTTCTTCAAGCTGCACCGCGCGACGCGACTGCAGCGCCTGTGGCGGCTGCAGATCCCGAGTGCCGCGCCGTATTTCTTCGGCGGGCTGCGGATCTCGAGCGGACTGGCGCTGATCGGCGCCGTCGTCGCCGAATTCGTCGCCGGCACGGGCGGCAGCGGCACCGGGCTGGCCTACGAGATCCTGCAGGCCGGCTACCAGCTCAATATCCCGCGGATGTTCGCGGCGCTGCTGCTGATCTCGCTTGCCGGCATCGCGCTGTTCGCAGCGATGTCGTTGTTGTCGCGCGCCGCGCTGGCGCACTGGCATGCCAGCGCGTTGAAGGAGGAATGAGAACGGCGATGCTGCAGGACGACGGGGAAGCGGCCGGCTCGGCGACACAGGCCGCAGGTCGGTCGGCGGGGCAGGGCGGGCTGCTGATACGGCACGCGCGGGCCATCATGACCGGGCTGCCGGGGCGCGCGATGCGCCATGACCCGGCGCTCGGGACGGACGTGCGGATCCGCGACGGGGTCATCGTCGGGATCGGGCACCTCGCTCCGATGCCGGGCGAGGAATCGCTCGATGCCCGCGGATGCGTCGTCTATCCGGGGTGGATCAATACGCACCACCACCTCTTCCAGAGCCTGCTGAAAGGCATTCCCGCCGGGATCGACGCGCCGTTGATGGCGTGGCTGGCTGCCGTCCCCGTGCCGTACCGGCGCTACTTCAATCGCGAGGAGCCGTTGCGGATCGCCGCGCGCATCGGGCTCGTCGAACTGATGCTTTCCGGCTGCTCCACCGTCGCCGACCACGCCTACGCGTACTACCCGTCGATGCCCTACGACGCGAGCGAGGTGATCTTCGACGAAGCGCGGCGCCTCGGCGTGCGGATGGTGCTGTGCCGAGGCGGGCAGACGGTGGCCCGGGGCTACGAGACGAACGGGCCGCCGGAGGCCGCCCCGGAAACGCTCGACGCCTACCTCGCCGCGGTCGAGCGCGACGTGCGTCGCTTCCACGACCCATCGCCCAGGGCGATGCGGCGCGTCGCCTGTGCGCCGACGACGCCGACGTGGTCGGTCGAGCCGGGTGAAATGAAGGCAATCGTTCGGGCGGCGCGGGCGATGGGCATTCGCCTGCACAGCCACCTGTCCGAGACGGCGGACTACGTCAGCTATTGTCGCGAGGTGCATGCGTGCACGCCGCTCGCGTTCGTCGAACGGCACGAGTGGGTCGGCCCCGACGTCTGGTACGCGCACCTGGTCCATCTCAGCGCGGCGGAGATCGAGCGCCTTGCCGAGACCGGCACCGGAATGGCGCATTGCCCGCAGAGCAACTGCCGTCTCGGCTCGGGCATCGCGCCCGTGCCGCAGCTGTTGCGGCAGGGCGGCGCCGTGTCGCTCGCGGTCGACGGCGCGGCATCCAACGAGGCTGCCGACATGCTGTCGGAGGCGCATGCCTGCTGGCACGTGCACCGCGCGGCACAGGGCGCCGGAGCGATGACCGCCGAGGACGTCATACGCATCGGCAGCGCCGGCGGTGCGAAGGTGCTAGGGCTGGATGGGGTCGGAACGCTTGCGCCCGGCATGGCAGCGGACCTGGCGGTCTACGCGCCGGACGTGCCGCGCGACCTTGGCCATCACGACCCGGCAATCGCGCCAGTCACCGGCGGACGCGCGCGCCTACGGGCGCTCGTCGTCGATGGGCGGATCGTCGCACGCGATGGCGACGTGCCGGGCATCGACCTGCAGCAGCTGGCCGCCGACGCGCAGCGGCTCGTCGCGGCGATGCCGTAGCGGCATCATCGACGACATGCCGGCACAGCCGGCAGGGCCGGGGCCCGACCGCGCGGCCCGCGCGGCGTCGGTCATGACGCCGGGGATCCGGTGTCGTGGAAGTGCCGCGAAGGTGGCACGCGACTTCGATTACCATGACGCGGATCCGAACTTCCGCGATCACGTCAACCGGGGCGAGACGATACCGTGATGTTCAATCCGCTAGGCATGTTCCTGCTTCACTGGGCGATCACGTCGCTTTCGCTGTGGCTCGCGAGCCGCGTCTTCAAGGGCATCAAGTTTTCGAGCACGTCGTCGCTCGTGATCTCCGCGCTGCTGCTCGGGCTGGCGAATGCGATTGTCCGTCCGCTGCTGATTTTCCTGACGCTGCCGCTGACGCTGATCACATTCGGGCTCTTCATCCTCGTAATCAACGCGCTGATGATCATGCTCGTCTCGCGGCTCGTCCAGGGCTTCAGCGTCTCCGGCTTCTGGACGGCGCTCTTCGCGAGCATCTTCGTCTCGATCGTCAGCTTCGTGATCGGCGCAGCCGTGCTCGGAGAACACCCGATGCTGCACTGGCGCACCGGGAGCCAGTGGATCTGAGGCGGTCGAATTCTCAAGGGATGGGTGGCAGAGCGGTTGAATGCACCGGTCTTGAAAACCGGCGGATCCGCGAGGGTCCCGTGGGTTCGAATCCCACCCCATCCGCCAGATAATCCCCTCGGAATAGTGCACGACAGCACGCGAACAGTGCTGTAAGTGCTTGAAGTTACATAGGAATCGCGACGTCGGTAGCGTCCGGTCAGTGCAACTTAGTTCGTCGCAGTGCCCGCATACGGGAGAAAAACTGGCGGATCTGCTGGCGGATCCGAAGGGACCTATGGCAAAGCATCTTCTGTCGGCAATGGCCGTGAAGAACGCTCGCGACGGCGAGTACGGCGATGGAGAGGGACTCTCGCTCCGCATTTCTCGGACGCGCGCGAGCTGGGTGTTTCGGTACACCGCACGCGACGGCCGTCGGCGCGAACTCGGGCTCGGCGGCCTCGATCGCTCAAGCCTCGAAGCGGCCGGGGCGTCGCTGAAGCGGGCGAGGGCCAGCGCGGACGCAGCTCGGCAGATGCTGAGCGACGGAGTCGATCCGATCGAGGCGAAGCGGGAGGAGGCTTGGGCGGCATCTGTTCGCGCCGCCGAAGGTCAGGAGCTGCGAAGCGGCCGGTGCGACACGCTGCGTCGCTACGCGCGCAGCTATCACGCGCAGCACATCGAACCGATCCGAAACGGGAAGCACGGCCAGCAGTGGATACGCAGCATCGAGCAGCATGTTCCGGCGGCGATACTCGACGAGCCACTCGACCGTATCACGCCGATTGATTTGCTGGACTTTCTGGTGCCGGTCCTTCGCCGTGTGCCCGAGACAGGTTCGCGCGTCTACCAGCGCTTGGCGACGGTTTTCGATGCTGCGGTGATCGAGCGACTGCGCCCGGACAATCCGGCGACGCCGATTCGCCGGGAACTGAGAAAGCGAGCCGGCCGACGTGAAC
>DATKPC010000066.1:0-53724 GCA_035524275.1 Burkholderiaceae bacterium
AATGGCGCGCCCGGCAGGAATCGAACCTGCGACCCTTGGCTTCGGAGGCCAATACTCTATCCCCTGAGCTACGGGCGCGTTGTCGGCAGTCTCGCTGCGCCGCGCGGGTCGGCGCGCAACCTGCAAGGATACACGGGCTCGCGCAGCGTCCGTCGTCGATATAATCGCGCCCGCCGGAGACGTCCGCCCGACGGCGCGGCCAGTCCCCGATCACGAACCGCAACCTTGGCGCCGCGCGCGCCGCCTCAACCACGGCGCAGGCCGAGCGGAGCATGTCGATGTCTGACGAGCAACATGTTTCACCGATCAAGACCCCGCAGCAGCTGATCACGGTGGTCGCACTGTCGTTCATCGTCCCGATCATCGCGATCGTCCTGCTCGTGAAGTTCGTCGTCGGTGGCACGGCGGGTGCGACCGGGACGGCCGCGCTGTCCACCGAGGCGGTCAACGACCGGCTGAAGCCGGTGGCGACGATCGAGTTTGCCGCCGCGGGCGGCGGCGCGCATGCGCTGTTGGCCGGCGAAGCCGTGTTCCAGCAGGTTTGCACCGCGTGCCATAGCGCTGGCGTGGCCGGCGCACCGAAGGTCGGCGACAAGGCGGCCTGGTCGGCGCGCATCGCGCAAGGCGTCAATACGCTGGTGGCGCACGCGACGCAGGGCTACAAGACGATGCCCGCCAAGGGCGGCAAGGACGACCTCGACCCGGTCGAGGTCGCCCGCGCGGTTGTCTACATGGCGAATCAGAGCGGTGCGTCGTTCAAGGAGCCTGCGGCCCCGGCGGCCAAGTAACGGGTTGGGATCCCATGCGGGCGCACGTCGTGCGCCCGTTTTTTTTTTCGTGACGCGCTGCGCGCCGCGCCGTCCCATCCCATCGTCCGCCGCGCGACTGCCGGGCACGGTAGTGAGGCGCCGGCGCGGTGTCCCTAACGTACGCGGATTCCTCCTGCCTGCGAGTCCAGGGAGTTCCGCGATGCCCACGATTCCTTCCGTCGACCGTCTGCGTCGGCGAGCCTTGGCGCTGCGCTATCGACGCGGCGGCAGCCTTCGCCGCCTCGCCCAAGTCGCGTCGCTGTCGTATTCCTGGACGACGAAATTCGTCGCCGGCCGCACTCGCAACGAACGCCGCGAGACGCTGGAGCGCCTGCGCCTCGCGCTGCGCGCGCTCGAAGTGCGGCGCCGGGACTGAAACTCGTCCGTGCGGCCGAGCCGATGGTTCGCGCGATGCCGGCGAGGGCACGCCACACCTCGTCTACGGCAGGCTGTTGCTTTTCCTTGACTACGGGTAAACCCTTAATAGATACACGCCAATCATTAGCCTCACAATGGCGGCGAGGGCAGTGAGGGTGGATCGAGGACCGTCAGCCATGCAACACAAGGTCGTCCGAGTCGGGCGGCGGACCGGGGAATGTGACCCCGCGTCCGCCCGCTCCCCCGTCGCTGCGGTGGCCGGTTCGAGCGGCGTCACGCGTCGACAGGCCGTCGGAGCCGGTGCGGCGCTGGCCGCGGCGGTCGGCGCCGGTGGCGTGCCGGCAACGGTGCGGGCCGCCGCGACGCTGCGCGGGCCGGCGGGCGATCCGGCGTTCTGGAAACGCCCGCGCGAGCTGTGGATTACGCGGCCGCAGGTGGGGGAACAGTTGCGCGCCGTTTACTGGTCCGACGGCCGCGTCCAGCAGGAAGGGTATCAGCGGATCAATCGCCTCTATCGCGACGTGATGGCCGGCCAGCAGCGCCCGATCTCGATCGACCTGCTGGACCTGAACTACGTGATGCAAACCGCCGTCCACCGCTTGCTGTCGCCGCGCCCGCTGGTCCTCATTTCCGGTTTCCGCACCGCGCAGACCAATGCACGCGTCGGCGGCGTCGAACCCAACATCCATTTCACCGGGCAGGCCGACGATTCGGTCTACGAGCGGATGTCGCTGGCCGACAACTACCGGCTCGCCCGCTATTTCCAGGTCGGCGGCCTCGGCTTTTATCCGGACCGCGGATCCATCCACAAGGATGTCGGGCCGCGCCGCTCCTGGGTCGAGTATGGCCCGGCGCGGCCGCGCCGAGCCTGATCACGCCCGACACCCGAGTCCCCCGCCTCCGATGAATCCTCGCCCGCTGGCACTGAACGACCTTCCGGCGCGCCCGCGTCTCGCGCTGACGCACGGCGCCGTCCAGGCGGCATTGATGGTCATCGCCGCGCTGAGCGGATGCGCCGCCGGAAACGGCGCGTCGGCGACGCGCGCCTCGGGCGACGACGATGTCCGCACGCTGCAGGCCCGCGTCGTGCAGCTCGAGGAGCGCGTCGAGCGCGACGAATACGCGCTGATCGCCGTCAGCCGGCGCGTCCGCGATCCATCGCGCGCCACAGACGCGTCCGCGGCGCCTCTGACCACGTCGACGGTGACCTCCCCCCGCGCCGGCGCGCCGGCCGCGGCGGTGGTTTCGGCGCCGCAAAAGGCCGTGCTCGATGCGCGCGAACGCGTTGCCGCCGCGGATCGCGAATCGCGGCACGCGGGAGCCGGCGTGGCCGGCCCGAAGCAGGGCGACGAGGCACCGCGCTGGGGCGCCGCCGGCACGGCGACGATGGCCAGCGAAACGGCGGGTGCCGGCGAATCGCCGCGCGACACGCCGTGGGCGCCCGGGACGTGGCGGTAGCCGACGATGCGGTGGCAGCCCCTTGGGTCCTCGGCAACGAGGCCGTGCAGCAACCCATCCGCTGAGGCTGCCGCGGCAGGGCGACCGGCGTCCGCAGCGGGCGCCGGATCCGGACGTCGCTTGCCGCTCGGCGGAGCGCTGCGGGCGCTGCAGGCCATGCCGGCACGGCTGGCGCCGTCGCTCCTGGCGAGCCTCGTCGCGTGGCCCGCCGGCGCGGTTCCGACCGAGGGTGAGCGCGACGAACGCGCGCCCGTCATCGCGCCCGCTCGCGTGCCGCCGTCGTCGATCATCGCGGTCCCGGGGCCGGACATGGCGCCTTCGACGCCGGCCGATACCGCACCCGGGTCCGGCACGGACGCCCACGGGGCCGCAAAGCGGCTGCTCGATGCGCTGGCACGCGAAGGGAAGAAGAGCCCGGAAGGCGCCTCCGCGCGGGATGATGTGGTGCCCTTGACCCCCGGCGGCTCGCCGCCGGCCCGCGGCGACACGACGACTCATCGATTCACGGCACACGCCGGCGAGCCGCTGTCGGCCGCGTTGCAGGCCTACCTCGGCCGCGAGGGGTGGGACCTCGAATGGAACTGCGCGCAGGACTTCATCGTCCAGCGCGAATACGCGCTCGACGTTCCGGGCGCGATCGACCTGCATCGAACGCTGCTGCGCATCCTGGCGCCGTATCGGCTGTCGGCCGTGATCCACAACGCGCCGCCGCAGCGAGTCGTCGCAGTGACCGACTCGCCCGCGGCAGGAGACACGCCGTGAAGTCGCTGCCTGTCGTGCTCACGGCGGCCACGGTGCTCGCCGGCTGCGGAACGCCGCTGCGCTATCCGCCACTCGACGGTTCGGCGGCCAGCGACTCGCGCGCCGTGCGTTCGCGCCTCGATGCCGCCACGCGCGTCGAGGAAACGACCGAGCCGTACATCAAGGCGACGCCGATCGATTACGCGGAGCCGGCGCGCGGCGACCTCACGGCCCGCTTCGACGGGGCGCCGCTGCTGGCGGCGCTCGACGGCGTCGCGAGCCGGCGCGGTTACGGTGTCACGCTGGTCGGGCCCGTCAAGGGCCAAACGCCCGTCTCGGTCCAGGTCAGCAACGAGAATTTCGCCGGCGCCCTGCGCGCGATCGCGATGGCGGCGGGCTACGTCGCGGTCGTCGACGAACGGACGCGCCAGGTCCTCGTCGCCGAAGAGGCGACCCAATATTTCCGCGTGCCCGCGCCGCTCGCCGAGCGAAGCACGTCGCAGTTCTCGGTGCAAGGCAACCCCGGGTTCGGTGCCGCCGGCGGCGGTACCAATTCAAGCGCAGGCAGCACCAGTGCCGCCAATCCCGCCGGCACGTCGCCGACGAGCGCCGGCCCGCCCGGCGCGATGGGCACCGGCGGCTCGAACTCGTCGGTCAGCGGCAGCGCGATCCGCTCGGCCGACGCGCTGCTCGCCGCCCTCGCATCGATCATCGGTGGCAACGCGGCCAACCGCATCCAGTATGTCCCGGAAACCGCGCTCGTCGCGATTCGGGGCAACGCGCTGCAGTTGCGGCGCGCCGCCGACCTCATGGACGCGGTGACGCGCGAAAGCGAATTGCAGATCGAGGTGAACGCGGCGTTCGTCGACGTCAGCCTGGCCCGGCAGTTCGCGCTCGGCATCGACTGGTCCCGCATCCTGCCGACGGGCAGCGTGCTCGGGACCGGCTCGACCGTAAACCTGCAGCTCAATGGCGCTGCGACCGTCTCGACACCGACGTTGCAAGCCACCGTGACCGGCACGTCGGTCAGGTCGATCATCAACGCGCTGGAGAGCTATACGCGCGTGCGCGTCGTCGCGTCGCCCTCGGCCATCACCCGCAACCACATGGATGCGATCCTCTACCGCGGCCAGCAGGTCCCGTACCTGGCGGAAGTCGACCAGCAGGCGGTCGCCAACGTCGGCACGACGACTGCGGCGCGGGTCGCCTTCGTCCCCGAAGGCACGTCGCTCGCGCTGCGCGCGGCCGTCGTCGACGCCGGCCGCATCGACCTGCGGATCGCGCCGCAGCAGATCCAGGGCGTGAGTTTCCAGACGTTCACGTTCGGCGCGAACGCCAGCGTCACGGCGCCGGCCTTCCCGTTGATGCAGGCCTACCTCTCGTTGCTCGTCGAGCCGGGCAAGACCTACGTCATCGGCGGCCTGAACCTCGACCGGGACAACGACGTCGACCAGCACGTCCCGGGCCTCGGCCAGGTTCCGCTGCTCGAGCGGCTGATGACCGCCACGTCGCGCGACGGCGAGCGCACGCAACTCGTGCTGCTGCTCAATGCCCGCATCCTGCCGCCCCCGGCCCGCACGTCCAGCCTCGTTGGAGAATCGATATGAGCAAGGCCTCGAAGGCGCCGCCGACGCTGCGTTACCCGGCTCCGGAAACCAGCAGCCGTGCCGCCAAGGGACCGGAGCGCCGTCGCGTGCTGCTGTTGCAACTCGAGCTGCCGGGCGGAACGCGCTTCCTGGGTCGCGTTACCCGCTCCGGATGCGCGCCGGTCGAAGCGACCGGCGCCAACGCGCTGATCCTCATCAGCGACGATCGCGACGCGCGCTTCGGGCGCGTCTCGCCGATCGATCGCGCCGAGGCCGACGAGATGGCGGCCGACCTCAACCCGGACGCCGTGTTCCGTCTGCTGTATCGACCCGGGACGAAATCCGTCGTCTATGCGCGGGCGCGCGACGAGATCCCGGAGCAGGGCCGCGCCTGTCCGCTGCTGCTGGCGCTGGAAATGCTCGGCGCGGCCGACGAGCGGCCGCAGGGGATGCTGATCCTCGCCATCGGAACGCCGACCAACCCCGATCTCGTCCTGATGGTCGGCCGCGACATCAGCGGCGCCATCGACCCCGCGAGTCTCCAGGTGTGGCTGCTGCCGCAGGACGACCTGCTGACGCTCGCCGTCGACTTCGCGGAGCGCGGGCAATTCGAGCTTCAGGCCGACCACATCGTCTACACGCAGCACGAGCTGCTGCAACTCGCGCGCCAGCTGCCGCACTACGAACGCGCCCGGACCTATTTTGGAAGGACGGTCGAGAACTGGATGCGCGCCGGCGCCGGCATCGGCGCCGTGGCGGGGGTCGCGACGGCGCTCGCGTGCGGCGTCCAGGCGCTGGCGCTGGCGCACGTCGAGCAGCAGCGCGCGCAGGCCGATGCCCGCGTCGCCGCGATGCGCGACCGGCTGCAGGCCGTCGTGCAGCAGGACCCGATCCGCCTCTCGATGGCGGCCAGCATCGACCAGCGGCAGCTCGTCGACGCCGCGCGAACCATCTGGCGCAACGGCACGACCGTTCGCATCGAGGCGCGCCCGGGACAGGAGCGGCTCACGCTTCGCACGCCGATCTCGGCAGCGCCCGGTCGCGACCCGGCCGAAAGTGCCGTCGACGAGGGGGGCGACCTGGTCCACGAGGCCATGAACCAGCAGCCGCCGCGCGGCTTCACGCGCGGACCCATCCAGGTATCCGGAGACTTCAATGCGATGGCCATCACGTATCAGTCCGAAAGTCGCCGCAGCACTGCTGCTGGGCTACTTATGCGCTAGCGGCCTCGTCGCGGCCGAGCTCGGGCACCGCCGCCACGCGGTGGCGGACCGCCTCGCGCAACAGGACGCGAGCGCGCAGGAACTCGCCCGCACGGTCGAGGCGCTCGAGCGCGAGATGGCCGGCGTCCGCGTGGCGCCGGCGCGCGGTGCCGACGCCGGCCGTGGGGATCGCGGTCCGGCGGCCCAGGCGGCGGAAATCGTCCAGATGATGCGCAGCGCGGACACCCAATTCGGCGTCCGTTGGCGTACCCTTTCGCTCGGAGCGGGCCCGGCGGAACTGGCCGGCGCCGGGGCGCCCGGCGGCGGGCGGGACGTGGCCGCGATGTTCGCGCCGCTGGCCGACGCGCCGCAGATGCAGGCGGCGCGCCTGCGCGCCGAGGGCGAGTACCACAACCTGGGGGGCCTGCTCGACATGATCGATGCGCTTAAGAAAAATGGCGCCGCGATCACCGAAATCGCGCTCGAAGGGGAGCAGGTGACGATGTCCGGATACGTGGTGGCGAGGGTCCGTTGAGCGGGGAGCCGCCGAAGCCGCCGCCGCCTCCGTCCGGCGAGCCGGCAAAGCTCCCGGCCTTCCCGCTGCTGGGCGAAGCGCTCGTCGCCGCCGGCCGGGTGGAACCGCAAATCATCGAGGACGCGCTCGCGGAGCAGGAGCGCAGCCGCATCCGCCTCGGCGAGATCCTGCAGTCGCGCGGGGTCGTCGACGGCGGCGAGATCGAGCGCATCGTCAACGCGCAGCGGCAGCAGCGTCGCCTGCCGAGCGTGCTGCAGCGCTTCGGGCTGAAGCCGCACCAGATCCAGCAAACCGTGCGCCGGATCGAGCAGAAGGAACCGCTCGACCAGGTCATGCGCGACACCGGCTACCTGTCGGAAGAAGGCGTCGCGAACGCGATGGCGGTCCTGAGCGGCCTGCAGTACGCCGGGCCGAGCCTGGTCGACCAGGTCGACGGCGAGCGGTTGCGTCGCGAAGGCGTCGAGGCGCGGCCTGGGCAACCCTTTGCTCCGGTCGGCTTCGCCGGCGATGGTTCGCTGCTTGTCGCGCTGGCGGCTCGCGATGCGCAGCCCGCCGCCCACAATGCGTATCACGTCCGCCACCGGCTGCGCTACGTCTTCGCCAGCCGCTCGACGGTGCAGGCGATCTTCTGCCGCTACTTCGCGCGCGTCGATGCGCAGTTGCGCGGCGCCATCGAGCTCGCGGAACGCGCGCTGCACCAGATGTCCAGCGGCGAGCAGGTCGACGACACGATCAACCGCCGCCTGCTCGGCACGCTTCTGCGCTTCGCGTGCTTCACGGCGGCGAGCGACCTGCGCCTCTACACGACGCTCTACCGCGCCACCATCAACGCCCGTTACGACGGGGTCGGGCGCGACATCACCGAGATCTCGCGACCGCTGCTCGACGCGCTGTGGACGTTGCTCGCCAACGACGCGCGCGTGCAGCCGGAGTCGATGGCAGACCGCCTGGTCGAAGGCGCGATCAGCTTCCGCCAGGACGAGGTGATCCGCCGCGAGTTCGGCGACCTTTTCGCGCGCTACTCGTTCCGCCTCGAACTCGGCGGCAGCGCCCGCGGCGGACGCACGGCGACGATCCGCATCCTCGACTCGCAGTCGGCGATGACCACCCTCGACGCCATCGGCTACGAGCCGGGAGAACTCGCGCTGATCCGGCGCGCGCTGCGTGAACCGGACGGCCTCGTGCTGCTCACCGGACCGACCGGCTCCGGCAAGACGACGGCGCTGTACTCGATGCTCGAGACGATCGATCCGGAGGAAAAGAGCATCCAGACGATCGAGAACCCGGTCGAGCGGCGCTACGGCAAGTGGCTGCAGTACGAGGTCGGCAAGGGTGTCGACGACACCGAGAGCGACGTGTTCGTCGATCATTTCCGGCAGCTGCTGCGCAACGATCCGGACGTCATCATGGTCGGCGAGATCCGCTCGCCGGCGGCGGCGCGGCTGACGATCCAGGCGGCGCAGACGGGGCATCTCGTACTGTCCACGCTGCACGTCGACCGCGCCCACCACGTCTTCAGCCGGTTCCGCGGCCTCGGCGTCGAGCCGGCGGAACTCGCGGAGCACCTGTCGCTCGTCGTCGCGCAGCGCCTCGTGCGCCGGCTGTGCGTCCATTGCGCCGAGCCCGACGGCTCGACCGACACGCGGCAGCTGCTGGCGCCGGCGCTCAACAGCTGGTTGTCGGGCCACGTGGCGGCGCCACGCGCGGCCCGTCCTGGCGGGTGCCCGAACTGCAACCATTCCGGGTACCGCGGGCGGACCGTCGTCTACGAACTCGTCGAGGCCGATGGCCATCTGCGCGGCCTCGTCGAGAGCGGCGCGCCGGCCTCGGAACTGGAGCGCACGCTGCACCGCGACGGCGGCAGCCTCTGGCACAGCGGGCTGCGGCTGGTCGCGCGCGGCATCACGTCGGTCGCGGCGTTGCGCGAGGCCGTGCGCGAGCCGCGGTGAGCGTCAGTCTCGCGTTCTCCTACCGCGGTGCGCGCGGCGGCCGCCCCGTGCGCGGGACCGTCTACGCCGCGACGCGCGCGCAGGCCCGCGCGAGGCTGCGGCGCATGAACGTCACGCCGGCCGCGCTGAACGTGGCGCCGCTCGCGACGATCTCCGCGACCGTCGCGCCGGGATTCGATGCGCTGGACCTGGAGAACTTCTACACCTACCTGGCCCGCGTCATCGAACGCGGCCTGCCGCGTCCGCTGCTGCTCGCCGACGCCGTCGAGTTCGCGCAGGACCCGCGCCTGCGTTTCGCGCTGGCGATGGTGCGCGACGCGGTCGGCGACGGCGCGCCGCTTGCGGCCGCGATGCGGACCGCAGGTTTCCCGGAGCGCGACTGCCAGCTGCTGGCGGCCGGGGAGTCGAGCGGCCGGCTGCAGCAGGTCCTCGTCGCGCTGGCGCGCGAAGTCCGGCGCGAAGGGGAGCTGAACCGGAATCTGCGGCGCATCCTGCTGCCGCCGATGCTGGTCGCCGCCGGCGCCTACGTGCTCGCCTACCTCGCGCTCGTCCTGCTCGCGCCGGTCATGGCGCAAAAGTTCGCCGAGAACGCTTCATTGATCGTGCTGCCGGGTTATGCGCAGGTGTACTACGCCGGCGTCCGGGCATTCAACGAGAACCTGGCGGTGGCGAGCCTGCTGTACGCCGGCGCCGGCATGGGCGCGATCGTCCTCGCGCGGGCGCCCGCCGTGCACGCGCTGCTGCGATCCGCGTTGCCCACCTTGGCGCGCCTGGACGAGGCGAGCGAGATGGCGCGCCTGTGGGGCGCGTTCGCGCTGATGACCGACAGCGGGGTCTCGCAGGTCGAGATTGCCGCGCGGCTGGGCCGCGCAGCGTCCCGGGCGCGAACCCGCGATCGCTTCCGCCGGCTCGAACGGCAACTCAAGCTCGGTACCGCGCTTGACGTCGCCGTCGAGCGGGCGGGCTTCGCTCGCAACGTCGTGGCCGGCATCCGGGCGGCGTCGGTCGCCAACGCCGTCGCCGACGGCACGCGGGACCTCGCGGAGCGCCTGTCGATCCAGGCCGGGATGCTCACGACGCGACTGCATGCGGTGATGACCGCGATGTCGGCGGCGACCGGCGCCTTGTTCGTGCTCGCGTTCGCGGCGCTGACCGTACTTCCGCAAATGGCCTCGGTGCTCTCCAACTTCTGAAGCATGACCACCCTGAACGAGCATTCGCTGCAATCGTCGCGCGCGGCATCGGAGGCCGGCTTCACGCTGCTGGAGGTCCTCGCGGTCGTCGCCGTCCTCGCCATCCTCGGCACGATCGGCTGGACGTATTTCTCGACGGACAGGACGCGCGCCACGGCGCTGGTCGCGCGGGCCAACGACGTGGCCAAGGCACTGGTCCAGTTCAAGCAGGACATCTCCTGCTATCCGGTCACGCTCTCGGCACTCTACGATCGGACGCAGGCGCAGAACACGCGGTGCGGCATCGACGGACGCGCAGCGTGGCGGGAGCCTTACCTGCCGCGAGCGCAATTCACGGCCTCGGGCAACCTTTCGGTGGCGGACATCGTTCCGGGCGCCGAGATGACGATCGTCAACCAGGCCGGGGGCCCCGGACAGCAATGGCTGTTGCGCGTGACCGGCTTGCCGGCGGACCTGCTGACGCGTATCGCGGAAACGTGCAACGGCGCGGTCAACGCCGTCGGCCGATGCAACGTCGCTCCCGCGGGCAGCGGCGCCGGCGGAAGCTTCGACCTCCTGTTCGACGAAACGACGTAGGACGACGCGGGATGGTGGAGGCGCGCAACGTCCGCGGGGCACTTGTGCGCGCGATCGCGCGACGCGGGCGCCGGCGGCCCCACCCGGGGCGGCAGCACGGGGCCGCGCTGGCACTGGGCGTGCTCGCGGTCTTTGCGGCGGCGGTCGCGATGCTGTCGGCGTCCGTGGCGCTGGAGTCCCTTGCAGCGCCGGCGACGCCGCGCCCTGCGTCGGGATGGAATCCGGGCGTGCGCGCAGAGCCGGACCTCGCGCGCGTGCGCGACCGCATCCTGCATTGGTATGCCGGCCACCTGGCGCAGCTCGACGGCAGCGACGCGTTTCCGCTGACCCCGGTCGACGTGCTTCGCGCCGTGGATCTCGACGCGGCGGCGCGCCTTCGGTTCGCGGCCGGACCGCGCGCCGGATCGACGGCATCGCCCTGGCGCTCTCGTCGGCTCGCGATCTGGCTCAGCCCCCGCAGCGACGATCGAAGCGGATTCGGCGCTGACGGCGTCTTCCGGCCGGACGCGGGCGTGACCTCGAGCCTGGAGTTCTCCAGCGAAGCGCTGGAACGCGAGGCCTATGCCGTCTCGGAACGGCGCCTTCGCTCGCTCGCCACGATGCAGGAACTCCGTTTCGTCGCCCGGCTGCGCGCCGATCCGGATCACGATCTGGCGCGCAACTGGTTTCGCGCGGCCGATTGCCGCAACCCCGGCGACGAGCCGCCCTGCGCGTCGTCGGCAGACCGGGCGCCGGTCACGGCGCTGATGGCGTCGCTGGGGCAGCCGTTCGCTGGCGGGCCCGAACTCGACGACGCCCGGGCCTTGAATGCGTGGGGCGACCCGAACCGCTACGACAACCTGCCTTTGGACGGCGACGCGCTGCCCGCCGGCGATCGGCCGCCCTACGCGATGCGCCTGTACACGACGACGCCATTCGGCGGGACGATCGACGTCGTCGCCGTGCAGCCGGTCGAATGACGCCGATGCGCAGGCCGCCCATCAGCCCGGCGCCGTTCGGCGCGAGGCGCCAGCGCGGTTTCACGCTGATCGAGGTTCTCGTCGCCACGGCGACGGCGGCGATTCTCGGCGCCGTCCTCATCGCGATGATCCTCGGCGTGGCGCGCACGACCCAGCGGGCGGAGACGACGCGACGCCTTGCGATCCTGCGCGAGGGCCTCGCGGCCTTCTATCGCACGAATGCCTTCCTCGTCGAGGCGGACGAGGGACCGAGCTTCTCGACGGGCCCACGCTCCCGCATCGGCAATGGCACGATCCTGAGCGATGCCGACGTCCAGCCGCTTCTCGGCTACCTCGCACGCTATGCGCCCTCCGATGCCTATCGCGACGGTTACGGGCAGCCCATGAAGCTGTTCGTGTCCACGCGGCGCTTCCAGCTCGTCGACGGCATTTCGCTCGCGTATCGGCGCCTCGCCATCGTCTCGGCCGGACCCAATGGGCGATTCGAAAGCGCCGATTGGGATCCGGTCCAGGCACAGCTGGCACGCGGCGGTGACGACGAGGTGGTCATCCTCGACGCGCTCGCCGACCAGGCCGAACTGTTCCGCCGCACGGACCAACGCATGCAGCGTCTCGCGGACGCCGTGCGCGGCTATGCGCAGGGCCGATTCCTGCTCGACCCCAATCGCGACCCCTTGATCGACTACTTCGGGCGATCGGCCGATGCGCCGGGAGGCTCATCGACCGCCGCAAGCGACCGCTTCGATCCGGGCAGTGCGCTGGCGCGAACGTCGACGAAAGCCGACGCGTCGATGACGGACGCGGAACTCGCCGCGCTGCAGCTGACGCGCGACGACGCGTTGGGTGCCTGGGGCCAGCCGCTGCGCTACGAGAACGACACGGAGACGGTGCGCAACCCGCAGCGCGCCGCGCCCGACAACTTCCCGCCGTACACGGCGCGCGTCGTCGTCGCGTTGCCGGGGCGCGGCGACTATCAACAGCTGATCATCGGCGCTTTCTGAGCATTCCATCGAATCATGGCATCCGTGAATCCGTGGCCACTTGGCCTGTTGGCGCTGAGCGCGTTCATCCCTTGTGCGGTCGCGGCCCAGGATGGCCCTGCCGGGGACCCGCCGGTCGAGATGTGCGGCGCGACGACCGGCGCGACGCGTGATGCCTCGCCGCTGCAGGCGAGCGACGTGAATCCGATGACCGGGACGCCGCTTGCGGTCGAAGCGCTGCGACGCCGTCTCGCCGAGGCCCAGGTCCAGGCCCGGCTCGAAGTCGAATTGACGAACATCGAGCGGGCGCGCAGCGAACGACGACGCCTGGCGCAGTCGGACGGGCCGGTTCCCGCTCCGGCGCTGCCGACCCTCCCAGCGATGCCCACGCTGCCCGCCGGTACGCCGGGCGCTTCCGTCGCGCACGTTCCCGCGCGATCGAAGCGTCCCGTTGCCGCGCGCGCCGAGCTCGATGGCGCGGCGCCGCGTGCCCCGCTGCCGTCGCCCGCGGCGCCACGCCTCGTCGGTGTCATCCGCGGCGGCGGCAACGCCGTGGCGCTTGTCGAAAGCGACGGGCGGACGCTGGCCATCGAGGCCGGCCACGCGCAGGCGGGCGTCGCGGTGCAGTCGGTCGGCGCGGACAGCGCGCTCGTCAATCAGCGCCCCTTGAAGATGAGCGGGGCCGGCCATCGCATCGCGCTTCCGCAGGTGTCGTCGCCTGCGACGCCTTCGCCAACCGCCGGCCCGGCGGTCAGCCCGACCGCAGCGACAAGTCCCTTTCCCGGCCTGAATCTCGGCGAGGGGCCGTCACGCAGCCCCGCGCCGGGCGACTTGCCCGCTGCGGAGGTGCCGCGCGACCCCGCATCATCGCGCCCTTGAGCTATCGTTGTTCGTCATCGCGTCCGCGCGCGTTGACTTCCGGGGTCGTTTCGCCAAACTTCGACGCGAAGTCCGGCACGTCCCCCGCCGCGGGGTCACTCGCACGTCTTTCCGGGTGCAGCGGGGCATGTCGGTCTCCCGGCGACGACGGAGTCCATGGTGTCCGCCGCGTCGCAGACGTCTATCTTCCCCGGGTCCGGAGGCCGGATGCGAAGCGCCGTCTTCGCCTTCCTCGCGCTGTCTTGCATCGCTGCAACGCCGCTTGCGGCGCAGGAACTCTCGCGGCCCGCGGCCTCCGCGCTTTACGTTTCGCAGGTCGTCGGACTCGACGCGACATCGACGATCCGCCTCTCGGTCGGTTTCCCCGGCAGCCTGCAGCGCGGCGGCGCGGGCGCCGAGTTCGGTGCCGATGCCGCAGCCCGGGACCCATCCGGCTATGGGTTTTCCGGCATCGCGCCGGCCGGCTTTGCAGGACCCGTCAAGGACCGCACGGCCGCGCAGTCGAAGGCGCAAGCGTGGCTGTCCGCGCAATGGCCCGACCTCCGTGCCCGCCTCGTCGCGCTGATGGACACGTTGGGCGCGAACTACGCGTTCTATTCGTATGCGCAGCAGGTGGCGGTCGCCGGTGACCCGGGCGCCTCGCATCTCACGTTCGTTGCGCTCGTCGATCCCACCGGCCACGCCAACTACGGTTGGCCGCAACTGAGGTCGTCGCAGCCCATCTACGTCGTGGCCTCGTACACGTCGTCGAGCCCGCGGTCGGCGGCTCGTCTCGACGGGGCCCATGCGTACGGAGCCAACCGGGGTGCCGCCGCTCGGGACGCTGTCGGCCGGGAGGCGGGCGTCCTGCGCTGGCAACTCGCGGACGCCGAGTTGAACCCGGTCGGCGCACCCTCGACGGTCCATGCATCGGCCGCGGCCGGCGCCGTGGCCGACCTGCGGTCGGTCATGGCGCGGTCCGGCGCGAGCGGGGCATTCGTCGACGACTGGCGTGTCGCGGATGCCTCGTGCCCCGATGCCTCCGGTGCCGGCCGCTGCTCGACCGCGACGTCGACGATCCACGTCGACGAGCGGAGCCTGACGTGGAGTCCGGGTTGTCGAGCGGCGGTGGCGATCTATCGCAATCGAGGGCGGGCCGCGCGGGTCGTCGAATCGCGCGGCGTTCGCTACTGGGTCGATGCGACCGGCGGGCAGCCGCGGCCCATCGGGGTCGTGCAGCGACGCGTGACCACGCAGCCGCAACCGTACGAGCGCGAGCTGCGATTGCAGGCGTCGCAGGCGGCCGCCGTCGCCGGCTCGACGATCATCAATCCGTGGGGAGCACCGTCGCTCGTCGCGATAGGCGAAGACGCCGGGACGATCGCGACGCTGGCGCCGCTGCAGATGCGTAGCGCCGCGGCGGGAAGCGCGTGCCGATGACGCGCACGCGGCGCGCCTTGCGATGGCTCGTCGTCGGCGGCGCGCGGACCACGGCATCGATCGCGCTCGCCAGCGCGCTCGTGCGCGCCGCGCCGGCCGTCGCCGATCCGCTCGCGGTGCCGCGCGACGACTTCGTCATCGTGGCGCGCATCGCCGCGAATACGCGGGCGGCTTCGGGCGACGCCCGGGTTTATGCGGCCGAGGGTTGGGTGCGCGACGGGCGCAACGAGATCGGCGCGCTCGGGACGATCAGCGTCGCGCGGGCGACCGCCCTGGCGCGGCGCCTCATCGCGCCGGTCACCGTCGTCGTCGCGCGCTACGCGGTCGACGCGGCGGAACTGGCCGTCGACATCTATCGCCTGGAGCGCGGGACGAACGACGACGTGGCCGTCTGGCGCGCGTCCTTCGCGCCGCGCCACGGGAATCGCTGGGCCGCCGCCGGTCGATACCTCTCACCGGGAGAGGCGTCTACCCCGGGCCGCATTGGCCGCAATCCGTTCGCGCGGTTCGATGCCGGTGTCGGCGACAACCTGTTCCACGGGATCGACCTGGCCGCTGCGCAGACCGCGATCGGCCACGCGATGACGTACTACCGCGCGCAGTTCGGCATCCTGGGCGTCGTGCAATTGCATATCGACACGACGCAGACGCATAGCGGCGGCTTCTTTCACCGGACCTATCGGACGATCGAGCACGTCATCGCGCGAACCACCTGGCGCGTCGCGACGCCGGCCGCCGTCCAGCCGTGGGCATCGATTCCGACCTACTGCGTCGTCGACCTCGTGTGCCAGGATTCCGCGTGTCGATCGCGATCGTGCCCCGACCCCGCGCTCGTCGCGAGCGCCGGAGCGGCGTTCGACGACTGGACAGGACCGACGCTGGCGCTGTCGGACCAGGAGATCGCGTCGCTCGCCAGCAGTTCGAGCGGCTGGACCGTCTTGGGGGTCGGCGCGCTGACCGATCTGCTGGCGCCCGGCAATGGTCTGCCGGAAATCGGAACGACTCTCGCGACCCGCGGCGGGTCGGCGCTGCAGCCACAGTCGGCGCCGCTCGGAGCCACCGGCAACGGCACGGCTGTGCCGACGCTATCGCCGGGCAGTGCGATCGAGAAGCTGGCGGGCCCGCCGCTGCAGCGGGGCGTCTTCGGGCCGGAGGGCCAGCGCTTTGCCGGCTTGCAATCCGGCTACGCGGCCACGGTTTCGGATCCGAAGAGCTTCGAACGCGATCGCGCCGCCGCCGCGACGCGCGACGCGGTGGCGCAGTACCAGCGTTGCCGCCAGAGGGGCTACGAAGGGGAGGTGCTGCGCCGCTGCGCCGCTTCGCTGACGGTCGTCGACCCGTCGTTCACGACACCGCGATAGCGTCCGCAATGCCCGTCGCACCGCGGCCCGCAGGGTGCCGAGGCCTCGCCTCGCGATCCGGTGTGGCGCGTCAATGCCCCGTGGGCCGTTCGAGCGACGGCATCCGCGCCGACTCCGGCAACGCGATCAGCGCAGCCCTCACGGCCTCGTCGAGCGGCGTCGACGGCAGGTCGCCGACGGCGTTGCGCAGGTTCGAGCCGTCGAGCGCATGCGGCACCTCCCAGAGGTAGCTCATCTCGGCGATCTCGCGCCACATCGGGACGAACAGGCCGCCGGTGCGGATGAGAGCCCAGGGCATCGTGCCCTGGCGATATCCGGCGCGCGGCCGCAGGCCCATCGTCGTCGCGGCCGCTTCGATCGCGTCGACCATCTGGCGCCCGGTCAACGCGATCCCCGGAAAGTGCAGCGGCGTGAAGGCCGGAAGGCCGCGCTCCGCGGCGACCGCGACGCAGGCGCGCGCGAGGTCCGGCAGGTAGGCCCACGCGTGCATCACCTCCAGCGGCCCCGGGTAGACGACCTTGCCGGCGCCGATCGACTTCGCGATCACGAGGTCGAACCAGCTTCCGCTGCCGCCGCCGAAGAAATCGCCGGCGCGCAGCACGATCGCGGCAAGGCCGCGCGCGCAACGCGCTTGCAGTTCGCGCTCCAGCTCGACGCGGATCCGCCCCTTGTTCGTCGTCGGGCGCTGCGGCGTGTCCTCGCGCAGCACCGGCGGCATGCCGGCGCCGAAGTTGTAGACGTTGCCGGGGAGGATGAAGCGGGCGCCCACGCGTTGCGCGAGGTCCATCGCCGCGCGCGCCATCGGCAGCACGTCCTTGTCCCAGCGGGTGTAGGGCGGGTTGAGCGCGTGCACCAGCACCGTCGCGCCGGCGGCTGCGCGTGCCAGCTCGTCCGGCCGATCGAGCGACCAGCCGAGGACTTCCGCATTCGGCGGCATGCCGGCCGCCGCTTCGCGCCGGACCTGCGCCAGCACGCGCCATCCGGCCGCGTCGAACGCCTGCGCCGCGGCGAGGCCGAAGCGCCCGTTGGCGCCGAGGATCAGCGCCGTCCGGCCGCTGCCGTCGCTCATCCGGGCCGGCCCGACCCTGGCGCGGTCCGCGTCATCCGCGCCGGCGCGCCCGCCATGCTTCGATCTCGCCGACGACGCCGCGCCGGAACAGCATCACGCAGAGCACGAAGATCAGGCCGGTGACGATGGTCGCCGATTCCCCGAGCGACGCGAACCACTCGGCGCCGGTGGCCTGCGCGAGGAACGTGCCGAGGTCGCCGATCTTGTCCTCGAGCGTGACGACGAGGAACGCGCCGACGATCGGGCCCAGCATCGTCCCGACGCCGCCGACGAGCGTCATCAGGATCACGAGTCCCGACAGGCTCCAGTGGGCGTCGCTCAGCGTCGCGAAGCCGAGCACCGCGGTCTTCATCGCGCCAGCGAGGCCGGCGAGCGACGCGGAGATCACGAACGCGATCAGCTTGAAGCGGGCCGCGTCGTACCCCAGCGACGTCGTGCGCGGTTCGTTCTCGCGGATCGCCTTCAGGATCTGGCCGAACGGCGAATGCACGGTCCGGTAGATCAGCAGGAAGCCGAGCACGAAGAGCGCCAGGATGACGTAATACAGGTGCAGGTCGGGTCCGAGGTCGATGCCGAGCAGCGAGCCGCGCGGCACCCCCTGCAGGCCGTCCTCGCCGCCGGTGAAGCTCGCCTGCAGGTAGACGAAGTAGAGCATCTGGCCGAACGCGAGCGTGATCATCGTCAGGTAGACGCCGGTTCGCCGGATCGCCAGCCACCCGATGACGAGGCCGAGCGCGGCGCCGACTGCGGCGCCGAAGGCGAGTCCGCCCAGCGTCGGCAAGCCCCAGGCCTTCAGCGCCTGGCCGGTGAGATACGCGGCGGAGCCGAGGAACGCCGCATGGCCGAACGACAGCAGCCCGGCGTAGCCCATCAGCAGGTTGAACGCGCACGCGAACAGCGCGTAGCACAGCGTCTTCATCACGAGGATCGGATAGACGCCGGCGAGCGGCGCGAGGAGCAGCAGCACGACGAGCCCGCCGAACCACTTCAGGTCGCTTGACCACGTGGCGACGCCGCGTCGCGCCTTCGCGGGGACGGCAGCCACTCAGCGCTCCTTGCCGAAAAGGCCGCTCGGCCGCACCAGCAGCACGATGGCCATGATGACGAAGACGACGGTCGCCGAGGCTTCGGGGTAGAACACCCGGGTGAAGCCCTCGACGACCCCGAGCAGCAGGCCGGAGACGATCGACCCCAGGATCGAGCCCATGCCGCCGATGACGACGACCGCGAAGACCGTGATGATCAGGTGCTGGCCCATCAGCGGCGAAAGCTGGACGACCGGGGCCGCGAGCACGCCGGCGAAGCCGGCCAGCGCGACGCCGAAGCCGTACGTCAGCGTGACCATCAGCGGGACGTTGACGCCGAAGGCCGACGTCAGCGCCGCGTTCTCGGTGCCGGCGCGCAGCAGCGCCCCGAGGCGCGTGCGCTCGATCATGTACCAGGTCGCGGCGCAGACGACGAGCGATGCCGCGACGACCCAGGCGCGCGAGTTCGGCATGATCATGAAGCCGAGGTTGGTCGCGCCGCGCAGCTGCTCCGGCATGTCGAAGGGCTGGCCGGAGACGCCGTAGATCGAGCGGAAGACGCCCTCGACGATCAGCGTCATCCCGAAGGTCAGCAGCAGGCTGTAGCTCGGATCGAGCCGGTACAGGTGCCTCAGGAAGACCTTCTCGATGACGACGCCGAACGCGCCGACGACGAGCGGCGCGAGCAGCAGCATCAGCCAGTAGTTCAGCCCGAAGTAGCTGAGCCCCATCCAGGCGACGAAGGCGCCCAGCATGTAGAACATCCCGTGCGCGAAATTGACGACGTTCAGCAGCCCGAAGATGATCGCCAGGCCGAGCGACAGGATGGCGTAGAACGAGCCGTTGACGAGCCCGAGCAGCAGCTGGCCCATCAACGCCTGCACCGGCACGCCGAAGATTTCAGTCACGCGCGTCCCTCATCCGCTTCGCGCCGTCATGCCTCATGGAAACGAGCCCCGCCCGCCCGCATCGCCGTCCGCCGCGCGCAGCACGATGCGGGCGGGGGCAACCCGCCACTCGGCCCGGCCGTCTTGTCGCGGCGCCTACTTCTTCACGAGGCTGCACTTCGATGCCGCGAGCGGCGTATAGGCCTGCTCGCCCGGGATCGTCTTCACGACCTTGTAATAGTCCCACGGGTACTTCGATTCGGCCTTCGGCTTCACCTGCATCAGGTACATGTCGTGGATCATCCGGCCGTCGGCGCGGACGTAGCCGTCCTTCGCGAAGAAGTCGTGGACGTGCTGCTTCTTCATCTGCGCCATCACCGCGTCGGCGTCGTCGGTCTTCGCCGCCTCGACCGCCTGCAGGAAGAAGCGCGCCGACGAGTAGTACGCCGCCTGCACCATCGTCGGTTCGCGGTGCGTCGCGTCGAAGAAGCGCTTGCTCCACGCGCGCGTCTCGTCGTTGAGGTCCCAGTAGTAGCCCGTCGTCAGGTACATCCCCTGCGTCAGGTCGAGCCCCAGCGTGTGCACGTCGCTGATGAACATCAGCAGGCCGGCGAGCTTCATCGTCTTCGTGATGCCGAACTCGTTGGCCGCCTTGATCGAGTTGATCGTGTCGCCGCCGGCGTTCGCGAGGCCGAGGATCTGCGCCTTGCTCGCTTGCGCCTGCAGCAGGAACGACGAGAAGTCGCTGGCGTTCAGCGGGTGCTTCACCGCGCCGAGGACCTGCCCGCCGTGCGCCTTGATGACGTCGGAGGTGTCGTTCTGCAGCGAGGCGCCGAACGCGTAGTCGGCGGTCAGGAAGTACCAGGTCTTGCCGCCGGCATCGACGAGCGCGCCGCCGGTGCCCTTCGCGAGCGCGACCGTGTCGTAGGCGTAGTGGATCGTATACGGCGTGCAGTCCTCGTTGGTCAGGCGCGCGCTCGCGGCGCCGATCGCGATGAACGGCTTGTGCTTCTCCGCGGCGACCTTCGCCATCGCGAGGCTGACGGCGGAATTGCTGCCGCCGATCAGCATGTCGACGCCGCCCTGGTCGAACCACTCGCGCGCCTTGCTGGCGCCGATATCGGCCTTGTTCTGGTGGTCGGCGACGACGAGCTCGATCTTCTTGCCGAACAGCATCCCCTTGTTCGTGTCGGCGATCGCCATCTTGATCGCCTCGACGCCGCGCGAGCCGCCGACGTCGGCGTAGAGCCCGGACAAGTCGTCGATCAGGCCGATCCGGATCACGTCGTCCGAGATCTTCTGCGCCGAACTGCCGGCCGATGCGCACAGGCCGATCGCGGCAAGCGCGACGGCGACGGCGCTGCGTGTGGACTTCAGCTTCATCACTTCATCTCCTCGATGTGTCTCGATTCCGGCCGCCTTGCGCGGCCCTGCGACCGGGGCCCGCGGGTCCTGACGACCCGCTAGACCCCCAGTAGTTCGTGCAGATGCTCCTCGCGCTCCTTCAGCTGCGCCGCGGTGAACGTATCGGCGATGCGGCCGTGCTCCATCACGTAGAAGCGGTCGGCCAGCGGCGCCGCGAAGCGGAAATTCTGCTCGACCATCACGATGGTGTAGCCGCGCCCCTTCAGCAGCCGGATCGTCTCCGCGAGCTTCTTGACGATGACCGGCGCCAGCCCCTCCGAGATCTCGTCGAGCAGCAGGATGTTCGCCCCCGTGCGCAGGATGCGCGCGACGGCCAGCATCTGCTGCTCCCCGCCGGACAGGCGCGTCCCCTGGCTCGACGCGCGCTCCTTCAGGTTCGGGAACATCGCATAGATCTCGTCGACGCCCATCCCGCCGTCGGCGATCCGCGGCGGCAGCAGCAGGTTCTCGGCGCACGTCAGCGAGGCGAAGATCCCGCGCTCCTCCGGGCAGTAGCCGATCCCGAGATGCGCGATCCGGTGCGTCGGCATCCCGATCGTCTCGACGCCGCCGATCCGGATCGAGCCCGTGCGCGACCCGGTCAACCCGACGATCGCGCGCAGCGTCGTCGTCCGCCCGGCGCCGTTGCGGCCCAGCAGCGTCACGACCTCGCCACGCCCGACTTCGAGGTCGACCCCGTGCAGCACGTGCGACTCGCCGTACCAGGCGTTCAGGCCGGAGATCGTCAGCGCGGGCGTAGTCATCGATCGGGACGTGCCGGGTTCATTGGCCGATGCCTTCGAGCTCGCCCTCGACGGCGCCCATGTAGGCCTCCTTGACGGCGGGGTCGTTCGAGACCTCGGCGTACGGACCCTCCGCGAGCACCGCGCCGCGCGCCAGCACGGTGATGCGATCGGAGATGCCGGAGATGACGCTCATGTTGTGCTCGACCATCAGAACCGTGCGGCCGGCGGCGACCTGCTTGATCAGCGCGGTGACGCGCGCCACGTCCTCGTGGCCCATGCCCTGCGTCGGCTCGTCGAGCAGCATCAGCTCCGGCTCGGTCGCCAGCGTCGTCGCGATCTCCAGCGCCCGCTTGCGGCCGTACGGCAGCGACACCGTCACCTCGTCGGCGAACGAGCGCAGGTCGACCTGGTCGAGGAGCTGCAGCGCGCGCGGATTGAGCGAGTCGAGCGCGCGCTCCGCGCGCCAGAACTGGTACGACAGGCCGGTCGCGCGCTGCAGCGCGATGCGCACGTTCTCCAGCACCGTGAGGTGCGGGAAGACGGACGAGATCTGGAACGACCGGACGATGCCGCGGCGCGCGATCTGCTGCGGGCTGTCGCCGGTGACGTCGTTGCCGTTGAAGAGGATCTGCCCGCGCGTCGGCTTGAGGAACTTCGTCAGCAGGTTGAAGCAGGTCGTCTTGCCGGCGCCGTTGGGCCCGATCAGCGCGTGGATCGTCCCGCGCCTGACCTTCAGGTTGACGTCGTTGACCGCGACGAAGCCGCGGAACTCCTTCGTCAGGGCGCGGGTCTCGAGGATGACGTCGGCGGCGCTCATCGTGCTCGTCGGGTGGCGGGCTCTTGCGGAACGCGGCGCGCGCTCCCGGCCAAGGGGAGAGGCGCGACATCGGACGTGCGGATGATATCGATGGTTTCAGCTCGATGCGTGCAGGATCGCCAGATAATCCGTGGCGCTCGCGAGCCGCGGATTCGTCGCGTGGCAATGATCCTTCAGCGCGTGCTCGACGACGGTCCCGTACGATTCCGGCGCGATGTCCATCGCCGCCAGCCCCGGGGGCAGTCCGATGCGCCGATTGAGCTCGCGGATGGCGCCGGCCAGCTGCGCGCCGTTCTCGACGCCGAAGGCGCGCGCGACCGCGGCGACCTTCTGCGGCACTTCGGCCTCGTTGAAGCGCACCACTTCGGGGAGCAGCACCGCGTTCAGCGTGCCGTGGTGCGGATTCACGGGCAGCCCGCCCAGCGCATGCGACAACGAATGCACCGCGCCCAGTCCCTTCTGGAACGCCATCGCGCCCTGCATCGAGGCGCTCATCATGTGCCAGCGGGCTTCGCGGGAGTGGCCGTCGATGACCGCGCGCTCGATATGCGCGACGCCGCGCAGCAGGCCGTCGTACGCGATGGCGTCGGCCGGCGGGTTCACCGCCTTCGACAGGTAGGTTTCGATGCAGTGCGCGATGGCATCCATGCCGGTGGCGGCCGTCAGCCGCGGCGGCAGGTCCAGCGTCAGATCCGGATCGCAGATCGCCACGCGCGGCACGAGGTGCCAGGAGTGGAAGCCGAGCTTGCGGCCGTCGGCGACGACGACGATCGCGCCGCGCGCGACCTCGCTGCCGGTGCCCGCGGTCGTCGGCATCGCGATCACCGGCAGGACGCCGGCGCCGATGCGGCTGCTGCCGCCATGGATCGTCGCGTAGTCGACGAGGGAGCCGGGGTGCGTCGCGACGATCGCGACCGCCTTCGCGAGGTCGATCGACGATCCGCCGCCGACCGCAACGAGGCCGTCGCCGCCGTGCTCGCGCAGGGCATGGGCGGCCTGCATGACCGCGGCCTCGGTCGGGTTCGACGGCGTGCCGTCGAAGACCCGGACCGCGACGTGCGCCAGGTGCGGCAGCACGCGATCGACGATGCCGGCGGCGACGATGCCGCGGTCGGTGACCAGCAGCGGGCGCCGGATGCCGAGCCGCTCGCATTCCGCGGTGACGGTGGCCGCGGCGCCGAAGTCGAAATTGACCTGCGTGATGTAATTGATCACTGCCATCGCGAACCCGCCCGCCGCTGAAATGCTTGGCCGCGCCGGCGCCGGTTTCGGGGCCGCAACCGGGCGCCCCCGATCGACGCGTCACCCCGTCGACCACCCGGGGCGAGCGCAGTATACGGGCGCGTTTTACGCGCGGCCCGTCGTTCGACAACTGCTGCGTTGCATGATGCGGGTCGGAGACTCGCGCGGATACGCGGTAGGTGCTGGCACGAGGGGTCAATGCTGCTAGATTGAGCGCCTCCTGCGGGGGAGCGGGACGACGGCGCAGCGCGATACGACGTGGCGCCGATCGTCGCGGGCCGACAGGACCACTCGACGACGCCGCGCCGCAGGCGGGGCGCTCCTCCGGGTGAGCCATTGAACAAGCTTGGACGCCGATGGGACGCCTCGACCGGGTTCTGGACGACATTGCACGCGCCTCGGCGCCGGCCGATCGTGTCCGCCTGCTCGCGCGCTCCGCGAGCCTGCTGGCGCATCTGGGCCGGATCGACGAGGCGCGCCGGGCCGCGGACCAGGCCGAGCGGCGGATGCGGACGGCGGGACTCAACGCGCTGCATCCGGAGATCCTCTACGCCAAGGCATCGATCCGCCTCGCGTCCGGCTACGCCGACGAAGCGGTCGCGACGCTGACGAGCGCGATCGAACTGGCGCGCGAATGCGGGCGCCGCGATTTCCTTCCGGCGTGCGACGCGCTGCTGGCGTTGTGCCTCGTCGGCTGCGGGATCGTCGACCAGGCCGTCGAACACGCCGATCGCGCGCTGCTCGCGGCGCCCGGCGAGGACACCGAGACGCATTTCAACGTCTGGATGGCGATTGCCCAGGCGCTGTCGGCCGACGAGCAGTTCGATGCGGCGCTGCAGGCCTACGCGCAGGCGCGCGGCTGCGCGATGACGCTGCGCGACGACGTGGCGCTCGCCGACGTGCTGCACGGCATCGTCGATTGCCAGACGACACGGTTCGAGGCCGACGCGCGCGCCGGGCACCTGGACCCGGACCTCGTCGAGTCCGCGCTGGTCGACAACGAGTCGGCTGCGCGACTGGGCGAGCGCGCGTCGATGGTCCGCAGTCGCGCGCGCTCGCGCCTTCAGCGCGCGCGGCTGCTGCTGCTGCTGTTGCGGCCGCTTGAAGCGGAAGCCGTGCTGCGCGACCTGCTGGAGCATCAGATCGTGCACCTGGAGCGCGGCGACGTGAACTGGGCGCGGGCGCTGCTCGCCCGCTGCCTCGCGGAGCGCGGCGTGTCGATGCAGGCCCGCGCGCTCATCGAGTTCGCACTGGCCGGGCTCGACGAGCGGCCTGCCGAGGCCAGCCTCGCGACGCATCGCGTTGCCGCGGAAGTGCACCTGTTGCTCGCCGACGACATCGCGCGCGACGCCGCCGACGCGGCCTCGGCGCGCGCCCGCGACCGGCTGCATCGTGGGCTGGACCGCTCGCGCGCGACGCTGAGCCGCGTGCTGAACGACGAGCTCTTCCTCGGCTGAAGTCGGCTCGACGCCCGCCGGGGCGGGCGATCGGCGACCGGGTTCAGCCGAGGCGGCGCGCCATGTCCTGCCGCGTCTGCTCCAGCGGGGCCGGCAGCCGGTCGTGCAGCTTGTCGAAGAGTTCGCGATGCGAGGCCAGCTCGCGCCGCCATTCCTCGTGGTCGACCGACGTCACGCGCTCGAACGCGGCACGATCGAAGTCCAGGCCTTCCCAGCGCAGGTCCTCGTAGCGCGGCGTGATCCCGAACAGGTGTTCGCTGCCGCCGCCGTGGCCCTCGACGCGCCCGACGATCCACTCCAGCACGCGCATGTTGTCGCCGTAGCCCGGCCAGACGAACCGTCCCTGGTCGTCGGTGCGGAACCAGTTGACGCAGAAGATCTTCGGCAGCTTCACGCCGCCCTTCGCGAGGCGCTCGCCGAGCTGCAGCCAGTGGCCGAAGTAGTCGCCCATGTGGTAGCCGGCGAAAGGCAGCATCGCGAACGGGTCGCGGCGCAACACGCCGGTCGCGCCGGCCTGCGCGGCGGTCGTTTCCGAGCCCATCGTGGCCGCCATGTAGACGCCCTCGAGCCAGTTGCGCGCCTCGGTGACGAGCGGGACGGTGGTCGAGCGGCGGCCGCCGAAGATGAACGCGTCGATCGGCACGCCGGCGGGATCCTCCCAGTCGGCGTCGATCGAGGGGCACTGCGATGCGGCGACCGTGAAGCGAGCGTTCGGGTGCGCCGCCTTGCGGCCGCAGTCGGGGGTCCAGGGCTTGCCGGTCCAGTCGGTCGCGCGCGCCGGCGCGGGTCCGAGGCCTTCCCACCAGACGTCGCCGTCTTCCGTCAGCGCGACGTTCGTGAAGATGACGTTCGAATGCAGCATCGCGATCGCGTTCGGGTTCGTCTTGACGCCGGTGCCCGGCGCGACGCCGAAGAACCCCGCCTCCGGATTGATCGCGCGCAGGCGACCGTCGGGGCCGGGCTTGATCCACGCGATGTCCTCGCCGATCGTCGTCACCTTCCAGCCGTCGAACGCGGCCGGCGGGATCAGCATCGCGAAGTTGGTCTTGCCGCACGCCGACGGGAATGCGGCGGCGACGTGGTACTTGCGTCCCTGTGGCGACGTGACGCCCAGGATCAGCATGTGCTCCGCGAACCAGCCGACGTCATGCGCCGTCTCTCCGGCGCGCTTGCCCATGCTGGAAGCGATCCGCAGCGCCAGGCACTTCTTGCCGAGCAGCGCGTTGCCGCCGTAGCCGGAGCCGAAGCTCCAGATCTCGCTGGTTTCCGGGAAGTGCGCGATGTACTTGGTCGGATTGCACGGCCAGGCCACGTCCTTGGCACCGGGCGCGAGCGGCTTGCCGACCGAATGGACGCAGGGCACGAAGGCGCCGTCCTCGCCCAGGACGTCGAGGACCCGACGTCCGATCCGCGTCATGATCCGCATGCTCGCGACGACGTAGGGGCTGTCGGTCAGTTCGACGCCGACGTGCGCGATCGGGCTGCCGAGCGGGCCCATCGAGAACGGAATCACGTAGAGGGTGCGGCCGCGCATGCAGCCGTCGAACAGGCCGCGCAGCGTCGAGCGCATCTGCGCCGGCTCCATCCAGTTGTTGGTCGGCCCGGCGTCGGCCTTCTGCTGCGTGCAGATGAACGTCCGGTCCTCGACCCGCGCGACGTCGTCCGGATCGGAGCGCGCCAGGAACGAATCCGGCCGCAGCGCCGGGTTCAGCCGCAACAGCGTGCCGGCCTGCAGCATCGTCTCGCACAGCGACTCGTACTCCTGTTGCGAGCCATCGCACCAGACGACACGGTCCGGTTGCGCCAGGCGGGCGATGTCGGCGACCCACGCGGTCAGCTTGCGATGCTTCACGTAATTCGGGACGGCTGTGGCGTAGCGGTCGACAACGGCGTTCATGGCGGGCGGTCCTCCTGGAATAACCAGCCGTCCGGTCGTCGCGTCGTGCGCCGCGGCGTCCGGGCGTTTTGATTCGTCTGAATTGAGTTCGTCGCGGGCTTGCCCCTCGAGGGGCGAACCGAAAGGGATCGAAATGGATACCAAAGAGACGGTATCGTAGTGTACACCGTCGACTACAAAACTGATCGTAGTCAAAAAAAATTTCTGTGGATAACTCCTGCTTTGGTGCCCCAGCGAGGTGCGCCACGGCAGGCTGCCACGTGGCATGTCGTGGGCCGCAGCTCCCTGTCCGAGGTTTCGCGGCGGTCGTGCGGGCGAAAAAAAACCGGCTCGAAGCCGGCTTTCCTGGAAGGTCGCGGGTCGGTCAGCCGATCGGGACGATCTCGACGGCCTGAGGACCTTTCTGCCCCTGCTGGACCTGGTACTCCACGCGCTGGTTTTCCTTCAACGTGCGGAAGCCCTTCGACTTGATCCCGCTGTAGTGCGCGAAGACGTCGTTGCCGCCGTCATCCGGCTTGATGAACCCGAAACCCTTGGTCTCGTTGAACCACTTCACAGTACCTGTCGGCATATGAACTACTCACTCTTTGAATCAAGGGAACACGGGATGCGCCCGCGACGCGCAAGCGATTGGTGCGGCACGAAATGCGGCATTGCCAGAGGAGTGATGCGACAGGGCCTTGTTAACTTCGAATCGATGCCGAATGTGCACTTGGAACCACGACACGCAGCGCCGAGATCGTCTGCGATTCAACGCTACACGTTCCGAATCTGCCGCGCTAGTGGATTTTGGAAGCCGCGCGCGACAAAGTCCCAGGTTCAAGCTAGTCGCGTCGAACGATGTGAGAATCCCGCAGGACGCTCATTCGTGGCGCATCGCGACTCGATGGCTGCACGACGCGCCGCCGCCTGCGGCGGCCGCCTGCGGAGTCAGTCTAAACTTACGCGCCGGGTGCTCGAGCGAGGCTCGGGGTCGGGAGGACGCTGAGACGATGCATCGTCGCAATTTCGGGGCTGCGCTGGCCGCGGCACTGGCGCTGGCCGCGGCGGGCGCCTCGGCGCAGTCGACCCGGGTCGACGTCGCCATTTCCGGCTCCACGGCGTTCGCGCCGTTCACGCTCGCGAAGGCGGCCGGCATCTTCGACCGCCACCACCTCGATGTATCGCTGCGCAAGGTGACCGAAAGCTATCGGGGCCTCGCGCTCGCCTCCGGCGGCGTGCAGTGCGCGGCGGCGCGCGCCGACAACTGGATCGTCTGGAGCGCGGCGGGGCTCGCCGCGACGCAGATCTTCGAGATCGCGCGCAGCGGGGGCGAGGACGTACTCGTCGCCCGCCCCGGGATCGCGAAAGTCGCCGATCTCAAGGGCCGCGCGGTCGCCGCCGGCGCGCGCGGCACCTCGTCGTATTTCCTGCTGGCCTGGTTCCTCGCGCACAACGGCGCCTCGATCCGCGACGTTCGCGTCGTGGGCGTCGCGCCGCAATCGGCGGCCGCCGCGTTCGCGACCGGCTCCGGCGACATCGACGCCGCGCTGACGAGCGAGCCCTACGCCGGGATGCTGCGCGACCGGTCCAACGCGCTCGCGACCTCGGCCGACGCGTCCGCCGTGCTGGACACGTTCGGGTGCACGAACCGCTTCCTCGCCGGCGGCGGCGGGGTCGCGCGCGCGATCGCCGACAGTTATTTCGAGGCGCTCGAACTGATCAAGCGGGAGCCGCAGAAGAGTTACGCGATCATGGCAGCGGACGTGAAGCAGTCCGTCGACCAGTTCGAGGCATCGCAGAAGGGGGTACGCTGGCAGGACCGCGCGGCCAATCGGCGCAGTTTCGCGCGCGACCACGCGGCGACCGCCCGGGAGGCGGCGGACCTGCTGGTCGACATCGGCGTCATCCCTCAGGCACCCGACATCGCGCGCCTCGCCGACGCGCGCTATATCCCGTAGCGGCCTATCCGCCCGACATGAATCCGCAACCGCTCCGCCCCGTCTCGATGCCCGTGCGACTCGTGCTCGGCGTCGCGTTCGTCCTCGCCTTTGTCGGCCTCTGGGCGCTCGTCACTGAGGGCGGAATCGTCTCGCGCCTCGTGCTGGCGAGTCCCGCAAGCGTCCTGCGGTCCGGCGCGGCTCTGCTTTCGGAACACGACTTCGGGCTCGACATCGCCATCACGGTGCTGCGGGTGCTCGGCGGCTTCGCGATCGCGGCCATCCTCGCCATTCCGCTGGGCGTCGCGATGGGCGCCTACGGGCCCATCGACGCGCTCCTGAGGCCGACGATCGGCTTCGCGCGCTACCTGCCCGCCGCCGGCTTCATTCCGCTGCTGATCCTCTGGACCGGCGTCGGCGAAACGCAGAAGCTCGCGATGGTCTTCATCGCCGCGTTCTTCCCGCTCGTGCTCGCGATCTCGGCGGCGGTGGCGAACACGCCGCGCGCGATCATCGAGGTCGCGTACACGCTCGGAACGAACCGGCGCCGGATATTGGGTCGCGTACTGCTGCCTTATGCGGCGCCGCAGATCGCCGACATCCTGCGGCAGGTCCTCGGGTGGACGTGGACCTACGGCATCTTCGCGGAGCTCATCGCCTCGTCGAGCGGGGTCGGGCACATGATCACCGAGTCGCAGTCGATGATCGCGACCGACCAGATCATCTTCGGCATCCTCGTGATCGGCGTCATCGCGCTCGTCGTCGACCGCTTCTTCCGCCTGGCCATCCGCGGCCTCTATCGCTGGTCGATCACCTGAACATGAGCGCAAACCTCAATCCGTGGCGCAGCAACCGCCCGAACCCGGCGGGCTCGGTGACGGTCGAGCAGGTCTCGAAGAACTACCCCGGCGCGCAGCGCGGTGCCGTCGTCGAGGCGCTGCAGCCGATCAGCCTCGAGCTGCGTGAGGCTGATTTCGTCAGCATCCTCGGGCCGTCTGGCTGCGGAAAGTCGTCGCTGTTGCGGATCATCGCCGGCCTCGAACAGCCCACGACCGGTCGCGTGCTGCTCAACGGCACCCCGGTTTCCGGTCCCGGAACCGACCGCGGCATGATGTTCCAGAGCTATTCGCTGTTCCCGTGGCTCACGGTGCGCGACAACATCGGTTACGGGCTGCGCGAACGCGGCCTGGCGCCGGCCGCGCAGGCAGCCATCGTCGACTCCTACGTCGCGGAGATGGGCCTCGAGGGATTCGATCGCCTGTATCCGGTGCAGCTGTCCGGTGGGATGCGCCAGCGCGTCGCGTTTGCCCGCGCGCTCGCGAACGACCCGAAGATCCTTCTGCTCGACGAGCCGTTCGGGCAACTCGACAACCAGACCCGCGCGCTGATGCAGGAATTCCTGCTCGGGCTGTGGGAGCGGCATCGCAAGACGGTGCTATTCGTGACGCACGACATCGACGAGGCGATCTTCCTTTCGAACCGCTGCGCGGTCTTCACGGCGCGGCCCGGCGCCATCAAGAGCGAGACGCGCATCGAGCTGCCGTATCCGCGCCACTACACCGTGAAGTCGGGCGGCCGGTTCTCCGACTACCGGGCGCGACTGACCGAGGAGATCCGCGCGGAGTCGCTGAAGAGCACGCAGGTGGGACCGGCGTTCCTCGGGACCTGAGGCCACGCGGAGAGGCCTGCTAGGCCGCGCGCAGCGCGTCGACGATGTTCATCCGCGCCGCCTTGACCGCCGGCAGCACGCCGCCGACGAATCCCATCGCCAGCGAGAACAGCAGCGACTCGACGACGATGCGCGGCTCGAGCTGGAACGAGAACGCGAGCTCCGAAAACGACTGGATGTTCGTCGTCGAGACGGTCAGCCGCTGAAGCGTGGAGGCGGCCGCCAGGCCCGCGACGCCGCCGACGAGCGCCAGCAGCAGCGACTCCAGCAGGAACGCCAGCAGGATCGCGCCGCGCCCGAAGCCCAGCGCCCGCAACGTGCCGATTTCCGGCGTGCGGTTCGAGACGGCGGCATACATCGTGATCGCGGCGCCGATCGTCGCGCCCAGCGAGAAGATGACCGACAGCGCGATACCCAGGGTGTTGATGAAGATCGACATCCCGCGCGACTCGTCCTCGTAGAACTGGCGTTCGCGCTTGACCTCGACCTGCAGCCGCGGCTCCGCGGCCAGCGCGTCGCGCAGCGCGTCGTAGGCGTCGTGCGTCGACAGCTGCGCGATGACCGACGAGAACGACTGCCGCCGGAACGCCTGTTGCAGCTGTTCCGCGTCGCCCCAGATCTCGGAGTCGAACGCGGTGCGGCCGGCGTCGAATCGTCCCACGACGATCCACGCCCGCTGCGCGAAGGCCAGCGACTGCCCGATCTCGACGCCGGCGAACTGTCGCGCGACGGCCGACCCGACGACGATCTCGCTGGTGCCGGGCCGGAACATCCGGCCGGCGACGATGCGCACCTGCGGCCTCAGGCGCGTGCCCTGGCCCGGTACCCCGCGTATCGGCACGTTGCTCCGCTTGCCGGTGTCGGTCTTCACGAGCGAATTGAGGATCACGACCTCCTTCGAGGCCAGCGCCTCGCCGGCGGGGCCACGCGCGATCTGCGGCAGCGTCTCGATCAGCGCCGCATCGTCGCGGCCGATCGCGCTCTGCACCTCGGTCTCGGAGCCCTTGCGGATGAAAAGGACGTTGTCCTGGGAGCCGGTCGCCACGAGCGTCGCCTTGAGGCCGGCGTCGAGCATCAGCACCGCCGTGAAGACGAAGACGACAAGGGCCATGCCGCCGGCCGTCAGCACGGCCGTCAGCCGGCGGACCCAGAGGTTGCGCGCGACGTAGGCGAGCGGGATGGCCATGTCGGACGCTGTCAGCCGACGTGCCGCAGGCCGTCGACGATGCGCACGCGCGCCGCGCGGATCATCGGGACGATCGCGGCGGCCGCGCCCACGGCGAGCGCGGCGACGACCTCGTCGACATAGGTCTGCGGCGCGACGTCGAAGCGCGCGAAGAACGTCTTGCCGAGCGACGCGTAGAACGCATGCGCGAGCACCGGCGTCGCGAGCGTGCCGATCGCCGCCCCGATCAGGGCCAGCACCAGGCTCTCGGCGACGATCACGCGCGCGACGAAGGCGGGCCCGAATCCGAGCGCCTTCAGCGTCGCATATTCCGCGATCCGCTCGCGCGCCGTCATCGCCATCGTGTTGGCGGCGACCGCGAAGATGATGACGATGACGATGTACGAGACGCCGCGGATCACCTCGATGATCCCCTCCAGCATCGCGATGAAGGAGAGCTGGAACGACTTCTCGGTCTCGGTCAGCGTCGAGGCCAGCGAATCGGCGAACTGCTCGTCGATCGCGCGCCCGATCTCGGCGACGCGCGCCGGATCGTAGGCGTCGACGACGAAGGCGCCCACCTGGTCGGCGCGCCCCGGCGCGCGCTGCTTCAGCCATTCGTTGAGGTAGTCGTTGTGGAAGTACATCTGGCGCGTGATCGTGCCCTCGTCGCGACCCTCGTAGATCGCGCGCACCGTGAACTCCCAGTTGCCGGCGTAGATCGTCCCGCGCAACGGCAGCGTGTCGCCGACCTTGAAGCCGTAGAGGTCCGCGAGCTCGCGGCCGATCGCGCAGCCGCGCCGGTCCTTCAGGAAGTCGGCGTACTCGTTGGGCCTGAACACGAACTCCGGGTACATCGGGAAGAACGTCGCGGCGTCGACCGCGAACTGCGCGAAGAAGTTCTTCTCGTCGCGCCAGATGCCGCCGAACCAGTTCGACAGCGTCACCGCGCGCACGCCGTCGATCGCGCGGATCCGGTCGCGGTAGTAGGCCGGCATCGTGAACGTCAGCGAGATCGCGTTGCGCGTGATCATCCGGTTGGCGGCCGCCATGTCGACGCCCGCGTACCAGGCGTGGACCAGCGTCTGCAGCAGGCCGAACGCCACGAGCGCAATGGAGATGCCGAGCACGGTCAGCGCGCTGCGAAGGCGCGCGCGGAACGCGTTGCGCAGCACGAGATTCAGGAAGAACATCGGGCGGCCCCCGTCGGCTCGTCCACGGGTTGTCAATGCCCGAACGGCGAGGTGTCGCTCAACTGGCCCTTGTCGAGGTAGATGAGGCGGTGGGCGGCGTCGGCCGCGCGCGGATCGTGGGTGACCATCACGATCGTCTTGCCGAGCTGCGAATTGAGGTCGTCGAGCAGCTTCAGGATCTCGGCGGCCGACGTGCGGTCGAGGTCGCCGGTCGGCTCGTCGGCGATCAGGATCAGCGGGTCCGTCACGACCGCGCGCGCGATCGCGACGCGCTGCTGCTGGCCGCCGGACAGCTGGTTCGGATAATGGTCCATCCGGTCGGCGAGCCCGACCAGGCCGAGCGTCATCTCGACGCGCTCGCGGCGCTGCGCGCGCGACAGTCCGGTCAGCAGCAGAGGCAGTTCGACGTTCTCATAGGCGTCCAGCACCGGCATCAGGTTATAGAACTGGAAGATGAAGCCGATGCTCTCCGAGCGCCAGCGCGCGAGCTGCGTCTCGGTGAGTTGCGCGATGTCGCTGCCGGCGACGAACACGCTGCCGCGGTCGGCATGGTCGATCCCCGCGACGAGGTTGAGCAGCGTGCTCTTGCCCGAGCCCGAAGGCCCCATCAGCGCGACGAACTCGCCGCGCGCGATCTGCAGGTCGATGTCGATCAGCACCGGGACCACCTGCGAGCCGCGGACATACGCCTTGCTGACGCCGCCCAGCTGCACCACCAGCTCCCGGCCGGGCGCCGCCGCCGGCCCCGCTGCCGGACCCGTGCCCGTCGTCTCGTTCGCTCCCGCCGCCTCGGCGCGCATCGAGGGCATCGCGCCGCTCCGCTACTTCTTCAGCGCGACGACCGCAAGCCCTTCGGCAAGCTTCGCCGGCGGCGAGATCACGATCGGTGTCCCGGCGGCCAGCCCGCCGACCTGGACGAGGTCGCCGATCCGCGGGCCGGGCGTGACGTGCACCGCGCTGACCGTGCCGCCATCGAGCGATGCCGACGCCTCGGCCGCGGCGGGATTCCGGACGACGAAGACGAGGTCGCGGCCATCGCGCCGCGTGACCGCCTCGGCCCGAAGCGCGGTCACGGCAACGCGCTCCTGCGGCGTCGGCCGGCGCGACAGGAACGAGATCTTCGCGCTCATGTCCGGAAGCACGCGGGCGTCCGGCTCGTCGAAGTGCACCTTGACGAGCAGCGTCGCTTTCGCGCGATCGACGTCCGGGACGACGCGCGACACCGTGCCGAGCAGCCGCGCGTCGGGAAAGGCATCGAGCTGGACCTCGGCCGGCTGCCCCGGCGCGATCTTCGCGATGCTCGACTCCGAGACGTCGGCCTCCACTTCGAGCGTTCCCATGTCGGCCATCGTCACGACGGCGCCGGTCGTCCCGGACGCGCTCGAGAACGGCGTGAGGATGTCGCCGACATTCGCGTTCTTCGTCAGCACGACGCCGTCGAACGGGGCGCGGATCAGCGTCTGGTCGAAGTTGACTTCGGCGGCGTGCAGGTTTGCCTGCGCGACGCCGACCTGCGCGCGCAACGACTCGATGGCGGCCAGTGCCTTGTTGTAGCGGGCCTGCGCGCTGTCGAGCGCCGAGGACGAGACGAAGTTGCGGCTTGCGAGGTCGCGCGTGCGATCCAGTTCGATCTGCGCGTTCTGCCGCTCGGCTTCCCCCTGCGCGACGTTGGCCTTCGCCGCCTCGACCGAGGCCGCGGCCTGGTCGCGCTGCGCGGCGACGTCACGGTTCTCCAGCCGCGCGATGACCTGGTGGGCCTTGACGGCCTGCCCCTCCTGGACGCCGAGCCATTCGAGGCGACCGGTGCCCTTGCTGGAGACCGACGCCCGCGTCTGCGGCACGACGTGGCCGGTGGCGACGAGCGTCGTCAGCGCCTGCGACGGGAAGGCCGTCGCGACGCGGCCGATCTCGACCTCCAGCGGGCGCCCGCGCGACGCGAAAACGGCTGCCGCGGCGGCGGCCAGCGCGAGCGCCACGACGAGGATCCAGCCGCGCCTCCACCACGGGCGGCGCGGCAGTGCAGCGCGCGCGCCGCGATCGATGGACAGCTTCTGGATCGATGACGATTGCGAATCCACGGCGTGGCGGGTCAGTGTTCGATGCCGCGGATCGTACCGGAGTCGCCTTGGGGGTCGCCGCGCGTCGGGCGCGGGCCATCCCCCCCGCCCCGCCTCAGCTCTTGAAATCCGGCGCGACGCGCTCGAGTCGCCGCAGCAGCCCGGGCCACACGAGCGCGCCGGCCCCGAGCGAACGCGTGACCTCGCGTGCCTGCTGCTGCGCGCCGGCGATGATCCGCGGGTCGATCGGGACCAGGTCCTCGCCCAGCCTCGTGCCGGCTCCCTGGGCGCGCACCTGGATCCGGCAGCACGCCTCGAAGATGTACATCGCGACGAACGCGTCGGCGACGCTGGCGCCGACCGTGAGCAGCCCGTGGTTGCGAAGCATCAGGTAATGCTTGTCGCCGAGGTCCGCGACAAGCCGCGGCTTCTCGTCGTCGCGCAACGCGACGCCCTCGTAGTCGTGGTACCCGAGGCTCGAGAGCACGAAGATCGACTGCTGCGACAGCGGCAGCAGGCCGCCCTTCTGCGCGCTGACCGCGACGCCGTCGAGCGTGTGCGTGTGCAGAACGCACTGCACGTCGTGGCGCGCGGCGTGGATCGCGCTGTGGATCGTGAAGCCGGCCGGATTGACGGGCCACGGATTGTCGTCGACCTTGTTGCCGTGGTGGTCGATCTTGACGAGGCTCGATGCCGTGATCTCGTCGAACAGCATCCCGTAGGGATTGATCAGGAACTGGTCCTCGACGCCGGGCACGCGCGCCGTGATGTGCGTGAACACGAGATCGTCCCAGTGGAAGTGCGCGACCAGCCGGTACGCCGCGGCCAGGTCGCGCCGGACCTGCCATTCGGCGTCGCTGATCGCGCCCATCGCGACGGGCTTGGGGGCATGCGTCGTTGCCTTCATCGTGCTGTCTCCGTTGTCGTCATGGCCGCGCGGCACGCCTCGTGCCTCAGGCGTAAACATGCTCCGGGCCGGGGAAGCGGCCGGCCTGGACATCGCCGACGTAGCGGCGGATCGCTTCCTCGACCGAACCGCTGCCGGCGAGGAAGTCCTTCACGAAGCGCGGCCGCTTGCCGGCCCCGACGCCGAGCGCGTCGTGCAGCACGAGGACCTGGCCATGACACGCGGCGCTCCCGCCGATGCCGATCGTGAGCAGCCGCGCGGTCGTCGCGATCGAGCGCGCCAGGAGTTCCGGCACGGCTTCGATGACCGCCATGGCCGCGCCCGCTTCCTCGATGGCGCGCGCGGCCGCATGGACGCGATCGCCGTCGTGCCCGCGGCCCTGGACCCGGTAGCCGCCGAACACATGGACATGCTGCGGCGTCAGCCCGATATGCCCGCAGACCGGGATGCCGCGCTCGACGAGGAACCGCACCGTCGGCGCCATCTCCGCGCCGCCTTCGAGCTTGACCATCTGCGCGCCGGCCTGCAGCAGTCGGACCGCGTTGTCGAGCGCCTGCTCCGGGGCGCGCTGGTAGGAGCCGAACGGCATATCGGCCACGATCCAGGCGCGCGCGGCGCCGCGCGCGACGCAGCGCGTGTGGTAAGCGATGTCGTCCACCGTCACCGGGATCGTCGAGTCGTGACCCTGGACCGTCATCCCGAGCGAGTCGCCGACCAGGATCATGTCGACGCCGGCCGCGTCCAGCACCTGGGCGAACGTCGCGTCGTAGCAGGTCAGCATCGCGAGCTTGCGCGTCGTCGCGAGCTTTCCGAGTTCATGCAGCGTCAGTCTCATCGCCCCTCCGGCATCGACCCGTCCGGTCGGCGGGTCCGCCGCCCGACGGGCGCGGCCCCCTCGCCGTCCCCGCTCACCGAACCCCTCCACCGCGAGCGCTGGCACCGCAGCCGGATTCTGCCGCATCCGGTGACCGCCGACATGGTCCACAATCGGTCACCATGCTCAACGCCGATGTCCTCGTCATCGGCGCCGGGATCGCCGGCGCCGGCTGCGCCTACGAGATCGCCCGGCACGCGACGGTGGCGCTCGTCGAACGCGAGCCGCAGCCGGGCTACCACACGACCGGGCGCTCGGCCGCGCTCTACACGCGCACGTACGGCAACGAGACGATGCGGGCGCTCACGCGGGCCAGCTTCGGGTTTCTGTCGTCGCCGCCGGCAGGCTTCGCCGAGATCCCGATCCTGTCGCCGCGCGCCACGGCGCTGGTCGCGCGAATCGATCAGCGGGACCGCCTGCGCGCCGTGTTCGACGAGTGCCGGCAGCGCGTCGCGACACTGCGCTGGATCGGCGCGGACGAGGTCCGGCACCTCGTGCCGATCTTTCGCGACGGGCAGGTCGACGCCGCGATCCTGGAGCCGGACTCCAGCGACATCGATGTCCATGCGCTGCACCACGGCTACCTGCGCGGGCTGCGTGCGCGCGGCGGCAGCGTTCACTCGCGCGCCGAAGTGACGCGCCTCGAACGGCAGGCGAACGGCTGGCGGGTCGAGACATCGGCCGGCACGTTCGCCGCGCCGATCGTCGTGAACGCCGCCGGCGCCTGGGCCGATCTCGTCGCCGGGCTCGCCGGCGCCGCGCCCATCGGGCTCGTGCCGAAGCGGCGCACGGCGGTCACGTTCGATCCGCCCGCGGGAGCCGACATCGGCGCCTGGCCCGCGGTCATCGACGTCGACGAGCAGTGGTACGTGAAGCCGGAGGCCGGCCGCCTCCTCGCGTCGCCCGCCGACGAGACGCCGTCGCCGCCTTGCGACGCGCAGCCCGAGGAGTACGACATCGCCGTCCTCGTCGATCGCCTCGCGCAGGCCACGACGCTCGTCGTGCCCCGCCTGCGCGCCCGCTGGGCGGGCCTGCGCTCGTTCGTCGCCGACAAGACGCTCGTGGCCGGTTTCGATCCGGACGTGCACGGGTTCTTCTGGCTCGCTGGCCAGGGCGGGTACGGCATCCAGACCGCACCGGCGGCCTCGCGCGTCGCGGCCGCGTTGGCGCTGGGCCGGCCGATGCCGCCCGAAGTCGCGGCAGAAGGCGTCGATGCGGCGCATCTGGCGGTTTCGCGACTGCGCACCGGGTCGTCGACGTCTTAGTAACCCGCGCCGAAGCGGGTACGTCGCGGGGCGGGCTGGCGCAGGAATTCTTCACCTCGTGCCGCGGCCGCCCTCTCCCCCACCCCTCTCCCGCTTCGCGGGCGAGGGGAGTTTCGTCGTCGCAAATCGAGACACCGGCCCAACGGCTGGCGCCCGGACTCCCCTCGCCCGCGAAGCGGGAGAGGGGTGGGGGGAGAGGGCCGTCTTTCCGGCGCGCGAACCGACCCCGACGCCGCTTCAATGCCGTTCGGTGTGCCCGCCGAGGATGCGCGCGATGGCGTCGGTCCGGTCGTGCGCGTCGAGCTTCTGGAACAGCTGCTTCACGTGGTAGGTCGACGTGTTCAGCGCGACGCCGAGGCGCTCCGCGATTTCCCCGTTGGTGCGGCCCTGCGCCAGGTGCAGCGCGACCTCGCGCTGCTGCGCCGACAACGGCAGCGAGCGCATCGCATCGACGAGGCGGACCAGCAGGTGCTCCTGGCGCTGGATCAGGACGCCGACGTCCGACTCGCCCAGCGCGTAGGCGTTGAGCCGAAAGCGGCCCCAGGCGTTGTCCACGCGCAGGGCCGGACTCGTCTCGTAGAGCGGCGCCCGCGTTTCCAGCCCGCCGGCGAGGCGCCGCAGCAGGTCGCGCCCCTTGAGCTCGACCGCGTCCAGCAGCGTCTGTCGATTGATCGGCTCGCCGCTGGCATGCGCGAGCAGCGCGTGCGCGCGTTGCGAACCGGAGATCGTCTCGCCGGCCTTCGTGCAGACGACGAGCGCCCCTTCGTCGCTGTCGCGATAGTCGTCGACGGTCTTCGGGCGCTCGGCGCCGCCGGCCGCGTCGAGGCAGCGGGCGACGTAGTGCGCGATTCCTTCCAGCGCGGCCTTCTCGGCGCCCGTGAAGGCCGCGGCGCGGTCGCTGCGGTACAGCGACATCTGCCCCAGCGGCCGCCCGTTGTCCTGGACCAGGAGCTGCACGACGGCGCTGGCCCCCAGCGGCTTCAGGATCTCGCGGTAGTAGGGCGATGCGGCGTCGACGTCAACGTCCTGCGCGACCGACTTGCGTCGCGCGGTGCAATCGAGCATCCGCTGCCGGAACGTGCGATCGCCCGCTTCGTAGTACCGCTCGAAGTAGCGCTTCATCAGCGCCGGCGGGAGCATCCGCTCGGCGTAGAGATTGACCCAGTCGCCGTTGTCGTCGGCCCAGAAGAACGCGGCGGAATCGCAAGGAACGAGCCGTCGCACGGCCTTGAGGAGCGCCGGCATCACGGCGGTTCCGCCCAGCCCGAGCGTGCAGAGCTGCCGGACATGAGCAATCGCGTTGCTGCTCTTCATGAGCCGTCCGTCGCATCGATCGTGGTCCCGCATCATGCCATTTGGGCATCGGCACGGAACTACGCGGATCAGTGTCGGGAGCGCTCGAGCGCGAGGGCGATCAGGACCGCGACACGGGAAAGGGCTGCCGCGTCGCGCCGGCAGGAGCGGACAGGACGCGCGCCCCGTCTTCGTAATCCGGCGGCTCGCCGGTCGCGGCGGTCTCGTGCTCCGCGAGGCCCGCCGCCGCGAGGGTCAACTCCACCAGGTCCTCGACGTGGGACGACGCGGTCTTCTGCAGCAGGCGCTGCAGGAGTTCCGCGTTCAACGGCGTCGCCGCGCCCGCGACGCCGGCCCGCGGTTCCGGCCGCCTGCCGTCGGCGAGCCACTCCAGCGCGGCGGTCTCGAGGACCGTCAGTCCGAACAGCCGGCCGATGAAGTCCGCCGCGAGGCGCAGCGCCGGCGGACGGTGGAGTTGCAGCGCGACGACGCCGCTGCGGCGTCGCTCCGGATGCGGGGTCGCCGAACCGAAAAAGCCGACGACCCAGGTGCCGGCGTGGCGGCCGGCGTCGACGCTGACGGTGACGTTGCAGGGATGGCCCGCCAACCCCGTCTGCACGGCCGCGTCGAAATCCATGGACGCGCTACCCGAGAAGCCGATGACCCGGCCCTCGGCGAGCGCGAGGCAGTTCGCCTCCGCGAGCAGCGCTGCCGCCGATGCGTTGAGGCCGACCAGCCGGTGCTCGCGATCCAGGATCGCGACCGCCGATCCCCCGGCACCGAGGCGCTTCAATGTCGATCGCATCGACCCCCTGCGCCGCGTCGGCGCGGTGGCGAGGAGCGACGGATCCTGCCGCTGCATGTGCATGATGACTCCGACCTGCGCCGCCGCCCGCGGTCCTCCGCGTGCGACGCGAAAACCAACCCCCAATCCCCAAAACCCCCAAGCCCCAAGCCCCAAGCGCGTAAATCCCCCGGCGTCGTCCAACCGCAACCCGTTGGACCCGAAATCGGCGCGAATTATCCAGGGAGTGTCCGCGAAGCGCACGTGGAATGCCCCACCCGAACGCGCGGGGACGGAAGTCGAGCAGCGCCGGTCGAGGTCCAGCGCCTGTTGCCGGCGCGTGAGGATCAGCGTCGCTTCGGCGGCGGCTTCGGTGGCGGCGCTTGCACGAAGGCGGTCAGCATCGCGCGGACGTCCTCGCGATGTGCACGCTGCCAGGCCGGCGCCTGGAGTTTCGTGCCGAAGATCCTCGAGAGCGTGAAGGCGTGCGACTTGCTGTAGTACGACAGGCTCACCATGCAGACATAGAGGTGGAGCGGATCGATGCCGGCGCGGAACACGCCGGTCGCCTGGCCCTTGCGGATCAGCAGGCCGACCCGTTCGATCACCGGCGACGACATGCGCGGAATCCGGCGCGAGCGTCGCAGGTATCGCGCGCGATCGAGATTCTCGTAGGCGAACAACGCGCGCAGCTCGGGATGGCGCGCCAGGTGGCCGTCGATGAAGTCGTAGAGCTGCAGCAGGCCCGCGAGCGGCTCCGCATGGACGAGGTCGAGCTGCATCTCGTCGTGCCGCAGGCGCTCGAAGGCGCGTTCGAGCACGTCGATGTACAGCGCCTCCTTGCCCCCGAAGTAGTGGTACAGCATGCGCACGTTGACCTGGGCCAGCCTGGCGATGCGCGCCGTTCGCGCGCCGCTGAATCCGTGCGCGGCGAATTCGGCGGTCGCGGACGACAGGATCCGCGCCCGCGTGCGCTCGGCGTCGCGCCGCGGCGGCTGGCTCATGAGCCGGGATCGTCCGGTGGCGGCCACGACGCGGCGAGCGCCAGGAGTTGCACGTCGCTTCCGCGCGGGCCGACCACCGACAGGCCGACGGGGGCGCCGTCGACCGTGCCGGCAGGCAAGGTCACTTGCGGCAATCCGGCGTGCCCGGCCATCGCGTTGATGCACAGCGCGGTCCGATAGAACTCGTCGATGGCGGGCCGCGCAGCGTCGCGGGGCAGCGCCGGGCACGGCGCGGTCGGGAACACGAGCGCAGCGCGCCCATCGAGCAGCCGATCGAGGCGCTGGCGTTCGGTCTCGCGCCACGCCGCCCAGCGCGCGACCTGCTGCCGCGTGAGGGCGTCGATTCCGGCAAAGCGCTCCGCGATCGTTGCGCCGAATCGCGGACGAATGCGTTCGATGTCCGGACCGAGCGATTGACGTATCTCCGCGCCCTGCAGCACGACGTAGGCCTCGAACGCCTGGTCCGCCACCGGCGTCGGCATCGCCTCGAGGACGCCGGCAAGCGGGAGCCGCCGGGCCGCGTCGCGGACTCTCGTCGCGACCGCAGGCTGCGCCATGCGGGCGAGGTCCTCCGCCCAGCAGAGTTCCAGCGCCGGTCCGCGTTCGGACTCGTTCGACGTCGAACCGAGCAGGGCCAGGCCCGCGGCGCGAAGCAGGGTCCCGTGGGCGGTCATCCAGCCGATCGTGTCGTAGCTCGGAGCGAAGGGCAGGACCCCCTCGAGGCTGATCGCGCCATGCGTCGGACGAAATCCGTAGACGCCGCAGAAGGCCGCCGGAATGCGGACCGACCCGCCGGTATCGGTGCCCAGGCCGATGTCGGCGAGCGCCGCGGCGACGGCCACCGCCGACCCGCTGGACGAGCCGCCCGGCAGGCGATCCGCCGCGCGCGGGTTGCGCGGCGTTCCGAAGTGCGCATTGGCGCCCTCGAGACTGAAGGCCAGTTCGTCCGTCACGGTCTTGCCGACGACGGCGGCCCCGGACCGCAGCAGGCGCAGGACCGACGCCGCATGCCGCGAAGCCGCGACGTGTGCCGCGGCCCAATCCGGATTGCCGCCGGTCGTGACGACGCCGGCCACGTCGATCAGGTCCTTCACGGCCACGCGCATCCCGTCCAGCGGGCCGCGCGCGAGCGGCGCCGCGCCGGCGCGCGGCCCCGGAACGAAGGCGCCGAACGGGTCGCGGGGCGCCGGCACGCTCATGCCGGCGGCAACGCGTCCAGCACGCGGCGCGAGTCGGTGACGAACCCGAAGCATTTCTTGACGTTCCAGACGGTGGCCTCGGTGCAGAACGAGGGCGACGTCGTCGCGCAGCAGTCGCTGAGCAGGATGCAGGCGTAGCCGAGGAAATTCGCATCGGTCAACGTGTGCAGCACGCACTGGTCGGTATTGACGCCGGCGAACAGGATCGTGCGGATGCCGAGGTTCTTCAGGATGCTGTCCAGCGGCGTGTCCCAGAACCCGCTGATCCGGTGCTTGTCGACCTCGATATCGCCCGGCAGCGGCTTGAGTTCGTCGACGACCGCGGCGGCCCATGAACCCTTTTCGAGCACGCGTGCCCCATGGCCGGGAAGCGGATCGCCAAGGCCCACCCCGTGGCCGTGCGGCTTGTAGAGGTGGATCTGGTTGGGCGGCATGTTGGCGAGGTCGGGCCGGTTGCCCCAGTTGACCCAGACGACGGGAACGCGGGCCCGCCGCAGCGCGGGCAGCAGCGCCGCCAGGGGCTCGATGGGCGCGCGGTCCGGCGTCGGGTCGCCCCCGATGTGCTCGACCCATCCTCCGGGCGCGCAGAAGTCGTTCTGCATGTCGATGACCATCACCGCGGAGCGCTGCAGGTCGAGCACGACGTTCTGCGGGTCGGCGGGCAGTCGAATCCGGCGCGGCGCCGGCGCGGGCGGCGCCAGGTCCACCTCGTCCGGTGTCGCGAGCCAATGGGTATTCGGCGAGACCCCGAGGGCTCCCGGCGTCCTAGCGGCATCCTTCACGGCATTCTCCAGGTTAAGTATCCAAACAGGGCATCCGGCGTCTTCTCGAGGTGCGGACCGCGCCCTCGCCGGGCCGGCCCTGCACCGTGATGGGGGCCTGCACGCGCGCCGCCGCGCCGACGCCTCCCCCGAGGCCGCCGCCGGCTGCGAACCAGGCCCCCGAGCGGCCCCGAGCTTCCGATTGGCACTCTTATTGCATCCGAGCGGGCGCGCGCAAGTAATCGTTCGATTACTTGCGATTCCACTAGCGAAAGGAATGCCAATGATCTGGTCCATGCACCGCCGGCGCCTCGTCCAGGGCGGAGCGTTCGCCCTGCTGTCGCTGATCTCCCTCGGTCGTGCCCTGGCGGCGGACCCGATCGCGATCGGCGTCCTGATCCCGGGTTCCAAGTCCGACAAGGGCTGGATGGAGTCGGGCTACGACGGGTTGGTGGCGGCGCAGAAGGCGCTCGGCGACAAGATCAAGGTGCAGATGATCGAAAACATCAACTACGCCGACATGGAGCAGGCGCTGACCAATCTCGCGACCAAGAACAAGCTCGTGATCGGCGTCGGCGGCCAGACGCAGGCCGCGGTTCTCAAGGTGTCCAAGCGCTTCCCGAAGACGATGTTCTCGATCGTCGGCGGCAACAAGGGCGAGAGCCTGCCCAACGTCGCGGGCTACGACGTGAAGCAGGCCGAGATCGCGTTCGTCGCGGGCGCCGCCGCCGCGATGCTGTCGAAGAATGGCGCCGTGAGCTATGTCGGCGGCATGGAAATCCCGTCCATCGTGAATGCCGGCAAGGAGTTCGGAAATGGTGCCCGGTACATCAACCCGAACATCAAGTACTTCGAGAACTACACCGGGGACTTCGACGATGTCGCGAAATCGAAGGAAGCGACGCTCGCCGCGATCGCGCAGGGCGCCGACATCCACTACCACATCCTGAACCTGGGCCTGCGCGGGATGGAGCAGGCGGCGAAGGAGAAGGGCACGCGGATCGTCGGCAGCTACACCGACCGCTGCGGCAGCGACCCGCTCTACACCGCCTACAGCATTACGGGCGTCGGATTCCAGGTCCAGTACGCGATCAACGAGTTCGTCGCCGGCACCTGGAAGGCCGGCTACAAGCCCTTCGGCCTCGCGATGGGACCGCAAGCCTCCGACATGGTCGTCTGCGGCGCGACGCCGGCGCAGAAGGCGAAGCTGGAAGAGATCAAGAAGATGATCCTCGACGGCCGGATCAAGACACTCGAAGGCTGACGGGCGTCCGCGATGGCTGGCGTCGCGGCACCGGCCGCGCCGTGGCGGGTGCCCGATTCGACACCGGTCGCCCCGGGTCCCGGCGCGGCGCCGGCGGCGACACCGCCGCTGCTGCACATCGACGGCATCGGCAAGCGGTTCGGTGCCCTGCAGGCCCTGGGCGACGTTTCGCTGTCGTTGCGTCGCGGCGAAGTGCATGGCCTGCTGGGCGAGAACGGCGCCGGCAAGTCCACGCTCTGCAACATCGTCTTCGGCATCCACGCGCCTGATGCGGGCGCCTTGTCCGTCGACGGTGCGCCGTACCGCCCGAAGGACCCGGCCGACGCGCTGCGCCATCGCATCGCGATGGTCCACCAGCACTTCAGCCTCGTCGATGATCTTCCGGTCGTCGACAACCTGCTGCTCGGCCAGGCGCGCGGCGTGCTCCGGCGGCGCGAATACGCCGACCGCATCGCGGACCTCTCGCGCCGTTACGGCCTCGGGCTCGAGCCCTTCAAGCGGATCGACGAGCTCACCGTCGGCGAACGCCAGCGGGTCGAGATCGTCAAGTGCCTGATGCGCGAGCCGCGGCTGCTGGTTCTCGACGAACCCACCGCCGTGCTGCTGCCGGAGGAGATCCGCAGCCTGCTGCAACTGTGCCGGCAGGTGGCGAGCGAAGGCTGCGGCATCGTGCTGGTCACCCACAAGCTGGCCGAGATCCGCGAAGTCGCGCAACGCGCGACCGTGCTGCGCGGCGGGCGCGTCGTGGCGCGCTCCGACGCGCCCGATCGCGAGATCGACGACCTCGTGCGCGCGATGATCGGCCGGACAGCGGGCGAACGGCCCGGCGGCGCAGGCAGCGAGTGTTCGCGCGCCACGCCGGCGCCCGCGCCGGCGAACCGGCCGGCGGCGGACCCGGCGCTGATGCTGGACGGCATCGGCGTGCGCGATGCCGACGGCGTCGAACGCGTCTCGAATTTCACGTTGACCGTGGAGCCGGGCGAAATCGTCGCCGTCGCCGGCGTCGAAGGCAACGGGCAGAGCGAATTGGGTGCCGTCATCGCCGGGATGCGCCCGCCGACCTCCGGGCGCTGGTTCGTCGGCGGCCGCGAGGTCACGCGCGCCACGCCGCGCGAACTCACGCAGGTCGGCGTCGGCGTCGTGCCCGAGGACCGGCACGCGGTCGGCTGCGTGCTCGAGATGAGCGTCGCGGAAAATCTCTTCCTCGACCAGTTGCATCGCTACCGGCGCCATGGCGCCCTGGACCGGACACGGCTCGAGCGCGACGCGGCCGATCTCATGCAGCGCTTCGACGTCCGCGCCAAGGGGCCCGGCGCGCCGTTCGCCAGCCTGTCGGGCGGCAACCAGCAGAAGGCCGTGCTGGCGCGGGAGCTGACGCGCCGGCCGCTGCGCTTCCTGCTCGCCGCGCACCCGACGCGGGGACTCGACGTCGGCGCCGTGGAAGCGGTCTATGACCACGTCCGGTCCGCCCGCGCTCAGGGCGTCGGGGTGCTGCTGATTTCCTCGGAGCTCGACGAACTGCTGGGCGTCGCCGACCGCCTCGTCGTGATGTACCGCGGGCGCCTGATGGGGACCTGCCCGGCGGAGCCGGCCGAACGCGAGCGTATCGGCGGCTGGATGGCGGGGCACGCCGCATGAACCTGCCGCTCGCCGCGCGCTTCGGTGGACGGCAAGCCCGCGCGGTCGGGGTGTCGCTGGCCGCGGTGTTGGGGTCCGCGGCCGTCGCCGCCGTGCTCGTCGCGACGATGGGTCTGTCGCTGGCCGACGGCGTGGCGGCTTTCGCCGACGGGGCCTGGGGTTCCGCGTATGCGCTGGGCGCATCGGTCAATCGTGCGCTGGCGCTGGCGCTGGTCGGGCTGGGCTTCATCGTGGCGCAGCGCGCGAACCTCACGAACGTGGGCGGCGAAGGCCAGATCGCCATCGGCGGCATGGTGGCGGCCGCGTTCGCGTTGAACCCGCACGTCGCTGCGCTGCCGCTGGGCCTCGCTTTTGCGCTGCCGATGCTGGCGGCGGCCACCGCCGGCGCGGCCTGGGGCGCGTTGGCCGGGTTCCTGAAGGCCCGCTCCGGCACCAATGAGGTGATCAGCACGCTGCTGCTGTCGTTCATCGCGGTCTGGATGCTCTATGGAAGCGTGCAGTCGCCGGCGCTGCTGCGGCAGCCGATGACGAGCTCGAGCACGCTGCCGGAATCCTTGCCGATCCCGGAGTCGACGCAGTTGCCGCTGCTGGGCGCCGACCTCGGCTTGCCGCTGCACGTCGGATTGCCCGTCGGCATCGCGCTGGCCTTGGGCGTGGCCTGGGTCCTGCGGCGCAGCGTCGTCGGCGTGCAGTTGCGCGCCATCGGCCTGAATCCGCAAGCGGCGCGGCGGGCCGGAATCCGCATCACCGCCGCGACCGTCGGCGTCATGGCCGTGGCCGGCGCGTTCGGCGGGCTGGCCGGCGCCATGATGCTGCAAGGCGAGCAATGGGTCCTGAAGGCCGGGTTCTCGTCGGGCTACGGATTCGACGGCCTCGTCGTCGGCCTGCTCGCGCGCGGCTCCACGATCGGGGTCGTCGCCGCGGCGATGCTCTTCGGCTTCCTGCGTTCGGGCGGCATCAACATGGAGATGGTCGCGGCCGTGCCCACGGCGCTCGTTGTCGTCATGCAGGGGCTCATCATCGTCGCGATCGCCGGCGCCTCGGTCGCCTTCGAAGGCCGGCGCGCGGTCCCATGAAGGCGACGCTGGCTGCCGCGGTCTTCGCCGGCTCCACGCTGCGGCTGGCTGCTCCGCTGCTCCTCGCGTCGACCGGCGAACTCGTGAGCGAACGCGCCGGCGTCCTCAACATGAGCGTCGAGGGCATGATGCTCATCGGGGCCTTTGCCGGCGCGGTCGCGTCGTGGGCGAGCGGCTGGCCGTGGCTGGGGCTGCTGTGCGGGATGGTCGCGGTGCTGCCGGTGGCGCTGCTGCAGGCCTGGCTCTCGATCCGCCTGCGCGCGAACCAGATCGTCACCGGCATCGGCATCAATATCCTGGCGCTCGGCGCGACGACGCTCGCCTACCGCGCGCTTTTCGGCGGTCGTTCGCGGACCGAAATCCCGGGCCTGGAGCGATGGTCGCCGCCCGGGCTCGGCGACCTGCCGCTGCTCGGGGAGCAGGTCTTCCGGCAGGTGCCGCTGCTCTACGTCGCGCTGGCGCTGTCCGTCGCGGTCGGCTGGACGCTGCGCCGCACCGCGATCGGCCTCGCGATCCACGCGGCCGGTGCCGCCCCGCGGGCGGCGGACACGTCCGGCCTGCCCGTCGAGAAGATCCGTTACGGGGCCGTGCTGTTCGCCGGCGCGATGTCCTCCCTCGGCGGCTGCTTCCTGTCGATCGGCGACATCCACACCTTTACGGAAGGGATGACGAACGGCGCCGGCTACCTGGCGATCGCCGCGGTCATCTTCGGCAACTGGCGTGCCGGCCGCACGGCGCTCGCCTGCCTGCTGTTCGGGGGCGCCACGGCGCTGCAGTTCCAGCTGCCGGCCACCGGCATCCAGGTTCCCAACGCGCTCCTGATCATGCTGCCGTACCTCCTTGCGCTCGTCGCCGTCGCCGGGGTCATGGGGCGCCAAAGCCCGCCGGCGGGGCTGACGCTGCCCTTCGCGCGCCACTGAGCCTTCGCAAGCCACGCGCCGGCGCCAATGCGCCGATGCGATCGCGCAGCGACGCACCATTCGGGGGCATCGCGCCAGCCACGAAGGCGCGCGCGAATTGCGGCTCAAAGCGGGAGTCTTTTTTTCGCATCGGCCGGCGCCGGCGCTCTCGACAATGGGGGACTTGCTGTCCGCTTGCGCCGCGTGCGGTCCCGCGGCCTGGGGAGTCGACGATGAAATTCCTGGAAGATGCGCGAATCGGAACCCGCCTTCTCGGCGGGTTCGCGGCCGTGATCATGCTGATGGCCGCGATGGGCGCCGCGATGCTGTTCGAACTCGACGACATCAACCGCGCCAAGCAGGTGATGCTGACCGAGCAGGCCGAACGCCTGGCGCTGGCGCGGCAGTGGCACGAGAACATCGCCATCAACTCGCAGCGCGCCATCGCCATCGGGATGACGGCCGACCCCGACCTGGCCGCGTACTGGGCCCCGGCGATCAAGGAAGTCACCGCGAGCGGCAGCGCGGTGCAGAAGCGCTTCGGCGAGATCGAAACCACCGAGGAGGGACGCCAGCTGGAGGGGCGGATCGCCGAGGTTCGCAAGGTCTACCTCGCCAAGCGCAACGCGCTGATCGCGGCGCAGGACACGCCCGAGCTCCGGCACGCGCAGGCGCGCGATTTCGCCGAGACGGCGAAGACGTATAGCGCCCAGGCCGCGGCGCTCGTCGACTTCGAGAATCGGCGAGGCGCCGAGCTGGGCGCCCGCATCGACGCCAGCCTGCTGCACGCGCGGCTGGTCCTCGGCGCGTTGACGCTCGCGGGGGCGTGCGTGGCGGCGATCCTCGGCTGGCAGCTGACGCGCAGCCTGCGCCGCCCGCTGGAGCGCGTGCAGGCTTCGGCGAAACGCATCGCCGAGGGCGACCTCACCGAGACGCTGGCGATCCCGCCTGGCCGCTCGGAGTTCACGCAGATCTTCGGCGAGGTCGGGCGCATGCAGGCGGCACTGCGCGAGCTTGTCGGCCAGGCCCATGGGTCCACGGAATCGATCGGCGTGGCGAGCGCCGAAGTGGCAGCCGGAAACGCGGACCTCAGCCAGCGTACCGAGCAGGCTGCCGCGAAACTGCAGGCCACGGCGCGCGCGATGGAGGAGCTGACGAACGCGGTCGCGAAGACCGCCGAGGCCTCGGCGACGGCGCAGGAGCTCGCGAGCGATGCCGCGGATTTCGCCGCACGCAGCGGCGCCGCGATGAAGAACGTCGTGGAGACGATGACCGGCATCCAGGGCGCCAGCCGCAAGATCGCCGACATCAACAGCGTCATCGACGGCCTCGCCTTCCAGACCAACATCCTGGCGCTCAACGCCGCGGTCGAGGCCGCGCGCGCCGGCGAACAGGGCCGCGGTTTCGCCGTCGTCGCGACCGAAGTCCGTACGCTGGCGCAGCGCAGCGCCGCGGCCGCGCGCGAGATCAAGGCCCTGATCGGCTCGTCGACCGACCAGGTGGAGGTCGGCACGCAACTCGTGGCGCAGGCCGGCGGGACGATCGGGGAACTCGTCGAGCGCGTGACGAAGGCGCGGGAAATCGTCGCGACGATCTCGACGGCCACGGCCGAGCAGAACCGCGGCGTCGCCGACATCAATTCGGCGCTCGGACACCTGGACCAGGTGACCCAGCAGAACGCCGCCCTGGTGGAACAGTCGGCGGCCGCGGCCGAAAGCCTCAGGCAGCAGTCGGGGCAACTGGCGCAGGTCATCGCGAAATTCCGGCTCCCGGAGCACGCCCACGGCCGAATTTCCTGATCTCCCCCCGCCCGCACGAGCGGGAGAGGGGTGGGGGAGAGGGTGGGCGCGTTGACCGCGCGCGTCCCGCCTCTCAGCGCCGGCCCGACACCGCGCTGCCGGAGGACGTGCGTTCGGCTCCGCGCCGCGACGCCAGCAAGACGTCGCGGAACGCGCTCGCGGCCGCGGAAAGGCGCTGATCCTTGCGGCGCACGATGTACCAGCGCTTCACGATCGGGAATCCCTCGACGGGAACGATCGCGAGCTGCTTCACCTGCACCTCGAGTTCCACCGTCTGCGCCGAGACGATGCCCAGGCCGAGGCCCGCGCGCACGACCTGCTTCACCGCCTCGTTCGTGTTGAGCTCGCAGCCCGGCGTGTAGCTCAGCCCGCGTTCGGCAAACAGCCGCTCGACGGCGGCGCGCGTACCGGAACCGGCCTCGCGGACGACGAGCGCCTCCTCGCTCAGGCGCGCGAGGCTCACGGATCGTGCGCCGGCGAGGCGATGCGTCGGCGCGCCGACGACGACCAGCGGGTTGTCGAGGAAGGGTTGCGCGATGAGCTCGTCGCTGTCCGGCGGCTGTCCGCTGATGGCCAGGTGCGCGCGGCCCTCGGCGAGCGCGCCGAAGACCGAATCGCGATTGCCGACCTCCAGCGCGATGTGGACGCCCGGATAGCGGTCATTGAGCCGCGCGATCAGCGGCGGCAGGAAATAGCACGCGGTCGAGACGATCGCCAGGCGCAGGATGCCGCGGTGCAGGCCGCGGTACTGGTCCATCGTCGCCTGCAGCTCGTGGGCGAGGACGGTGAAGCGCTGCGCGTACAGGCGCAGCTCCAGGCCGACTTCGGTGAGCGCCAGCTTGCGTCCGACCTTCTCGATGAGGGGCAGCCCGATCTGTTCCTCGAGCTGCTTGATCTGCATCGAGACGGCGGGCTGCGACAGGTGCAACTCGTTGGCCGCGAGCGACATCGAGCCGTGGCGCGCGACGGCCTCGAAGATCCGCAGTTGACGCAACGTGATGTGCAATTCCGCCCTGCCCCGGAGGCGGCCGAATCATAGTTCACGCGGGAACGCGGCCAGCCATAAGAAATGCTGATGCGCGCGCGCGAACGATTGATTTGCGGCGACGGGGCCCCGCTCACTATCGTGCGCAGCGACGAGCACACGTGGAGGCGGGCATGGCAGAGAAGGGCTACACGGCAGGTGTCAAGGAATACCGCAAGACGTACTGGACACCGGACTACGTACCGCTCGACACCGACCTGCTGGCCGTTTTCAAGGTCGTGGCGCAGGCCGGCGTGCCGCGCGAGGAGGCCGCCGCCGCGGTGGCCGCCGAATCCTCCACCGGGACCTGGACCACGGTGTGGACGGACCTGCTCACGGACCTCGACTACTACAAGGGCCGGGCCTATCGCATCGAGCCCGTGCCCGGGGACGCCAACGCGTTCTACGCGTTCATCGCGTACCCGATCGACCTCTTCGAGGAGGGCTCGGTGGTCAACGTGCTCACCTCGCTCGTGGGCAACGTCTTCGGCTTCAAGGCCGTGCGCAGCCTGCGCCTGGAGGACATCCGCTTCCCGATCGCCTACGTGAAGACCTGCGGCGGACCGCCCAATGGCATCCAGATGGAGCGCGACCGTCTCAACAAGTATGGCCGTCCGCTGCTCGGCTGCACGATCAAGCCCAAGCTGGGGCTGTCGGCGAAGAACTACGGCCGTGCGGTCTACGAGTGCCTGCGCGGCGGGCTGGACTTCACGAAGGACGACGAGAACATCAACAGCCAGCCCTTCATGCGCTGGCAGCACCGCTTCGAGTTCGTGATGGAGGCGGTGCGCAAGGCCGAGGCGGAGACCGGCGAACGCAAGGGCCACTACCTCAACTGCACGGCCCCGAACGTCGAGGAGATGTACAAGCGCGCCGAATTCGCCAAGTCGCTCGGCGCGCCGATCATCATGCACGACTTCCTGACCGCGGGCTTCTCGGCCAATACGAGCCTCGCGAACTGGTGCCGCGAGAACGGCATGCTGCTGCACATCCATCGCGCGATGCATGCGGTGCTGGACCGCAATCCCTACCACGGCATCCACTTCCGCGTGCTCACCAAGTGCCTGCGGCTGTCCGGCGGCGACCACCTGCACTCCGGCACCGTCGTGGGCAAGCTCGAGGGCGACCGCGACGCGACGCTGGGCTGGGTCGACCTGATGCGCGAATCCTTCGTGCCCGAGGCGCGCTCGCGCGGCATCTTCTTCGACCAGGACTGGGGCGCGATGCCGGGCGTGATGCCGGTGGCTTCCGGCGGCATCCACGTCTGGCACATGCCCTCGCTCGTGGCGATCTTCGGCGACGATGCCTGCTACCAGTTCGGCGGCGGCACGCTCGGCCACCCCTGGGGCAACGCGGCCGGCGCGCACGCCAACCGCGTCGCGCTCGAGGCCTGCGTCGAGGCGCGCAACCAGGGCCGCGCGGTCGAGCGCGAGGGCCGGGAGATCCTCACGGAGGCGGCTCGCCATTCACCCGAACTGAAGATCGCGATGGAGACGTGGAAGGAGATCAAGTTCGAATTCGACGTCGTCGACAAGCTCGACACCGTCTCGCGCTAGGGCGCGCCCCTGCACGCCAACGAGGACCCCATGCCCGACATGCTTGCCTACAAGCCCACGGAACGCCGCGGCGAGACCTTCTCCTACCTGCCGGCGATGACGCCCGATCGCATCCGGCAGCAGATCACCTACCTGATCGCACAGGGCTGGAACCCCGCGATCGAGCACACCGAGCCGGAGAAGTCGTTCTCCAGCTTCTGGTACCTGTGGAAGCTGCCGTTCTTCGCCGAGCGCTCGGTCGAGCGCGTGCTCGCGGAACTCGAGGCGTGCCATCGGGCGAACCCGGATCACCACGTGAGGCTGCTCGGCTACGACAACTACGCGCAGTCGCAGGGCATCGCCTTCATCGTCTATCGCGCTGGGGCGCGCTGAGGATCGTCGAGGGTCATCGATGACATCCTCCCCGTCCTCGTTCGGGCGCGATGCGGCGCTCGCGCGGCGTCGCGCGCAGGCCACGGGCAAGTCCGGCATGCCGCCGTCGGCCGACCGCAGCCGCGCCGCGCCGCCCGCGCTGCGCCCCGACCCGCCGACTTCGGCCCCGCCCGCCGCGCCCGCGGTCGAGGCCGCAGCTAACGCCGAGGGTGCGGCACCGGCATCCCAGGCCGTGCCCTTGAGCCCGCTGCCGATGAGCGCGGCCCTGACCGCCCGTGCCGCCGCGCGTGAGCGCCGCAGGACGCAGAGCCTGCACGGACGCAGCGACGAGCCGGCCGCGCGGCCCGGCCGCCTGCCGCGCCGCGGCGCCATCGACTATGCGCCGAAGGTCGTCGCGTCCGAGACACCGGCGGGCGTGCGCGTCACCGGGCTGCGGATCGGCCGGGGCCGGCAGGTCACCGGCAGCGAGGCCGGCTCGACCCTGCCGGTGTCCGGCACGCCGTATGTCGGCGTCGAGTCGGCCGTCGCGCAGCGGCCCGCCGCGCCGAAGGTCGGTTTCGCGCGCACGCCGGGCGGGCGCGTCGTCTCCGGCACGCAGGTGCGCAGCCGCGTCGCGGTGACCGGCGACGAGCCCGCACCGACCGCGATCGTGACCGGCGAATCCGACCAGCGGCCGGAGGACGACCTGACCGCGCGCGACCATCTCGACATCGCGACGTCGTCGCAGTTCATGCGGCAGGTCGATCCGCACGGCCACAGCGTCTTCGGCACCAACCTCGGCCGCAGCGCGGCGACGGTGGGTTCGCGGCAGCGGCAGCGCGCGAATGACATCGAATCGACCGAGCGCGGGCTGGCCATCACCGGGTCCGCCGTCGGCCGCTCCGCGCGCGTCACCGGCGATGAATCCGGCGCCTGCCGGCGCGTGACCGGCGACCAGTACCTGACGCCCGGCGAGCGGCAGGCCGAATGCGGCGGGCGCGGTGGCGCGACGGCGCCGGCGGCGTTGACGGGTTTCGCCCGGTCCGATCCGGTCAGCGGTGCCAAGGTCACGGTCGCCTCGACATGGAGCCGGCAGCGCGTGACCGGTGCCGATGTCGAGCATCGACCCGGCGTGACCGGCGACGAGCCCGGTTCCTGCCGCGTGATCACCGGCACGCCGTACCAGGGTCCGCACACGATCGAAGCCTGGTGCGACGCGCCGGCGGCGGACGCCGCCGCGCAGCGCCTGCCGCGCGCGGCGGCGCTTGCGGCAGTCACCGGCGACGTTCCGGGCATCGGCCGCCGCGTGACCGGCAACCTGCGCGGCGCAGAACGCCAGCTCACCGGTACGTCCTACGCCGGCGCGGGCGAGGCCGATCCGGCCGCCGCGCCCGGCGTCGCGGCGGTCGACGAGGGCTTCTCGGTGTCGTCGCCGCAACGCGCGGCGCAGCTGCGCCG
>DATKPC010000067.1:0-28103 GCA_035524275.1 Burkholderiaceae bacterium
CATGCCCGTCAGCGTGCGCACCGCCGGATTCTCCCTCGCCTACAGCCTCGCCACGGCCATCTTCGGCGGCTTCACCCCCGCGGTCAGCACCTGGCTCATCGCGCAGACCGGCGACAAGGCCGCCCCCGGCTACTGGATGTCCGCGGCCGCCGCCAGCGGGCTCGTCGCGACCTGGCTCTTCTACAGCGGCAAGGTCCGCGTACGCGAATGACGCGGCGCCGCCGGGCGATCCCCCGGCGGCGCCCATCTCGAATCCGGGTGCGCGCCGGTGCCGCGCACCCGCGTGAAGGAGGCGATCGATGCAGGTCACGGGCATGTTGTACGGATCGAAGATGCTGCGCTTCGTCGGATTCCCGACGCCGGAGGTGCTGGGCCCGAGTGCCAGCGAGGAGGAGATTCGCGAGCTGATCGACCGCTGCGGAACCATCTTCATCAAGCCGGTGTTCAAGGGCGGCGTCGGCAAGAAGGGCAAGGCCGGACTCGTCGGACGCGCGAACGACCTGCGCACGGCGCTGAAGGAGAAGGAACGCCTCTACTTCGTCGAGCATCGCGTCGGCAACACGACCGCCAAGGCCAACGGCGTGACGTTCGAGGCCGGCATCCCGGCGGAGCACGAGGTCTATTTCTCGATCACCGATTCGACGCGTTTCCGCGCGCCGACCATGACGCTGACCCACCACGGCGGCGTCGATATCGAGGAACTCGACAAGAGCCTCGTCGCCAGCATTCCCTTCGATCCGCTCACCGGCCTGAAGGCCTTCGTCGTCGCCAATGCGCTGTCGGCGCTGGGCGCGCCCAAGCCGATCATCTCGCCGCTCGTGCAGCACCTGCCCAAGCTCTGGGAGCTCTACCACGACTTCGGGATGACGACGCTCGAACTCAATCCGATCCGGCTGCGCGAGGACGACAAGGGCCGCTTGACGCCGCTCGCGTGCGACTTCAAGTGCGGGTTCGATCGCGACGATCCGCGCTGGCGGCGCCTCGACCTGCCGCGGCACCTGTTTGCCGACGACTACTCCGAATTCGAGCAGGAGATCAACCAGCTTCGCACCTACCAGGGGCAGAGCGACGTCTTCGTGATCAATCCGTCGGGAACGATCCTCGCGCCGACTTTCGGCGGCGGCGCCAACTCGCTCGTCACCGAGATGCTGGGCGACGACGCGATCATCTCCTCGGATTTCGGCGGCAACCCGCCGTACGAGAAGATGAAGGAGGTGGCACGCATCTGCTTCAAGCACTGGCTGAAGCAGGCCAACGTGCTGTTCGTCATCGGGGGCAAGTCGAACAACACCGACATCTTCGAGACGCTGCGGGCGATCTCGGACGCGCTGCGCGAGCAGTTCAGCCGCGACGGCCCGACGCCGCTGTTCGTCGTCGTCGGGCGGGGCGGGCCCAACCTGGTCCGCGGCATGGGCGCGATGCGCGACACGCTGGACGCGCTGGGGCTGCCCTACCGGATTTTCGGTTTCGATTCCGACATGAGCGAGGTCGTCAATTACGCCATGCGAGCGGACCGCTGGATGAAGAGCGGCGGCCGCGAACAGGTCCGCGCCCGCCTGGGCGGCGCCGCGGCGAGCGCGGCCTGAGGCCCCGGGGAGACAGCGACATGTACAAGGCAACGGGCATCGGGCCCTTCAAGTACTACGTCGGCATCCAATCGCTCGCGCACATCGCGACGCGGGAAGATCGCGTCTGCGTCCTGAACATCCTGGGTGGCGAGTCGAGCGACGTGACGCCGGTGAGCCACGCGTATTCCGGCGGCAACATCGCCTTCGGCACGTCGCCCGGGCGCCGCGGCCAGGTGCTCGACACGACCCTGGGCGCCATACCGGTCTACAACAATGTCCTCGAGGGGCTGCAGGACGGGCACCGCTTCAACTGCGGCGTCGTCTACCTGCCGCCGGCGGCCGCGCGCGACGGGGTCGCGGAGCTGATCCGCGTCAACCCGGACCTGCGCAAGATCTTCATCGTCACCGAGAAGCTGTCGGTGCACGATTCGCGCGAGATTCGCGCCATGGGCCAGGGCAACGGCATCGATATCTTCGGCGCCAACAGCCTCGGCGTCGCCGACGCCTGGAACGAGGTGCGCATCGGCGGCGCGCTCGGCGGCGACCACCCGGAAGAGGCCCTGCGGCGCGGCTCGATCGCCATCCTTTCCAACTCCGGCAATTTCACCTCGACGATCGCGACCTACCTGCGGATGGGGGGCTGGGGGACGACGACGCTGATATCCAGCGGCAAGGACGTCTACATCCATTTCGCGGCGCCCGAATTCGCCTTCGCGCTCGCGAACGACGCGCGCTCGCGCGCCGCCGTGCTCTATGTCGAGCCGGGCGGCTACTACGAGCAGGAGGCGGACTTCACGAAACCGGTGGTGGCCTGCGTGGTCGGCCGGTGGAAGTCGCGCCTCACGCGCGCCGTCGGGCACGCCGGCGCGATGTCGGGCGGCGCGGACGACGCGCGGGCCAAGGAACGCTGGTTCATGCAGAAATTCGGCGTCGACGGCCTGTTCACGCCGGACCAACCCGTCTTCTCCGCCAAGGGCGCGGTGGTGACGAACATTGCGCACATTCCGGCCGCGCTGACGGCCGTGATGCGCGAGAACGCGGCGCGCCCCGACTTCGACGCCGAAGGCGACCTGGCGCTCAAGCCCTGGTTCGGCGCCAATCACGGCATGGTCCTTCCGCCGGATCTCGACCTGCCCGTCGTCGTTGCCTCGCCTCCTTACGGCGGCCAGATCGCCGCGCTGAACCGGCAGGTCGGCGCCGTCATGCCGCGGCAATCGATGAAGGATGCGTCGGGGGCGTCCAGGATGGACGCCGCGACGCAGGTCACGAGCCTCCACGGCATGACGATGCTCGAGGCCGCGCAACAGCCGCTGGAAGCCAACGTGCTGCTGGCGCTGCTGCACGAGCCGGGGTCGGCCAACGATCGCCACCTGATCCATGTCGCGATAGCCTCGGCGCTCAACCTGCATGGCCAGCCGGCGCTGGCCGCGGCCGAAGCGGCGCGGCAGGCGGGCAGTTCGCCGAACACGACGCTTGCGGCGGCCGCGGCGATCGTCGGCCCGGCGACGCAGAAAGCGGCGCGCCACGCGATGCACGTCCTGATCGACCAGTTCGTTGCCGCCGGGCTGCAGGACGCCGCCGACGAGGGCTTCGCCGCCGCGCCACGCAAGTTCGACCTGCCCGCGGCCTTCTTCTCGAAAAAAGCCGACCCGCGCGCGCAAGCGATGCTGGCGGCGATCGACGCGCGCGGGGCGAAGTCCGCGATCCTCCGCTGCTTGCGCGAGCTGCCCGGCCACCCGACGGCCGACGTGGTGCTGGCGGCGATGGCGGCGACCGTCGCGTGGGGCCCCCTGATGCGTCGCCGCATCTCGCGGCTGACCGCGGAGAGCCTGCCGTGGTGGATCCAGTTGTTTGGAACCCTGATCGGCGCCTCGGCGCCCGCGAGCCAGCACGGCGCGAACGACTTCTGCGGCATCGCGACGGCCGACATCCTGGGCCGCCGCTCGCTCGCCGAGGTCGCGTTCGTGGCGCTGTTCGGCCTCGAGCCGCGGCCCGCGGACCTCTTCTCGTTCCAGGTCCTGATCGGCCTCCTGCTATCCAACGGGCCAGGCACGATCTCGGCCCAGGGCGCCAAGGGCGCGGTCTCGGCCGACGGCCCGGAGGACCCGGAGCGGATTCAACTCAACAAATGCCTCATCGGCTTCCTCTCGCATTCCGGCTACACGCACGGGGGCAACGGATTCGAGGGCATTTCCTTCCTGATCGAGCAGTTCAAGGGCTCCGGGCTCGACGACCCGGGCCATCCGAACCACGGCATCGACCTCGCGAAGCTCGCCGCCGGCTACGTCGAGCGGTACGCGCAATACAAGGCCGACAAGCGGTCGGCCGGCAGCGGCGACATCCAGAAGATCCCGGGCGTCAACCATCCGGTGTTCAAGGACAAGCCGGTCAACTTCGATCCGCGCGAGGTGTTCATCCGCCAGCTCTTCGAGCGACGCGGCGAGACGAACGTCTTCCACGACTACTACCGCGTGCTCGTGCAGACGCTGCACGACGCGGGCGTCTCGCGCAATGTCTATTGCGTCAACATCGACGCCGTCATTGCCGCGTTGCTCCTCAAGATGTTGTGGCAGCCGTTCCGCGACGGGAGTTATCCGACTTCGGCACTGGAGACCGCGGCGTTCACGATCTTCCTGTACCCGCGGATGCTCGGCTGCGCGGCCGAGGTCGACGACCACATGAACCGCGGACGCAACATGGATACGCGCACGCCGGCCTCGCATTGCCGATTCGTCGCCTGAACGATGGAACTGCCCTCGCACCGGCTCCACATGACCGTGCTGATGACGCCGGACACCGCGAATTTCGCCGGCAACGTCCACGGCGGCACGATCCTGAAGCTTCTCGACCAGGTCGCGTACGCCTGCGCGACGCGATACGCCGGGCGCTACGTCGTGACCCTGTCGGTCGACCAGGTCGTCTTCCGGCAGCCGATCTACGTCGGCGAACTGGTGACGTTCCTGGCGTCCGTCAATTTCACGGGAAACTCCTCGATGGAGGTCGGGATACGGGTCATGGCGCAGGACATCCGGACGCAGGCGGCGCGCCACGTCAACAGCTGCTTCTTCACGATGGTCGCCGTCGACGACGAGCGCCGGCCGGTGGCGGTGAAGCCCGTCCAGCCCTCGACGCCGGAGGAGCAGCGCCGCTACGCCGAAGCCGTCGCGCGTCGGCGGCTGCGCAAGGAACTGCTCGATCGACGCGAGCGCGAGCGCGCGGACCGGGCCTGAGCGCAACCCTCACGCCGGGCAACGGCCGGCAGGCGGACATCGGCATTGCGCTTTGAAACCGCCCTTGGCAACATGGCAATCGGTCCGCGCCCGCCCGACCGGGTCGGGCGCACGCCGAAGGCCATGGCGCTCCGCGACGCGCGTGCAGCGTGCTCGCGCCGCCCGCCGCGTGGATCGTCGTCGATGGCCAGCCCTGGCTGGCCGCCGTCGGAAGCGGTCACGTCCCCGCCTCGACGTGCGTCAAGAGCGACGCGGCGATCTGCGCGCAGCGACGGAGGTTCGCAGTGGACCGCCTGCAGTCGAACGACGGCGCCGAATGCGATCGATGGATCATCGCGGACGTTCCGTGCGCGCTGGCGCTCTACGACGGCGCAGGCGCGATGCGCGCGTGCAACCGCCTGGCGATGGCGTTGCTCGGGCTCGCGGCCGAAGCGGCGGAAAACGGCGCCGCGGCGCCGGCTTGTCCGGTGACGTGGCTGCGCGACGACCTCTCGCCGCTGCCGCGTCGAGAGGAGCCCGTCGAGCGCGTCCTCGCATCCGGTCGGCCGCTCGTCGACGAGGTGATCGGCGTCGCACGGCCGTCGCGCAACGATGTCGCCTGGCTGCAGGTCAACGCCGATCCGCAGTTCGGCGAGGACGGGCGCGTTGCCGTGGTCAAGGTCTGCCTGACGGACATCACCCGACTGCGGCAGTCCGAGCGGGCGCACCAGGACGATCTTGCCTACTTGAATTCGCTGGACCAGGTCCATCGGGCGATCCTGGGCGCCCGCGACCTCGACGACCTCATGATCAGCGTGCTCGACACGGTCATCGAGATCCTCGGTTGCGACCGCAGCTATCTGCTCTACCCCTGCGACCCGCAGGCGCAAAGCATTCGCGTTCCGATGGAGCGCACGCGGCCGGCGTATCCGAGCACGGCGAAGTTCGGCAAGGCCGTGCCGATGGACGACCGGATGGCCGCCGTGAAGCGCGCGCTCCTGGCCTCCGAGGGACCGTTGAAGTTCGGACCGGACGGGGACCAACCCCTGCCCGACGATGCGTTCGTGCGCTTCGGCATCCAGTCGATGATGGCGGTGGCGATCCACCCCAAGGTCGGTTCGCCGTGGGAGTTCGGCGTCCACCAGTGCTCGCATGCCCGCGCCTGGAAGGCGGGCGAGGAAAGATTCATGCTGGAGGTCGGCCGCCGCCTGGGCGACGCGCTGACCGGCCTGCTGACGCAGCGCGAACAGCAGGAAAGCGAGCGACGATTCCGTGACCTGGCCGAGAACATGCCGGACTTCATCGTCCGCTGTGACACGACGGGCCAGGGCTCCTACTTCAATTCGGCGGTGCATCGCCTGCTGAAGGGCCTGGGGCTCACCCCCCAGGACGTCGACGGTACCGCTCCGGCGTTCTTCTTGCCGCCGACGCAGCAGGCGTTCCGAGGCTCGCTCCTCGAGACGCTGGCCGACGGCGAGCCGCGGGAGATCGAGGGGCAGTTGCGCGACGCCGAAGGACGCCAGCGGTTCCATAACGTTCGCTTCGTTGCGGAGCGTGACGCCGACGGGCGCATATCCGGCGCCCTGGTCATCGGGCGCGACGTCACGGAGCAACGACTCGCGATCGACGAACTGGAGCGCCACCGGCACCACCTGGAGGACCTGGTCGCGATTCGGACGCGTGAGCTCGCGCTGGCCCGTGACGCGGCCGTCGCCGCCACGCGGGCGAAGAGCCAGTTCCTTGCCCACACGAGCCACGAGATTCGCACGCCGATGAACGCCATCATCGGCATGACCTACCTGGCGCTGCAGGGCCCGCTCGACGGCCCGCAGCGCAACTACGTGCAGAAGGCGCACACGTCGGCCGTCTCGCTGCTGGGCATCATCAACGACATCCTGGATTTCTCGAAGATCGAGGCCGACAGGCTCGAACTGGAGACCACCGGCTTCGACCCGCATGACGTGCTCGACCGGGTGGCCACGCTCGTCGGCCAGGCGGCCGACGACAAGGGGCTCGAGCTGATCTTCGACGTGCCGCCCGACCTGCCGCACCGCCTCATTGGCGACCCGCTGCGCCTGGGCCAAGTGCTCCTGAACCTGGCAAACAACGCCGTCAAGTTCACCGAGACGGGTGACGTCGTGATCGCCGTCGCCTGGTCCGCGCACGGCGCCGCCGCGGTGCGCGTCCGCTTCGAGGTTCGGGACACCGGGATCGGCATCGATGCGGACGCGATGACGCAGCTCTTCGAGCCGTTCGTGCAAGCCGATGCCGCGACGAGCCGGCGCTTCGGCGGCACCGGGCTGGGCCTCGCCATCAGCCGGCGCATCGTCGAGCTCATGGGCGGCGAGCTCACCGCCGAAAGCGCGACGGGCCGCGGGAGCCGCTTCCACTTCGAGCTGGAACTCCCGCGGCACGGTGTCGCCGATGCCCCGGCAGGCGACCTCGCGACGGATGAGCTGCGCGGCGCGCACGTGCTGGTCGTCGACGGCCATCGCAGCGCGCGCGACATCCTGTGCAAGACCGCGAAAGCCCTGGGCCTTCGCGCGGAGGCGGCCGCGGACGGCGACACGGCGTTGCGCATGGCGGCCGGCGCCGAGGCGGGCGGCGATCCGTTCGGCGCGGTCCTGCTCGATGGGCGCCTGCCGCACCCGGGCGCGGTGACTTGCGCCGAAGAGCTGTCGCGGGCGTGCCCGGGAGGCACGCCACCACTCGTGCTGATGGCCACGCCCTACCGGCGAGAGAAACTCCTGCTCGACATGGCGCGCCACGACCTCCAGGTCGCCGCGACGCTCGCGAAACCCGTCGCACCCGCCGCCTTGCGGATGGCCTGCGCGACGGCCCTGGGGCTGCGCACGGGTCATGCCCCACGAGACGAGCTGCGCGACGAGCTGCACCCGAATTACCGCAGCCGACTCGCCGGAGCGCGCGTGCTGCTGGTCGAAGACAACCCGATCAACGAGGAGGTCGCCCGGGAACTGCTGGGGCTCGCCGGCATCGAGGTCCATGCAGCCGGCAATGGCCGCGAAGCGCTGGAGGCGCTGGATCGGCAAAGCTTCGACGCCGTGCTGATGGACTGCCAGATGCCGGTCCTGGACGGCTACGAGGCGACCCGCGAATTGCGCCGGAACGCGCGTTGGCGCGACCTGCCGGTCATCGCGATGACGGCCAATGCGCTGGTCGGCGAACGCGCGCGGGCCCTGGATGCCGGGATGAACGACCATCTCGCCAAGCCCATCGAGGTCGAGACGCTGTTCAAGACGCTGGCGCGTTGGATCCGGCCCGCCGCGGCGCCGCCGACGCCCACCCCGGCCGACAACGGCCCGCCGGATGCGCCCGCGCTCGATACGGAGGCGCTGCTTAGCCAGTTGCGCGACGACCGGCAACTCCTCCTGCGGCTGCTGCGCCTGTTCGTCGAGCGCGAGCGCGATTTCGGCGCGCGGTTCCGCCGGGCCCTCGCCGCGGGCGACATGAGTTCTGCGAGGCGTTTCGCGCACGACCTTAAGGCCAATGCGCGAACGCTCGGCGCGATGGGCCTTGGCGCCACCGCGCAAGCCCTTGAAAGTGCGGTTCGCGAGGACACCGACCACGCCCGTCTCGATCCTTTGCTCGAGGCTGCCGAGCAGGCGCTCGAGGTCGTGATGGCACGAATCCGAACGGGGTGGACGGACGCGAAGGCCTCGTAGGCGCCGCGCCGACTTGCGCGGCAGCCGCCCCGGAAAAAGCCCGAGATCGGCGTCCATTTTCCCCGACCACGGCCCCCTGCGGGCCCACAGAATCGTTCCCCGCGAGACCCTTGGGCCTCGCGGCGTGCGGCGGGTCGTCGCCGACGCCAGCCCGCGGCGCCCTTGTCCTGCGCGACCGCGGCTTCCACCACCCTGTCGAAAGGCCTACGGATGCGCCCCTTGATTCTTCGCACGCTCGCCGCGGTGGCGGGCCTCCTGTTGAGCGCTGCGGTCCACGCGGCGCCATCCCGCGCCGATGCGCAAGCGCAGGTCGGCGCCGCCGTCGACCACGTCAAGAAGGTCGGCGTCGAGCAGGCGATCAAGGACTTCAATTCGGCTCCCGAATGGAAGAACCGCGGGATGAACGTGATCCTGGACGACATGAAGGGCACGGTACTGGCCAGTTCGCTGAATCCGCGCCTCGTCGGCAAGCAGACCTACGAGATCAAGGATCCGAGCGGCAAGGAATTCGTCAAGGAATTCATCTCGGTGGCGTCGCAGAAGGGCGAAGGCTGGATCGACTACCAGTTCGTCAATCCGGAGACGAAGGCGCTCGAGGAGCGTTCGATGTTCGTGCGCAAGGTCGCCGGGTTCGAAGGCTTCGTCGGCGTGGCGATCACCAAGTAGGACGCCGCCGTGCTGCAGCGCTTCCGCATCGGAATCCGTCTCGGGCTGGGCTTTGGCGCGTTGATCGCCGCGGCCACGGCGGCCTTCATCGCGGCGATCGCGGTCGGCGCGGCCGGCCAGGCCGCGCTGGAGCGTTCCGAATCGGCGGCGCGCGAGCGGATCGGCCTCGTTCGCGAGATGCGCGAGCAGGAGCTCGTCGCCGTCTCCTCGATTCGCAGCGCCGGGCTGCAGACGGACTCCGCGATGGTCAATCGCGATGTCGATGCCTATCGATCGGCGTTGAAACAGCTCGCGGCGGACGAATCGCGACTGGCGTCGCTCGAGTTGGGCACCGACGAAGGCGCCCGGCTGAAGGACTCCGCGGCCCTGCGGAAACAGGTGGAGCCGGTCGTCGACGAGGCCATTCGCTACGCCATGGCGCTCGCCGGCGACCAGGCCGGCAAGGTGCTGACCGACAAGCTCGGGCCGTTGGAGAAGAGCTGGTCGGAGCAGCTGGCCGCGCTGGCTCGCCTGCAGGTCGAACAGGCCGACGCCGCGCGCGAGCGCATCCACGACCAGAACGCGACGCGCCTTGCCGCGTTGGGCGCGCTTCTCGCCGTCGTGATCGGCGGCGCAATCGCCTTCGCCGTCCTGATGACGCGCTCGGTGACGCGTCCGCTGTCGGCGGCAAGTTCGATCGCCGCGCGAGTCGCCGACGGCGACCTCGGCGTGAAGATCGACCCGCAGGGCGACGACGAGGCGGCCCAGCTGCTGCGCTCGCTGCAGCTGATGACGGCACAGCTCTCGACGATGGTGAGCGCCGTGCGCGAATCGGCGGAGGCCGTCGAGTTGGCGTCGCGGGAAATTTCCAACGGCAACATGGACCTGTCGGCGCGAACCGAACGCCAGGCCGCGACGATGGAGCAGACTTCCGCGTCACTGAACGAATTGACCGCGATGGTCGGCGCGACCTCGGCGCACGCCTGCAAGGCCCGGGACGTTTCGCAACAGACCGCCGGCGTGGCGTCGCAAGGCGGCCGCGCGATGGAAGACGCCTCCAGCACGATGGCGGCGATCACGGAATCGTCCAAGCGCATCGCGGAGATCATCGGCGTCATCGACGGCATCGCGTTCCAGACCAACATCCTGGCCCTCAATGCCGCGGTCGAAGCCGCCCGCGCCGGCGAGCAGGGGCGCGGATTTGCCGTCGTCGCGAGCGAGGTCCGCGCGCTGGCGCATCGGGTTTCCGGCGCGTCCAGCGAGGTCCGGCAATTGATCGGCGAATCGGTCGGTCGCATCGAGGACGGCGCGCGCCAGATCGGCTCGCTCGGGCAGACGATGCGGCAGATGGTCCACAGCGTCGGGGACGTCGGCACGTTGATCGGCGAGATCAGTTCCGCCTCGACCCAACAGCAGTCGAGCCTGCAGGAAGTCAACCGTGCGGTCCAGCATTTCGACGGCGCGACGCAACAGAATGCCGCGCTGGTCGAGCAGTTGGCCGCCGCCGCGCAGAGCCTGACGGGCCACACCGAGCGCCTGACCGGCCTGGTGCGCCGGTTCCGCGTCGCCGCCTGAGGCGCGCGGCGAGGCGCCGAGGCGTCCGCGTCCCGTTACCAGCCCAGGCCTTTGCGCAGCCCGATCAGGACGCCCATCCCGAGGATGAACGGCAGCCACGGGCTTCGCGATCGCAGCGCAACCGCGGCCACGACGATGCCCGCGGCGAGTTTCGGATTGAAGGGGTGCAGCCCGCCGTGGTCCAGCAGCAGGTCGGGCACGACGAGCGCGGACAGCGCGGCGGCCGGCGCGTAGCGCAGCGCGCGCTGGACGACCGACGGCAACGCGCCCTTTTCGGCGAAGGCGATGAACGCCGCCCGCGGCACGAAGGTTCCGACCGCGAGCAGCGCGAACGCCGCCCAGAGTTCCAGGCCCCTGATCATGCCGGCGTCCTCGACGCCTTGCCGTGCTCGGCGGCGAACCCGGCGGCCATCCCGAGAACGATCGCGACCACCAGGCCGAGACGCAACGGCAGGCCGCGCAGGAAGACCGCGCCGAGTCCGCCCACGACCGCCGCGACGAGCATCGGGCGGGCACGCGAGACGGGCACCAGCGTCACCAGCAGCGCGATCGTCGCCATGAACTCCAGCGACCAGTCGCGCGGCATCAGCTCGGCGCCCACGACGCCGACTCCGGTGAAGACCTGCCAGATGACCCACCCGAACAGCGACGGCACCAGGAAGTAGCCGAAGCGCCAGGCCGCCGCCTCGGGCGAAGGGTCGTCTTCCGCACTCTGCAGCATGCGCGGCGCCAGCAAGGAGAATCCGCCGTCGACGAGCAGGTAGCTTCCCGCCGCGCGCTTCGCCCACGACTGCCCCGCGAAGGCCGGCGCCAGCGCCGCGCTGTAGATCACGAAACGCAGGCTCATCACGGCGCCGGTCGCGAAGACGAGCCACAGCGGCGCTCCGGAAGCGATCAGCGGCAGCGAGCCGAGCTGCGCGGTGCCGCTGAAGACGAGCAGCGACATCGCCATCGACTCGAACGTCGAGAGGCCGATCGAGCGCATCGCGATGCCGGTGACGATCGCCCAAGGAATGAAGGCGATCGCGCAGGACCGGAAGCTGCGCATGCCCTCGCGGCCGCCTTGCCGGAAGGCGCCCTGCTCGAGGAACGCAGGCGTGGGCATCGCGGTCGTCGCGTCGTGGCGCCCGGCAACGCCGGCGTTCAGGCGATGAAGCTTTGCGGATCCGGCGTCGAGTCCGCCACCCAGCGCAGGTACGGTCCGTAGCCGGCGGCGAGCGGGAGCGCGACGATCTCCGGCGTCTCGTAAGGGTGAAGCTGGCGGATCGCCTGCTCCAGCGCCGGATAGCGGGCGCGCGTCGTCTTGATCACGAGCGCGACCTCGTAGGCCTCCTCGATCCGGCCCTGCCAGCGATACACCGAGCGGACCGGGCCGTGGCGGTTCACGCACGCGGCAAGCTGGTTCTCGACGAGCGCGCGCGCGATGCGCTGCGCGGACTCCTCGTCGGGGCAGTGCGTCAGGACGCAGAGGACTTCGTGCATGCGGTCGTGCCTCCTGATGGATGGCCTGGGGCGGCGGATCCGGGCCAGCGGCCCTCTCCCCCACCCCTCTCCCGCTGGCGCGGGCGAGGGGAGTCTCGGCGTCGGCCGGCAGGACGAGGTTTCAATTCTGAACGAGCGGGCTCCGCGCTCCCGCGCGCGCGAGAGGGGAGTCCCGGCGTCGGCCGTTGGGGCGGCGGGTGGACCTTCGGCGTTGGAACTCCCCTCGCCCGCGCCAGCGGGAGAGGGGTGGGGGAGAGGGCTGGTGGCCCGGCTACTCCGCCTTTTCCTTCGCCTCGCCCGCGGCGGCTTCCGTCGGTTCCGGACGATCGACGAGCTCGATCAACGCCATCGGCGCGGCATCGCCGTTGCGGAAGCCGATCTTCAGGATCCGGGTGTAGCCGCCGTGGCGCGCCTTGTAGCGCGGGCCGATCTCCGCGAACAGCTTCACGACGATCTCGCGGTCGCGCAGCCGGTTGAACGCCAGCCGCTTGTTCGCGAGCGTCGGCTCCTTGCCGAGCGTGATGAGCGGCTCGACGACACGGCGCAGTTCCTTCGCCTTCGGCACCGTCGTGCGGATCAGCTCGTGGCGCAGCAGCGAGTTCGACATGTTGCGCAGCATCGCGAGGCGATGGCTGCTCGTGCGGTTCAGCTTGCGTAGTCCGTGGCCGTGGCGCATCGGATTTCCTTTCGTGAAGTCTTCAGCCGAATTCTTCTATCCCGGCGAGGGCGGTTCGGTCGATTCGGGTCGAGCCCCGATCCGGGGCTCGGACCAGGGGCTTGCAGCAGCGGGCTTTTCGCCTCTTCGGGTCCAGGTGTCTCCTTGGCGCCTGCCCGTCCTACTTCTCCAGGCCGGCGGGGGGCCAGTTCTCGAGCTTCATCCCGAGCGTCAGGCCGCGCGCGGCGAGGACTTCCTTGATCTCGTTGAGCGACTTGCGTCCGAGGTTCGGCGTCTTCAGCAGCTCGTTCTCGGTGCGCTGGATCAGGTCGCCGATGTAGTAGATGTTCTCGGCCTTCAGGCAGTTCGCCGAACGGACCGTGAGTTCCAGGTCGTCGACCGGGCGCAGCAGGATCGGATCGACCGAGGGCGAGGTGCGCTGCGCGGACACCGGCTCGCTCGTGCCTTCCAGCGAGGCGAAGACCGACAGCTGGTCGACGAGGATCCGCGCCGATTGCCGGACCGCTTCCTCCGGCGCGATCGCGCCGTTGGTCTCGATCGTCATCACCAGGCGGTCGAGGTCGGTGCGCTGCTCGACGCGCGCGCTCTCGACCGTGTAGCTGACGCGCTTCACCGGCGAGAACGAGGCGTCCAGCACGATCCGGCCGATCGTCTTGCTGTGGTCGGCGCGGAACGCGCGGACGTTGCCCGGCACGTAGCCGCGACCCTTCTCGACGCGGATCTGCGCCTCGATCGCGCCGCCGGCCGTCAGCGTCGCGATGACGTGGTCCGGATTGATGATCTCGACGTCGTGCGACAGCTCGATGTCGCCGGCCGTGACCGGGCCCTCGACCGTCTTCTTCAGCACGAGCGTGACTTCGTCGCGGTTGTGCAGCTTGAAGACGATGCCCTTCAGGTTCAGCAGGATGTCGACGACATCCTCGCGAACGCCGTCGAGCGTCGAGTATTCGTGGACGACGCCGGTGATCGTGACCTCGGTCGGGGCGTAGCCCACCATCGAGGACAGCAGGATGCGGCGCAGCGCGTTGCCGAGCGTATGGCCGTAGCCGCGCTCGAACGGTTCCATCGTCACGGTGGCGGCGTTGTGGCCGACCGATTCGACCTCGATGGCGCGCGGCTTCAGGAGTGCAGTGGTCATGAATGGACCATCCTTTTCAATGCCCTCGGCTCGTTACACCGATAAGGCTGGTGGATGTCGTGGCGGGCTGAAGCAAACCGGGGCAGCCCGATCCCCAGGAAAACGGCGGTGGCCGGCCGCGTCGGCATCGCGCGGCGGGCGCGAGGCCCCGCCGCGGCGACGACGGCAATCAGCGCGAGTACAGCTCGACCACCAGCGATTCGTTGACGTCCTGGGCGACTTCGCCGCGCTCCGGGACGGACTTGAACTTGCCTTCCATCTTCTTCGGGTCGACGTCGACCCACGACGGGAAGCCGCCGCTCTGCTCGGCAAGCTGCAGCGCGTCCTGCACGCGGGTCTGCTTCTTCGCGCGCTCGCGGATCGTGATCACGTCGCCGACGCGGACCTGCAGCGACGGCACGTTCACCGACTTGCCGTTGATCTCGACGGCGCAATGCGACACCAGCTGGCGCGCCTCGGCGCGCGTCGAGCCGAAGCCCATGCGATAGACGACGTTGTCCAGCCGCGTCTCCAGGATCTGGATGAGGTTGGCGCCGGTGTTGCCCTTGCGGCGCTCGGCCTCGGCGAAGTAGCGGCGGAACTGGCGCTCCAGCACGCCGTACATCCGCTTGACCTTCTGCTTCTCGCGCAGCTGCACGCCGTAGTCGGACAGGCGGGCACCGGAGGTGCGGCCGTGCTGGCCGGGCTTGCTGTCGGCCTTGCACTTCGTGTCGAGCGCGCGGCGCGCGCTCTTCAGGAACAGGTCGGTGCCTTCGCGGCGCGAGAGCTTGAGCTTTGCTCCGGTGTAACGAGCCATGTCTTCTTCCTCATCCTGCAGCGGGGCTGCATTGAGTCCGGGCGCGGCGCGCCGCGGACATCGGGCCTTCGGTGGTCGTCGGCCCTACGGTTTGTCGAAACGAATCAAACGCGGCGGCGCTTCGGCGCGCGGCAGCCGTTGTGCGGGACCGGCGTGATGTCCTGGATCGACGAGATCCGGAAGCCGCATGCGTTCAGCGCGCGCACCGACGACTCGCGGCCCGGGCCGGGGCCCTTGATGCGGACCTCGAGGTTCTTCACGCCGCACTCCAGCGCCGCGCGACCGGCCGCCTCGGAGGCGACCTGCGCCGCGAACGGCGTCGACTTGCGCGAGCCCTTGAACCCGGCGCCGCCGCTGCTGGCCCACGACAACGCGTTGCCCTGGCGGTCGGTGATCGTGATGATCGTGTTGTTGAAGGACGCGTGGATGTGGGCGATGCCCTCGGCCACGTTCTTCTTCACCTTCTTGCGCGCGCGCTGCTGGGCGGCAACCTGTTGCGACGACGGATTCTTGGCCATCTGGCGTTATGTTCCCGTGAGATCGTGGACGAACGACTTACGCGCTCTTCTTCAGCGCGACACCGGCCTTCTTCGGGCCCTTGCGCGTGCGCGCGTTCGTGCGCGTGCGCTGGCCGCGAACCGGCAGGCCCTTGCGGTGCCGCATCCCGCGATAGCAGCCGAGGTCGATCAGGCGCTTGATCGACAGCTGGATCTCGCGGCGCAGGTCGCCCTCGATCGTGAAGCGCGACAGCGCCTCGCGGATGCGCTCGACCTCGGAGTCGGTCAGTTCCCGAACCTTCTTGCTGTGCGGGATGTTGACCGCATCCAGGATCGCGCGCGCACGCGCGCGGCCGATGCCGTAGATCGCCGTCAGGCCGATTTCCGCGTGCTGCTGCGGGGGAATGTTGATACCGGCAATACGTGCCATCGTCTATTCCTCGAGGGGCGCTCAGCCTTGACGCTGCTTATGACGCGGATCCGAGCAGATCACGCGCACGACGCGCTTGCGCTTGATGATCTTGCACTTGCGGCACATCTTCTTCACCGATGCCATGACTTTCATGATGCTCTCCAGCGTCCGCGACCAGCGCGGCGGTCCGTTGACTCAACTCAAACTACTTGGCGCGGAACACGATCCGCGCCCGGCTCAGGTCGTACGGCGTCAGTTCCACGGTGACCTTGTCGCCCGGCAGGATCCGGATGTAGTGCATCCGCATCTTCCCGGAGATGTGCCCGAGGACGATGTGTCCGTTCTCGAGCCTGACGCGAAACGTCGCGTTGGGGAGGTTCTCCATGATCTCCCCCTGCATCTGGATGACGTCGTCCTTCGACATCTGTCTCCTAGCGCGTCAACCCCGGGCCATAGCCCTTGAAGTTCGCCTTGCGCAGCAACGATTCGTACTGATGCGTCATCAGGTAGGCCTGGACCTGCGCCATGAAGTCCATCGTCACGACGACGACGATCAGCAGCGAGGTTCCGCCGAAATAGAACGGCACGGCCCATTTCACGTGCAGGAATTCGGGCACCAGGCAGACCAGCGTGATGTAGATCGCGCCCGTCAGCGTCAGGCGCAGCAGGATCTTGTCGATATAGCGCGCGGTCTGCTCGCCGGGGCGGATCCCGGGGACGAACGCACCGCTCTTCTTCAGGTTGTCGGCCTGCTCCTTGCTGTTGAACACGAGCGCCGTGTAGAAGAAGCTGAAGAAGATGATCAGGCCGGCGTACAGCAGCAGGTACAGCGGCTGGCCGTGCTGCAGCGCGCCCGCGAGGTCGCGGATCCAGCGCGTCGAGTCCCCCGAGGTGAACCAGCTCGCGACGGTGGCCGGGAACAGCACGATCGACGAGGCGAAGATCGGCGGGATCACGCCCGACATGTTGATCTTCAGCGGCAGGTAGGAGCTCTGGCCGCCGTAGACGCGGTTGCCGACCTGGCGCTTCGCGTAGTTCACCAGGATGCGGCGCTGGCCACGCTCGACGAACACGACGACCGCGGTGACGACGACGATCAGCGCGACGATCGCGAAGAACGCGAGGTAGCCCAGCGCGCCGGTGCGGACAAGTTCGAACAGGCCGCCGATCGCGTTCGGCATGTTGGCGACGATGCCGGAGAAGATGATGATCGAGATGCCGTTGCCCAGGCCGCGCTCGGTGATCTGCTCGCCGAGCCACATCAGGAACAGCGTGCCGGTGACGAGCGAGACGACGCCGACGAAGCGGAACGTCCAGCCGGGGTCGATGACGAGGTTCGGAACCGACTGGATCGCGATGATCGCCATGTACGACTGCACCAGCGCCAGCACGACGGTGCCGTAGCGCGTGTACTGCGTGATCCTGCGCCGGCCGGACTCGCCTTCCTTGCGCAGCGACTCCAGCGACGGCAGCACGTACGTCAGCATCTGCATGATGATCGATGCGGAGATGTACGGCATGATCCCGATCGCGAAGATCGAGAAGCGCGACAGCGCGCCGCCGGAGAACATGTTGAACAGGCCGAGGATCCCGCTCTGCTGCGAGGCGAAGGCCTGCTTGAACTGGTCCGGGTCGATCATCGGCACCGGGATGTGCGTGCCGAGCCGATAGACGATCAGCGCGAGCGCAAGGAAGACGAGCCGGCGACGCAGGTCGCCGAACTTGCCGCTCTTGCCCAGCGTGGCGGGATTCGATGCCAACGGGGTTCCTTGGGTTTACGCTTCGTGCCGTTCGGTTCGCGCGCCCGGGCGCTCAGCGCGCGGCCGCGCGCTTCTCGACCTTGGCCTTCGCCTCGGCCTTGCGCGTCGCCTTCTTGCCCGGCTTCGCCGCGGCGGCCGGGGCCGAGGCCTCGATCGTGCCACCTGCGGCCTCGATCGCGGCGCGGGCGCCGGCCGTCACGCCGATGCCGCGAACGAGCACCTTGCGCTTGAGCTCGCCGGACTTGATGACGCGCGCATCCAGCGCATGGATCGAGGCGATCCCGGCGCGCTTCAGGACCAGCAGGTCGACTTCAGCGTCGGGCAGCCGCTCCAGGTCGCCCAGGCGCACGACCTCGACGTAGCGGCGCGTCGTCGACGTGAAGCCGCGCTTGGGCAGGCGGCGATGCAGCGGCATCTGGCCGCCCTCGAAGCCGACCTTGTGGAAGCCGCCGGCGCGCGAGGTCTGGCCCTTGTGGCCGCGACCCGCGGTCTTGCCCCAGCCGCTGCCGATGCCGCGGCCGACGCGGTGCCGCGAGCTCTTCGATCCGGCGGCAGGCTTCAGGTTGTTCAGGCGCATCGTCGTATCCGTCATCCAGAGTGAGGTGCCGTGTCCGTCGGCGGACCGGCGGCGTTCAGCCCACCTGCAGCAGGTAGGCCACCTTCGTGACCATGCCGCGAACCGCCGGCGTGTCCTGCAGTTCGCGGGTCTGGTGCATCCGCTTCAGGCCGAGGCCGCGCAGCGTCGCGCGATGGTCCGCCTTGCAGCCGATCGGGCTCTTCACCAGCGTGATCTTGAGTCGCTTGTCGCTCATTTAAGTTCCCTTGCGGCGGCCGCGGCGCGGTGCGCCTCAGCCGAGCAGTTCCTCGACCGTCATCCCGCGCTTGGCGGCGATCTCGGCCGGCGTGTGCAGCGCCTGCAGGGCCTTCAGCGTCGCGCGCACCATGTTGTACGGGTTCGTCGATCCGTGGGACTTGGCCACCACGTTGCGGACGCCGACGACGTCGAAGATCGCGCGCATCGGGCCGCCGGCGATGATGCCGGTCCCCTCGACCGCGGGCACCAGGATCACGCGGGCCGCGCCGTGCTTGGCCTCGACGCGGTGGTGCACGGTGCCGTTGCGCAGCGGGATCTTCGCCATCCCGCGCCGCGCCCGTTCCATCGCCTTCTGGATCGCGACCGGAACCTCGCGCGCCTTGCCCTTGCCCATGCCGACGCGGCCATCGCCGTCGCCGACCACGGTCAGCGCCGCGAAACCGAGGATCCGACCGCCCTTCACGACCTTCGTGACGCGGTTGACCGCGATCATCTTCTCGCGCAGACCGTCGTCGCGCTGCTCGTTCGGCATGCCCTTGGGCTGAACCTTCGCCATCTGCGACTTCTCCTCAGAACTTCAGGCCGGCTTCGCGCGCGGCATCGGCCAGCGCCTTGACGCGGCCGTGGTAACGGTAGCCGGAGCGGTCGAACGCGACGGCCTCGATGCCCGCGGCGCGCGCCTTCTGCGCCAGCCGCGTGCCGACGATCTTCGCGGCGTTGATGTTGCCGCCCTTGCCGCCGCCGCCGCCGATCTGGTTGCGCACTTCCTGCTCCGCGCTCGACGCCGACACCAGCACGCGCGCGCCGTCGGCGGCGATCACGCTGGCGTAGATATGGAGGTTGGTCCGGTGCACCGTCAGGCGCTCCTTGCGCTGCAGCGCGATCCGCACCCGGGTGGCCCGTGCGCGCCGAACGCGCGCATCGATCTTCTTGCTCATCTGCTTCTCCGCCGGCGCCCTACTTCTTCTTCGTTTCCTTGATGATCACGACCTCGTCCGCGTAGCGCACGCCCTTGCCCTTGTAGGGCTCCGGCGGACGGTAAGCGCGCACTTCGGCAGCGACCTGGCCGACCTTCTGCTTGTCGGCGCCCTTGATCAGGATTTCGGTCTGCGTCGGGGTCTCGCACTTGACGCCGGTGGGCATCGCATGGACGACCGGGTGCGAGAAGCCGAGCGACAGATTGAGCTTCTCGCCCGCGGCCTGCGCCCGGAAGCCGACGCCGACCAGCGTCAGCTTCTTCTCGAAGCCCTTGCTCACGCCCTGGACCATCCCGGCGACCAGCGCGCGCAGCGTGCCGCTCATCGCGCGGGCTTCGCGCGATTCGTCGTTCGCGGCGAACGAGATGTGGCCATTGGCGATCTCGACCTTCACGCGCGGCGACAGGCGCTGCTTGAGCGTCCCCAGCGGGCCCTTGACCGTGATCTCGCCGGCGGCGACCTGGGCTTCGACGCCCTTCGCCAGCGTGACCGGAATTCGTGCAACTCGTGACATCGTTCCGCTCCTGCGGGTCCGTGACGCCGGGTTCAGGCGACGTAGCAGAGCACTTCGCCGCCGACGCCCTGCGTGCGCGCCTTGCGGTCGGTCATGACGCCGCGCGACGTCGAGACGATCGCGACGCCCAGCCCGTTCATCACCTGCGGGATCGCGTCGCGGCTCTTGTAGATGCGAAGCCCGGGGCGCGAGACGCGCTCCAGGCGCTCGATCACCGGGCGACCGGCGTAGTACTTCAGCGCGATCTTCAGTTCCGCCTTGCCGGCGTTCTCCGCGACGCGGAAGCTGTCGATGTAGCCCTCGTCCTTCAGGACCTGGGCAATCGCCACCTTCAGCTTCGACGAGGGCATCGTCACGTCCTGCTTGTCGACGCCCTGCGCATTGCGGATGCGCGTCAGCATGTCGGCGATCGGATCACTCATGCTCATGCGAGATCTCCTCCGTCACCAGCTGGCCTTGACCAGGCCCGGGATATCGCCGCGCATCGCGGCCTCGCGGACCTTGGCGCGCGCCAGGCCGAACAGGCGGAACGTGCCGCGCGGCCGGCCGGTCTCGGCGCAGCGGTTGCGCAGGCGGGTCGGGCTTGCGTTGCGCGGCAGCGTCGCCAGGCGCGTCTGCGCCTCGATCCGCTCCTCCATGGAGCGGGTCTGGTCCTCTATCACGGCCTTGAGCGCCTTGCGCTTGGCCGCGTACTTCTTGACCGTGGCTTCGCGCTTGGCTTCGCGATTCTTCAGTGCCAGCTTCGACATAGGGGGTTCAGCCTTGATGGAGGCTCAGTTTCTGAACGGGAAACGGAACGCCGCGAGCAGGGCCTTCGCTTCGGCGTCGGTCTTGGCGGTCGTGGTGATGGCGATGTTCATCCCACGCAGCTTGTCGATCTTGTCGTACTCGATCTCGGGGAAGATGATCTGTTCCTTCAGCCCCACCGAGTAGCTGCCGCGGCCGTCGAACGAGCGGCCGGACACGCCGCGGAAGTCGCGCACGCGCGGAAAGGCGACCGTCACGAGGCGGTCGAGGAATTCGTACATCCGCGCGCCGCGCAGCGTGACCATGCAGCCGATCGCGAGGCCCTGGCGGATCTTGAAGTTCGCGATGGCCTTGCGCGCCTTCGTGACGACCGGCTTCTGGCCGGCGATCTTCGTCATGTCGCCGACGGCCGCGTCGATGTTCTTCTTGTCGTTGACCGCGTCGCCCACGCCCATGTTCAGCGTGATCTTCGTGATCCGCGGCACCTGCATCACGCTGCGGTACTGGAACTTCTCCATCAGTTCCGGGACGACCTTCTCCCGGTACTGCACCTGGAGCCGGGCCGGGACGACCGGGGTGGCCTTCGCCGCCGCGCCGCCGGCGACCGGCTTCGCGGCCTTCCTGTCCTTCTTCGACTCCGGTTGCGGCGGACCCTTCGGGCCGCTCGCCTTCTGCGTGTCCTTCGCTGCGGGCTTTGCCTGCGCCATGTTTCCGAGCCTCCGCCTCAGGCCTTGGCGCCGACCACGGCGCCGTTGCTCTTGAACACCCGGACCTTGCGGCCTTCGACTTCCTTGAAGCCGACGCGGTCGCCCTTGTTGGTCGCGGCGTTGAACAGCATCACGTTGGACTGGTCGATCGGCAGCGTCTTGTCGACGATGCCGCCGGTGATGCCCTTGAGGGGGTTCGGGCGCACGTGCTTCTTGACGACGTTGACGCCCTCGACGACGACGTGGCGGTCGTCGACGCGGGAGAGCACGACGCCGCGCTTGCCCTTGTCCCGCCCCGATATGACGACGACCTCGTCGCCCTTGCGAATTCTTTCCATGATCGGCCTGCCTTAGATGACTTCGGGCGCCAGCGAAACAATCTTCATGAACCGCTCGGTCCGCAGCTCGCGCGTCACCGGCCCGAAGATCCGGGTGCCGATCGGCTCGAGCTTGTTGTTGAGCAGCACCGCGGCGTTGGCGTCGAACTTGATCGCCGAGCCGTCGGGACGGCGCAGGCCGCTCGCGGTGCGCACGACGACCGCGTTGTAGACCTCGCCCTTCTTTACCCGGCCGCGCGGCGCCGCATCCTTCACGGTGACCTTGATCACGTCGCCGATGTGGGCGTAGCGGCGCTTGCTGCCGCCGAGCACCTTGATACACATCACCGCCCGGGCGCCGGTGTTGTCGGCGACGTCGAGCATCGTCTGCATCTGGATCATCTTTTGTCCCAACTTGTTCCGGCGGCGCGGCCTGCCTGGCGGCGGGCGTTGCGACGACGGACAGTCTTGGTCCCGTGGTCCGGGAGATCGGCCGGTGCGGATCCGGACGGGCCGCCTGACGGCTGCCCGGTTAAGCCGGCCCGCGCCGGCGCGCGGAATTTATTTCGCCGCTGACGATGGAGAAATCAGCAGAGCCAAAGATTGTAGCCTGGATGGCGCGCCGCTGGCAAGTCGGCTGCCCACTGCCCCACCCGCCCGGCGACGCCTACTCGCGCGCGGCCGTCACGACCTTCGTGACGCGCCAGGTCTTCGTCTTCGACAGCGGCCGCGTCTCGGCGATCTCGACGAGATCGCCCTCGTTGACCGAGTTGGACTCGTCGTGCGCGTGCAGCCTCGTCGAACGGACGACGTACTTGCCGTAGACCGGGTGGCGGACGCGGCGCTCGACGAGCACCGTGACCGTCTTGTCCATCTTGTTGCTGACGACGCGCCCGGTGACGACGCGCTTGGGTTCCACGGACGCCGCGGCGGCGGCAGGCGTGGCGGCCGCGGCGGCCGCGGCGGGGGCGGCGGCCTTCTTGGCCGGCTTGGTCTGGGTCGCGTTCATTTGGCGTTGGCCTTCTCGGCCAGGATGGTCCGGGTGCGGGCGATGTCGCGGCGCACCTTACGCAGTTGGCTCGTGTCCTGCAGTTGCTGCGTCGCCCTTTGCATCCGCAGGGAGAAATGCGCCTTCAGGAGATCCTGCACTTCCTTCTCCAGCGCCGCGGCGTCCTTGCCGCGCAGTTCCTTGGCGTCCATGTCGATTCCTTCAGTGCCCGAGCTGGCGCTGGACGAAAACCGTCTTCACCGGAAGCTTCGCGGCGGCGAGCGCGAACGCCTCGCGGGCGATCGTGATGTCGACACCGTCCATCTCGTACAGGACGTTGCCGGGACGGATCTCGGCGACCCAGTATTCCGGGTTGCCCTTGCCGTTGCCCATCCGGACTTCGGCCGGCTTCTGCGAGATCGGCTTGTCCGGGAAGATGCGGATCCAGACCCGCCCGCCGCGCTTGATGTGGCGCGTGATCGCGCGTCGCGCGGCCTCGATCTGGCGCGCCGTCAGGCGGCCGCGCTCGGTCGCCTTCAGCCCGAATTCGCCGAACGAAACCTTGGCGCCGCGGAGCGCCAGGCCGCGGTTGCGGCCCTTGTGCTCCTTGCGGAACTTGCGTCGTGCCGGTTGCAGCATCGTTACTCTCCGTCCTTCCCGCCGCCGTCGGCCGGCTTCGCTGCAGCGGCCTTGCGCACCTTCTTCACGGTGTCATCCTTCGCTGGCGGCTTCTCCGCCGCCGCCTTTTCGGCCGCCGGCTTCTCGTCGGCTGGCTTCTCGGCCGCCGCCGGCTTGTCCGCCGCCGGCTTGTCCGCAGCCGGCTTGTCGCCGGCGGCGCCCTCGCGGCGCGGGCCCGCCGGACGGCGGGCACCCGGGCGCAGCATCGGACGGTCGCCGCCCGGACGGTCGCCCGCGGGGCGGCGCGACGGCCGGCGGTCTTCGCGCTCGGGCGACGGCGTCGCGTCGGCCGCGGCCGGCGCCTCGTTGCGACCCAGCGTGTCGCCCTTGTAGACCCAGACCTTGACGCCGATGACGCCGTAGGTCGTCTTCGCCTCGGAGAAGCCGTAGTCGATGTCGGCGCGCAGCGTGTGCAACGGGACGCGGCCTTCCCGGTACCACTCCGTGCGCGCGATCTCGATGCCGTTCAGGCGCCCGGCGCTCATGATCTTGATGCCCTGGGCGCCCAGGCGCATCGCGTTCTGCATCGCCCGCTTCATCGCGCGGCGGAACATGATCCGCTTCTCGAGCTGCTGCGTGATCGAGTCGGCGATCAGCTGCGCGTCGAGCTCCGGCTTGCGGATTTCCTCGATGTTCACCGTGACCCGCACGCCCATCATCTTCTGCAGGTCGGTGCGCAGCGTCTCGATGTCCTCGCCCTTCTTGCCGATCACGACGCCGGGGCGCGCCGAGTAGATCAGCACGCGCGCGTCGCGCGCCGGGCGCTCGATCAGGATGCGGCCAACCGACGCGTTGCGCAGCTTGCGGCGCAGGTACGCGCGCACGCGCAGGTCCTCGCGCAGCATGCGGCCGAACTTGCGGCCGGTGGCGAACCAGCGCGAATTCCAGTCACGCGTGACCGCGAGGCGGAAACCGGTGGGATTGATCTTCTGGCCCATGCGTCACCTACCCTCGTTATTTCGTGCGGCCGTCGCCGACGGTCACGTAGACGTGGCACGTCTTGCGCTCGATGCGCGTGCCGCGGCCCTTCGCGCGCGCCGCGAAACGGCGCTGCGACGCCCCCTGCTCGACGTGGATCCGCGTGACCCGCAGCTCGTCGACATCGGCCCCGTCGTTGTGCTCGGCATTGGCGATCGCGGACTCGATCGCCTTCTTGATGATGCCGGCCGCCTTCTTCGGCGTGAACGCCAGGATGTTGAGCGCCTTGTCGACCGGTTTGCCACGGACGAGGTCGGCGACCAGCCGGCCCTTCTGGGCCGAAAGGTGGACGCCGCGCACGGATGCCGTCGTTTCCATCGGTGCCTCTCCTTCCTACTTCTTGCCGGCCACGGCCGTCTTCTTGTCGGCGGCGTGGCCCTTGAACATGCGGGTCAGGGCGAACTCGCCCAGCTTGTGCCCGACCATCTGCTCGGTGACGTAGACCGGGACGTGCTGCTTGCCGTTGTGCACGGCGATGGTCAGCCCGATGAAGTCCGGCACGATCGTCGAGCGCCGCGACCAGGTCTTGATCGGGCGCTTGTCCTTCGTCGTCTGCGCCTTGTCGACCTTCTTCAGCAGATGGCCGTCGACGAAGGGTCCCTTCTTGAGCGAACGCGACATTTTCTAGACCTCGATCCGATCCGTTACTTGCGATGACGACGCTGGACGATCATCGATTCCGTGCGCTTGTTCTTGCGCGTGCGGAAGCCCTTCGTCAGGGTGCCCCACGGGCTCACCGGATCGCGCTTCGTGCCGGTGCGGCCCTCGCCACCGCCGTGCGGATGGTCGATCGGGTTCATCGCGACGCCGCGGACGGTCGGGCGGATGCCGCGCCAGCGCATCGCGCCGGCCTTGCCGAACTGCCGCAGGTTGTTCTCTTCGTTGCTGACCTCGCCGATCGTCGCGCGGCACTCGATCAGCACGCGGCGGATCTCGCCGGAACGCAACCGCAGCTGCGCATAGCTGCCCTCGCGCGCCAGCAGCTGCACCGAGGTGCCGGCGGCCCGCGCGAGCTGCGCGCCCTTGCCCGGCTGCATCTCGATGCAGTGGATCGTCGTGCCGACCGGGATGTTGCGCAGCGGCAGCGTGTTGCCGACGCGGATCGGCGCCTCGTCGCCGCTCAGCACCTGCGCGCCGACCGCGAGCCCGCGCGGCGCGATGATGTAGCGGCGCTCGCCGTCGGCATAGCAGACCAGCGCGATGTGCGCCGACCGGTTCGGGTCGTATTCCAGGCGCTCGACCTTGCCCGGGATGCCGTCCTTCGTGCGCTTGAAGTCGACGACGCGGTAGTGCTGCTTGTGGCCACCGCCCTGGTGGCGCATCGTGACGCGCCCGAGGTTGTTGCGCCCGGAGCCGCGGACCTGCTTCTCGGTCAGCGGCTCGTAGGGCTTGCCCTTGTGCAGGTGCGGAGCGACGACCTTGACCAGGGCGCGCCGTCCGGCCGATGTCGGCTTGACCTTGACCAGCGCCATTTACTTGACCCCTTCGGCAAAGTTGATCTCTTGGCCTTCCTTCAGGCCGACGTACGCCTTGCGGATGTTCTCGCGCCGGCCCGTATGACGGCCGAAACGGCGCGTCTTGCCGCGGCGGTTCAGGATCTGCACCGATTCGACCTCGACCTTGAACAGCAGCTCGACCGCGGCCTTGACGTCCTGGCGCGTCGCATCCGGGCGGACGCGAAAGGCGAACTGGCGGTTCTTGTCCGCGATCATCGTGGCCTTCTCCGAAATGATCGGGGCCATCAGCACGGTGTAGAGCCGTTCGTTGGGGGTTGCCATGTTTGACTCCGTATCCTCTGCCGGTCGCCGCCGCTCAGGCGGCGTGGCCCCACATCTCGGCGAGCTGCGCGATCGCGTTGCGCGTCACGAGCACGCGCTCGTAGTGGATCAGCGACAGCGGATCGGCGTAGCGCGGCTCGACCACCATCACGTCCTTCAGGTTGCGCGACGCGAGATAGAGGTTCTCGTCGAGCGCGTCGGTGATGATCAGCGCGGACCCGAGCCCCATCGCCTTCAACTTCTGCGCCAGCGCCTTCGTCTTCGGCGAATCGACCACGATGCCGTCGATGACCGCGAGGCGGCCGTCCTTCGCGAGGCGCGAGAGGATCGAGCACAGGCCGGCGCGGTACATCTTGCGGTTGACCTTGTGCGTGAAGTTCTCGTCCGGCGAGTTCGGGAAGATGCGGCCGCCGCCACGCCACAGCGGGCTCGAGGTCATCCCCGCGCGGGCGCGGCCGGTGCCCTTCTGGCGGAACGGCTTGCGCGTCGAGTGGTGGACCTGCCCGCGATCCTTCTGCGCGCGCGTGCCCTGCCGCGCGTTGGCCTGGTAGGCGACCACGACCTGGTGCACCAGCGCCTCGTTGTAGTCGCGCCCGAACAGCGCCTCGGGGGCGGACATTGTCGCGGTCGGCTGGCCGCGGTCGTCAAGAACCTTCAGTTCCATTCAGCGCTCCTCAGCCCTTCTTGCCCTTGGCAGGGGCCGCTGCAGCCGGCGCCTTCGCCTCGACACGAGCGGGCTTGTACTTCACCGCGGCACGGACGACGACACGGCCGCCGCGCGCACCCGGGACGGCACCGCGGACCAGCAGCAGCTGGCGCGCGCCGTCGATGCGGGCGACCTCGAGGTTCTGCGTCGTGCGCTGGTCGTCGCCGAGATGGCCGGCCATGCGCTTGCCGGGCATCACGCGACCCGGATCCTGGCGCATGCCGATCGAGCCGGGCGCGTTGGTCGAGACCGAATTGCCGTGCGAGGCGCGGTTGGACGAGAAATGGTGCCGCTTGATCGCGCCGGCGAAACCCTTGCCGATCGTGACGCCGGTGACGTCGACCTTCTGGCCGACCGTGAAGATCTCGGCCGGCAGCGCGGTGCCGGGCGCGAGCTCGCCGGCCGTCGCGGTGTCGACGCGGAACTCGCGCAGGACCTCGGCGGCGTGGATGCCGGCTTTCGCGTAGTGGCCGGCCTGCGCCTTCGCGACGCGCGAGGCGCGGCGGGTGCCGAAGGCGACCTGGACCGCCGTGTAGCCGTCGTTCGCGGCCGACTTGACCTGGACGACGCGGTTGTTGGAGACGTCCAGCACGGTCACCGGGATGGACTCGCCATCGTCGGTGAAGATGCGCGTCATGCCGACCTTGCGGCCGAGCAGCCCGAGGCCGCCCTTTCCTTCGCCGCTCAGGCTATGCGCTTTCAGGTTCGTGGCGGACGGCGCCGCCTGAGCCCCAGGCGCTTCAGGCGCAGCCTTGGCTTCGCTCATCGTTCTCTCCATGCCCGGCTTCGATTGGCCAGGCCACGTGTTCCACGGCGGCGCGCGTTGGCGCCGCAGGGAGCGCTAATTCGGAAAAGCTTTAAATTCTAGCGCGGATCGCAGGCGCCGGCAAATTGCGCCGGCGGGGCCGCGGCCCGATGCCTCGCAGGAGTGCTGCCGGAGACCTACTGGACCTTGATCTCGACGTCGACGCCGGCCGGCAGGTCGAGCTTCATCAGCGCGTCGACGGTCTTGTCGGTCGGGTCGATGATGTCCATCAGCCGCAGGTGCGTGCGGATCTCGAACTGGTCGCGCGAGGTCTTGTTCACGTGCGGCGAACGCAGCACGTCGAAGCGCTGGATCTGCGTCGGCAGCGGAACGGGGCCGCGGACGACGGCGCCGGTCCGCTTCGCGGTATCGACGATCTCGAGCGCCGACTGGTCGATCAGCTTGTAGTCGAACGCCTTGAGCCGGATGCGGATGCGCTGGTTCTGCATGGTCTTGCCTTTCTCAAAGAGCGCGTAAAGAGCGGTCGTGCTTCGGGACTTCCCGCTTCGGCTCCCCGGTCCCGCGATGCGGGACCGGGGGGTGTTCGGATGGCGTTATTCCTTGACCTTCGCCACGACCCCGGCGCCCACGGTCTTGCCACCCTCGCGGATCGCGAAGCGCAGCCCCTGGTCCATCGCGATCGGCGCAATCAG
>DATKPC010000068.1:0-30038 GCA_035524275.1 Burkholderiaceae bacterium
TCTGGGTCTTCATGGCCGCGATGATAAACAACGCCGGCCCTCTCCCCCTACCCCTCTCCCGCTTCGCGGGCGAGGGGAGTTCCGGCGTCAGCCGTTGGGGAAATGTGTCGATTCGCGACGACGAAGCTCCCCTCGCCCGCGAAGCGGGAGAGGGGTAGGGGGAGAGGGCCGGCGTTGTTTATCATCGCGGCCATGAAGACCCAGATGCCGGCCGACACCGGGCCGACGATGCCGCCGGGCGACAGCCGCACGCTCAAGGGCAAGCGCGGCCTGCAGCGCCTGCTCAATGCGACGCGCTACTCGGCCGAAGGCCTGCGCTCGGCGTGGGACGACGAGGACGCGTTCCGCCAGGAGGTCATCCTCGCCGCGGTGATGATCCCGGTCGCGGTCGCGCTGCCGATCACGCTGGTCGAGAAGATCGTGCTGGTCGGCGTGGTCGTGCTCGTCCTGGTCGTGGAACTGCTCAATACGGCGGTCGAGGTCGCCGTCGACCGCGACAGCTACCGCATCGATCCGCTTGGCAAGCGAGCGAAGGATTTCGGCAGCGCCGCCGTGATGCTGTCGCTGGCGCTCGCCGGCGGCACCTGGGTCGCGATACTCGCGGCGCATTTCCTGGGTTGAAGGGCCACCGCCAGCCGATGCCGCGCGACGCACCGCTGTTCGAGACGAACCTGACGTCGTTGCCGCTCGTGCATCGGGGCAAGGTGCGCGACAGCTACGCGGTGGGCGCGGACAAGCTGCTGATCGTCACGACCGATCGGCTGTCGGCGTTCGACGTCGTGATGGCCCAGCCGATACCCGGGAAGGGCCGGGTCCTCAACCAGATGTCGAACTTCTGGTTCGAGCGCCTGGCCGCGATCGTCCCGAATCACCTCACCGGAATCCCGCCGGAGCAGGTCGTCGCTCCCGACGAGGTCGCGCAGGTTCGCGGGCGTGCGGTCGTCGCGCGGCGGCTCAGGCCGCTGCCGATCGAGGCCGTCGTCCGCGGCTACCTGATCGGATCCGGATGGAAGGACTACCAGGCCACCGGCACGGTCTGCGGGACGGCGCTGCCGGCCGGGCTGCAGCTCGCCGCGCGGCTGCCGCAGCCGATCTTCACGCCGGCGGAGAAGGCCGAACTGGGCCGCCACGACGAGAACATCACGCTCGCGCAGGTCGAGAAGCGCATCGGCGCGGCGCTCACGATCCGCTTGCGCGACGTCAGCCTGGCGCTCTACGCCGAGGCCGCACGCCACGCGGCGACGCGCGGGATCATCGTCGCCGACACGAAGTTCGAGTTCGGCGTCGACGACGCCGGCGCGCTGCGCCTGATGGACGAGGTGCTGACCGCGGATTCGTCGCGATTCTGGCCCGTCGACGCGTATCGCGAGGGCATCTCGCCGCCGAGCTTCGACAAGCAGTTCGTGCGCGACTGGCTCGAGGCGCAGCCCTGGAACAAGGCCCCGCCGCCGCCGACGCTGCCGGCCGACGTCATCGAGCGGACCGCGCTGCGCTATCGCGAGGCGCTGCGGCGCCTCACCGGCCAGGACCTGGCCGACGAATGAGCGCCTCGCCCGTCGCATGACACGGCCGCCCGGTACGGACGACGTCCCGATCCTCGGCGCCGCGGCGGCCTCGGCGGCGCCGCGGCCGTGCGTCGGCGTGGTGATGGGCTCGGATTCGGACTGGGACACGATGCGGCACGCCTGCGCGTTGCTGCAGGATTTCGACGTGCCGTTCGAGGCCCGCGTCGTTTCCGCGCATCGAACGCCCGACCTGATGTTCGCCTACGCCGAGGCGGCGCGCGGCCGCGGACTGCGGGCCATCATCGCCGGGGCCGGAGGCGCGGCGCACCTTCCGGGAATGATCGCGTCCAAGACGACCGTCCCGGTGCTCGGCGTTCCGGTCGCGTCGCGCCACCTGCAGGGGCAGGACAGCCTCCTGTCCATCGTCCAGATGCCGCGCGGCATTCCGGTCGCGACCTTCGCGATCGGAGCCGCCGGCGCGGCCAACGCGGCGCTGTTCGCGGTCGCTATGCTGGCGTCGGACGACGCACGCCTCGCGGAGCGGCTTGCGCATTTCCGGGCCGCGCAGGCGGCCAAGGTGCGCGGCATGTCGCTGCCGCCGGCGTCGTCCGGCACCACCTCCGCCGAATGACAGGCGTCGCGGCGCGACGCCTGGAGCCGGGGGCGTGGCTCGGCGTCCTGGGTGGCGGCCAACTCGGCCGGATGTTCTGTGCCGCAGCGCAGTCGCTGGGCTATCGCGTCTGCGTGCTCGATCCCGATGCCACGGCGCCCGCCGGCGCGGTCGCCGACGAGCATCTCGTCGCCGCCTACGGCGACGCTGCGGCGCTCGACCGGCTCGCGTCGCAATGTGCGGCGGTGACGACCGAATTCGAGAACGTCCCGGCGGCCGCGCTCGCGCGGCTGGCCCGCGACGTCGCGGTGAGTCCGTCCGCCGCCAGCGTCGCGGTGGCGCAGGACCGGCTCGAGGAGAAGGCCTTCCTCGCGACGTGCATCGATGTCGCGCCGCATGCGGCGATCCGCTCGCCGCACGACCTGCGGGACGTTCCGGACGCGCTGTTCCCCGGGCTGCTGAAATCGGCGCGCCTCGGTTACGACGGCAAGGGGCAGGCGCGCGTCGCGAGCGCCGCCGAGGCGGCGGCCGCATGGGGCGCGCTCGGCTCCGTCGACTGCATCCTCGAGCGTCGCCTCGAACTGGCGCGCGAGGTTTCGGTGATCGTCTGCCGAGGGCGCGATGGCGCCGCGGTCGCCTACCCGGTCGTCGAGAACGAGCATCGGCACGGAATTCTCGCCGCCTCGATCGTCCCGGCGCGCGTGCCCGACGCGCTCGCGGAGCGCGCGCGCGACGCGGCGCTGCGCATTGCGCAGCGCCTCGACTATGTGGGCGTGCTGTGCGTCGAGTTCTTCGTCCTCGCCGACGGCCGCCTCGTCGCCAACGAGATGGCGCCGCGTCCGCACAACAGCGGCCATGCAACGATCGAGGCGTGCGTCGCGAGCCAGTTCGAGCAGCAGGCGCGAGTGCTCGCCGGCCAGCCGCTCGGCGACGTGCGCCTCGTGCAGCCGGCCGTGATGCTCAACATCCTCGGCGACGCCTGGTTCGACGGCGAGGCGCGGCGGCGCCCGCCGTTCGAGCGCGTCCTGCAGATCGCCGGCGCATGCCTGCACCTGTACGGCAAGCACGAGCCGCGGCGCGGCCGCAAGATGGGCCACGTGACCGTCGTCGCGGCGACTCGGCGCGAAGCGCTGGAGCGCGCCGCGCTGGCCGCACGCGCGCTCGGTATCGAGCCGCCGTCGGCCGGCGCGGACCCGGCATGACGGGCGACGCCGCCGGCGGCGCGGCGGACGGCCTCGCACGTCCGGATCCGCGGCTCATCGAGCGCGCCGTCGGGATTCTCGCGCGCGGCGGGCTCGTCGCCTTCCCGACCGAAACCGTCTACGGCTTGGGCGCGGACGCCGACAATGCCGCGGCCGTGGCGGCGATCTTCGCGGCGAAGGGGCGGCCGGCCGACCACCCGGTCATCGTCCATGTCGCGGGCGTCGAAGCCCTGCCGGCGTGGACACGCGGCGATCTCGCGGCGGCGCGGCGACTTGCCGCGGCCTTCTGGCCGGGTCCGCTGACGCTCGTGCTGCGCTCGTCAGCGAGGGCGCTGCCGGTGGTGACCGGTGGCCAGGACACCGTCGGACTCCGGTCGCCGGCGCATCCGTGGGCGCGTGCGCTGCTGGCGGCGTGGACGACGGCACGCGGGGACGTCGCCGCCGGACTGGCCGCGCCGAGCGCGAATCGCTTCGGCTACATCAGCCCGACGAGCGCGCAGCACGTGCGCGAGGGGCTGGGCGAAAAGCCCGCCGGCGCCGTCGACCTGATCCTCGACGGCGGCGCCTGCGAGTTCGGCATCGAATCGACGATCGTCGATCTGTCGACGGACCTGCCGAGGGTCCTGCGCCCCGGGGCGATCGGCGCCGATCGCCTGGCGCGGGCGCTCGGGGCCGCCGTGGCGGAGGAAGACCGCCGGCTGCCCCGGCTGGCGGCCGCGGCGCCGCGCGTGTCGGGCAGCCTGGAGCAGCACTACGCGCCACGCCGGCCTCTCGAACTCGTCGCGGCCGCGGAATTGCCGGCGCGGCTCGCGGCACTGCGCGGGCGGACGGTCGCCGTGCTCGGCCCCGCAGCGGAAGTCGGCAGCGACGCCGAAAGTGCCCGCATCGTGCTGCGTCTCGTCGCCGCGACCGAGCCGACGGCCTATGCGCATGACCTGTACCGTTGGCTGCACCAACTCGACGCGAGCGGGGCCGAGCGGATCCTGGTCGCGGCGCCACCGACGACGTCCGCGTGGCTGGCGATCAACGATCGCCTGCGGCGCGCCGCTGCGGGAACGACCCCCGCGGACTGACGGGCTTCAAGCCTCGATCAGGCCGTGGCGAAGCGCGATCAGCGTGAGTTCCGCCTGGTTGCTCGCGCCCAGCTTCTGCTTGATGTTGTAGAGGTGCGTGCCGACCGTCGATGGCGAGATGTTGCGCGCCTCGGCGATCTGGTTGACCGACTGGCCGCGGGCGAGCTGCAGGAAGACCTCGAATTCGCGCTCCGACAGCCGCTCGACCGGGTCGTTGCCGCCGCCCAGGTCGTGCAGCGCGAGCCGGTGGGCGATCTGCGCGTCGAGGAAGGGCCGGCCGTCGGCGACGGTGCGGATCGCCTCGATCAGCGATTCGGGCGCCGTGCGCTTGGACAGGTAGCCGAGGGCACCGGCCCGCAGCATGCGCTTCGGGTGCATCGTGTCTTCGTGGGCGGACAGCACGAGCACGCGCGCCTGCCGGTCGCGCCCGAGGATCCGGTTGACCGCCTCGATGCCTCCCATTCCGGGCATCGAGATGTCGATCACGACGACGTCCGGCGCGTGCTGCACGAAGCCCTGGTAGGCGCTTTCGCCACTGTCGGCCTCGGCGACGACCTCGATGTCCGGCGTTTCCTGCAGCAGCAGGCGGAACCCCATCCGGACGACCGCGTGGTCGTCGGCGAGCAGGACGCGGATCCGGGACTTCATCTGCATCGCGTGGCGCTCATTCGATCGCTGCGGCGCGCGGCTCTTCCCAGCCGCTCGCGGCAAGCGGCAGGCGCACCTTCAGGTCGACGCCGTGCGGCTGCGCCGGCGCGAAACTCAACTCGCCGGCCAGCGCCAGCACGCGCTCGCGAAGGCCGGCAAGCCCGAGGCGCCCACGCTGGGTCCAGTCCGGCGGCAGGCCCGACCCATTATCGACGACGCGCACGTCGATGGCAGCGCCCGCGACGGCGAGCGACACGGCGACGCGCGTGCCGCCGGAGTGTCGGACCGCGTTCGTGACCGCTTCCTGGACGATCCGGTAGGCGGCCGTGGCGACGGCCTCCGGGATTTCCGCCGGCAGCGTCGATGCGTCGAGCGAGAATTCGATCGCCGGCTGCCGCGCGCGCCACTCGGCGATCATCTCGACGAGCGCTTCGCCGAGTCCGGCCTCGTCGAGCGGCAGCGGCCGCAGTCGCGAGATCAGCCGGTGCACGCCATCGTACATCTGGGCCGCCGTCGTCGCGACGAGGCGCGCCGTCTGCGCGCTCGTCGCGTCGTGCGGCTCGGTGCGCTGCGCGATCGACAGGCTCATGCTCTTGATCGCGGTGATCTGCTGCCCGAGCTCGTCGTGCAGCTCGCGCGCGATCGCGCGCCGTTCGTGCTCGATGCGCTCCTGGATGATCCGCGTCAGCCGGCGCGATTCGGCGAGTCGCGCGCGCGCCTCGGCTGCCGCTTCGGTCGCGGCGACGCTGTCCTGCACCGATTGCGCCATCCGGTTCATCGCGACGCTGATGCGTCGCGCCTCGGCACCGCGCGGCAGCGGCACTCGCACGCCGTATTCCCCCTGGCCGATGCGCTGCAGCGCGTCGGCCACGCGTGTCAGCGGGCGCAGCGCGATGCCCGCCAGCCCGTAGACGAGCGCGCTGACGAGCGCGAAGCCGACGGCGGCAACGACGAGCATCTTCGACAGCTCGTCCCAGCCGTCGAGCGCCGCGCGCGACGGGTCCGCGCGCAGCACCATGCGTCCGGCGTCGATGCGGATCTCGACCGGATTGAGCGGTGGCTCGACGATCCGCGAGAACCACGCCGGCGCCGAACGGCCGGCCTTGTAGGTGAACGGCGGCGAGCGGTACAGCGTGTTCCCGCGGGCGTCGAACAGCGTGATGTCGTTGGCCCGCACGCGCCCGAGCTGCTGCAGGAACGTCACCATCGCCGGCAGGCCGCCATAGCCGTAGGCCTCGCTGACGCGCCGCAGCACCTGCGTCGCGACGAGGCTCGATCCCTCGATCTCCTCGCGCACGCTGCGCCGCGTGTCGTCGATCCGCTCCCAGACGAGCAGCGCGACGAAGACGGCGACGAGCGCGGTGATGATCAGGTTGATCTGGAGGCGGAGGCTCATTTGTTGCGTTGCGGGATCCGAGGCGACGGTGGCGGGCTGCATTTTCGCCCACGGGGCGCCGTGTGCGTGCTCAAGAAAATCTGGAGACGCGGTTCCAGCTATTCCGGATGCGGCGCGGCGCGTCGGGCCGGAATAATTCCCATCACACCGAGGCCGGCGATGTTCCTGCGGGATCGAACCCGGGCCGAAGGTGTCCCGACCCCTCCGGAGCATCCCGTTCCGGACCTGCAACGATCGACCTGAGGAGAACGCCATGACGTGGGAAACCCCGGCAGCCATCGACTACCGTTTCGGCTTCGAGATCACGCTGTACATCGCGAACCGCTAAGTTCCGAGCCGCCGGCCACGCGGCCGGCGGCATCGCGGCCGCGGCGCCCGTGGCCGAACGACCGCGACCCAGGGTCGCATCCGCCATGAAACTACGCGTCCTCGGCGCCTCCGCCGGCGGTGGCTTTCCGCAGTGGAACTGCAACTGCGCGAACTGTGCCGGGCTGCGCCACGGAAGCGTGCGCGCGAGCGCGCGGACGCAATCGTCGATCGCCGTCAGCGACGACGGCGGCTCGTGGGTCCTGTTCAACGCGTCGCCCGACATCCTGCAGCAGCTGCGCGGGTTTCCGGCCCTGCAGCCCGGACGCGCGCTGCGCGACACCGCGATCGGCGCGATCGTGCTGATCGATGCGCAGATCGACCATACGACCGGCCTGCTGATGCTGCGCGAGCACCGCCAGCCGCTCGAGATCTGGTGCACGGCGCCGGTGCGCGACGACCTCACGGGCAACCATCCGCTGTTTCGCCTGCTCGACCACTATTGCGGGGTCCGGTGGCACGAGTTGCCGCTCGAACGGGCGTTCGAGATCCCGGCCTGCCCCGGACTGCGCTTCGAGGCGCTGCCGCTCGAGAGCAATGCGCCGCCGTATTCGCCGTACCGCGACCGGCCGCGCCGCGGCGACAACATCGGCGTGCGCATCGTCGATGCGCGCCGAGGTACCAGCGTCTTCTACGCCCCGGGGCTGGCGCGCATCGACGACGCGGTGTGGAACGCGATGCACACCGCGTCGACGCTGCTCGTCGACGGCACCGTGTGGACCGACGACGAGCTGGTACGCCTCGGCGTGTCCACCAAGCTGGGCCGCGAGATGGGTCACCTGCCGCAACACGGTCCGGGCGGCATGATCGAATGGCTGGACCGCCTTCCGCCGACGACGCGGCGCGTCCTGATCCACATCAACAACACGAACCCGATCCTCGACGAGGACAGCGCGGAGCGCGCGGTCCTGCAGCGTCACGGCATCGAGGTCGCCTACGACGGCATGGAGATCGACGGATGAATGCACCCCGCGACGCCGGACTGCCTTGGAGCCGCGAGCAGTTCGAGGCGCGCCTGCGCGAGAAGGGCAAGGCCTACCATATCCATCACCCGTTCAACGTGATGCTGAACACCGGCAAGGCCTCGCCGGAGCAGATCCGCGGCTGGGTCGCGAACCGCTTCTACTACCAGATCGCGATCCCGGTCAAGGATGCGGCGATCCTGTCCAACTGCACGGACCGCGAGGTTCGCCGCGGCTGGATCCAGCGGATCCTGGACCACGACGGCTACGAGATGGCGGGCGAGTACAACGAGGGCGGCATCGAGGCCTGGATCCGCCTCGGGCTCGCGGTCGGCCTGTCGCGCGAGGAAATCCTCGACCTGCGCCATGTCGCGCCCGGCGTTCGATTCGCGGTCGATGCGTACGTCAACTTCGCGCGCCGCGCACCGTGGCAGGAAGCGGTCTGCTCGTCGCTGACGGAGCTTTTCGCGCCCGACATCCACAAGCAGCGCCTCGCGAACTGGCCGGCGGACTACGCGTGGATCGAGCACGACGGGCTGCAGTATTTCCGCAACCGCGTCGTGCAGGCGCGGCGCGACGTCGAGCAGGGCCTCGCGGTGACGCTCGCCTACTTCGACACGCTGGCCGCGCAGCACCGCGCGCTCGAGATCCTGCAGTTCAAGCTCGACATCCTGTGGACGATGAACGACGCGATGGCGCTGAAATACGGGGTGACGGCATGAGCGAGGCGGAAGCCGCGGCGCAGGAACGCCCGCGCCTCGGCCGCCTGTTCCGCCTGCAGTGGGAGGAGGCGCAGCAGGCCTGGGTGCTGCTGTACCCGGAAGGCATGGTGAAATTGAACGCGTCGGCGGCCGAGATCATCACCCGCTGCGACGGCGTGCGCACCGTGCCGCAGATCGTCGCCAGCCTGGAGCAGGCGTTCGGCGCGAGCGGACTGGAGGCGGACGTTCGCGCCTTCCTCGCAATGGCGCGCGAGCGCGGCTGGATCCGGTCCGGCGCGGCGGGGTGACCGGCGTGGACATGCCGGTCGCTCCCCGCATCGACGCCGCGGCGCCACGTGCCGCCGGCGCCGCGGTCGGGCCGCCGCTGTGGCTGCTCGCCGAGCTGACGCATCGCTGCCCGCTGCACTGCGCGTTCTGCTACAACCCGGTCGACTTCGCGCGCCACGACGACGAGCTGGCCACCGCCGACTGGCTGCGCGTTCTGCGCGAGGCCCGCGCCCTCGGCGCCGTGCAGTGCGGCTTTTCCGGCGGCGAACCGATGCTGCGGGACGATCTCGAGGAACTCGTCGCCGAGGCGCACCGGCTCGGCTACTACACGAACCTGCTGACCTCGGGCGTCGGCCTGACGCCGGAGCGCGCCGCGCGGCTGCGCGACGCCGGCCTCGACCATGTCCAGCTGTCGTTCCAGGATTCGACGCGCGAATCGAACGACTTCCTGTCGCACACGCGCACGTTCGACCTCAAGCAGCGCGTCGCGCGGCTCATCAAGGCGCACGACTGGCCGATGGTGATGAATGTCGTGCTGCATCGGCTGAACATCGACTACGTCGACCGGATCATCGAGATGGCGGTCGAGCTCGGCGCGGAATACCTGGAACTCGCCAACAGCCAGTACTACTCGTGGGCGCTCGTCAACCGCGACCAGCTGCTGCCGTCGCGCGAGCAGCTGCAGCGCGCCGAGCGCGTCGTGCAGGCGTATCGCGCGCGGCTGGGCGATTCGATCCGGCTCCTGTTCGTCGTCCCCGACTATTACGAACGCCGCCCGAAGAAATGCACCAACGGCTGGGGGCAGACGTTTCTCGCGGTGGCGCCCGACGGCACCGCGCTGCCGTGCCATACCGCGCGGATGCTCCCGGGCATCGCGTTTCCGAACGTTCGCGAGGCGTCGATCGAGACGATCTGGCGCGATTCGGAGGCCTTCAACAGGTTCCGCGGCACGGCATGGATGAAGGAGCCGTGTCGCACCTGCCCCGAGAAGGACGACGACCTCGGCGGTTGCCGCTGCCAGGCCTACATGCTGAGCGGCGACGCGGCGAATGCCGATCCGGTCTGCGACAAGTCGCCGTTCCGCGATCGCGTCGACGCCGCGATCGCGCTTGCCGAGTTGCCGGACGCGCAGCGAACGGCCGTGAAGCCGCTCGTCTTTCGCGATCCGAAGGCGTCGCTGGAGCTCGGCGCGAGTGGCGCCGGCTGCCGGCGCTAGAGGCGTCCGGGGGAGGGCGCTCGCCCGCGAGCGCACGACGCACCGAAACTCGCTGCCGCGCCGGTTTTCGCTACGATCGCGCCTTTGCGCCGGTCGCGTCCCGCGGCGATGCCGCGGCGTCCCGATCTCGTCCGTCCGATCCGTCCGATCGGTCCGATCGGTCCGGTCCATTTCATCTGCGAGGGCTTTCCCCATGTACCGCCGCTGCCTTGTCGTGTCATTCGCCGCCGCCCTTGCCGCCTGCGCGGCGCCCTCGGGCGCCGATGACCTGGCCTCCGCCAACGACGCGCTCGCGCGCTCCGGCAGCCCCTACCGCTGGCAGGAGGCGCGCGGTGCCGACGGTGTCGTGCGGCGCGAGCGGACCATCGCCGGGACGCCGGGGCCCAGCATGGCCGACGACGCCTCGCGGCGCGGGATCCTCGCCAGCATCGCGCAGGTCGAATCCACCTGCGGCGCCGATCCGGCGGCCACGAAGCTCGTCGAGACGAGGCAACTGTCGGCCGAGGACGTAAGGACCCGCGAGATCTGGGTCGTGGCGCGCGCCGAGCGGCGCGTCGCTTACGTCGTCACGCTGGTGAAAGGCGAGACGACGGACTTCTTCGTGCGCGGCGTCTGCGAGTAGGGCGCCTTCACGCGGACCCGTTCACGCGGGCCGGGCCACGCGCGCGGTGCGCCGCGCGCCGAGACGGCTGGCCGGCTACGCCCGCCCGATGATCGATGCGGTCGCGATCAGTTCCTGCAGCAGCGCGAAGGAGGCGCGGCCCGAGGTCTGGAAAGGATCCAGGACCGGACGCTCCGAGTGTTTCAGCAGCAGCGACGGATTGACCTTCGCCAGGTTGACCTGGCCCATCGTCCAGCTCGAGAAGCAGCGCTCGGTGATCTCCTCGTAGTGCAGCAGCGTGACGTCGCGATGCCGGCCGTCGCGCGCGATCTGCCCGTAGAGGCGGTTGACCGGCTCGCGCCCGCCTTCGAGGACCTGGATGAACACGTCGCCGCCGTGGCAGAGGATCCCGGTGATCCCGAACTCCGGGTTGTGGCGGCGCGAATGCGCCAGGATCGATTCGATCGCGTCGGCGCCGGCGCCCGGGGCGATGCGGCTGGCGTACAGGAGTCTGACGAGCATGTCGGCCGTTCCGTCGTGGATTTCAGGCTCAGGCGCGCCGCGCCTGCAGCAGCGCCAGCAGTTCGCGGCGCAGGTTCGGGTCCTTGAGGAACGAGCCGCGCATGACGCTGTTGATCATCTTCGAGTCGGTGTCCTTGACGCCGCGCCATTGCATGCAGAAGTGGTCGGCCTCCATCACGATCGCGAGCCCGTCCGGATTCATCTTCTCCTGCAGCAGGTCCGCGAGGTGCGTGACCGCCTCCTCCTGGATCTGCGGTCGCGACATCACCCAATCGGCGATGCGCACGTATTTCGACAGGCCGATCAGGTTCGAGTGCTCGTTGGGCATGACGCCGATCCAGACGCGGCCGAGAATCGGGCAGAAATGGTGCGAGCAGGCGCTGCGGACCGTGATCGGGCCGACGATCATCAGTTCGTTGAGGTGCTCGACGTTGGGGAACTCGGTGATCGGCGGCATCGCCGTGTAGCGGCCGTTGAACACCTCGTTGAGATACATCCGCGCGACGCGGCGTGCGGTCCCGCGCGTGTTGTGGTCGCCCTCGGTGTCGATCACGAGGCTTTCGAGCAGCGCCTGGACCTTGTGCTCGACCTCCGCGAGGAGGCGTGGCATCTCCCCCGGCTCGATGAACGCCGAGATGTTGTCGTTGGCGTGGAAACGCGCCCGCGCGTTGGCCAGGCGCTCGCGGATCTTGGCCGAAACCGGCACGCCTTCGTCGACGTCGCCGACGGTGCCCGCGGCGTGCGGCGATATCGTCTCTTTGGTGTCCATCCGCGTACTCCCCGCGTACTCTCAGGCTGCGCCGCCGCCCGGCGGCCTGGCACGTCCCGCACCGCGCTTGACCCGCTGCGACGCCCGGCCGATGATACTTAAAAGGGAATTCCGCGCTGACGGGCCGCAGGCCGCACCATGGCACGTGCCCGCCGCAGGCGCCACGGAGAAGCGACGATGGATCTCAGCTTCACGGCCGAGGAGGATGCCTTCCGCCTCGAGGTCCGCGATTTCGCGCAGCGTGCGGTGCCGGCGGATGCGCGCCTCGCGGCCGAGCGCGGCGAGCACGCGACGCGCGATGCGATCGTCGACTGGCAGCGGGCGCTGCATGCCCGCGGCTGGGGCGCGCCGAGCTGGCCGGTGTCGTGGGGCGGGCCGGGCTGGGACGAGATCCGGCAGCACATCTTCGACGAGGAGACGGCGTTCGCCGGGGCCCCGCGCCAGCTGCCGTTCGGGCTGAGGATGGTCGGACCGGTCCTGATGAAGTTCGGGACGCCGGCGCAGCAGAGGCGTTTCCTGCCGCGCATCCCGACGGCCGAGGACTGGTGGTGCCAGGGTTATTCGGAGCCGGGAGCCGGCAGCGACCTCGCGGCGCTGTCGACGCGCGCCGAGCGGCGCGGCGACCGCTACGTCGTCAGCGGGCAGAAGACGTGGACGACGCTGGCGCAGTTCGCCGACTGGATCTTCTGCCTCGTGCGGACCGATTCGCAGGCGAAGAAGCAGGAAGGCATCAGCTTCCTCCTCGTCGACATGAAGTCGAAGGGCGTCAGCGTGCGCCCGATCATCCTGCTCGACGGCGTGCGCGAGGTGAACGAGGTCTGGTTCGACGACGTCGAGGTCCCGGTCGACCAGCGGGTCGGCGAGGAGAACCAGGGCTGGACGATTGCCAAGTACCTGCTGGAGCACGAGCGGACGAACATCGCCGGCATCGGCGCCAACAAGCGCGAACTGGCGCGCGTGCGCGCCCTGGCGCGCAGCGCGCGCCGCAACGGGCGACCGCTCGCCGACGATCCGCTGTATGCGGCGCGCCTCGCGGAGGTCGAGATCGACCTCATGGCCCTCGAGATCACGAACCTGCGCGTGCTGTCGGAGGCGCGCTCGCGCGGCGGGGCCCCCGGTCCGCTGTCGTCGATGCTGAAGATCAAGGGGTCGGAAATCTACCAGCGCATCGCCGAACTCGCGCTCGAGGCGCACGGCAGCGCGGCGCTGGCGGGGCGCGCCAAGGGCGACGGCTACGTGCCGGCCGGCGACGCGGCCTTCTACCTCAACCTGCGCAAGGTGAGCATCTACGGCGGATCGAACGAGATCCAGCGCGGGATCATCGCCAAGCACGTCCTCGAGCTGTAGCCATGGACTTTTCGCTCAGCGAAGAACAATCGATGCTCGTGTCGAGCTGCGAGCGGCTCGTGCGCGAGCGCTGCACGTTCGAAGCGCGCCGGCGGGACGTTCGCGCCGATCCGGCCACGCCGCCGCCGGCGTGGGGCGACATGGTCGAACTGGGCCTCGCGGCGCTGTGCGTGCCGGCGTCGGCGGGTGGCCTGGGCCTCGCGCCGATCGATGCGGCGCTCGTCGCGCAGGCGCTTGGTGGCGGGTGGCTGCTGGAACCCTACGTCGATTCGGCCCTCGCGGCCGCCGCGACGCTGGCGGCAGCGCCGGCGTCGGCGGCGCGCGACGCCGCGCTGCAACGGGTCGCGGCCGGCGCCATCGTCGTTCCGCTGCGCGAGGCGACGTACGAGGGCGGCGCGCTGCGGGCCGCGTCGCCGCACGCGGCCTACGCCGAGTCGCTGCTCGCGTTCGTCGATGGTCGCCTGCTGCTGTTCGCGGCAGCCGCGACGTCGAGGCGGGCGTATCGGCAGTTCGACGGCACGAGCGCTGCCCACGTCGAGGCGGCGGCGGCCGAGGGCGTCGCGCTGGCGCAGGGCGATGCGGCCGAGCGCGCGTGGCGGGCCGGCGCGATGCTGTCGACGATCGGGCGCGTTGCCGAGGGCGTCGGCCTCGCGCGCACCGTGGTCGCCGTGACGACCGACTACCTGCGCACCCGGAAGCAGTTCGGGCAGCCCATCGGGCGCTTCCAGGTACTGGCCCACCGGACGGCGGACATGCTGATCCTGCTCGAGCAGGCGCAGTCGCTCGCATGGGCCGCGGCGATGAATCGGGACGAGCGCACGATCGATGCGGCGCAGGTGATGGCGCACCGGGCCTTGAGGACGATCGGCCAGCAGGCCGTGCAGCTGCATGGCGGCATCGGCATGGCCGATGAGACGCCGGTCTCGCATTACGTCAAGCGCCTTCTGGGTATCGAGATCGAGCTCGGGGATGTCGATACCGTTCTGACAAGGTTTTCTCGGCGCGAGTCCTGAGGGGAACCCGCAGGAGGGTCCGGGGGCGTAACGTCCCGCATCCACGCGTCAGACGAACGGCTTGCCGGTTTCTGGTGGCGGCTTGATGCAGACCGCCGGTTTTCCAGGTCATCGGCGGCTAGACTGGCTCTCGAACCGGTGTCAAGGGCGGATTTCCCACGCGCCGCATGGCGAATCCGCCGCTGACGGACGCTTTTGACGATCGACGCGACCCTCGCAGCCTCGATGCCCGAACCTGGATTGGCCCAGCGCGCCGCCGCCGCGGACGAGGCTCAGCGCGCAGATCCCGAGCGAACCGTCGCGATCGTGACGCGAGGCCCGGTTTCGTCGTCGCGCCGCCGCGCGATCGTCGACAATGAACGCACGATCGCGCTGGCGGACGACGGCACGCACGTCGCGGCCGCGCCGCTGATCGGCGGCAACCTGCTGCCGCCCGGCACGCGCCTCGGCGAATTCGAGATCTCGGGCCTGGTGGGCGAGGGCGGATTCGGGATCGTCTACCGCGCCGACGACCATTCGCTCGGCCGCGTCGTCGCGCTCAAGGAGTACATGCCGGCGGCGCTCGCGGCGCGCACCGCCGACTACAGCGTCTCGGTCAAGTCCGAGCGCGTGCGCGAGACCTTCGAGATCGGCCTGCGCAGTTTCATCAACGAAGCGCGGATGCTGGCGCAGTTCGACCATCCGGCGCTCGTGAAGGTCTACCGCTTCTGGGAAGCCAACGGCACGGCCTACATGGCCATGCCGTACTACGACGGCGTCACGCTCAAGCACGTGCTGCAGTCGCGCGCCGAACCGCCCGACGAGACGTGGCTGCGCCACCTGGTCCGCCCGCTGCTCGACGCGCTCGACCTGCTGCATCGAGGCAATTGCCTGCATCGCGACATCTCGCCCGACAACATCATGATCGTCGACGGCGACGCGCCGGTGCTGCTCGACTTCGGCGCCGCACGTCGCGTGATCGGCGATGCGACGCAGGCGCTGACCGTGATCCTCAAGCCGGGCTATGCGCCGATCGAGCAGTACGACGAGATCCCGGGCATGAAGCAGGGCCCGTGGACGGACCTGTACGCGTTGGCGGCCGTCGTGCATTTCGCGATCACCGGCCGCCCGCCGGCGCCATCGGTCGGGCGTGTCGTCCAGGACACGCACATGCCGCTCGTGCAATCCGCCGCCGGGAAGTACTCCGAGGCGTTCCTTGCCGCGATCGACTGGGCGCTTGCGCCGCAGCCGCAGGACCGCCCGCAGAGCGCCGCCGAATGGCGCCAGGCGCTCGACCGCGATGCCGCGCCGCCAGCCGCGATGCCGTCGAGTGTCGTCGCGGCGCCGGTGGCGCCGGAGCCGCCGGGGCAACGCCTCGTCACCGCCGGCGGACGCGAGGACGGCGCCCGGCTTGCGTCGACCGCGGTGCGCGAATTCCCGCCATCCGCGACGCCACCGCAGCCGCTCGCCGAAACCACGGCGGCCGTGCCGCGGGGACCTTCGGAGACCTGGCGCGGCGCGCGCCGTGGCGGGCGCTGGTTCGCGATGACGATTGGCGCCGGCGTCGTCGCGGCGATCGCTGCCGCGTGGCTTGCGGGCGGCCTCGCGCACGTGGTTCCGGGAGGCCGGACGAGCGCCGCGCGGTCGGCGCCGGCCGTGGATGCCGCGGAGTCCGCGCCACAGGCGCCGGCCGCCGCGCCGATGCAGGCCCCAACCGCGTCGCCTGGAGGCCCGACAGGGCCCGGCGGCCGCGAAGCCGCGACGGCCGCCGCGCCGCCCCGCATCGACGCCGCGGCGGCCCCGACCGACCGGGAGGTCGAGCCGTCGAAGGCGACGCCTCCCCGGCCCGCACCCGTTGCGGCTGGCCTGTCGCCGGCGCCCGCGCCGCGCGTGCCGCCGGCCATGCGGGCCCCGGCGCTGCCAGCGGGAAGCCCGCAGCCGGCGGACGAATCCGCGGCCGGAACCGCGGCCGACGACTTCCGCGTCGATCGGCCGGTGCTTCGCGAAGCGCTGCGCGAAGCGCGCGTCTGTTTTGCGCAAAGGCGCTATGAGTGCACAATCGCACGTGCGCGTGCGGTGCTCGATGCGGAACCCGGAAACGTAGTCGCACAACGCCTGATGGAGCGCGCCCGGAAAGGCCAGGAGGATGCGCTCAATGGCGACTGGAAGATGCGCTGAAGTCGAGCGGCGGCGCGACGCCCGCCGGATTTGAAGCGCCCCGTCGCGCGCTGTCGACGATGGAGCTCCTGCTTCGGGTCATCGGTTGGCCGGACGAGGTCACGGAGCGTCCTCCGCTCGTCGCGCGGTTCGACGCCTCCGGCGGGCTGATCGGGCGCGCGGAAAGCGCGCGACTGTCCCTGCCGGATCCCAAGCGCACCGTCTCGCGCTTCCACGGCCATGTCAGCTACGACGACGGCACCTATTACCTCGAGGACATGGGCAGCACGAATCCGCCGCTCGTCAACGGACGGCCGATTCCGCCGGGCCAGCGCCACCAGATTCGCCCCGGCGACCGCCTTCGGATCGGCCAGTACACGATCGCCGTCGAGTTCGAGGATCCCGACTTCCCCGCGACACAACTCCTCGATCCGTCGACGCGGATGGGCCTGAACGGCGAACTGGACGACGCCGCGAACACCGAGCGCACCCAGGTCCTCGTGCGCGAGTCGCTCGCCGTTCGTCCGGCGGCGTCCGGCGACGAGATGTGGCGCAGCTTCCTCGACGGCGCGCAGGTCGAACTCGAGCTGCCCGCGCCGGCGCGGCCCGAATTGCTGCGCACCGCCGGATCACTGCTGCGCGTGCTGCTCGCCGGCGTGCGTCGGCTCGCGGTGCCGCGGGCCGAAGGGCAGGGCGATTCCGAGGCCACGCCGCTCAAGTCGCGCAACAACAACCCGCTGCGGTTCGCGTCCGACGATCGGCGTGCGATGGCCGCGCTGCTGCGCACGCCGCCGCCCGGCTTCCTGGCCGGCGCCGCGGCCATCGAGGACCTGTTGGCGGACCTGTCGAACCAGTCGGCGGCCTCGCGCGCGGCCGCGATCTCCATGGCCGAACGCCTCCTGGCGCGGATCGCGCCGGCCGCGCTGGAGCGGCGCATGGTCGAACGCCGGGCGCCGTCGATGGGCTGGTTTCCGCTGCTGCGCAAGGCGCGGCTTTGGGACGCCTACGTCGAGGAGATGCGATCGATGGGCGCGGGCAACGCGAACGCGGTTGCCGAGATGCTCCGCCGTGCCCATGCGGAGGCGCTCGCCGCCGAGATCGCGCGCATGAAGAAGGCGAATGGACGGCGGCGCGAGACGGCGCCATCCGGGAACACCGCGCCGCGCTGACCCCGGCGGGCCGGTGTCCTCCGGTGCGTTCAGGCGCGCATGAACGCGAGGATCTTCTCGCGCAGGTCCGCGGGCAGTTCGACCGCCCCGCCGCCGTCCTGGCTGGTGCAGACGGCGACGCGGTTCATCCGCACCCGCTGTTCGCCGTCCTTGTCGACGCCCATCGTGAAGCGCACCGAGCTGCGTCCGACGTGCGTCACGGTCAGCCAGAAGTCGACCATCTCGCCCATCCGGCTCGGTTTCAGGAACGTCGTTTCCAGGCGCACCGTCGGCAGCGAAAGTCGCTGCTCCATCAGGAAGCGGTCGAACGGGATCTCGATGCCCTCGTAGAACCAGTCTTCGACGAGCGCATTGAAGATGTGGAAGTAGTTCGGGTAGAAGACCTGGCCGGTCGCGTCGCAGTGCGAGAGGCGGATCATGTATTGCTTGATGAACGTCATGGTCGAGCCTCGGGCGGCTGGTTGGCTTTCGGCGGCGCCCCGCGATCGTAGCCGCAGTGGCGGCGCCCGTCAGGAGTTTTCGGTTCGCAGCTCGCGCGGCAGCGGCGCCTCCGCGAGGTCGGTGAGGTAGCGGCCGGCGTGGAAGATCAGCGGCGTGCCGCCCGGGGCGTCCCAGGCCGCGACGCGGCCGACGACGATGACGTGGTCGCCCTCGTCGTACTGGCTGCGGTTCTCGCAGTCGAACCAGGCCACGCAGGGCTCGAGGCAGGGCAGGCCATTCGCGTCGTCGCGCCACGCGCCGGCCGCGAACTTGTCGACGCCGCGTGTCGCGAAGCGCCGCGCCACGTCGAGCTGGGCCGCGCCGAGCACGTGCACGCGGAACCGGCTGCAGGTGCGAAACGCGTTCACGCTGCTTGCCGCGAGCGCAAGGCTCCAGAGCACGAGCGGCGGATCGAGCGACAGCGAGCTGAAGGAATTCGCGGTGACGCCGATCGCGGAGCCGCCGGCCGCCCGCGTCGTGACGATCGTGACGCCGGTTGCGAATTGCGACAGGGCCCGACGAAACGCCGCGCCCGCGGTGTTGCCGCCGAGATTCGGATCGGACGGCAGCGGATCGGGCGGCATGGGATCGGACGGCATGGGATCGAACTGCACGAGAAATATTGTAATGTCCGTGCCGGTTTCCCGTGGCATCGTCGCGACGGCGCCGGCTTCGTGGCGCGAGCGACGGATGCTGAGGCCTTGGAAGGCGCCGCGCGCCTTGCCGCCGAGCGCGGCGGGTGACGCCGTGCTTCGCAGGCGATTCGTTCGAGAATGGAGGGAGGATTCATGCGATTCATCCGAGGGCTGCTCCTCGTCGCGGCGGCCGCGCTGCTCGCCGGCTGCGGCTACAACGAGATCCAGGCCAAGGACCAGGCCGTCAAGGCGGCGTGGGCCGAAGTGCTGTCGCAGTACCAGCGTCGCGCCGACCTGATCCCGAATATCGTGAACACGGTCAAGGGCGAGGCGAACTTCGAGCAGGAGACGCTCACCCGCGTCATCGAGGCGCGCGCGAAGGCGACGTCGATCCAGGTGACGCCGGAACTCGCCAACGACCCGGTGGCGCTGAAGAACTTCCAGGCCGCCCAGGGCGAGCTGTCGTCGGCGCTGTCGCGCCTGCTGGCGGTGAGCGAGAACTACCCGAACCTGAAGGCCAACCAGGCGTTCCAGGACTTGCGGGCGCAGCTCGAAGGGACCGAGAACCGGATCGCGATCGCGCGTGACCGCTATATCAAGACCGTGCAGGACTACAACGTCTTCATCCGCCAGGTGCCGCAGAACTTCACGGCGATGGTCTTCAGCTACAAGGAAAAGCCGCAGTTCACGGTCGAGAACGAGGAAGCGATCCAGCGGCCCCCGGCAGTGGACTTCGGCACGACGAAGAAATGAGCCTGACCGGCGCTCTGCGTCGCCTGCGAACGTGGGCTGCGGCGCTCGCCGCCGCGGCGCTGGGCTCCGTCGCGCTCGCGGCGCCGGATGCACCGCGCGGCGCCGACGGCCTGCTGGCGGTTCCGCCGCTCGCGCGCGTCGTCGACCTGTCCGGGGTCCTCGCGCCAGGCGATCGGGCAGCGCTCGACGGGAAGCTCGCCCAGTTCGAGGCGGCGCACGGCTCGCAGGTCGCGATCGTCATCGTGCCGTCGACGAAGCCGGAACCGATCGAGGACTTCGCGCATCGGATCGGCGACAGCTGGAAGATCGGGCGTCCGGGCGTCGGCGACGGCTTGCTCATCGTCGTCGCGACCGACGACCGGACGGCGCGCATCGACGTCGCCCGCCGGCTCGAGGGGGCCATACCGGATGCCACCGCCCGCCGCGTCATCCGCGAGGACATGGCGCCGCACTTCGCGGCGAAGGACTACGCCGGCGGACTCTCGGCCGCGCTCGACGCGGTGTTCGGGCTGATCCAGGGCGAAGGACTCCCGGCGCCGCCGCCCGCCCCGGGCGGGGCCACGGCGCCGGCCGGCGACACCGGCGACGACCTCTTCGGCGCGCTGATTCCTTTCGTCATCGGCGGCATTGTCATCGGCAGCCTGCTGCGGCGCCTGTTCGGTTTTCCGGGCGCGCTGGTCGCGGGCGGTGGTGCCGGCGTCGTCTGCGGCGTCATGCTGGGCTCGCTGGCGTTCGGCGCGGTCACCGCGCTGGCCGTCGTCTTCATCGCCGGAATTTTCGGCCCGTTCATGGGCGTTGCCCAGGTCCTCGGCGGACGTGCCGGGTCGCTGCCCGGAGGGGGATTCGGCGGCGGCTTCGGCGGTGGCGGCGGCGGTTTTCGCAGTGGCGGCGGTGGAGATTTCTCCGGCGGCGGCGCCTCCGGGAACTGGTGACGGCCGGCCGCCGTCCGGGGTTGCGGATGATCGATGACGGACACACGATGGTGAAGGGCAGGCTGCAACGCTGGGCCACGCATGCGCTGACGACGCCGATGTCGCTGCGCCGGGCGTTTCCGCCCGCGACGCTCGCGGAATTGCGGGCCGCGATCAGCGCCGCCGAGGCGGGCCACGGCGGCGAGATCCGGTTCGTCATCGAATCGGCGCTGCCGTGGGCGCACCTGCGGCGCAACGCGCCGGTCAGGCACCGCGCGCTGGAGTTGTTCTCCCGCCTGCGGGTGTGGGACACGGAACACAACAACGGCGTCCTGATCTACGTCGGGCTCGCCGACCGCGCCGTCGAGATCCTCGCCGACCGCGGGGTCGCGAACCGCGTGCCGGAAGCCACATGGGATGCGATCTGCTCGCGGATGCGCGACCGCTTTCGCGCGGGCGACTTCGAGCAGGGCGCGGTGGCCGCCGTCGGCGAGGTCGGTGCGCTGCTGAAGCAGCTTTTTCCGCTCGCGCCGGGCGAGACGCGGCACAACGAACTGCCGGACCGCCCGATCGTCCTCTGAGACGTCGACGCGGACGCCGCGACGCGGGCGCGCACGGCGTCGATAGCGACCGGCAGCCGACCGGCCGCACCGTGGCGGAGCGGCGATGCCGGCGGAAATCCCCGGATCAGGGCAGCGTCAGCAGCCCCACGAGTTGCTGCGCGAACGCGCGGATGTTGACGACGCGCGCCAGGCCCAGGAGGAGCAACGTTCCGAGGAGAACGACCACCGTTTCGAGCGCGACCACGCGCAACCACGTCGAATGCCAGAGCGGACTCATCGTCGGGACTCCTGCGTCGCTGATGGCGCGACCGCACGCAAGGAGCGTGCGCGGGGATTCGGTGCATCCGGGCGCCTAATCTACGCCGGTCGCGGCCGCCTCGTCGAGCGGAATCCAGCGTGGATTTGCAACATCTGTAACGCCGAGCCGAGCCGCCCGGCGCGCCGGCGAACGACCTCAGGTCATTCGCGCCCGCTCGATGACGGCCTGCGTGTTGAGCTGCGTATGCTCGGATCGCGAGCTCGAGCCGGGGGCGCCGGGCACGTCGAGCTTGTACAGCAGCTGCACGACGGTGCCGGAGCCCTGCTTCGTCTCGATATTGAGCAGCGCGCCGATCTTGCCGGCGCGGTTGCGCATGTTCAGCAACCCGCGCCCGGAACTGTTTTCCTCGACGATCCCGCTGCCGTTGTCGGCGACGCGGATGTCGAGCCACGGGACGTCGTTCACCTTCTCCACGCCGAGGATCACGCGCACGGCCTTCGCCTTGCTGTGCTTGATCGCGTTCGTCATGGCCTCCTGCACGATGCGCAGGATGGGCAGTACCGCATCCTGGTCCAGCTTGACCTCTTCCGGCAGGTTGCGCGCATCCCAGACCAGCTCGATCTCGGCCGCCTTCAGGCGCGGCTCCATCCGGAACCGCAGGTTGCCCAGCGCGGCCCCCAGGTCCGTCTGCTCCGGCGCCAGAGCGTCGATCGCCAGGCGCATGTCGTCGATCGATTCGCGCAGGATCTGCGCGACCTGCTCGTTGGTCACGGCGCCGCGCTCGACCAGCATCAGCGACGTCAGCAGCTGCGAGCCGAGCCCGTCGTGCATGTCCTGCATGATGCGCTGCCGCTCCTGGTTCTCGGCCTGCGCCCGCTCGCTCTGCCGCAGGCGCTCGAAATTCCGCTTCAGCAGCTGCTCGCGCTCCCGCACGCGCGTCTCGAGCTCCGCGCGGGCCGATTCCGCTTCGCGCAGGATGTCGACGAACCGGTCGACGAGCGGGGTGGCCAGGGCCATCAGCAGCAGCGGCCCCGCCCAATGCATCGCCAGCGCCCCGTCGGGGGGCAGCCAGCCGCGCCCGACCGCGTAGTCGTGGGCCCACGCGACGAAAAGCAGCGCGCAGGCCGCCAGCACGATCCAGTGCGGCGAGCGCCGCGCGCGCAGCCGGTTGTTGAGCGCCACGCCGACCGCGAAGGCCGGCATGATGATCAGGCCGGGTATCCAGACCGCATCCAGGTAGGGCGCGGCGTGCTGCGCCGTGACGACGAGCGCCACCGCGCCGAGGCACGAATAGCCGAGGATCATCCATTCCTCGCGCCGGTTGCGCAGGTCGGACATCCGCAGCAGCAGCAGCGTCACGACGCCGGCGAATCCGCCGATCGAGCCGTAGTAGAGCAGCTGGATCCAGAACCGCAGCCCGAGCGGCATGATCTCGACCAGGAACGTCGCGCAGCGGGCGCACCAGAGCATCGCGGCGACGGTGATCAGCCCCATCATCCGGTCAGGCCGCCGCAGCCACAGGACGCCGAAGATCAGCGCGATCACCGCGGACAGCGTGGCGCCGATCCATGCCAGCGTCGAGGTGAGGAAATAGTCGCGTTCGAAGCGCGCCGACATCTCGCTCAGCGTGCCGATCTCGATGCGCCCCATGACGTGGTTTCCGGCGCGATACGCGGTCTGGATCAGCAGCGTGTTCTCGCCGGGCACGAGAAGCGCGGGATCGATCGCAAGCAGGTGCGGCCGCTGCCAATTGACGTGCGTCCGGTCGTCCGGCGCCTGGACGGCCCCGATGAAACGGCCGTTCACCGTCACGCGCCCGCCTTCCGTGGCGACCGGGATCAGCGCGGCCATCGCCTCGTTCGGCGGCGCCTTCAGGTCGAAGTGGAAACGCATCGCGACGCCGGTGAGACCCCAGCCCTCGCTCAGCATCCATCGCAGCGGCAGGTCGAGTCGGCTCCAGGCCGCCTGCGTCGGCACCTGCGTCTCGCCGATGGGCACGCTGGCCCATTCGCCCGACGTGAGGACGATTTCGGCGCGCGCCGGCAGCGCGGCGCCCAGCACCAGCGCGAACACGACCAGCGCGGCGCGCAGGCAGCGCGTGCGGAACCGGCCGGGACCCGCCGTGATGCGCGCGAACGGGATGCCGGCCGCAGCGATTCGCATCAGGTCTTCAACAGCCCCATCTGGCTCGCTTCGTAGACCGCCTCGCCGCGCGAATGCACGGCCAGCTTGCGATAGATCTTCTTGATGTGGGCGGTCACGGTGTGCGGCGAAATGCCGAGGATCTCGCCGATTTCGTTGAAGCTCATTCCCTTCGCGAGAAGCTGCAGGATTTCGGTCTCGCGCGCCGACAGCGGATTGTTTTCCGGATTCGCGGCACGCGCCGGCGTCGCGGCGCCGGTGCCCATCCGGGAGCGGATCGCGCGCAGCACGCTGCGCGCGACGACCGGGCTGACCGGCGATCCGCCGGCACGCAGAAGCCGGATGCAGGAAATGACGTCCGCCGGCGTCGAATCCTTCAGGATGTATCCGGTGGCGCCGGCCTCGATCGACGACACGACGTGCTGTTCGTCGCCGAAGACCGTCACGACCATGATGTCGACGTCGGGTTTGCGCTGGCTGACGCTGCGGATCAGGTCGATCCCGGTGCCATCCGGCAGGCCGAGGTCGATCAGCATCACATCGAAATTCTCGCGGTCGATCAGCGCCTGGGCCTCCCGCTTGTTGGCCGCCACCCCGGCCAGCCGCATCGTCGGCTCGTTCTCGATGATCTGCGCAAACCGGCGCCTGAACTCAGGTTCGTCCTCGACGATGATGATCGAAATCGGTTCTGTGCTCATGGGTTCGAGGCGGTACGGGCTTCGGAAGGAGCCTCTATCATAGCCTTACCGCGGCCAAGGGCCACAATTTTGCGTTTCCCGCTTAAATCTTCGCGGCTTTCGGGCGTCCCGGCGTCGTTTCCAGGCGCCAGGGTCATCCAGGCGCCGCGTTTCAAGGCGCGAGGCGGCAACGCGTCCAGCCAGCCTCCTCGCGGCGATACAGCAGCCGGTCATGCAGGCGCGACGACCGGCCCTGCCAGAACTCGATGGAGGTCGGCGCCAGGCAGTAACCCCCCCAGTGCGGTGGGCGCGGCGGCCCGTCGGGCGCCGGGAAGCGCTCCTCGATCTCCGCCAGCCGCGCTTCCAGCACCTCGCGACCGGCGATCGGCTCGCTTTGCGGCGAGGCCCAGGCGCCGTAACGGGATCCGAGCGGGCGCTGCATGAAGTAGGCGTCGGCTTCGGCCGTTCCGACCGGCCAGGCGGAGCCCTCGATGCGCACTTGGCGTTCGAGCTCGGCCCAGAAGAACAGCATCGCGGCGCGCGGGTTGGCCGCGAGCTCCCGCGCCTTGCGGCTGTGCTGGTTCGTGAAGAAGACGAAGCCGCGCTCGCCGAATTCCTTCAGCAACAGCGTCCGCGCGGTCGGCTGGCCGCCCGCGTCGACGGTCGCGAGGATCATCGCGTTGGGTTCGCGCACGGCGGCTCGCGCCTCGTCGAACCAGCGCGCGAACAGCGCGATCGGGTCGCCGCCGACCTCCGTCTCCATCAGGGCGCCGCGTTGATAGTCCTGCCTCAAGTCCGAAATCGACATCGTCGTCACCCGTCCGTTCCCTCTGCAGCGCCGCGCCCGCTGCGCGTGCGCCCGGATGCGAGTCTAGGACTTGTCCGGGCGCGGCGGCGTGCGAAGATGCCGCGGCAGCGGCGCCCGCACCGGGGCGCCACGTCCATCGCGGAGGGGGCAGATGTCGGATCCGGTCGTAATCGTCGCGGCGGCGCGAACGCCGATCGGCGGACTGATGGGGGACTTGGCGAGCCAGCAGGCCTGGCAACTCGGCGCGGTGGCGATCCGTGCCGCACTGCAGCGTGCCGGCCTCGGGGGGGATCGCATCGATGAAGTCCTGATGGGCAACTGCCTGATGGCAGGCCAGGGCCAGGCGCCGGCTCGCCAGGCCGTGCTCGCCGCCGGCCTGCCGGTTTCCGTCGGGGCCGTGACGCTGTCGAAGATGTGCGGCAGCGGCATGCGCGCCGCGATGTTCGCCGCCGACATGCTCGTCGCCGGCTCCGCCGAGGTCGTCGTCGCCGGCGGGATGGAAAGCATGACGAACGCGCCGTACCTCGTGCCCAAGGGGCGCCAGGGCTACCGCTACGGCCATGCGACGCTCTTCGATCACATGGCCCTCGACGGCCTCGAGGATGCCTATGAACGCGGCAAGGCGATGGGCGTCTTTGCCGAGCAGTGCGTCGTGAAATACGGGTTCAGCCGCGCCGACCAGGATCGCTTCGCGATCGCGTCGACCGAACGTGCGATCCAGGCGCATCGCGACGGCGCGTTCGCGTGGGAACTCGCGCCGGTACGCGTCGCCGGCAAGGGGGGCGAGGTCGAGGTCGGACGCGACGAACAACCCTTCAAGGCCAAGCTGGATCGGATCCCGACGCTGAAGCCGGCGTTCAAGAGCGACGGCACGATCACGGCCGCGAACGCGTCGTCGATTTCCGATGGCGCCGCGGCGCTGGTCCTGATGCGCGAGTCGACCGCCGCGCGCCTGGGCATCGCTCCGGTCGCCCGCATCGTCGCGCAGGCGGTCCACGCGGCGGCGCCCGACTGGTTCACGACCGCGCCGGTCGGCGCCATCAACAAGGCTCTCGGAAGGGCCGGCTGGGACCGCCGCCAGGTCGACCTGTGGGAGATCAACGAGGCGTTCGCTGCGGTCGCGATGGTCGCCATGCGGGACCTCGAGATTCCCCACGAACGCGTCAATGTGCACGGCGGGGCCTGCGCCCTGGGCCACCCGATCGGCGCCTCCGGCGCGCGGATCATCGTCACGCTGTTGGGCGCGCTGCGTCGCAGCGGCGGGCGGCGCGGGATCGCCGCGTTGTGCATCGGGGGCGGCGAGGCGACCGCGGTGGCGATCGAGCGCCTCTGAGCGCCGGGGCCGCGCGGCCTATGGCGGCAAACGTCGCGGCGAACGTCGCGCCGACGCCGTCTCGCCGCGCGCGGCGCGCGCGGCGCGCGCATGCGCGGCAAGCCGCTCCAGGTGCGGGTCGCCGATGCCCTCCGCATGCAGCGCGGCCACCGTGTGCTCCAGGTATTCCAGGTTCGAGCCGCGCGCGCCACGCGCCTGCAGGAGCACGTCGATCAGTTCCGCCTCGCTGATCCGCTCGCAGTAGTTGGACGCGTCGTGCCGGATCACGAACGCCAGCGCGCGCACGACCCGGGACGTGCCGATGCGCCGGCAAGCGAGCCAGCGCGGTGTGTACTGGCCGAGCGACATCTCGCGCCGCCACAGCACGCCGAATTCCTTCGGGACGTCCGTCGCCGGCACCCGATACAGGATGCCGTTGCAACTGCCGCCCCGGTCCAGGCCGGCGACAAGCCCGGGCCGCGCGAGCGTCCCGCGGTACTCCACCGACCACAGGCAGAGCCGGCGATGGTAGCCGTGCACCCGCGCGGCAACGCGGCGGTCGAAGCGCAACTCCGGATGCCAGATCAGCGACGCGTAGGCGAAGACCCACAGCGGCTCGCGCCGGTCCCAGTGGGCCAGCGTCGCGGCGAGGGAGCCGGCGAGGTCGGACTCCGCGAGCGGCGCGTGGCGGATGCGCGAACTCATCGCGCTTCAGGGCCCGTCGGGGCCGGCGCGCCGCGGTCGCGGCGATGCGCGCACAGCGCGACGCCGACGCAGGTGACGAGGATCCCGGCGCCGGTGAGCGGCGTCGGGCGAACGCCGAACATCGCCCACTCGAGGCCGACCGCGACGATGGGCGGAAGGTAGAGCATCGAAGTGACCCGCGTTGCTTCGCCGCGTCGCATCAGCGTATGCAGCGCATTGACGGCGAGGATCGAGGCGAAGACGACGAGATAGGCGATCGACACCGGCAGCGGCCATTCGTAGCGAATCCGGAAGCCTTCGACGAGCCAAGCCAGCGGCGCCATGACGAGAAGGGACGCGACGAACTGGATCATGCCCGCGGCGCGCAGGTCGACGCCGCCGCAGAACGCGCGCTGGTAGAGCGTGCCGGTCGTGATCGCGGCGAGCGAGAACAGCGCGGCGGCCGTCGCGTCCCAGCTCATCGTGCGCGTGTCGATCTTGTGCCAGACGACGATCGCGACGCCGGCCAGGCCGAGCGCGACGCCGAGCCACTGCAGCCGATAGAGGCGCTCGTGCTGCAGCGCGGAGACGGCGACGGCGGTCAGAAGCGGCTGCGCGGCAAGGACGAGCGCCGTGATGCCGGCCGACATGCCGAGGTACTGCGCGTAATGGCTTCCGCCGAGATTGGCGGCGTGCATCAGCAGGCCGGCGACGAGGACGTGGCGCCACGCGGCGCGGCTGTCCGGCCAGCGCAGCGGCACGCGCCGGCTCGCCAGCCACAGCATGGGCGCGAGCACGGCGACGCCGAACGCGTAGCGCAACGCGAGGAACGTGAACGGCGCGGCGTCGCGCAGGCCGATGCGGGTTCCGATGTACCCGGAGCCCCAGACGAGCACGAAGAACCAGGCGAGCAGCAGCGACGGGATGGCGGGGCGGGTCGTCGGCACGATGGGCGGGCAGCGGCGGGATCGGCGGCAGCGCGCATTGTGGCGCAGGGGCGCGGTCGACACCGTCGGCGGCGAATCGATCGCCTACACTGCGGGCATTCCCTCCCATCCTGCAGGCGTGGCCATGCGGCCGGATCCGCCAACGCCTTCCGCCGTCCCGACCGAGGCCGGCGCCGGCGACGCCGAGCGCCGCTTCGCCGGCGCGGCCCGCCTCTACGGCGAAGCCGCGATGCGCCGGCTGCGCGGCGCCCGCGTCGCCGTCGTTGGCGTGGGCGGCGTCGGGTCGTGGGCCGCCGAGGCGCTCGCGCGCTGCGCGGTCGGGCGCCTTGCGCTGATCGACCTCGACCACGTTGCCGAGAGCAATGCCAATCGGCAGATCCACGCGCTGGGCGACGAATTCGGCCGCGCCAAGGTCATCGCGATGGCCGACCGCATCCGCGCGATCAATCCGCAGGCCGAGGTCGCGCCGGTCGAGGAGTTCGTGACGCCGGAGAACGTCGCGGACCTGCTGCAGGGATTCGATGTCGTCCTGGACTGCATCGACCAGGCGCGCGCGAAGGCCGCGATGATCGCGTGGTGCTGCCGGAGCCACCAGCCGGTCGTCGTCTCCGGATCGGCCGGCGGTCGGCTGGATCCGACGCGGATCCGCTGCGCCGATCTCGCGACGGTTCAGGGCGATGCCCTGCTTGCCGGCGTGCGCCAGCGCCTGCGTCGCGACCATGGTTTCCCACGCGCCGAGGGACGGCGGCCGCGACCTTTCGGGGTTGCCGCGATCCATGTCGAGACCCGCGGCGCGCCGGGGCGGGCGGTCGCGTCCGCGACGCCCGCCGGGTCGGGCGCGCCGCTGGCGTGTGCGGGCTACGGCTCCTCGGTCGTCGTCACGGCGCCATTGGGATTCGCACTCGCCGCCGCGGCGATCGACGTGCTCGTATCGGCTTGATGGGTGTCAATGCCCGCCGAGCGGCAGCGTCTAGGATGCGCCGTCATAGGCAAGCGCTGGGACGGCAAACATGTTCAGGAAGATCCTGCTTCCCACGGACGGCTCGGAGTTGTCCCTGAAGGCGCTTGAAGGCGCCGTCGAAATGGCAAGCCGTCTTGGTGCCAAGATTGTGGGAATGACGGTCGTCGAGCCTTACGCCTACGCTTCGATATCGGAGTACCGGCCGGAGTCGATGGACGACTTCGTGGCGCGCACCGAGCGGACCGTACGCGCGCGCCTGCAGCGGATCGAGGAGGCGGCGCGCAGTGCAGGGGTGGACTACGAGACCACGCACGCCGAGTCGTTCGCGCCCTACGAAGGTATCATCGAGACCGCGCACCGCATGGGCTGCGACGTCATCTTCATGGCGTCGCATGGTCGGCACGGCATCGCCAGCGTCCTGCTCGGAAGCGAGACGCAGAAGGTGCTGACGCACAGCGACGTCCCGGTGCTCGTATATCGATAGTCGCGCGGCGCTGTGGGCCGGCCCGCGCCGGTCACTGCGCAGGATTCCGTTCTACCACCGTCTCGGGAGAGCACTGTGAACGATGCGATCGGCTACGGGGCGCCGCCCTCGGAAATCGGGTTCTTCGCGGTTGGCTATGCGCCGATGGACGACCTGCACGAGGAATTCCGCGATCTCCTCGTCGCGCTCGCCAGCCCGGACGCGTCCGACTACGGACTCGCGCTCGTCGCGATGCACGAGCACCTGCTGCGGCATTGTGCGGCGGAGGAAGCGTGGATGCGCGAGAACGAATTCCCCGCCTACGATTGCCACAAGCGCGAGCACGACATGCTGCTCGAGGTCGTCTCCGAGGTGCGCCGCCGCTACGACGCCGGCGACAACGAGATCGTCACGCGACTCGCGACCGAGCTGCCGCACTGGTTCGAGGAGCATGCCAACACGATGGATGCGGCGCTCGCGTTCTTCCTGAAGGAGCGCGCGGGCCCGCCGGTCGCCGGCGAAGTCGAGGTCGAACTGGCCTGAGATCGAACTGGCCTGAGGTCGAACTGGCCTGAGGTCGAACTGGCTTGAGATCGAACTGGCCTGCGGTCGGGCTGGCGCGCGCCGGGGAGCACGGTTTGCCACCCTCTGCCCCCATCTCGCCCGCGCCCCCGCGAAAGGTCTCCGGCGGCGCGGCTTCCTAGGCGGTCCTGCGCTGCCCGGTTTCGCGCCGCAGCCAGTCGTGGAAGTGGATCATGCCGTCCTCGTGCGGCCGGTGATACGGGCCGACGTCGTCCTCGCCTGCCAGCCATAGCCCGCGCCGTCCGGCCTGCAGCCGGCGGCAGACGTCCGCGTCCTCGGCCGCCGATTCCGCGTAGGCCGCCTGGTGTGCCTCGACGACGTCGCGCTCGAAGGCCTG
>DATKPC010000069.1:0-9566 GCA_035524275.1 Burkholderiaceae bacterium
GGCTTCGTCGTCCGACAGGATATGCAGCACGCCCAGGTCCTGCTCCACGTGCCGCAGCGCCAGCGCGACGCACGAGGCCGGCGCGGCGGGCTCACCGCGTGGCGCCGGCGGCGCGCCGGCGTGCGGGCGATCGGGCCGCCGCCAGATGCGCACGTCGCCCGCCGTTTCGACGCCGGGCGCGACATCGCGCAGGATGCCCTCGATACCCGGATCGGCGTAGGCGGCTTGCCTGCCGTGAGCGATGAACGTCGCGCCGTCCTGCGGCGCCTGCGGCGCCGCAAGGCGGATCGATGCGTACGCGTAGCCGCCGCTTTCCACGACGATCCTGCAGCCGGAATCCAGGAGCTGCCGCTCGCTTTGTGCGTGCACGAGCATCTGGTTGAAATCGCTCAACAGCCGCAGCGATCGATTGAGCTTTTTCTGGACGTCTTCGTTGCGCCGTCGCTCGGTCGTATCCCGTGCGATGCACAGCGCGCTGACGATCCGCCCGTCGTCGTCACGCTCCGGGACCAGCACGTAATCCGAGAACAACCCGCCGACGCCGCCGTCCATCGCGATCTCGCAGCGCTGTTGCTGACCGGTCTCGAAGACCGCGCGCACCGCGGCCTGGAGCTGCCGCAGTCCGTCGGGGTCCGTGACGTGCCCGGCCGCCACGCGACTGGCGCCGATCGGCTGCCCGATGAAGGCCTCCGGCGGCAGCCCGGTAAAGCGGCGCACGATCGGACTGATGTAGACGTAGCGGCCGTCCCGGTCGACGCGGGATATCAGGTCCGGCGAATGCTCCGCGACGCTGCGGAACAGGCGCTCGCTCTGCTGCACGTCGCGGTAGGCGAGCAGGCCAGTCAGGCCGTCGGCCAGGCGCCGCCCGATCTCCTGGAACAGCCGCTCCTCCGCGCGCGTCCAGACGCGCGGATGCGAGCACTGGTTCAGGCAGAGCAGCCACGGCTTGCCGATCCTGGGCCGTAGCGCCATCAGCAGGACGGCCTGGATCCCGTGTCGCTCGGCGACCTTGCCGGCGACCGGATAGCGGCCGCCGGGACCAAACTGCACCGGATCGATCGACTCCGCGGCAACGCGAAAACCGCGCGCGATGTCCTCGTCGACCGGCAGCTCCGCGCCGACCTGGAAGACGCCCGGATACTCGGGTCGAACGCGTTCCATCGGACAGACGCACGTCGGCGCGTCCGGATCGCATGGGTAGACGAGCGACACCCGGTCGCAGGCGAAGGCCGCCAGCACGACGTCCAGCGCGCGCCCGAGCATCTGCCCCAGGTCGGTCACGCCACGCATCGCCGCGTCGACCTGGTCCAGGCATTCGAGGAAGCGAAGGTGCGCGCGACGCTCTTCTTCCGCGCGCTGGCTTTCGAGCTCGTAGGCCGCACGCGCAGCGACGATCTGCAGGACGGCGGCGACCGCGTCGTCGTCCGGCAGGGGCTTGACGTCCATCACCGCAATCAGCCCGATGGGTTCGCCGGCCGCGCTCCAGAGCGGAAGCCCGGCGTAGCTCTCGACGCCCAGGTCGCGCAGCAGCGCATCGCGCGGAAAGAGCCCGGCGACGCCACGGGGGTAGATGCACATCGACTTGCCGAACACGTTCTCGCACGGCGTATCGCGAAGCGGGTAAATGGCGTTCGGCAACTGCCGTTCGCGCGCGCAGAAGGCGACGGTCTCGGCGCATTCCGGCGCTTCCGCGAGGCGGTCGATCAGGACGTACTCGACATCGAGCAGGTCGGACACGAAGCGCGCCAGCGCCAGCAGGAACCCGCCGTCGGGCCCCGACCAGCCGCGCTGAGCCACGAAGCGGAGCGCGCGATCGATGAGTTCGCGGGGCTCGGGGGCGACGGCTATCAATGCCTTCGGCTGGCTCGTCAACGACTCGACCTCCCTGTCGTCGGCAAGATTACGGCAATCCGGACAGCCTGGGCATGGGGTGGATTAACGAGGATCAAGGCTCCCACAGCGACGGCGCTGTGCGGGCTTTTGACGGCGGGCGTCGGCGGCCGTGACGCGGTCGGACGCCGGGTTTGGGTCGGGGAGTCCGGCGCGGCCACGTGCTGCGGTGAGGCGGGTTGCGGGGGGTGCCGGCCCTCTCCCCCCGCCCCTCTCCCGCTGGCGCGGGCGAGGGGAGTCTCGTGGTCGCCAGGGCGGGCACCGCACAAACGGCTGACGCCGGAACTCCCCTCGCCCGCGCCAGCGGGAGAGGGGTGGGGGAGAGGGTCGGCGCGCCGTCATGAGTCCGTCGCATTGGTTTTCTACCCTCTTCGCGCGACAGATTGGGGCGCCTCCCTTCGGAGGCCGTACGTCGCACGGACACGGGGGAAAACCGGAATGCTACGAATCAACCAAGTCGCCGCGGCCGTCGCCGCATGCGGCACGCTCGGTGCTGCGGGTTTCAGTGGCACTGCGATCGCCGCCGAAGGCGCGGTGCCGCAAGGCATCGACCACCTGGACCATGCGTTCGTGATCCTGATGGAGAACCACGGCTACCAGCAGATCATCAACAATCCGAACGAGCCGTACTTGAACAGCCTGATCGCGAACAAGCGCGTCAACTCGGCGACGAACTACTTCGCGGTCGGCCATCCGAGCCTGACGAACTACCTGGAGATCGTGGGCGGCTCGAACTTCGGCGTCCGCAGCGACAATCCGCCGGCGTGGCACGATGCGACCTGCAATCCGAACATCGTGACCGGCATCGTCAACGCCGACAACGGCGGCAACAACGCGCCGGTGACGATCGACACCGGCAGCGTCTGCCCGATCGCGGGCGTCGGCACCGATGCGGAGACCCCCGCCATCGACAACTGGAACGAGGTCACGCTGCCTCAGTTCCCGTACCTGGCGGACATCGACGGCATCAAGGCCGTGCCGGCGGCGAAGAACACCGAGGGCAAGACGATCGCCGACCAGCTTGCCGTCACCGGCCGCAGCTGGAAGAGCTACCAGGAAAGCCTGCCGCAGTCCGGCGCCGACGGCGTGAACTACAGCAACGGCACGGCGAGCAACCTCACGAACTTCACCCCGCTGGCGCCGCTCACGTCGAGCAGCGTCGTGCAGGACTACGCCGCCAAGCACGACCCCTTCGTCTATTTCAAGAGCGTCCAGGAAGGCACGCTGCCGAACCACAGCCTGAAGAACATCGTCGGCTTCGACGGCCCGACGGGGCTCTACGCCGACCTCGCCAGCGGCCACGTACCGACGCTGGCGTTCATCGCGCCGAACCAGTGCAACGACCAGCACGGCCGCGGCAACGCCGACGCCTTCTGCGCCTACGACTACGGCGCGAACAGCAGCGGGCTCACCTACGGCACGCAGGTCGGCCTCAACCCGGGCCTGATCCAGCAGGGCGACGCGACCTTGGAGCGGCTCGTGAAGGCGATCCAGGCCTCGCCGGCGTGGCACGAGGGGCGCAACGCCATCGTGATCGTCTGGGACGAGAACGACTACAGCGGCGTGAGCGCGCTGCCGGCGGCGGGCGCGACGTTCCCGAAGCAGAACCAGAACCAGGTCGTTCTCACCGTGCAGCTGAACCACCACGAGACGCACGGCGTGCAGAGCGCGACGTACTACAACAGCTTCTCGCTGCTGAAGTCGCTCGAAGCGGCGTTCGACCTGCCGTGCCTGAACCACGCCTGCGATCCGGACGTGGCGGTGATGACGGACCTGTTCGGCAAGGGCTGGTAGACACCGCGAACGGCGCCCGCCGCCTCGCGCGGCGGGCGCCGGCGTGCGCCCTCGACCGCGACGCGCTCCGACCCCCAGGCGTTGTTTTACCATGCAGACCGTGCCGAGGCTTGGGCGGGCCGGCCAGGAGAGGACATGCACAGCTGACATGACGCGCCGGAACGTGGATTCCATTTCAACCGATCTGTACCAGCAGCCCGGACACCTGATCCGCCGCGCGCATCAGATCTCGGTGTCGGTGTTCCTGGAAACCGTCGGCGGCGCACTGACGCCGATCCAATACGCGATGTTGCGCGCCCTTCAGGAGGAACCCGGCATCGACCAGGTCACGCTGGCCCGTCGCGTCGCGCTGGACAACTCGACGGCCGCCAATACCGCGGCGCGCCTCGAAGCGAAGGGTTGGATCAGCCGGGAAATCCTGCCGCGCCGGCAACGCCGGCTGGTGCTGACCCCGGAAGGCGAGTCGCTGATGCAGCGGCTTCTGCCGGCGATCCGGGAACTGAATCGTGTGCTCCTGAAGCGACTCGAGGCCGCCGAGCGCCGCGAACTCATCCGGCTGCTCGCCAAGTTCGTCGACCTGTCGAACGACCTGAGCCGTGCGCCCTTGCGCCGCACCGGGCGCCGCGGCTTGGCTGTCGCCGACTGACGGGCGCCGACTGACGGGCGCCGACTGACAGGCGACGACTGACAGGCGCCGTCGTCCCGTCCGGCTCGCGCTGCCCGTCGCACCCACTGCACTGCAGCATTGCATTTTCGCGATCACATTGCGTTGTCGCAAGGTCATTGCGTATACTCAATGAAAATCCACCGCGACCCCACGGAAGGCCGATTCGCATGTTCCCGAAGAACGCCTGGTACGTTGCCGCCACGTCGGAGGAGTTGGGCGAGCGCCCGCTCGGACGCCGCATCTGCGACGAGGCGATCGTGTTCTTTCGCGGCCCCGGCGGTACCGTGGCCGCGCTCGATGACTTCTGCCCCCATCGCGGCGCCCCGCTTTCGCTGGGCACGACCTGCGAGGGTCGCATCGTCTGCGGCTACCACGGCCTGCAGATCGGCTGCGACGGTCATGCGGTCGCGATGCCGGGGCAACGGGTCCGGGGCTTCCCGGGCACGCGCGTCTACCCGGTCATGGAACGTTACGGTTTCGTCTGGGTGTGGCCTGGCGAGGCGCCGAAGGCCGATCCAGCCGCGATTCCTCGCCTGGCCTGGGCCGAGGATCCGGAATGGGCGTTCGGCGGCGGCATGTTCCACGTCCGATGCGACTTCCGGCTGATGGTCGACAACCTGATGGACCTCACGCACGAGAAGTATGTCCACGCCACCAGCATCGGCCAGCCGGAACTGGACGAAGCGATACCGCGAACGGCGACCGAGGCCGGCTTCATCGTCACACGGCGCGAAGTGAGCTCGGTCAAGGCACCGCCGTTCTGGCGCTCGGCGATGCGCAGCAACGGCAAGGACGACGATGCGCTCGTCGACCGCTGGCAGCGCTGCGTCTTCATACCGCCGAGCGCGGTGATGATCGACGTCGGCGTCGCCACGGCCGGACGCGGAGGCTTCGATGCGCCCACCGATTGCAAGACCGCCGGCATCGTCGTCGACCTGATCACGCCGGAGACCGCGTCATCGATCTGGTACTTCTGGGGCCTCGCGCGGCACTTCCAGGCGCATGACGAAGCGCTGACGCGGCAGATTCGCGACGCCCAGGGCAAGGTCTTCCAGGAGGACCTCGCGATGCTGGAGGCCCAGCAGCGCAATCTGGAGGCGAGGCCGGGTTCGAAGCTGCTCAACCTGAATACCGACACGGGATCCGTCCAGGCCCGCAAGCTCATCGATCAACTCGTGGCGGCGGAGCGCGCGCCGTCGGTCCAGGTGCCCGCCTCCGGGCGCCCCCCGGCGACATCCGCCGTCGAGGCGCGCGAGCAGCGTCCCGTCACCTGATCGCGGGCACGCGCCGGACTCCCGCGCGCCGCGATGCGTCAACCGTTGGACACGATGGTCCGCTCCGCCCGGTACGGCGTCGGATCAATGCGAAGCCGCTTCAACTTGTCGTAGAGCGTCTGCTTGGGCAGGCGAAGGCCCTGCGCTGCCGCATTGACGTCGCCGTGGTGGCGGCGAAGCGACTCGCCGATCAACGACCGTTCGATATGCTCGAGCTGCTCGACGAGCGGCATCGACTCGCCGCCCTGGCCGAGCCGCTCGCCCAGGTCGTCGCCCAGCAGCCCGAGCAGGTAACGGTCGGCGACGTTGCGCAGTTCGCGCACGTTGCCGGGCCACGCGTGCGCCATCAGCACCGAGAGCGTACGTTCGTCGATCACCGGCGCCGGGCGGCCGTAGCGGCGCGCGGCATCCAGCGTGAAGCGCTCGAACAACAACGGAATGTCTTCGCGCCGTTCGCGCAGCGGCGGCAGCTCGATGAACGTCACGCCGAGCCGGTAGTACAGGTCGGCGCGGAAGCGCCGCTCGTCGGACAAGGCGCGCAGGTCCTCCTTGCTCGCGGCGATGACGCGGCAGTCGATCGGGATCGCTTCGTTCGAGCCGACGCGCTCGATCGACCTATCCTGCAGGGCGCGCAGCAGCTTCACCTGCGCCGACAGCGGCATGCTTTCGATCTCGTCGAGGAACAGCGTGCCGCCGCTCGCGTATTCCAGCTTTCCGACCCGCCGTCGAATGGCCCCGGTGAACGAGCCCGCCTCATGACCGAACAGTTCGCTGTCGATGAGGCTCTCCGGCAGCCCGCCACAGTTCACGGGCACGAAATGCCCCTGCCGGCGCTCGCTGTGGTCGTGCAGGCAACGCGCGACGAGATCCTTGCCGGTCCCGGTCTCGCCGTAGATCACGACGTCGGCGGGCGCGGCGGCCAGCGTGCGCACGAGGTGCCGGACGCGTTCCATTTGCGTCGATCGACCGACCAGCGCCGTCTCGATGCCCTTCCACCCGTCGAGCTGGCGACGCAGCGCGAGGACTTCCAGGACCAGCCGGCGCTTTTCGGTGGCCCGCCGCACGACGGACACCAGGCGCTCGGAGGAGCACGGCTTCTCGATGAAGTCATAGGCGCCGTCGCGCATGGCGTCGACCGCCATCGCGATGTCGCCGTGGCCCGTCACCAGGATCACCGGCAACATCGGATCCACGTCGCGCAGCGTCTTGACCCACGCGTTGCCGCACACGCCGGGCAACTTGACGTCGCAGACGACGACCGCCGGCATGCCTGACGAGACGGACGCCTGCGCCGCTTCGATCGACCTGAAGCGCAGGACGTCGAAGCCCGCCAGTTCCAGCGCCTGGGCGCTGCCCGCCAGGACATCCTCGTCATCCTCGACGAAGACGACCGAGATCGGGTGGGCCTCACTCATCGGCGGTGGCCGGGCCGGATGCCGACGGAAAATCCATCGAGAACTCCACGCCCGAGGGCGAAAGATTCCGGGCCCGCAGCCGGCCGCCGAACTCGCGGACGATGTGGGCCGAAATCGTCAGCCCCAGGCCGAGTCCCTTGCCCGGCGGCTTCGACGTCACGAAGGGCTCGAAGAGGCGCGGCAGGATGTCCGGCGGTATCGGAGGCCCGGAATTGCGCACGACGATGCAGCGTCCGCCGTGCCATGGCGTCGCCACGACCTCGATCTTGCGCCGTTCGGCGCCCTCGAGCGCGTCGAGCGCATTGCCGATGAGATTGATGAACACCTGTTCCAGGCGCGTCGGCTCGGCCTCCAGCTCCAGCGCGTCCGGCTCCACGCGCACGACGACCTCGACGTTGAGCTTTCGCGTACGTTCCGACAGCAACGCGAGCGAGCGGTCGACGACGTCACGAACCCGAACGACGCCGAAGGAGGCCTGCGACTTGTAGGCGAAGCCTCTCAATTGATTGGTGAGCCGCGCGATGCGCTCGACGAGCGGTCCGATGCGCACCAGGTTGTCGCGGGCCTCGCCATGGCGCTCCCGTTCCAGGAGGACGACGGCATTGTCCGACAGCGTCCTCATCGCCGCCAGAGGCTGGTTGAACTCGTGGACCAGGCCGGCGGACATCTGGCCCAGCGCCGCAAGCTTTTCGGCGTGAACCAGTTCGGCCTGCGCAGCACGCAGCTCGGCGGTGCGTTCCTGGACCTTCGCTTCCAGGGACTCGTAGGCCGCCTGCAACGCCTCGCGGTTGGCCAGTCGCTGCCGGATCCCGCGTCGCCTCAGCGCGGCGACATAGCCTGCCAGCACGATCGCGACGGCGGCCAGCACCGCGCTGGCCGAGCTCCAGCGCGCCACCGTCTCGGCCGGTTGCTCGTCATGCAACAGGACCAGGCGCCATCGCCCGCGATTCAGGACCTGGTCACTGGCGAGGTAGGACCGGCCCTCCAGGCTGACCTGCGAGGCCCGCGCATCGATGCGCCCGATTTCGCGCCAGTCGAGCGGAACCAGGCCGGCGTCGCCGTAGCGGTGGGCACGGGCCGCCTCGAGCCGCTCGGCATCGGACAGCGCGACCCGGGGCCGGTATCTCCAGGCGTCGTGGCTGGTGAGGATGACGATGCCGTGCTCGTCGAACAGCAGCATCTCGCCGGGCAAGCTCCTCCACTCGGCTTCGACCGGTTGCAGGTCGACCTTGACCGTCGACACCCCGCGCGTGCTCCCGTTCTTCTTCAGCGCGTACGAGATGTAGTAGCCGGCACGGGCGCTCGTGATGCCGACGCCATAGAAGGCACCGCGGCCTTTTTCCAGCGCGTCGCGCAGGTAGGGTCGATACGAGAGATCGCGGCCTATCGGCGTGCTGGGGCGCGCGAAGTCCGCGGCCGCCAATCCGGTTCCCGCCAGGTCGAGCACGTAGAGCGTGTCGGAGCCCGCGATCGCGTTGAGCGACTCCAGGTAACGGTTGACGCTGTCGCGAAGCGCCGGGTCCGTCGGCGCATCGAGCAGGCGCATCACGTCGGGCGACGTTTCGAGCAACGGCGGCAAGTAGTCCAGGCGCAGGATTTGCCCGTCGAGCCTCGCGGCCTCGACGTCGAGCTGCCGCGCCGCCTCCTCCTGCATGCGCAACAGCGCGTGCTGCAGCGCCATGTCGTGGGCGAGCCAGGCCACCCCTCCCAGCCCGAGCACGCCCATCGCGGCTCGTGACAGCCAACGCGCGGCCCTCGGCACGTGCCGGGTGCCCGTGGACGCTTCCGGATCGGCCGTCGCAGCGAACATCCGGAAAGGATAGTCGCTCGGCCGGGACACGACCGTCGAGCGCCCGCGGCACCGCACACGACCGGGTCGGCCGGTCGCCCGAATCCGCCGCAGGCGGCGTCCGAAAAACCGTATCCCGGACGCCGGCCGCGGCCGGGTTTCCGGACGGCGCGCCACCGCGTGCGGCGTTGCAGCACCGGCGCCCCGCAGAGGGAAGCGGTGCCCGAAACGCGCCCGCACGGGATGCGCTTGCGTGCTGGCACGCCACCTGCAGTGAGGAGCCGCACGTCGCAGGGCGAGCACGGGCTCCACGCGACGTGGACCCGAGGCGCCGACGCACGGCGTCCAGATGCCGCGGCGTGCCGCCGCAAGCGCGATCGATCGCGCAGGACGGCGCGGGCCCATCCGACGCGCCAGGAGCGAGGAGACAGAACGTGAGACAGGCCATCGGCATGCGGCGTCCGCCGCGCGCGACGCACTCGGCCCGCAGGCCAGGGTCCGGCGCGCGACCTCATCGCGGGCAGGCAGCGGCCGGGGACGACCAATGAGCGCTGCCCAGATACCCATCACCGGCGCCGGCATGCCGGTGCCGTCCTCCAAGCTCGCGACGGTGCTGCGGGTGACGAGCGGCAATTTCCTGGAGATGTTCGATTTCTTCCTGTACGGGTTCTACGCGACGTACATCGCCAAGGCGTTCTTTCCGACCGGCAACGAGTATGCCTCGCTGATGCTGACGT
>DATKPC010000070.1:0-48771 GCA_035524275.1 Burkholderiaceae bacterium
CGAGGCATTCCGCCAGCGTGACGCAATCGCGTACCCCAAGATTGAAGCCCTGGCCGGCCACCGGGTGCAGCGTCTGCGCGGCGTTGCCGACATAGACGATCCGATGGTCGCGGATCGATGCTCTCAACCGGTTGGTGAGCGGAAACTGCGCGGGCGATGTCGCCGCGAGGACGCGTCCCATTCGCGCGCCGAGCACGCGGTTCAGCGCGTCGATGAACCGGGCCGGCGGCAGCCCGACCCGCTCCTGCGCCACCGCCCGCGGCATGCACCAGACGAGCGACATCGAACGCGATTCGCGCCCGGCGCTGCCCGCCGCGCCGGCCGGGTCCGGCGCGCTCGACGCGTACGCGGCCCCGGGCGGCAGCGGCAGCAGCGCCAGCGGGCCGTCGCGCGTGAAGCGCTCGATCGCGACGCCTTCCGCGATTCCGCCCGTCTCGACCTCGGCGACGAGCGCCATGTCGGAGCCCGGTCGTCCGTCGCCGCGCTGCGGTGCCGTGCCGTCGTCGATGCGGCCCTCGGCATCGACGACGAGTCGGGCGTCGTGCGTGCGCCCGTCGTCCAGTTCGAGCTCGACCGCGTCCGGCCGCTGCGCGATACGGCGCACGCGCCGCGGCTGTTCGATCGACACCCGCGGCTGCGCGGCCGCGGCGCGCGCCAGCGCGGCAGACAGGTCCTCGAAAGCGACCGTCGCGCCGAGCCGCGTCGTGCCGAATTCGCCGGCACGGAGGCGGAAGCTCCCGAAGTCGCCGGACGAACTGACCAGGACGTCGGTGATCGGCGCCACGGCGAGGTCCCGGACCCCGAGGGCTTCGAGGATCTCGAGCGTGCCGCGCGACAGCGCGATCACACGCCGGTCGCCACGGTCCGCGGTCGATGTCGCGGCGCGCGGCGGGCGCGCTTCCAGCAGGCGGCAAGCGATGCCTCGATGCGCCAGCGCCAGCGCGCAGGTCAGGCCGATCGGGCCGCCGCCGACGATCGTGACCGGCGGTTTCGTGACGGGGTTCATCGAATGGCCGGATCCGAATGCCCGAGGCGCTCGGCGTTCAGGCGGTCGTCCAGCGCCGCCAGTTCCGCCGGCGTCCCGACGTTGAACCAGCGTCCGGCGTAGTGCTCGGCCGATACGCGGCCGGCGTCGACGACGTCGTACATCCACGGGAACAGGCGCTCGCGCGTCGCGGCGACCGCGGCGAAGAGGCGCGGCGCGAAGACGCCGATGTTGCCGTAGGTCAGTCGCGGCGCCCCGGCGCGGGTCGCGCGGCCGTCGGCGAGCGCCATGTCGCCGGCCGGATGCGAGGGCGGATTGTCGACGAGCACGAAGTGCGCATCGAACGCGCCGCCGGCGATCGCTTCGGCGCGGCGCCGCAGCGCGGCGTAGTCGAAGTCCGTCATGACGTCGCCGCTCGTCACGACGAAGGGCGATTCGCCGAGCAGCGGCAACGCCCGCGCGATGCCGCCGCGCGTCTCGAGCGCGTCCTCGGCGTGCTCGCCCTCGACGGAATAGGCGATCCGCACGCCGTGGTCCGCGCCGTTGCCGAGGACGCGGCGCAGCGCACCCCCGAGGTGCGCGACGTTGATGACGATGTCGCGGATGCCGGCCCGCGCCAGCGCCGCGAGCTGCCACTCGATCAGGCTGCGGCCGCCGGCCCGCAGAAGCGGCTTGGGGGTGGCGTCGCTCAGCGGGCGCATCCGCTCGCCGCGTCCGGCCGCGAGGATCAGCGCGCGCATCCGGCGTCGTCCAGGCGTTCGCGCAGGCGGATCAGCAGCCGGCCAAGGGGAGCCAGCGCGTCGTAGCGCCGGGCGACCGCGAGCGCGGCGTCGGCCACGCGCGGCAGGTCGCCCAGGTAGCCGCGCTTGCCGTCGCGGTGGGCAAGGCGGGAAAAGATGCCGAGGATCTTCAGGTGCCTCTGCAATCCCATCCACTCCAGGTCGCGCCAGAACACGCCGAAGTCGGCGGCGACCGGCAGCGCGGCGCGGCGCGCCATGTCCCAGTACCGCGCGGCGTAATCGATCTGCTGCGCTTCATCGATATCGACGTAGGCGTCGCGCAGCAGCGATACGACGTCGTAGGCGATCGGTCCGAACAGCGCGCCCTGGAAGTCCAGGATCCCCGGGTTGCCGCTCGCCAGCCGCATCAGGTTGCGGCAATGGTAGTCGCGATGGACGATGACGCGCGGCTGCGCCAGGTGGCTCGCCAGCAGGTCCGCGGCGACGCGCTCCAGGTCGGTCCGTTCGGTGGCGGTGAGCGCAGCGCCGAGGTGGCGCTCGACGAACCATTCGGGAAACAGCAGCAGTTCGGTGCGCAGCCGTTCGCGATCGTAGTCCGGAAGCAGCCCCGGCCGGCTCGCGGCCTGCAGCCGGACCAGCGCCGCCAGCGCGTCCTCGTAGAGCGGCCGTGGCGCGGCGCCCGAGCGCAACGCCTCGAGGTAGGTCGTCGTGCCGAGGTCGCCGACGAGGAGGTAGCCGCGGGCCAGGTCGGCCGCGTGGATCGTCGGCACGGTCACGCCGGCATCGCGCAGGATCGCGGCCACGCGGACGAAGGCGGCGCTGTCCTCGTGCTGCGGCGGGGCGTCGACGGCGATCAGCGTGGGCGCCCCGCGCGCCGCCGCGTCGCCGACAGGAGAATCAATGGAAGCGGCGGCGTCGGTATCGACGCGGAAGTAGCGACGGAAGCTCGCGTCGTTCGACGCCGGGCGAAGGCTTTCCGGGTCCACGCCGAATCGCGGCCCGACGTCTTGCAGCCAGCGCTGCAGCCCGGCGAGCCGCGCGTCGGCGGCCTGCGGATCGTCGGCCGTGCGGGCGGCGGCGTCAGCGGGCGTGCCGGGCGGCGGGCGGAGCGGATCGGTAGCGGAAGACATGCGCGAGCGCGCGTCGGGACGTGCGCCATGATAGCGGGCACGCTGGCGCGGCAATTTTGCGATACTGCGCCGCGTGTGGCGCGTGCGCGGCGGGCCTGCGCCGACGGCGTCACGCCATCTACCCATCCATCGTGGACTCCCGCCGCCCTCATCGTCGACGCCGCGCACCGGTCGTGATCGTGCTGCTGTTTGCGGCCGGCGCGTCGCGGATCGTGCTGGCCGCGACGGGCGACTCGCCCGACGCGCCGGGCGCGGAGGCTGCGCCGACGGCGGCGGCTGCGCCGGCCGCCGGCGAGACGCCGCTGCGTTTGCGCCTGGAGCGGGCGCTCGGCGAAGGCCACGCGCCGCACGCGCCCGGGATGCCGTCGTTCGGCACGGCGCAGCGGATCTCCGGCGAGTTCGAGGAGACCATCGTCCTCGATGGCAACGCCGAAGTGCGCCGCGGCGGCATCGTGTTGCGCGGCGACCGCATCGTCTACACGCTGGCGACGGACCGGCTGCAGGCGAACGGCAACGCCCACTTCTACGACGGTGGAATCGGCTTCAGCGGACCTTCGCTCGACATGAAGGTCGAGCCGCGCATCGGCACGATGCCCGACGCCACCTACCTCTACACGTCGCGCGACGCGCGCGGCACGGCGTCCCTCGTCGAGTTCATGGGACCCGATCGCATCCGGCTCGACAACGCGATCTTCTCGACCTGCGGCCCAGGGGACGACTCCTGGTGGATCCAGGCCAACCGCCTCGACCTCGACCAGCTGGAGGAGGAAGCCGCGGCCCGCGGGGCGAAGCTCTACTTCGAGGGCCTGCCGATTCTCGCGTCGCCGTGGTTCGACTTCCCGCTCGGCGACCATCGACGCAGCGGATTCCTGACGCCCGGGTTCGTGCTCGTCAACTCGCACACCGGGCCGGAAGCCGACATTCCGTACTACTTCGACATCGCGCCGAATCGCGACATGACGCTGACGACGCGCGTGCTGCCGGACCGCGGCGTGATCCTTGCCGACGAGATCCGCTTCCTCGACCCGCGCGACCGCGGCGTGATCACGCTCGACGCGATGCCCAACGACCGCACGACCGGCGGCTCGCGCGGCTTCGCCCGGATCGTCGCCGACTATGCCGGGACGAACGGCTTCGGCGCGAACATCAACTTCAACCGCGTCAGCGACGACAATTTCCTCGTCGACTTCTCGCGGACGATCAGCGACGCATCGCTCGTCGTGCTGCCGCAGACCGAGACCCTGTCGTACAGCCGTTCGTACTGGACCTCGTCGCTGACGATGGCGAGATACCAGACGCTATATTCGCTGCTCACCGCGGGCGAGGGCGCACCGTACAACAAGGTGCCGGAGCTCAGCGTCACGGGGCAGCGCTACGACTGGCACGGCACCGACCTGTACACGCTCTTCGACGTCACCCGTTTCGAGTATCCGACGGCGACGCCGGGGACGCAGAACGGGACGCGGATCGTCGCGAACCCGTCGCTTTCGTACCCGATCCAGGCCCCCGGGTACTACGTGATCCCGAAGGTCCAATGGAACTACGCGGCCTACGAGCTCGATCCGACCTTGAATCCGCAAGGCTCCCGGCCCGTACGCAGCCTGCCGATCGCCTCGGTCGATTCCGGGCTCGTCTTCGAGCGCGAAGCGAGCTTCTTCGGCTCGCCGACGCGGCAGACGATCGAACCGCGACTCCTCTATACGCGGATCCCCTATCGCGACCAGAGCCAGCTGCCGAATTTCGACGGCGGCATCCCGACGCCGTCGCTGGCGCAGATCTTCACCGAGAACGTCTACTCCGGCTGGGACCGCATCGGCGAGGCGAACGACGTCACGCTGGCCGTCGTCGGGCGCGTCCTGGATCCGTCCAGCGGGTCGGAACGGCTGCGCGCCGCGGTCGGCGAGCGTTTCTACTTCGGCCCGCAACTGGTGACGTTCCCCGGCGGCGTCGCGCGCACCGGCAAGGCCTCGGACCTGCTCTTCGAGGTTTCGGGCAACCTGTCGCAGCGCTGGCTCTTCGACGCCGCCGTCGATTACTCCAGCCATACGATCGACCAGGTCGTCCGCGGCAACCTCGGCGTGCGCTGGCAGCCCAGCCTCGGCAAGGACCTGAGCCTGAGCTACCGCTACGATTCGACGCTGGTCGACCCGACCCTCGCGATCAACGAGGTCGCGTTCGCCGGCCAGTGGCCGCTCGTGAAGCACCTCTACGGCGTCTGGGACTTCGACTATTCGGTCCTGGACCGAGGCTGGGTCCAGCAGCTCTTCGGCGTCGAATACAAGGCCGATTGCTGGATCGTGCGCGTCGTCGCGCAGCGCTACGCGACGGCCGCGCAGACGACAACGACGGCGTTCTTCGTCCAGCTCGAGTTGAACGGCCTCACCGGCATCGGCCAGGATCCGCTCGACCAGCTGCGGCGTAACATTCCGGGTTACCGTCCGATCACGCCGCCGGCGCGGCTCGTCGGACCCTACGAGGACTACGAATGACGATCGTCGCCGGTGCGATGGCCGCCGCGCCCGAGCGGTGGCGCCGCGCCCTCCGTGCAGCCTGCCACCCCGCCGCCATCGTCGCCATGGGAGTCGCGGCGTTCGCGACCCTGGTCGCCGGCGCCGCCGCGAAGCCCGTCGACCTCGACCGCGTCGCCGCCGTCGTGAACGACGAGGTCATCACCGATCGCGAGGTCCAGGACCGGATGCAGCAGGCGCAGCAGCAGCTGCAGCAGCGCCGCATCGCGGTGCCGGCGGCCGACGTCCTGCGGCGGCAGGTCCTGGAGCGGCTCGTCATCGACCGCGCGCAGCTGCAGCTCGCGAAGGAGAACGGCGTTCGCGTCGACGACACGACGGTCAACGCCGCGATCCAGCGGATCGCCGACCAGAATGGCCTGACGGTGGCGGCGCTGCGCGAAAAGCTCGACCAGGAGAAGACGAGCTTCCCGCGCTTCCGCGAGGACATCCGCGACGAGATCACGCTCGCGCGATTGCGCGAGCGCGAGGTCGAGTCGCACATCAGCGTCTCCGAAGGCGAGATCGACAATTTCCTTTCCGACGAGGCCGGCAAGACCGACAGCAAGGCCGAATACGACATCGCGCAGATCCTGCTGCGCCTGCCGGAGAACGCGTCGCCGGACCAGATCGAAGCGGTTCGCAAGCGCGCCGAAGATCTGCGCGCGCAGGTGCTCGCGGGCAAGGACTTCGCCGAACTCGCGGCGAGCTACTCGGTGAGCGCCGAGGCGATGAAGGGCGGCGACATCGGCTGGCGTCCGGCGGAGAAGCTGCCGACCCTCTTTCTCGAGGCCGTGCGGTCGCTGCAGCCCGGCGAACTCGCGCCGATCGTGCGCAGCCCGGGCGGATTCCACGTGCTGAAGCTGCTTGGGCGCCGCGGCGCCGGTGCCGGCGCGTCGTCGGCGGCGATCGGCCCGGTACAGCAGACGCACGCGCGCCATATCCTGTTGCGCGTCACCGACGCGTCCCCGGAGCCCGACGTCAAGCGGCGGCTCGAGGACCTGCGCGACCGGATCACGCAGGGCGGACAGGATTTCGGGCAGCTTGCCCGACTGCACTCGGTCGACCCGAGCAGTACGCGCGGCGGCGACCTCGGCTGGCTGTATCCGGGCGACACGGTGCCGGAATTCGAACGCGCGATGAATGCCCTCGCGATCGGCGAAATCAGCAAGCCGATCAAGTCGCCGTTCGGATGGCACCTGATCCAGGTCCTGGAGCGACGTACCGAGCAGGACTCGTCGGAACACGCCCGCCTTGCGGCGCGCCAGGCGCTGCGCGAGCGCAAGAGCGAGGAAGCGACGCTCGAGTGGCTGCGCCAGCTGCGCGACCGGACCTACGTCGAATACCGCGACGAATAGCCGTCGCCCGGCCATGGCCACGCGCGCGCCGATCGTCCTCACCACCGGCGAGCCCGCCGGCGTCGGCCCGGAGATCGCGTTGCGCGGCGTGGCCGACGATGCGGCCGGACCGTGCGTCCTGCTGGGCGATGCGGACCTGCTGGGCGCCACCGCGCGTCGAATCGGGGTGCGCTGGCCCTTGGCGCCGCGCGTCGTGGTCGAGCACGTGGCGCTGCGCGTGCCGTGCGAGCCCGGGCGCCTCGCGCCGCGCAACGGCCCCTACGTGCTGGAGCTTCTCGACCGCGCGATCGCCGGGTGCGTCGCCGGGCGCTATGCCGCGATGGTGACGGCGCCGATCCACAAGGGGGCGATCAACGACGGCCTGGGGGCAGGAGCGCCGCTGTTCACCGGCCACACGGAATACCTCGCGCACGCGACGTCGTCGCGGCACGTCGTGATGCTGCTCGTCGGCGGCGGCCTGCGCGTGGCGCTGGCGACGACGCACCTGCCGCTTGCGGCCGTGCCGGCTGCGATCACCGGCGCGGGTCTCGCGGCGACGCTGGACGGGTTGCATCGCGGCTTGAGGGAATTCTTCGGGCTGCCCGCGCCGCGCATCGCGGTGCTCGGGCTCAATCCGCACGCCGGCGAGAACGGCTATCTCGGCCGCGAGGACGTCGACGTGATCGCCCCGGCCGTCGAGGCGGCGCGTGCGCGCGGCGTCGGCGCCGAGGGCCCGTTGCCCGCCGATACCGTCTTCGTGCCTTCGATCGCGCGGCGCTTCGACGCCATCCTGGCGATGTACCACGACCAGGGCCTCGCTCCGTTGAAGCAGGCGAGCTTCGGCCACGGCGTCAACGTGACGCTCGGACTGCCGCTGGTGCGCACGTCGGTCGACCATGGCACGGCGCTCGACCTCGCCGGCCGCGGGACGGCCGACCCCGGCAGCCTGCGCGCCGCGCTGGCGCTGGCGCGCGACATCGTCGCTCGTCGCGAGGCTTCCGGAGTCGCGCATTGAGCCGTCGATGACTGCGTGGCCATGAGGCTCGACGGGCACGCGGCGCGCCGACGCTTCTCGCAGAACTTCCTGCACGATCCGCGGCAGATCGCGCGCATCGTGGGCGCGATCGATCCACGGCCGGGCCAGGCCATCGTCGAGATCGGCCCCGGCCTCGGCGCACTGACGGAGCCGCTGCTGCGGCGCGCCGGCCACCTCGTCGTGATCGAACTCGACCGCGACCTGGCGCAGCGCCTGCGCGAACGTTTCGATCCGGCCGAGCTGACGGTCATCGAGGCCGACGCGCTGGCGGTCGATTGGCCGGCCGTCGCGAAGGAGGCCGTGGAGCGCAACGGGGCCGGCGACGGCTCGCTGCGCATCGTCGGCAACCTGCCCTACCACATTTCGACGCCGCTTCTCTTCGCGTTGATGCCGATCGCGGCGCAGGTCGCCGACCAGCACGTGATGCTGCAGAAGGAGGTCGTCGATCGGATGGTCGCGGCGCCCGGCACGGCGGCCTACGGTCGGCTTTCGGTGATGCTCCAGATGCGCTACCGGATCGAACGCCTTTTCGACATCGGCGCCGGCGCGTTCACGCCGGCCCCGAAGGTGCAGTCCAGCGTCGCCCGCCTCGTGCCACGCCCGGTCGCCGAACTGCCGGTCGTCGACGCCGGTGTCTTCGCGCGCATCGTCGCGGCCGCGTTCTCGCAGCGCCGCAAGACGCTGCGCAATGCGCTGTCGGCGATCCTCGATGCGGAAGGAATCCGGGCGGCCGGGATCGATCCGGCCGTGCGCGGCGAAACGCTGGGGGTCGATGCGTATGTCCGGCTCGCTCGCGAGGCGGCGGCGCGATCGGCGCCCGCCGGGTGACCGGCGGGGCGGCGCACGAGGTTGGCGTGCGGCGTTGCGATTCATGGAATCGATCCTCGCCCGCGAAGCGGAAGCGGCGTGGGGGGGCGGCGGGCCCGCTAAGTTGCCGGCGGCGTCGCGGAACCGGCAGCGCCGGGCGGTCCGTCGTCCGACTTCTTCTTTCGTCGCGGTTTCGGCGGCGGTGGGTCTTCGGACGACGGGGTGCGAGGCTTGCGGGTCGAGGGTCGACGCGCCGGCTTGGCAGGGGTCGGCGCCGCGCTCGCGTCCGGGCCGGCGCCTGCTGACGCGCCGCCTGCCGCCGGCGGCGCTGCGGGTGGGCTCGGCGCGGCGGCCGGGTCGGCCGCCGGGACCCCGGTGCCGGTCGCGGCGCCCGCGGCCGCCGCCGTCCTCGCGCCTGCAGTTCGGGCGCGGGCGCGGCGCGCGGCCAAGGCACCGAGGCCCACCTTCGCGTAGATGCGCCGGTTGACCCGCTGCGCCAGCGGCGAGCGCCAGAGCCAGCGGCGACCGGTGGCGACGATCGACGGCGTGTGCTGGATGCCGGTCCGCAAGGCGTTCTCGAGCTGGTGTCCGCCGTGCGCGAGTGCACCGTGCGCGGTGCCGAAGAGGATATGCAGGGCGAGCGTCGGCAGGCCCAGGTAGCCCAGCGAGAGCGCGATCGACATGAGGCGACCGGCGGACCAGGAGCCCTGGTCGGATCCGCCGACGGTCGACGCGACGGCGCTCAGGAACCCCTCGATCTCGATCCAGACGGCGAACAGCACCGACCACAGGCCGACGAACGCGACCGGGCCGACGATCCACGTCATGGCCATCAGGAAGCGACCCGGCCAGAGCAGCAGCCAGACGCCGACGACCGACAGCACGATCGCGAGGGCCTTCGCGATCCCGAGCATGAACGGCAGCACCGCGACGACGAGCGACGACAGCGCGCCGACCAGCATCGACGCCACCGCGAGCAGCAGCGTCGCGAGCGACTGGCGAAGCAGCGTCAGCAGCGTCGGCGCGTTGTAGGCGTCGCGATCGGGTTGGCGCAGCAGCGCGGAGGCTTGCGGCAGCGCCGCCTGCGCCGCGCGGCAGGCCTCCTCGCCGCTGCGCTGGCAGAGGCTGCCCAGCAGCGCGAGCCGCGACGCGTCGGCCGCATAGTGCGTGCCGGCGACGACGAGGATCGAGGTCGCGAGGTGGCGGTACAGGTCGTCGATCGACGCGACGTCGCGCGGTCGGTCGGCGTCCGGCTGAAGCGCGATCATCTCGGCGGCGAGGCTCGACCCGCGACGCACGGCGTCGCCGAATGCGCTGTCCGGCGAGTCGTCGATCCCCGCGGGCGGCTGGGCGTTCGGCGTCCGGCTCGCGAAACGCACCGAGACCGGCCCGGTCGCGGCAGCGGCGATCCACGGATCGGCACCCGCCGTATCGCTGATGCTGCGCAATGCGCTGTCGGAAACGGCGACGATCGCGCCCAGGTCGACACGGGAGTCGGCAAGCGCCGCATGCAACTGCGTCGCCTGCGCGGCGGCGCGGGCGCCGGCGAATCGTGCGTCGTCGTGCACCGGATCGAGCAGCGTCGGCAGCAGTTGCGTCGCGCGCAGCTGCGATTCCAGCGCCGGATCCTGTTGCAGCAATTGCGGAACGATCCGACGCCGCCAGATCTCGAGGTTGGCGCGCAACTGCGGATCGTCGAGCGTCAGCGGCGACGCGGCCAGATCCGCGACCTGCGCGACGACGCCCGGCACGGCGAGCGCCGGGCGCGAGCCGGCCATCCCGCGCAGGCTCGTCGCGGCCGCGGCGCCGAGGCGCTCGATCGCGTAGGTCAGGTGCGGCGCCGCACCGTAGCGGGTCCCGAACAACGATTCGATCCGTCCCGGCGCCGCGTAGTCGAGTGGCGCGAGATCGACGCGCAACGGAAGCGCCACCATCAGCGAGGCGAGCGCCACCGCGAGGAGATGCCTCAACCACAGGTCCGGCGCCCGCCCGGTGGCGCTGAGTGCCACGGCGTGCAGCAGCCCGAGGCTCGCAAGCAGCTCGAAGAGCCACGCCGTCGTGCCGTTGCCAAGCCCCAGCATCAGCCGCCCGGCGACCGCGTACGCGCCGGCGGCAAAGAGATCGACGAATTGCTCCCCCAAAGCGCGCCCCGGGCGTCAGCGATCGACGAACAGGCGCAGCAGGTCGCCGACGCCGGTGACGGCCGACGGCGTCTCGGTCGCGAGGCGCGCTGCGGCTGCCTCCAGCCGGGACTCGGCGCGTTCCAGCGCCAGGAGCTGCGTGCGTGCGACGCGCAGTTTCGCGTCCTCGATGCGAACCTGCAGGTCGGCTTGCCCGAGCAGGCGATCAGCCTGCTCCTGCAGGCGAGCGCGACGCGCCAGGGCTTCGCCGGCCGCGGCCGCCGACCCGCCTCGCACGTCGAGGCGGGCGATCTGCTGCTGCAACTCGAGGATGTTGGAGTACGCCGCGACGGTCGCGATCTGGCTCGAAAGGGCATCCTTGTAGAGTTCGCGCGACGGCGCGTTGAGCAGCCGCGCGCCGCGGAACGCGGGTGAGGCGACGAGCGCCGATGCGGATGCGGGCAGGCAGGGCGCCACGGCGCCTTCCGGCCCGAGGAGATCGTCGGCGGCGCAGCGGGCGATGCCCGTCGGGTCGCTTCCGGCCTCGATGAGGTCCAGCGCGGCGCGCGTGCGTTGCCGCAAGCCCTCGACCATCGAGGCGACGCTCGACTGCGGCGGGCGCATCTGCAGCGCGCCGCCCTCGATCTTCTCGTCCGGCAGCAGGCGGAGCAGCGCTTCGATCTCGCGCGTCACGTCGAGGTTCGTGTAGCGCCGGAGGTAGTCGAGCGTGCCGGCGAGCGCGGGGATGTCGAGGCCGCCGAACGCGTGCTCGATGGAGCAGGCGCGGTAGGCGTCCGTCGGCGAGGCGCCGCCGGCGACCTGCTGCGCGAAGCACTGGTCGGCCGCGTCGTCGAGGCGGCGGGCACCGGCTTCCTCGCCGGCACGCCTCGCCATCTGGGCATTGCAGGCCTGCGCAAACGCGTGGAAGCGATCGGCCAGCCGCTTGTCCATCATGTCGAGCACCGAGGCAACCGTCGGCGTCGAGTACGCGAGCGCGATGAGATAGTCGAAGGCCGCCTGCTGCGCGCCATGGATCACGACGTCGCGCATGTCGTGCACCAGTTCGCCGGCATGGAACTGCGCGAGGAAGCCGCGAAAATCCACATGGCCGCAGGTCAGCGCGTTGCCGCCGCCGAACGTCGCGGTGACGCCCGCCGTGCCCAGCGGGACGTAGCTCGGCTGCCAGGACGTCGCCGCGCCGACCTGCGCGCCGAACCGGGCGTCGCTGCTATCGGTGCCGGCGCCGAAGGGCTGGGTCGTCGCGGCCTGCACGGTGGCGGTCGCCGCGAACAGCAGCGCCACCGCGGGGCCGGCGCCTGGCAGCAGGCATCGTCGAAGGCCGCCGAGCAACTCGCGCCGTGTCACCGCAGTCCCAGCGCGCCCGCGGGCGCCGCGATGCGCTGCCGACCCGACTCGCGCAGCGCGATGATCGCGTCACGCAGCGCCGCGCCATCCAGTCCCCGCGCGGCAAGCCGACGACCGAGCCCGAAGCGAAGGTCGTGCAGCACGACGTAGGCCGGTATCCGCGTGCCGGTCACGCCGTCGTCGCCTCCCGGCGCCGCCTCCGTGGCTTCGGCCGCCACGACGCGCAGCGGCAGCCGCAGGCCGCCGGCCGCGGCGGCGGCCGCCGCCAGCGCCGCGCGCGGCGGTCCGTCGGTGATCCAGACGACGCGGGCGTCCAGCGCGGGAAAGCGATCGGCGACACGGCCCAGCATCGTCGCCGCGGCGCGAAGATCCGGATCGGTCGGCATTCCCACCAGCGTCGCGCGCATCCGGATCATCGACGGCATGTCGCGAGCCGGGTCCGCGCCGACATCCGGGCCGACATCCGGGCCGACATCCGCGCCGACATCCGCGCCGACATCCGGGTCGACGCCGTGGCTCGCCGCTGCGCCGCCGTCCGCGGCCACGGGGCCGCCGGATTCGTCCTCGCCGCGGCGCGTGCGCAGGTCCGTCATCCGCTGCCCGACGTAGGCCGCGATCGCGAGCGTTTCGTCCTCCTTGCGCATCATCGCGAGGATGTTCTCGTCCGTCGGGTCGAGCAGCGCGCGCATGGCTTCGCGCGACGGCTTCCCGTGGCTCGCCAGCGCCGCGTCGATGCGGGCGTCCTCGCTGTCATCGCGCGGCAACGCGGCGCCGGCCGGCGCCGCGGCGGTCGCGGCGCGTTCAGCCCCCGCACCCGATGCACCCGCCGCGAACCGCGCGCAACCCGACGTGCCGACGACCAGTGCCGATGCGCATGCGTCGGCAACGGCGCCGGGGGCCAGCACGCCGGAGGCCGCGAGCGCGGTCGACGTCCATGCCGACGCGGCGAGCGCGAGCCCGCGGTTCACGACGGGCTTCAGGCGCGACAGCCGCCTGAAGCCTGGCATCCTGGAGCGGTGCTGCGCGGGGCCGTGGGGTGCGTGCATCGCTAACGCGGGCCTGTCGCGACGTCGCTGCCGGGGGCCTGCGCCGCCGCGCCATCGTCAAGCCACTCGCGTGCGCGCTCTTCCGCGGCCGGTGCGGCGTCGCCGCCCGGCGCGCCGGCCACGAGCGGTTCGTCGAGCCGCATGTCGAGCCTGGCGTCGAGATTCCCGGCGATCCATGCCGCGAGTGCCCGGGCAAGGCGTCGCAGCAGCCCGTCGGAGCCTCCGAATTCGAGCTGCAACGCGTCGAGCAGGTGGAACGGCAGGCCCGCCTCGGCGCGCTCGGTGCCGAGTCGCGCGACGCGAGCGAGGACGCGCGGTATCGAACGGTCGAGTGCGATGCGCGGCAGGGCGTCCGCGCCCGGCCGGGCCACGCCGCCGAGCCCGGTGTCCGCTGTCGCGCCGTCGCCCGGTGCGTCGCGCCGTAGGCGCAGCCAGGGGTAGCGTCCGCAGATGCTGGCGGCGCGGTAGACGATGCCCTCGACGCGCAGGTGCCGTCGCCGGGCGATCCCGCCCCAGGACTCGACTTCGAAACGCCGCCCGTCGCCGGTTCGCACCACGAGCGACCCGGCGCAGGGTCCGGTCTCGACGACGACGTCGAGCGGGCCGATCGGAACCCCGCCGCGGGCATCGTCATGCGCCCCTGCCGGCTGCGCGCCAGCGAGCATCGCCGCGAGCGCGAGGGCGCGAACGGAGGTCGCGCCGCTCGCCGCACGTCGACGTCGGTCGGCCGCGACGAGTCGATGGCGGGTCATCGATCGAGCGGCGGTCGCGGGACGATCGATAGCGGCGGGCCGATTCGGCCGGGATTGCCTTGAGAGCTCATCAGGTCCACGCCGTCGGGCCCGACGCGCACGATCGTCCATTCGTCCGGCAACGACTGGCCGGCCAAGTACCAGCGTGGTTCTGCGGGATCCGCACGCCGCGGCGCGATCAGCGCCGTCCATCCGGACGCCGTCTCCCGAACCTGCCGCACGACGAAGGCGCTCGACGGGGATCCGGCGAGCCGGAGCGATCCGGTGATCGGAATGGCGTCGAGAGGATCGTGTCCGGTCGATTCGTCCGGCAAGCCTTCAATCCGGTCCGGAATCCGGCGTGGCGTGAGCCGCACGGCGCTGCGCGGGGCCTCCGGCCGTGGACGATCCGCCGCCGGCGCTCTCGCCGGCGCTCCACCGGGCACCGGAATGCTTCGAAACGGATCCGGCAGCGCGACGCGGGGCGCGAGCGGCGACGTGGCGAGCGAACCCCGCGCGGCCGGTGTCTCGTCATCGCGAAAGGCGTCCGTCGACGGCGTCGTTGCGCGGGACGTTTCGGATGGCGGCGCATCGCGAGGGTCATCCGCCGCGGATGCCGGCGGGGCGTCGATACGATCGCGGAGCGCAGGCGTCTTGTCGAAGCCGGTGCTTGCGGCGGCCTGCGGCGGCAACGCCGGCAGAGTCGTCAGCAGCGATGCCGCATCCGTGGCCGCTCGGCGGCGCTGTTCCGCGAGTGCCTGGGCCGCGGCGTTGGCGGCCCCCGGTGGCGCGAGCACCACATGGCGCACGACCGCCAGGCCGGCGGCGAGCCCCAGCGCGGAACCGGCGAGCGTGGAGAAGCGCAGCCAACGCGGGCGCCGGGTCGCGATGTCCGCGGGCCCGGCGACGCGCGCCGCAGGCTCCGGCGCTTCCGGTTCGACGAAATCGTCGAGGACGTCGCGGCCCGCGAGGTCCTCGTGGTCCTCGTGGTCATCGCGGCCATCGTGGCCGATGCGCGCCGCCGCGCCGTTGGCACCGCCGACCGGCGGCTCGCGGCGAACATCCGGGAATGGTGCGGCGACTGGCGCGGAAAGCGGTGCGGCCAGCGGCGCGGAAACCAAGCGCGCACGGACGGCGCCGCGGTCGATCCGCAACGACGCCGGATCCTTCCCTGCGGAGCGGAGCGGATCAAGCGCGCTCATCGGCTCGGCGCCGTTCGCGCAGCGATGCCATACGGCGCGTCGCGGGCGAACTGTTGGACCGCGGTCCACATGTGGCCGCTGCGCGCATGCAGCCGCTCGATCTGCGCTTCGTCGGCCGGGTCGGTCGTCGAGATCGCGTAACGCAACGGGTCGGGGATCAGCATGCCCTTTGCCGAATGGAAGCCTTCGACCGACACGAAGAACTCGCTGTAGCGCCGCTTGACGAGCCGCAGGTCGCGCACGAGGTCGCGCTCGCGGTCGTTGAGGCGCACGAACCGGTCGATGTCCGCCAGGCCGGAATGGTCGAGCGGAAGCACGATCTTCGTGGCCGTGTTCACCAGCATCACGCGGCCCCCGGGCGTGTCGAGGTCCCGCGGATCCTGGACGATCGGGACCGCGAAGCCGCCCAGGCTGCGATAGGCCTTCAGCGATCGATCCAGGATCGCGGCGGCATACGGATCCTGGGCTAGCGCCCAGACCTCGTCGGCAACGAGGCCCTTGGGCGTTGCGCGAAGCCGCGCGTCGTACATCGCCTGGTTGACGAGCGCGAAGACGCTGAACGACACGACGGGGGAGCACGGCTGCCGCAGGATCTGCCCGAGGTTGAAGAACACGAAGCGATCGTCCACGGACAAGCCGCGCGGGGCGTTGAAGAGCCGGCGATAAGGTCCGCGGCGATAGGGTTGCAGCAGCGCCGCGAGATGGCGGCCGCGCGCACCCTGGGCGCGCTCGAGTTCGCCGCAGATGTCCTCGAGGATCGTCTCCCGCAGCGCTCCGCCGCGCGTGCCATCCCAGTTGCGGGCGGCCGCGGCGACCGAAGCTTCCTGCAGCGCAACCTCTTCGTCGCGCGACAGCGCGCGGTCCGCTCGTCCCTCGGTAATCATCAGCGACAGCGCGGCGAACCACGTCGCCTGGTTCTCGAGGCTCGGTTCGCCGGCGAACGGATTCAGCGAGACGTCGGCGTCGAGCGTGACCTCGACGTACCGGCCGAGCACGAGCGCGAGCTTGCGATAGTCCGGCTTGATCGAGATGAGATAGATGCGGATGTCGGGCAGGCGCCACAGGTGCAGCAGGTAGTCGTGGACGAAGAAGCTCTTGCCGGACCCCGACTGGCCGATGATCAGCGCATGCGGATTGCGCTCGGCCTTCGAGGGGTCGATGAAAAGCGGTTCGCCGGCGGGATTGCGATACATCACGATCGGCGCGGGCGCGCGGCCCGCGGTCAAGGCCGGGTCGGGCGGCATGCCGGTCCAATGACTGCCGGCCGGATGCAGGTCGGCCCAGTCGCGCGACAGGAAGCGGCGGCGACGGCGGAATTTCCGCTCGGCGCGTTCGTAGACGGCGAAAGGCAGGCAACCGCGCAGCAGGAGGCTGGCGCCGATGTCCTCCTCGACGCCCGCTTCGATGTCCAGAGCCTGCAGGTGCGTCGTCACGGCAAGCGCGGCGCGGTCGGCCTCCTCGGCCGTGGCCTCGACGACATGAACCTGGAGGCGACCAGCGACGAGGCGTTCGCCGTCGGCGAGGATCCGCTGCTCGATGTCATGGAGCGCGGAGGCCCGAGCGTCCGACTCGGTGGCGTTGAAGCGATGGCTGGTCCGCTGGTTGAGGAAAGCGAGCGCCTTGAGCTGGAACGCCGCCGCGGTCCGTGACTGCGCGGCGGCGGCGAGCACGATGCTCAGGCGCGGGCGCAGCGCCGGCAGCGCATTGAGCAGGCCGGCGCGAACGCCGCGTGGATGCCACATCATCGACACGACACGGTGGTGCGCCTCCCGGCCCGCAGCCACGCTGCGGAAGCCGCCGGGCTGCAGCTGGTCGACGCGCCCCAGCGCGCCGATCGCTTCGCGGATGCTGGCGCGTCCGACGCGCAGCGGTTGCCGCACAAGGGCGCGGTCGGGAAACAGCAGGTCGGCCACGGTGGCGGCAAGGCCGTCGGCGTCCAGCGCGACCGGTCCGAACCCGAGCGAGTCGAGCGTCTCGTGCAGGGCCTTGGCGCCGCGCACGAACGCCGCGGCATCCGGGTCGCCGGCACCGCGATGTGCGCCCGGCAGCAAGCGACGCAGCGCGTGGCGGCTGCGACGCAGCGGCGGGGATTTCACCGCCACGACGATCCGCTGTGTCCGCGGATAGAGGTTGGCATCGCCGGCGCCGGGGAAGAATCCGCGGACCTGCGCCGTGCGCCAGCGTTCGACGAACGCGTCGGCCAGCGCCATCCCGACTTCGTCGTGGCCGGGCTGCGACAGGTACAGGCGAACGGCGTGCTCGACGTCAGGACGACCGATGAAGAACCACTGCAGGGCGACATCGGCGGGCAGGTCGCGCAGCAGGCCGTCGATCGCGCCGGCGATCGACTCCTCGCCGGACGGATCGGTGGCGACGGCCGGCACGCCGATCTCGAGCGCATAGCCGAGGGTGTCGTCGGCAAGCAGGTGAATCGGGGCGAAACCGCACGCGGTGCCGCAGGCGACATAGGGAAGCACGGTCGCAAGCGGTGCCGTGTCGGCCGTCGCATCCATCGCGAGCGCGTGCGCGGGCGAGCCCGGTGGCGGCGCGGTCTTCATCGTGTCGCGTCCTTGTGCGGCGTGGCGGAGGTCGCGGTCGTCGCGGCTTGCCGCGGCGCCGCGCTCGACGCGGAGGGTCGGGGGTCGGGCGATGCGGCGTGGCCGTCGAGCGAGGCGGTTGAACCGTCGGGAAGGATCCAACGCGCCGGACTGAGCGGGATCGCCACCCAGGCGCCAAAATGCCGGTTGCCTTCGGCGTCGACCCATTCGTAGAGGTAAGCCAGGCGGACGTCCGGCAGCGAAACGATCGGTCGTGAGATGCCGGACGGCAAGGGCCCGCCGGGCGGCGGCGTCGCGGCGGAGCGGGCCGTGCCACCTGCTGTCGGATCGGCCGCGATCGCCGGCGACCGGACTCGCGACTGAGCGAGGGCGGCGCTCATCGGCATCGTCTCGACGCGAACATCGGACGCCGGCGTTGCGCATCCGGATATCGCCATCGCGCAAGCCGGAACGACGGCCGCAATGGCACGGCGTCGTGGCGTGCCGGTCGGCGCTCGCCTCATGGCCCCGCCGCATGCGTCGTCGTCAGCCCGCGGCCGCTGTCGGGCAAGGCCAGCTCGTTCGCGAGAACGACCGTGACCGCGGTGCCGCCGCCGACCTGCAACGTCGGCGCGAAGAGCTGGAAGTACTCGCCGATCGACTGCTGGATCGCGTTGGCGGCGCCTTCGCCTGCCCCGCCGAGGGCATCGACGGCCGAGCTTCCGCGGAAGATCGCGCTGGCGCCGCCCAGCGGGGTGACGCCGTTGTCATACTGCTGCTGGCTCAGCCGGTGCCCGATGCCGCCGACGGCGCCGCCAAGGCCCGCCACGGCGGCTTTCTTGTCCAGGTTCTGCACGATCGTCGCGCGTATGCCGCGGATGCCATCGCCGTCGACGAGCCAGCCGGAGACATCCCAGGTCTTCGATGCGCCGTCGGGAAAATTGCACGTCAGCCGGCTCGCCTTGAAATCGATCCGGCCGGACGCGGCCTCCGGTCGGCCCTGGACCAGCACGAAGCAGCCGTCGAGCGCGCTGCGATAGCCGTTTGCGGCCTCGTAGGATCCGGTGAGCGCGACGATGCTTTCGCGCTCGGGTCCGCCGACGACGGCGACGACGCCGTTGAGAAGCCGCCCGTCGACAAAGCCGTGCGGCGCGATGTCGGCGTCGCCGGCGCGCGGCGCGCCGCGCGGCGAGAGGCCGACCGTCAGTCGCGTCGGCGCGCCGGACGATCCCTCCTCGAGACGACGAATGTCGTCTGGCGTCAGCGCGAAGCGGTCGGTGGCGGCCTCGGCGGTCGCGGTGTCCGCGGGCCCGGTGCGCGTATGCACCCGCGGCGCCGTCTCGTCCGTTGCGGCCCCGCTGCTCCCGAGGCGGTCCACGTTCGCGGCCTCGGGGCCGCGTGCCTCGGCGACGGCGCGCCGCATCGCATCGAACTGCTCGGCGGCCTGCGCGCGGCTGCGCTGCTCGAATTCCTGCAGACGCCGGTCCTCGTCGCGCCTCGCGCTGTCGAGGGCGACGTGCAATTCCTCGGTCACCCGTTGCTGAAACGCGTGCACGAAGTTTTCGCTGGCGGTCGAACTGCCGAAGGCGACCGCCGGCGATGCACGCTCCGCGTCGTCGTCGCCGCGCGGTGGCGACGGGTCCGGGCCGTGGTGGACGACGGACACCAGCACGGCGACGAGCGCCGCGGCGGCGGCCGAACCGGCGAGGATCCAGAAGCCCGGCGCGATGCCGTGCTGCCGGCAGCGAAGCGGGAGGGCGGCGCGCGCGCTCATCGATTCAGCGCGCGAAGACGAGGAAGAGGCGCGTCGCCGGGCTCGCGGCGTCGAGTTCGAATCGCTCCGGAGCGGCGGCGCGAAGTGTCCCGAGCTCCGGGGCGCGCAGCACGATGTTCGCCGGCACGACGGGTATCGTCGCTCCGGCGACGGTCGATGCGAGATCCGCGACGATGCCGTTGAAGCGCGGCGAGCTCCAGAATTCCCTGGCGACAATCCGGTACGGAGCCTGTTCCAGCAGTACGCGGCTGCTGCCCTCGACGTGGAACCCGGCCGGCGCGATGCCCTGCATCATCGACCGCAGGACGCCGACGACCGTCAGTGCGGCCGTGGCCTGGGTCGCGGCGTCGCCGACGAGCGCCGCATTGCGAACGACGACAAGCGGCGTGTAAGGCAGCGACGTGCTGGCGCGCGCGAGGTAGAGGGTTCCCGTGCGGCGGCCGCGCAACGTCAGTCGCTGTTCGATGGCATCGCTCCGCGGCCGGATGATCAACGTCTGCGGATCGAGCGTCGTCACGGCGACCTCGGTGTCACGTTCCCAGGCGTCGTCGAACTCCTCCGGCATCCGCAGGCGCGTATCGGAGCCGAGGCGCAGGCCGATCGGCAGGTAGCTCGTTCCGTCCCAGGTGACGTCGCGTGCCGAGGCGCCCAGCGCCACCAGCGCGAGCAGCGCAAGCGCGAAGCGCGCGGCAAGGCGGGCGAGGGCGAGACGAGCCGGCCTCATGGGCGGGCCGAGCCGGGCGACGCGGCGGCGATCGGGCGGGGTTCGTCGCGGACGTCGAAGGCCTCGATGACGACGCCGGTGCGATTCGACGCGCTGGGCGCCTCGGCACGAAGCCGCAAGTGGACCGTCGAATGCCAGGTGTCCAGCGGCAGTCCGCTGGCGAATACCGCCCGTTCGCCGCGTGCGACGTAGTCGAAGAGGCCCGGTTCGACCTGCGTCATGACCTCTGCGCCCGGCGTCGCGATGAAGGTTCGGGCCTGGTTCTGGGTTTCGACCTCGTGCCGCAGCGCGCGGCGCGCGGCCTGCAATTGCGCGAGATAGCGCGGCGACGCGTAGGACTCCAGTTCGTCGAATCGAAGGTCGAATCCGTGGACGCCGCTGAAGCTCGTGGCGAGGCCGGCAAGGTAGCGCGCGGCGCCGCGGATCGCCTCCTCCGCGATCCCGGGCGTGTAGACGCCGCCGACCGCACCGGGGACGACGAGGACCGGCGTGTGCTGCGCGGCGTCGCGCAGCGATCCGGCGAAGCCGAGCGCGAGCCAGGCGCACCCGGCGGCGACGGCCAGCAGGACCAGCACCGCGGCACCGCCGAGCCAGAACGATCGTGCGATCGCCTGTTCGAGCCGATCGAAGTCTCCGACCATGGTGCGCTCCGGACCCGCTGTCGGCTCAGGGGACGAACCGCCGGATCCGGCGATCGAGCAGGCCGTCGAGAGGCAGACCGGCCCGATACGCCCGATGGACGAGGTACCCGTCCGGCTTCCCGAGGGTGAAGCGGGCGTAGACGAAGGTGCCGACGATCGCGACCGCGAGGCCGAGCAGCGGATGGATCGTGCGCAGCAGGAAGAGCGGCGTCACGAAGACGATCATGATTTCGCCGATGCGGCTTCCGGCATCGATCAGGTGCGGCACGGGTCTCATCCGGCGCCTCCCATGGCCTGCGCGGCGTTGCGCATCGAGACGACGATCAGCGGCACGAAGAAGATGAGCCCGCCGGCAGCCATGACCGCGAGCGCGTGCAGGAACCCGCGCTCGAGGAACATGTAGATGCCGAGCGCGACGACGACCGCGGACCCGACGAGCCCCCAGGGCCCGTAGAGGACGGCCTTGAAAGCGCCCCACAGCGTGCTGCCGGCATCCCCCGCGGTGGCCTGGGCCCAGGCGGCGTCCGCGACGACGGCTGCGGCGCCGGCGACCCATGCCGCGACCCGGGACGAGCGCGACGCAGGCCGCGATGATGGCGACGGACGTCGTGCCTCGATGGTGCGCCCGCGGCGCGTAGGATCAAGACCGTAGTGAAGTCGTGGCATCGTATTCCCTTCGGGTCGCGCGGCGGTCGCGGAGATCGCGGCTCGCCCACCGCTGCGATCATCGGTGGCCACGCGCACGGCGGCACTACTGGGCCCGGTAGCACGGTTCGAGGCGATCGGAAACGGGGCCGCTCGACGGCGGCATCGCGTGCGGAATCCAGGAACGGGTCGGCGCGCTTGCCTGATCCGGTCATGGCGTGGCTAAAATGCCGCGCAGGCTCCGGTTCCGCCGGGCCGTCGGCGACGGGCGCGGAAAGGCGCGCGGCGACCGGCGCGGAATCCTGCGTGGCGACATGCGCGGCGACATGCGCCGGGTTACCGTCGCTCGCCAGGCGTTTCGGGCGAACTCTTTTTGGGGGGTGCGCGTGCAGGGTTGGCTGGCCACTGGAGAAAACCGGGTGCTCGCCTATGCGATCGGCATTTCCGCGCTCGTACATGTGGCGGTGCTGGCGGTCCGCTTCGTCGACCCCGACAGCGGTTTGCTGCGCGAGGCCGAGTCGCGCCTGGACATCACGCTCGTCAACGCGAAGAGCGCCGCGGCGCCCACCAACCCGGACGTGCTGGCTCAGGCGAACCTCGACGGCGGCGGCAACAACGAGTACGGGCGCCGCTCCTCGCCGCTGCCGAATTCCTTCGTGCTGGTCGACGGCGATCGGCTCGAGTCCGCGCGCCGCAACGTCGAGCAGCTGGAGCAGGAGCAGCTGCGGCTGCTGCGCAGCCTCACCGACGGGGAGCTCGCGCCGCCGGTGCCGGCGAAGGAAACGCGGCCGGTGCAGCCGAATTCCGGCAGCGCGGACGAGGACGGCCAGCGCCTGATGCGGATGGAGGCCGAGATCTCGCAGTCGATCAGCGACTACCAGAAACGCCCGAAGCGGACCGTGCTGATGCCGAGCGCCATGGAATACCGCTTCGCGCGCTACTTCGAGGACTGGCGCGCGCGAGTCGAGCGGATCGGCAACGAGCACTACCCGGAGGAAGCGCGCGGGAAGATCTACGGCGAGCTGCTGATGTCGGTGACGATCCGCAAGGACGGCTCGCTCGTCGACGCCGTGATCGAGCAGTCGTCCGGGTCGCCGGTGCTCGACCGCGCGGCCCGGCGCATCGTCAAGCTGGCCGCGCCGTTCCCGCCGTTCCCGCCGGAGATCGCGCGCGATACCGAGGAGCTGGTGATCCCGCGCACGTGGATCTTCACGAACGAGAAGTTCTCGACCCGGCCCGCGCAGGCGCCGGCGGGCGCGAACGCCGGCGCGGCGGCAGGCGTCGCGCCGCGTCCCGGAAATCCGGACTGAGGCCGGAACGATGTCCCGCTGCGATCGATACGGCGTCGTCGGCCATCCGGTCGGCCACAGCCGCTCGCCGGAGATCCATGCGATCTTCGCGAAGGCCACGGGCCAGGCGATGAGCTACGAGCGGCTCGAGGCGCCGATCGACGGCTTCGAGGAGTTCGCGCTCGGGCTGCGCGACGCCGGCTACCTTGGCGTGAACGTCACCGTGCCCTTCAAGCTCGACGCGGCGAAGCTCGCGACCGACCTCGCGCCGCGCGCGCGCCTCGCCGGCGCCGTGAACACGCTGAAGTTCGACGGCGACGAGATCCTCGGCGACAACACCGACGGCATCGGTTTCGTGCGCGACGTCACGCTGCGCTTCGACCAGCGCATCGCCGGCTCCGCGGTGCTCATCCTCGGTGCCGGCGGCGCGGTGCGCGGCCTCATCGGGTCGCTGCTGGAGGAGACGCCGAAGTGGATCGCGGTCGCCAACCGCACGCACGGGCGCGCGCAGGAGCTCGCCGAGGAATTCGGCGTCGAGGCCATCGAGTACGACGAGGTACCCGCCGAGCAGTTCGACATCGTGATCAACGGCACGTCGACCGGGCTGCACCACGAAGCGCCGGCCGTCGACCCGGAGGCGTTCGGCGGCTGCTCGCTCGCCTACGACCTCGTCTACGCGCCCGGACCGACGCCGTTCATGCGCCTGGCGCAGCGCGGCGGCGCGCGCTGCGTCTGCGATGGCCTCGGCATGCTGATCGAGCAGGCCGCGGAGTCCTTCCTGATCTGGCGCGGGGTCCGTCCGCAGACGGAGGCCGCGTACGAGGCCGTGCGTCGAATGCTCGAGAGCGCCGCGGCATCGCGGTGATCCCGGGTGACGCCGTCGCGGCGGGCGCGCTTCCGCGGCGCCGTCGCGTCGCGCGCCTGCTCGGGATGGCCGGGCTGCTCGCCGTGGCCGCGTTCGTGCTGCTGCAGGCCTGGTTCCTCGGCTGGATCGTCGCCTGGCGCTGGGTCGATCCGGGCCCGACGGCCTTCATGCGCGCCGAGCTGCGGCGAATCCAGGCCGCGCAGCCGGCCGCGCGCCTGCAGCAGGCGTGGGTTCCGTACGAGCGAATCTCCGTCAACCTCAAGCGGGCCGTGATCGCGGCGGAGGACGCGAGATTCGTCGAGCACGACGGCGTCGATTGGGACGCCGTCGAGAAGGCGTACGAGAGCAATCGCCGGCAGGGCCGTCCGCTGCACGGCGGCTCGACGATCTCGCAGCAGGTCGCGAAGAACCTCTTCCTCTCCGGCGAGCGGAGCTACGCGCGCAAGGCCGAGGAACTTCTGATCACCTACCTGATCGAGCTGGCGTGGCCGAAGCGCCGGATCCTCGAGGTCTACCTCAACATCGCGGAATGGGGCGACGGGATCTTCGGCGCGGAGGCGGCGGCACGCCACTACGACGGCGTCGCCGCGGCGCAACTGCAGCCGGAGCAGGCGGCGCGCCTCGCGACGTACCTGCCGAGCCCGAAGCGCTACGGGCGGATCAGGTCGGGCGGCTATCTCGACGCGCGGGCCGCCGACGTGCTGCGCTGGATGCCGGACGTCCAGGTGCCTTGAGAACGGCGCCGGCGACGGGCGGCGCGATCAGCGCTTGCCGGCCGCGACGCGCGCTAGCGGACGCGCCGAATCGAATACTCCTCCTGGATGACGTCCTTGTAGTAGCTGCCCGGCGCGCTGCTCGACAGGAGCCGCTGCGCGATCGCTTCGCCGACTGCGCTGTGCTGCACGACGGAGCCGTTGTCGAATTCGACTTCCAGCACGCGCGCGGCGCGGTCGTAGCCGGCCGATTTGATGCCGCCGCGTCGCAGCGGCTTGCGTTCGATCGCCATGCCTTCTCTCCTCCTGCCATCGGGGGTATCGGGGTTGCACGCCGGCGCCCGGTGGTCGACCGTGCGCGGCGGCATCACAATCCGAGCTGGCTCCACAGCGCGTCGATCCGTTTGACGACCGCGTCGTCCATGGCGATCGGCTCGCCCCACGCGCGGTCGGTCTCGCCGGCGACCTTGTTCGTCGCGTCGATCCCCATCTTGCTTCCGAGGCCGGCGACCGGGCTCGCGAAGTCGAGGTAGTCGATCGGCGTGTTGTCGACGAGGACCGTGTCGCGGCGCGGATCCACGCGGGTCGTGACGGCCCAGACCACCTCCTTCCAGTCGCGCGCATCGACGTCGTCGTCGACGACGATGATGAATTTCGTGTACATGAACTGCCGCAGGAAGCTCCAGACGCCGAACATGACCCGCTTGGCATGCCCGGCGTACTGCTTGCGCATCGAGACGATCGCAAGCCGGTAGCTGCAGCCCTCCGGGGGCAGGTAGAAGTCGCGGATCTCCGGAAACGTCCGCCGCAGGATCGGCACGAAGACCTCGTTGAGCGCGACGCCGAGAACCGCGGGTTCGTCCGGCGGCTTGCCGGTGTAGGTCGAGTGGAAGATCGGGTCGCGCCGCATCGTGATGCGCTCGACGGTGAAGACCGGAAAGCGCTCGGTCTCGTTGTAGTAGCCGGTGTGGTCGCCGAACGGACCCTCGATCGCGGTTTCGTAGCCGGCATTCGCGGCGCTCAACCGGCCGTCGGCATTCGCCGGATCCGGCCGGACGCTGCCCTCGAGGACGAGTTCGGCGCTGGCCGGAACCTGCAGGTCGACGCCGAGGCATCGGGTGATCGCGGTCCGGGCGCCGCGCAGCAGCCCGGCGAACTGGTACTCGGACAACTGGTCCGGGACCGGCGTCACGGCGCCGAGGATCGTCGCCGGGTCGGCGCCGACTGCGACCGCGATCGGGAACGGTTGCCCCGGACGGGCGAGGCGGTGGTCGCGGAAATCCAGGGCGCCGCCGCGATGCGCGAGCCAGCGCATGATGAGCTTGTTACGGCCGACCACCTGCTGCCGGTAGATTCCGAGGTTCTGGCGCGCCTTGTGCGGACCGCGGGTGACGACGAGGCCCCAGGTGAGCAGCGGCCCGGCGTCCCGAGGCCAGCAGGTCTGGATCGGCAGCCTCGCGAGGTCGACGTCGTCGCCCTCCCAGACGACCTCCTGGCATGCCGCGCCACGGACAGGGCGCGGCGCCATGTCCCACAGCGCGGCCTTCAGCTGGCCGACCTTGCCGAGCGCATCGCGCAGACCGCGCGGCGCTTCCGGTTCCTTCAGCGCGGCCAGCAACTCGCCGATCTCGCGCAGCGCCGCGACGTCGTCGGCGCCCATCGCCTTGGCGACGCGGCGGGGCGTGCCGAAGAGGTTCGCCAGCACCGGCATCGAATGGCCGGTGGGTCGTTCGAAAAGCAGCGCCGGTCCCGCGGCGGCAAGCACGCGGCGCGAGACTTCGGTGATTTCGAGCCGGGGCGAGACCTCGACCCCGACCCGGACGAGTTCCCTTTCGGATTCCAGCCCCCGGAGAAAGTCGCGCAGGTCGCTGTATTTCATCAATTTGTGCGGCGCACCATACGCGGCGCCGATTGGTATAAAATGCAGGTTGCCGGGGGATGACCGCACGACGACGACGCGGTCGCCGGCCGGCGGGTCCGGCTGGTCCGGCAAGCCGCGACGTCGCGTCGCCGGGACTTTCCGGATCCGCCAAGCGGCGAATTACGCCGTGTTCTTGCGGAATTATCCCCGGTCCGACCGATTGACCCGGACCTGACGCCCCGTAAAATGGCGATGGCAGTTTCACCATCGCTCCCAGGCATGCGGTATCCCCGGTGCGACGCACCTGACGGAACTGCTTGACCGCCCGGATCGGGCGGTGATCGGAGGTGCGACCATGCGCTCCACGAATGTGTTCGCGACGGTTCTCGACGTCGAAGGGTGGCGAACCGCCGGCCGCGACGTGATCGACGGCTTCGTCTCCAGTGCGCGACTCTGCGTCGGCTTCGTCGGCCTCGCCACGCTGGCCGGTGCGCTTGCGCTCGTCGGCCTTCCGCCGGCGCGCACGGCGCTCGTCGGCCTGCTGCCGGAAGCCGCAGCGCGGCCGCTCGGGGGCCATGCCGGCGATCTCCTTGTCGCGCCGGCGCAGCCGGCCGACGCGGTCGCCGCGGTCGATCCGAACGCGGCACCGGACGAGGCGAGCGACGATGCCGATTCCGACGACGTCCAGCTCGACGGCCGAATGACCCGCGTCGCGACCTACCTGGCGCGCCGCTATCGCGTCGCCGACGAGGCCGTTCGCGAAGTGGTCGCCGCCGCGAAATCGGCCGGCGAGGACAATCGCGTCGACCCCTTGCTCGTGCTGGCTGTTGTCGCGGTCGAGTCGGGGCTGAATCCGGTCGCGCAGAGTCCGATGGGCGCGCGCGGGTTGATGCAGGTGATGACGAGCGTGCATTCCGAACTCGTCGCCGAGCAGGGCGGGGATGCCGCGGCGCTGGATCCGGTCGCGAACATCAAGGTCGGCACGGCCATCCTCGGCGCGCTGATCCGGCGCGGCGGATCGGTCGACCGCGGACTTCAGCTGTACGTCGGCGCCGGGCTCAACGGCGATGGAAGCGGGTACGCCGCCCGCGTCCGCGCGGAACTCCAACGCCTGCGCATGGCGGCGGCCGGCCGTGTCGAAGCGGCGCTCGTCGCCGCGGCGACGCCGTTGCGCGTCGACATGCACAACGCGCCGGCGGCCGCGGAGGCCGTCGCGCGCGCCGATATCGCGCCGCGGTCCTAGAGCGGCGACCGCCTCCCCGCGAACACCCTCTCCCCCACCCCTCTCCCGCGTCGCGGGCGAGGGGAGTTGCGGCGTCAGCCGGTGAGCGCCAAGAACCGTAAGTTAGTAGTCACTTTTACGTTTGCTGTGGGCAAAAAAAGAGCCTGTCGGCTGAGCGCACCCAAAATCGGTTGAGGAGGGAGGGAGGAGAGGCACCGAATCAGGGTGATCCGCGCTCACGCCGTGTGACAGGCCCGAGGAGAATCTGGGGTAAATAATAGCCGATAGTTCGACAGAGTCAATCATTTGTGCTATCCAAAACAGAGAAATTTCGTCAATAATTCGTCGTTTTAGCGCAAATGCGTGATCTTTTTGTCTAACCCCATCCGCGAAATCGTCCCGCACGCACGCCGCCGGCTGAGACAAACCCGAACGAGGTCGCCGCCGCTTCCGATGGAAACCCGCCGCGGCGCGTCGGGCGGATGAAATCCCGTGCAGCCGCGTCGCGCACGGGTCGCCGCGTGCGGATAATCGCGCCCTCCTGCGCTCGATACATCCACGAGGGAGCCGCGCGGCTGCCATGTCCAAGACGCCCACCGATGACTTGAAGCAAGCGGCGCTCGAGTACCACGAGTCGCCACGCCCCGGAAAGATCGCGGTCACCCCGACGAAGTCGCTCGTCAACCAGCGCGATCTCGCGCTCGCGTATTCGCCCGGCGTCGCCGCGGCGTCGGAGGCGATCCACGCCGATCCTTCCGCGGTATTCCGCTACACCGCTCGCGGCAACCTGGTCGCGGTCGTGACCAACGGAACCGCGGTACTGGGCCTCGGCCCGATCGGCCCGCTAGCGGCAAAGCCGGTCATGGAGGGCAAGGGCGTCCTCTTCAAGAAGTTCGCCGGCATCGACGTCTTCGACCTCGAACTCGCGGAGCTCGACCCGGATCGCCTCGTCGAGATCATCGCGGCGCTGGAGCCGACGTTCGGCGGGATCAACCTGGAGGACATCAAAGCGCCGGAGTGCTTCGCGATCGAGCGCAAGCTGCGGCAGCGGATGAAGATCCCGGTATTCCACGACGACCAGCACGGCACCGCGATCATCGTCGGCGCGGCGATGCTGAATGGCCTGGCCGTCGTCGGCAAGGACATCAAGACGGTCAAGCTCGTCTGCAGCGGCGCCGGCGCCGCGGCGCTCGCCTGCCTCGACCTGCTCGTGGAACTCGGGCTGCCGCGCGAGAACATCTGGGTCGCCGACATCGAAGGCGTCGTCTACCGCGGGCGCGCCGCGCTGATGGACGAGGAGAAGGCGCGCTATGCGCAACCCACCGACGCGCGCCGCCTGGCCGACGTGATCGGCGGCGCCGACATCTTCCTCGGCCTGTCGGCCGGCGGCGTCGTGAAGCGCGAGCATGTCGCGCGGATGGCGCCGCGCCCGCTCGTCTTCGCGCTGGCCAATCCGGTGCCGGAAATCCTCCCGGAGGAGGTTCGCGCGGTGCGCGACGACGCGATCATCGCGACCGGGCGGTCCGACTATCCGAACCAGGTCAACAACGTCCTGTGCTTTCCGTTCATCTTCCGCGGCGCGCTCGATGTCGGCGCAACGACGATCACGCCGCAGATGGAAGTGGCGGCGGTCCATGCGATCGCGCAGCTCGCGCGCGAGGAGCAGAGCGACATCGTCGCCAACGCCTACGGCAACGATTCGATTTCCTTCGGGCCGGAATACCTGATTCCGAGGCCTTTCGATCCGCGGCTGATGCTGCGGATCGCGCCGGCCGTCGCGCAGGCTGCCATCGCGAGCGGCGTCGCGACCCGGCCGCTGCCGGACCTGGAGGCGTACCGCGCCCAGCTGCAGCAGTTCGTCTACCACTCCGGCACGTTCATGAAGCCGATCTTCGCGACCGCGAAGCAGGCGGCGCGCTCCGGGGGCCATTCGCGGATCGTCTTTGCCGAGGGCGAGGACGAGCGCGTGCTGCGCGCCGCGCAGGTCGTGATCGACGAGCGCCTCGCGACGCCGATCCTGGTCGGGCGGCCCGCGGTCATCGCGCGCCGCCTCGAGCGCTTCGGGCTGCGGATCCGGCCGGGCGCCGATTTCGAGCTCGTGAATCCGGAGTTCGATCCGCGCTACAAGGACTTCTGGCAGAGCTATCACCGGATCGCGGCGCGCAAGGGCGTCACCGAGCACTACGCCCAGGTGGAGATGCGGCGGCGGCACACGCTGATCGGCGCGATGATGATCCATAAGGGCATGGCCGACGGGATGATCTGCGGCACGTTCGGCACGCACCGCCAGCACCTGGACTACATCGACCAGGTGATCGGCCAGCGCCAGGGCGCCGACGTCTACGCCGCGATGAACGTGCTGATCCTGCCCGACCGCCAGGTCGCGATCGTCGACACCCACGTGAACGTCGACCCCGACGCGGAGCAGGTCGCCTCGATCACGACGATGGCGGCCGACGAGCTGCGACGTCTCGGCATCTCCCCGCGCGTCGCGCTGTTGTCGCATTCGAACTTCGGCTCCAGCGACGCGCCCTCGGCGCAGAAGATGCGCGCCGCGCTGGCGCGGCTGCGGGAGCGCGCGCCGGCGCTCGAGGTCGACGGCGAGATGCATGCGGACTGCGCGGTCGACGGCGCGATTCGCCAGGCGCTGATGCCGTTCTCGACGCTGAAGGGCGACGCCAACCTGCTCGTCTGCCCCGGTATCGACGCGGCCAACATCGCCTACAACCTGCTCAAGACCATCTCCGGCAACAACGTCGCCATCGGACCGATCCTGCTCGGCGCCGCGCGCCCGGTGCACATCCTGACGCCGTCCACGACGGTGCGCCGGCTCGTCAACATGACGGCGCTCGCGGTACTCGACGCCAATGCGGCTCGCTAGCCGGGCGGGCGGATGCCGGGAGGGCGGCGGCGTGCGGCCGACGGATGCAGCCGCCGCCGCCATGGGCCGGCTGCGCCGATCGTGGCGGGCCTGGACGTTGGCGCTGTGGGTCGGCGCCGGCTTGCTGGCCACGGGCGTTCCGGCCGGCGCGCGCCACCATGCGGAGGCCGCTGCGACGGGCGAGGTCGCCGACGAGATCGCGGCCACCGACCTGCCGTCCGCCGCCCGAACGACGCTGGCACGAATCCACGCCGGCGGTCCGTTCCCCTACCAGCGCGACGGCATCACCTTCGGCAATTTCGAAGGACGACTGCCGCGCCGGCCGCGCGGCTACTACCACGAATACACCGTGGCGACGCCGGGCGCCCACAATCGCGGCGCGCGCCGCATCATCGTCGGCGGCGATCCGGCCGCGGGCCCCGATCGAACGGCCGAGTTCTACTACACCGACGACCACTATGAAACGTTCCGGCGGATCCGAGAGTGAGTGATCGCAAGACCGAGGGCGAATTGCCCGCCCCGTCCGCGCCGGCGCTGCCGCAGCGCGGCGTCCATGGGTGGACGGCCGGCGCGAACGAGGCGGCGCGGCGCGACGCCGGCGCGCGCCGGCTTCGATGGGTCGAGGTCGACGTCGGCCCCGAGCCGGATCGCCGCGGCATCCTTCGGGCCATCGGCAAGGCGCTGGCCTTTCCGCCGCACTACGGTGCGAACCTCGACGCGCTGCACGACTGCCTCGGCGAACTCGCGCAGCGCGACGGGGTTGCCGGCTGGGTCGTGATGCTGAGCGGGCTCCGGCACGCCGGGGCGCTCGACGCCGCGACGCGCGCGGCCCTGCTCGAGGTCTTCGAGGCGGCCTGTGAAGAGCTCGCGGCCGCCGGCCGCGAACTCGTCGTGCTCTACGACTGACGTCGCCCCGTCGCGGGGCGCGGCTCAACGCCCGAGCAGCTGCCCGAGCATCCCGATCGCGTTCTGCACGCCGCCCTGCGGAACCTGCCCGCCCGGCGTCAGGTGGTCCACCATGTGCGGCAGGATCTGCGCCAGCGCGCCGCTGACCACCTGCGGGTTCAGTCCGACCTGCTGCGCCATCTGCTGGACCTGCGACGAGCCCAGGATCTGCGTCAGCTGGTCGCCGGAGATCGGCAGGTTGGCGCCGGATCCGATCCACGACTGCACGACGTGGCCGAGGCCGGCCTGTTCCGCCTGCTGCGCGAGCCCGGCAAGGCCGCCGATCGAACTGTTGTTGTTGAGCAGCGCGCCCGCCATCTGGATCAGCGGGTTGTTCGCGCCCTGCGGCGCGCCGCCGCCCAGCGCGCTGGCAAGGATTCCGTCCAGCAGGCCCATGTCGCCTCCCTCCGTCAAGGTTGTGTCGGCGTCGATGTTAACGCGTTCGCGGCGCCGGCCGCGAAGCCCGTGGCGGCGAAGTCGCCGGCAAGGGCCTGCAGTGCCGCGAGGGCGGCGATCCCGGCGGTCTCCGTGCGCAGCGTTCGCGGGCCCAGCGTCACGGCCTTGAGGCCTGCGGCCCGAGCCGCGGCGAGTTCCGCCGGACTCCAGCCGCCCTCCGGGCCCACGAGGAGCACGAGGCGCGTCGGCGGCACCGTCGCGATGGGCATCGAGGCCAGGGATTCGACGGCCCCGGGCGCGAGGACGAGCCGCGTCGAGCCGGGGTCGGCGGCACGCAGCACCTCGTCCAGGGTCGTCGCGTCGACCTCCGGAATCCGCGTCCTGCCGCTCTGGCAGCAGGCCGATGCGACGATCTCGCGCCAGCGCGCTTCGCGGCGCCGCAGTCGGGCGCCGTCGAGGCGCACGACGCCCCGCTCCGAGGCGACGATCCGCAGCCGCGCGACGCCAAGCTCGGTGGCTTTCTCGACGACCCAATCGAGTCGCTCGGCGCCGATCAGTGCCTGCACCAGCGTGACGTGAAGCGGGGATTCGCGCTCCACCGCGTCGAACCGCTCGATCCGCGCCACGGCCTGAGGCAGCGCCTGGACCAGCGTCGACGGATACTCCCCGCCACGACCGTCGAAAAGGACCAGCGTGTCGCCCTCCCGCAATCGCAGGACGCGCACGACGTGGTGCGCGACGTCGGGCGCCAGCGTCACGCGGGCGCCGACCGCGAGGCCGGGTTCGACGAGCAGGCGCGGAGCCACGTGGCGCCTCAGGCCGCGAACCTGGCCGATGCGCCGCCGCGGTTTCGCGTCAGTTCCCGCAGGTACACCGGCAGCGCGAAGAGCGCGCCGTGCACGTCGGCGTCGTAGTACTGCAGGCCCGGCAGCGGCCGCGCGGCCAGCCGTGCGCCGGCGACGGCCGGCGGCAGGCGCGGATCGACACCCTGGCCGACGACGGCGAGGCACCAGGCCGAGCCGTAGAGCGGGATGAAGACGGACATCGGATGCACGGCGTCGAAGACGCGGTGCAGGCTGTCCGCATGGCGGCGCACCGCGTCCGGCTGGTAGACGGGCGAGCCGAGGTGCAAGGTCATCATCCCGCCGGGCGCGAGGCGGTCGCGGCAGAGGCGGAAGAACGCCTCGGTGTAGAGGCCGGACGCCGGCGTATCGGCGTCGGTGAGGTCGAGCACGATGAGGTCGAACTGTTCGTTGCAGGCGCGCACCGTGTCGCGGCCGTCGCCGACGCGGATCTCGACCCGTGGGTCGTCGAGCGCGCCGCGATGGATCGCGGCGAGATGGCTGCGCGCGACGTCGATCACCGCGGCGTCGAGTTCCGCCAGCAGCACGCGCGAGATCCGCGGATGCTTCAGCAGTTCCTCCGCCGAGCCGCCGTCGCCGCCGCCGATGACGAGCGCGTTGCGCGGGTCCGGATGCGCGACCGCCGCCGGATGCACCATGCACTCGTGGTAGAAGAACTCGTCGCGCTCCGAGGTCATCATCCGACCGTCGAGCCGCAACAGGCGGCCGAACTGCGGCGTGTCGTAGATTTCGATCCGCTGGTAGCGCGATTCCACGGTCGCGAGCACCGCGTCGGCGGCGAAGCCGTAGCCGGCGTCCGCATTGAGCCAGTCGAACACCAGTCCGCCGGCGGCGGGCCCGGCTCCGGCGGCCACGCTCGGCGCCTTGCCGCGCGCCAGGTCGCCGCGGGCGATCCGGTTGACGACGCGCTCGCGCGGCCGGAACGCGACGAGCAGCGCCTCGAACAGGCGTCGCGCCTTGCCGTCGTTGTCGGCCGTGAAATTGCAGACGTAGACGTCCAGCGTCACGCCGCGCCGCTCCGGCCACGTATGGACCGCCAGGTGGGATTCCGCCAGCAGCAGCGTCCCGGTGACGCCGCCGGGCGCGCTGTCGTGCTCCGGAAAGGCATGGAACTGCTCGGCGACCGTGGTCAGGCCGGCCGCGAGCGTCTGCTCGCGGCACAGGTCGGCAAGCTTCGCGGCGTCGGTGAGCAGGCTGCCGCTGCAGCCGCAGTCGAAGAGGTCGCCGGTCAGGTGCAATCCTTGCATCGGGGACTCCGGGCCCATGGGCCGCGTCGGCGGGGATGAAGGCCGGCGCCGCATCGACCCCAGGGGGTCAGGAAGGCGTCATCCTGCCGCGGCACGATGACGGCGGCGTTTTCGTCGCCCGCGACGCGTCCGGCGCGACGCCTTTCCCCGGTACTGATAAAGTTGCCGGCTGATCCTGGAGCGGCAGCTATTCTATCGATGCAGTATCGGATCGTCGGGATACGCGAGGGCGCGGGCACGCAGGCATTGACGATCGACGCCGCGGATCCGGTGTCCGCGCGCGCGGCTGCCGTCGCCGCGGGCCTCGCGGTGGTCGAGGTCGAGCCGCTGCGGCAGCGCGCCCGCCTTCGCGTTCCGCTGTTTGCCGGCGGTCGTGACGGCGGCGCCACGTCGTTCAAGGTCGACCTCTTCTGCGAGGAGATGCTGGCGCTGCTCGCCGCCGGGATCCCGGTCGGCGAGGCGCTGGAGACGCTCGCCGGCAAGGAGGGCGGCGGCGCGGCGCGCGACATCCTCGACGCCGTGCTGCGCCGCGTCCAGGAGGGCCAGCCGCTGTCGGCGGCGCTCGCGTCGCGGCCGGACGTCTTCCCGCGGCTTCTCACGGAATCGCTGCGCGCCGCCGAGCGCACGAGCGACTACGGCCCGGCGCTGGCGCGTTTCGTCCGCTACCGCCGCCTCACGCGCGAAGTCCGCGCCCGCCTCGTCGCCGCGTCGACCTACCCGATGATCCTGCTCGGCGTGAGCACCCTGGTCCTGCTGTTCCTCATCGGCTACGTCGTGCCGCGATTCTCCGGGGTCTACAAGGACATGGGCGACCGGTTGCCGGCCGCGTCGCGACTGCTGCTTGCGCTCGGCGAATCGATCGGCGCCCACCGCTGGGTCGCCGCGGGCATTGTCGCGGCGGTCGTCGTCGGCGTCGTCGCGGCGGTCCGCAGCGCGGCGGCACGGGCGGCGATCGTGCGCGGCGTCACGCGGCTGCCGCGGCTGCGCGAGCTCGTCGCGGCGGCCGACCATGCGCGGCTCTATCGGTCGCTCGCGCTGCTCATCCACGGCGGCATCCCGATCGTCGCCGCGCTCGATCTCGTCCGCGGGCTTCTGCCGCCGCACTTGGGCGGCCGGCTCGACGCCTGCCGCCGCGCGCTCGCCGAGGGGCGCCCGTTCGCGACGAGCATGGCCGAGCAGGGACTGTCGACGGTCGTCGCGGACCGCTTCTTCCGCGTCGGCGAACGCACCGGCGCGCTCGCCGAGATGATGGACCGCGCGGCCGATTTCCACGAGGAGGAGGTCACGCGCGGCGCCGAATGGGTCGGCCGCGTGATCGGCCCGGCGATGATGCTCGTGATGGGGGTCCTGATCGGCCTCGTCGTCGTGCTGATGTACATGCCGATCTTCGAACTCGCCGACGCGGTGCAGTGACGTGAAGCGCGACGACGCGAGCCCGATCAGCGCGACGACCGCCGCCGGCGTGCCGTCGGCGGCGGAATTCGCGGCGCTTGCGGCCAGCGCACGCGACGCCGGCGTCCCGTTCGGGGCCGCCGCGGCGGCACAGATGCGGACCGATCCGTACGCGGCGATCGCGGCCTGCGCCGCGGCGCTCAACCTGCCGTATTTCGACAGCGCGCCGCTGCAGTCGCTGGAGCCGGCGTTCGACGCGGCCTCTTTCCCGGAGGCCGACCGGCGTTCGCTCGCGTTCGGGCGCGACGCCAGCGGGCGGCTGTGGTGCGTCACCGACGATCCCTTCGACCAGGCCCGGATCGACTGGGCCGAGAGCCGCATCCGCGGCGCGTTCTCGATCGCGCTCGCGCCCCACGAGGAGATCCGCGCCTTCCTCAAGCGCCACGAAGCGACGCTGCGCGCGATCGAGAGCGTGCTGCCCGACGTCGCCGGGCGCGACGCGGCGATCGCGCGCCCGGCCGGCGCCGAGGAACTGTCGATCGGCCGCATCGCGGAGGACGCGAGCCCCGTCGTGCGGATCGTCAATTCGATGCTCTACGACGCGCTCAAGGCGGCGGCATCGGACATCCACCTCGAGACCGAGCCGAACGGCATGTCGATCAAGTACCGGATCGACGGCGTCCTCGATGGCGCCGGGCACGTCGACGATCCGTCGACCGCCGAGCAGGTGATCTCGCGGATCAAGGTGCTCGCCGAGCTCGACATCGCCGAGAAGCGCGTGCCGCAGGACGGCCGCTTCCAGGTCCGCATCGACGGCCGCGACATCGACCTGCGCGTCTCGATCATGCCGGCGGTCCATGGCGAGGACGCGGTCGTCCGGATCCTGGACAAGCAGCGCCTCGCCGACGAGGCGCGCGGCCTGCGCTTCGAGGCGCTGGGCTTCGACGCCGAGACGATCGCTCGCCTGCGCGCGCTGGCGCGGCTGCCCTATGGCCTGCTGCTCGTCACCGGGCCGACGGGCAGCGGCAAGACGACGACGCTCTACGCCGCGCTGAGCGAGGTCAACACCGGCACCGACAAGATCGTGACGATCGAGGACCCGGTCGAATACCAGCTGCCGGGCGTCGTGCAGGTTCCGGTCAACGAAAAGCGCGGCCTGACGTTCTCGCGCGGCCTGCGGTCGATCCTGCGGCACGATCCCGACAAGATCATGGTCGGCGAGGTCCGCGACGGCGAGACGGCCCAGATCGCGGTGCAGGCGGCGCTCACCGGGCACCTCGTCTTCACGACGGTCCACGCCAACAACGTCTTCGACGTGATCGGCCGCCTGCTGCATATCGGCGTCGATCCGTTCAACCTGGTTTCGGCGCTCAACGGCGTCGTCGCGCAGCGGCTCGTGCGCGTGATCTGCTCCCACTGCGCGGTGCCGGACGAACCCGACCTCGCCCACTGCGCGCCGGCGGAGCGCTCGCTGCTGCAGCCGGGGCGCCTGATGCGCGGGCGCGGCTGCGGCCATTGCCGCGGCACCGGCTACCGTGGTCGCCGCGCGGTCGCCGAGGTGCTGGTGTTCGACGACGACCTGCGCGAGACGATCGCGGCGCGCGCGTCGATGTCCGCGGTGAAGCGCGCGGCGCGGGCGCGCGGGATGCGCTCGATACGCCGGGCCGGCCTGCAGCTGGTCATCGACGGCGTGACGACGCTCGCCGAGCTCGACCGGGTGACGTTTGCCGAGAGCGATGCGACGCCCTGACGGCTGGCCGGGTCGCGCCGCGGCCGCATGGCTGCTGCAGGTCGACGACCGGCGGCTGGAGCTGCGCGCGGCCGACGGGCGCGTCGTCGAGCGCGACGACGTCGACGGCAGCGCCGCGATCGGCCCGGCCGCGGGCCGCATGCTCGCCGCGCATCCGGACGGCGAGGTGCAGGTGCGCGTCGATGCGGGCGTCGCGCGCCTGTTCCTCGTGCCGTGGGCCGATGCGCTGACGAGCGGCGCGCGCTGGCACACCTACGCCTGCAGCCGTTTCGAGCAGGCCTATGGCGAATCCGCCGACGAATGGACCGTTCGCGTCGTCGACGAGTTGCCGCCGCGCGCGCGGCTCGCGGTGGCATTGCCCACCGCGTGGCTGAAGGCCGTGACGCTCGGCGGAGCGCGGCGCGTCGTCTCGGTCCGGGTCGGGCTGCTCGATCGCGTCGCGCGCCTGCTGGCGAGCGAGCCGCGCTTCTCCGGCTGCGCGATCGAGGTCGGCGCTTCGGTCGCGACGCTGCTCGTCTTCGTCCAGGGTGAACTGCGCCGGGTCCGGGCGCGCCGCTTCGACGCGGCGGAGGAGCTGGCCGCGACCGTGCGGTCGGAATGGGCGAGCTTCGGCATCGCGGCCTCGGCCGTCGGTGCCGCGGTCGCGCTGCCGGCGGCGGCGCGCGCGGCGCTCGGCGACACGCTGGCCGCGGCATTGGGCGCGACCCGCGTCGTCGAACTGGAGCCCTTGTCGCCATGATCCTCGGCCCCCGTTTCGACGTCGACTTCGTCCGGCCGGCGCCCGTGCCGCCGCTGGCCATCGCGGTCCTCGTCGTTGCGCTCGTCGCCGCCGCCGCCGCGGCCGCATGGTGCGAGCAGGCGTGGCGCAGCGGGCGCGACCTCGCGTCCCGTCGCGCGACGCTGGAGGCCGCACTGGAGCGCGGGCGCGAGCAGGCCGAGCGGCGCCGCACGACGGCGCGCGGCGCCGATCCGCAGGCGCAGGAGCAGGCCGTCGCGGTTCTCGACGAACTGCATCGCCCGTGGCGCGCGCTGTTCGAGCAGCTGGAGGCCGATCGCGTCGGCCCGGTGCACCTCGACCAGCTCGCGATCGACTCGCGCTTCGAGTCGCTGCAGATGCAGGCCGAAGCCCGCAGCCTCGGCGACGTGCTGCGCTACGTCCAGGCGCTTCCGGGCGCGGGGCCGATCGCCGCGGTCCAGTTGTCGAGCCACGAGCTGCGCGACGCGCCCGGCGGGCGCGTCGTGTCCGCCCGCGTCGTCGCGCGCCTCGACGGCCGCGCCTCGCGCTGAAGCGCCCGGGACTCGCGACGATGCGCCCCGCCGTGATCCTCGCCATCGTTCGCGACGTCGCGCAGCGGCTCGGTGCGCCCGGGGTCGCCGCGAGCGTGCTGCTCGTCGTCGCGCTGGTTCTCGGCGCCGTGGTCGGGCCGCGGCTTGCCGCCGACAACCGCGCCGTCTCGGCGCGCATCGCCGAACTGCAGGCGCGCGGGCCTGCCGGCGGCGCGGCCGCGACCGGCACGCCGTTCGATCCGCTGGACCCGGCGGCAGCCCTGGTCGAGCAGTTGCCCGCCGCCGACCGCTTCCCGGCATTCGTCGACGCGTTGCAGGCGGAGGCGTCGCGCCGCGGCGTGGCCGTCGACCGCACCGAATACCGGATGCAGCCGCTCGTCGGCCAGCGCGTGCTGCGCGCCCAGCTGGTGCTGCCGGCCCATGGCGGCTATGTCCAGGTGCGCGGCTGGCTCGAGGCCGTGCTGCACGATTTCCCGTCGGCTTCCGTGCAGGAACTCGCGTTGCACCGGGTCGCCGACGGAGCCGGCGACGTCGATGCCCGCGTCGTGCTCGCGTTCTACACGCGGAGCGCCAATTGACGCCGGCGACGCGGCACGTGCTGCTGGCCGCGGCACTCGTCGCGACCGTCGTCGCGACGCTGTGGGGCGGCCCGACGGACGATGCCGTCGTCGCGCCGGCCGTGCGAGGTCGCGGCGCGGGCGACGGCGGCTTGGCCACCGGGCTGTCGCCGTCGCCGTCGCCGTCGGCGCGGCCCCCCGCCGGCCGCGAACTGGATCTGGGGACCCGTCCGTCGCCCGCGCCGGCGCCGCGCGACCTCTTCGCGGCCTTCTCCTGGGAACCGCCGCCGCGGCCGCTCGCGGCCGCACCGGTCGCCGTCGCGCCGGAACCGCCGCAGGCGCCGCCGCCGACGTTCACGTACATCGGGCGCCTGCAGGCCGGCGGCCGCAAGGCGTACCTCTTCCTCGACGGCGGTCGCACGCTGATCGTCGGGGTCGGCGACCGGATCGGCGATTTCCGCCTCGACGCCGCGTCGGCGAGCGACCTCACGTTCACCCACCTGCCGACCGGACTGCCGGTCACGGTCGCGGCGCCGTCGGCCGGCGACGTCGCGAACGGCGGAACGAATCCTTAGCTTGAACAGGCCCGAGTCGGCCCAAACCAACGAGCAGGCATCCGATGCGAGAACACGACGCCCCTGCAGCGCCGAAGAAACGATCCCCGATGGGCCACGGCCGGCATCCGCTCGCGAGCGGTCGCCGCGGCGTGGCGATGGCGTTGGCCTCGCTGCTGCTCGTCGTGGGCGGCTGCGCCGACGTCGCGCTGCGCGACAGCGACGACATGTGGCGCGCGGGGCACTACGAGGACGCGGTGGCGCGCCTGCGCGACGCCTCGCAGAAGCACCCCGGGGACCACGAGCTGCGCGCCGCCTACCTGCGGCTGCGCGACCGCACGGCGACGCAGCTCGCCGTGGCTGGCGACGGCGAGCGGCAGGTCCGCCACTATGACGAGGCGGTCTCGCTCTACCAGCGGGCGCTGGCGCTGGCACCCGATTTCGACCGCGCGCGCGCTGGCATCGACGCCGTGGCGGCCGCGCGACGCCACGACGCGGCGGTCGCCGAGGCGCAGCGCCTCGCCGATGCCGGTGATGTGGCCGGCGCGGAGTCGCGCCTGCGCGCGGTGCTCGCGGAAGACGCTGGCCACGGACCGGCACGCCGGCTGCTGCTGCAGTTGCGGGCGCGCCAGGTCCAGGCCGGGACCGCCCCGGCGGCGCTCAGGAGCGCGCTCACGACGCCGGTCAGCCTCGACTTCCACGACACGCCGCTGCGCAGCGTCTTCGAGGCGCTGTCGCGCACCGCCGGGATCAACTTCATCTTCGATCGCGACGTGCGGACCGACACGAAGGTCACGCTGGCGATCCGCAACAATTCGGTCGAGGACGCGATCCGCCTGCTGCTTGCCACGAGCGGGCTGGAGCGCAAGATCCTCAACGACAACTCGCTGCTGATCTATCCCAGCAATCAGGCGAAGGCGCGCGAGTACCAGGACCAGGTCGTCCGCACCTTCTACCTCGTCAATGCCGACGCCAAGCAGGCGCAGAACATGCTTCGCACGCTGGCCCGGACGAAGGACATCTTCATCGACGAGAAGCTCAACATGGTCGCGGTGCGCGACACGCCGGACGCGGTCCGGCTCGCCGAGCAGCTGATCGCCGCGTTCGACGTCGCCGAGGCGGAGGTCATGCTCGAGGTCGAGGTGATGGAGATCAGCCACCAGAAGGTGCTCGACCTCGGCCTGAACTTCCCGACCCAGGTCAACGTCGAGACGACGACACCGTTCACGCCGACCGGGACCAGCGGGACGACGACCACGACCTCCGAGATCAACCTGCGCAACCGCAACCTGACGACCACGATCGCGAATCCGGCGCTGCGCCTGAACCTGCTGTCGACCGACACCGACACGAACCTCCTCGCGAATCCGCGCATCCGCGTCAAGAACCGCGAGAAGGCGAAGGTCCAGGTCGGCGAGAAGCTGCCCGTCTTCAGCAGCACCGCGGTCCAGGGCGCCGGCGTCGCCTCCTCGGTGTCGTACATCGACGTCGGCCTGAAGCTCGAGGTCGAGCCGCAGGTGACGCTCGACGACGAGGTGACGATGAAGGTCAACCTCGAGGTGAGCTCGAACCTCGGGACCGTCAACAGCACGTCGTCGGCCGGCACGACGACCGGCTTCGAGCTGGGCACGCGCTCGGCGCAGACGACGCTGCGCGTCCACGACGGCGAGACGCAGGTGCTCGGCGGCCTCATCAACGACAACCTGACCGACGTCTTCTCGAAGCTTCCCGGATTCGGCGACATTCCGGGGTTCGGGCGCCTGTTCGGCGACAGCAGCATCAATCGGGAGAAGAGCGAGATCGTGCTGCTGATCACGCCGCACATCATCCGCAACCTGGCGCCGCCCGACTTCGATGCGCAGTACCTGCCGGCCGGCACCGAGAGCGCGATCGGTGCGATGCCGCTCGCGATCGGGCCGACGCCCCCGCGCTCGCTCGCGCTGTCGGCCGACGGCGCGGGCGCCGCGCCGGCGGCGCCGTTCTTCGCGCCGATGCGCCGCGGCGGGCGGGCCGGCGCGCTGGAGCCGGCGGTCCCGATCGCGCCGCCGGACAGCGCCGCGATCGCGGCGGCGGATGCCGCGACCGCCACGCCGCTGGTGACGCTGCAGGCGCCGGGCCAGGTCTCGCTCGGCCACGACCTCACGATTGCCGTCGAGGTGCAGAATCCGGTGGCCGCGATCGAAGGCGACGTGGTCCTCGGCTTCAACCCGTCGCAGTTCCAGGCCGCGGGCCAGGCCGGCGGCGCCGGCGGATCCACGTTGACGGTGCACGTGACCGGCGGCCCCGGCGGTGCGCTGACCGGGTCCGCGACGCTGCGCGCGCTGAATGCCGGCACCGGCGCCGGCGTGCTCGCGGTCACCGATGGACACCTGCGACTGGCCGACGGCAGCGACCGGCCCGTGGCCGCCGGCGCGAGTGCCTCGGTCGCGATCGTTCCCTGATGCGGCGTGCGCAGCGCCTGCGGGGCGGCGGCTTCACGCTGCTGGAACTGACGATCGCGCTGGCGATCCTGTCGATCCTCGTGCTGATGGCGACGCCCGTCGTGCAAATGCAGTCGCAGCGGCAGAAGGAGGCCGAACTGCGCCATGACCTGCGCGAGATGCGCGGTGCCATCGACGCGTACAAGCAGGCCGTCGACGACGGTCGCATCACGCGCAAGGCCGACGAAAGCGGCTATCCGCACACGCTCGAGGCGCTCGTCGACGGGCAACCGAACGCGAAGGATCCCAAGGGTGGCCGCCTCTATTTCCTGCGCCGCATCCCGCGCGACCCGATGAGCGACGATGCGACGCTGGCGCCGGCGCAGACCTGGGGCAAGCGCAGCTACGCGAGCCCGCCGGATGCGCCCGCGGAGGGCGACGACGTCTTCGATGTCTACTCGCGCTCGACCCGCATCGGCCTCGACGGCCGTCCCTACCGCGAGTGGTGAGGCGAAATCCGGATGAGCCGCCACCCGTCGAAGCCCGGCCCCACGCGCGCCCTCGCGATGCGCGCCTTCACGCTGATCGAGCTGCTCGTGGTCCTGGCGGTCATGGCGCTGCTGCTGACGATCGCGACGCCGCGCTACGTCGACCACGTCGAGCGGGCCAAGGAGGCGACCTTGAAGACCTCCCTCAAGACGATGCGCGACGCGATCGACGAGTTCGCCGGCGAGCAGGGCCGGGCGCCGGAGAGCCTCGACGAACTGGCGACGCGGCATTACCTGAAGGCGGTCCCCGTCGATCCGGTCACCGATCGGAGCGACACGTGGATCACGGTGTCGCCGGCGGAAATGCCGGGCGCCGCGAGCGATGCGGCCAATACCGGCGTGGCCGATGTCCGCAGCGGCGCGCCCGGCAACGGGCGCGACGGGACCGCCTTCCGCGACTGGTGAGCCGCGAGGGCAGCGTGCGCGCCGGCCCGGCGCCGACGCCTCAGCGCCCGCGCCGCCGTGCGATCCGGTGATCGAACCCCAGCGCGATGCCGGCCGCGGTTCCGAAGGCCGCGCCGATCAGGTGGGCCTGCGTGACGACGGCCGCGCCGAGCCAGGCGACCGGGTGCAGCGACGCGCCGGCCGAGACGCTTTCGACGCCGACCTTGATCCACGCGCCGGCGAGCAGCGCCACCGGGTACCCGGCGGCCGCGGCCGTGCGGCGCGCTCCGGATCCGCGCGTCGATCCGAGCGCCTCGACGAGTGCCGCCGCGGCGCCGGCCGCGAACAGCGCGTGCAGCACGCCGGAGAGGCCGCGGTACCAGGCGATGCCGGGGAAGGCCGCGGCCAGCCCGAGCGAGATCGCGATCGACGCGACGAGCGCGACGAGCGCCTGCTCGGCGGCGCCCAACTCGGCGGCGAACAGGCGCGCGACGATGAGCCAGGCCATCACATTGACGAGCGCGTGGCCCCAGCCGACGTGCACGAGGTGCGCCGTGACCAGGCGCCACGGCGCGCCGGCAAGCAGCTCGCGCCGGTATTCCAGCAGCGCGCCGAGTGCCGGCCAGCGCCCGACGGCGGCCTGCAGCAGCAGGACGAGCAGCGCCGCCGCGATCGTCCAGCGCTCGGCGCGCGACAGCGCGGCGGGGATCGGCTCCAGCCGCGGCGTGGGATCGATGCGGTTCACGGCGCCTGGCTTCGTATAATGTCCGCGACCATTATCTCAACGAACATGCGAACGGGTTCCCGATGAGCGTACTCACCCTGGCGTCACTCGCGCAGCAGGGCGCGCTGCGTGGCAAGCGCGTCTTCATCCGCTCCGACCTCAACGTGCCGCAGGACGATGCGGGGAACATCACCGAGGACACCCGCATCCGGGCTTCGGTGCCGGCGATCCGCACGGCGCTCGAAGCCGGTGCCGCCGTGATGGTGACTTCCCACCTGGGTCGGCCCACCGAGGGCACGCTGAATCCGGAGGATTCGCTGGCGCCGGTCGCGAAGCGGCTCGCGGAACTGCTCGGCCGCCCGGTGCCGCTCGTCGCGAACTGGGTCGATGGCGTCCAGGTCGCGCCGGGCGACGTCGTGCTGCTGGAGAACTGCCGCGTCAACAAGGGCGAGAAGAAGAACAGCGAGGAACTGGCGCGCAAGATGGCGCGCCTTTGCGACGTCTACGTCAACGACGCGTTCGGCACCGCGCACCGGGCCGAGGCGACGACGTACGGGCTGGCGCAGTTCGCGCCGGTGGCGTGCGCCGGGCCGCTGATGGCCGCCGAGATCGACGCGCTCGGACGGGCACTGGGCGCGCCGAAGCGCCCGCTGGTCGCGATCGTCGCCGGCTCGAAGGTGTCGACGAAGCTCACGATCCTGAACAACCTGGCGCAGAAGGTCGACCAGCTCGTCGTCGGCGGCGGAATCGCCAACACGTTCCTGCTTGCCGAGGGGTTCAAGATCGGCTCGTCGCTCGCCGAGCGCGACCTCGTGCCGGAATGCAAGAAGGTCCTGGACACGCTGGCCGCCAAGGGGGCGACGCTGCCGCTGCCGATCGACGTCGTCGTGGCGCCGGAGTTCAGCGCCTCGGCGCCGGCGACCGTGCGCCGCGCCGACGACGTTCGCGATGGCGAACTGATCCTCGACGTCGGGCCGGCCGCGACGCAGGTCCTGCTGCGGATCATCGCCGGCGCCGGGACGATCATCTGGAACGGTCCGCTCGGCGTCTTCGAATTCGACGCCTTCGCCGAGGGCACGCGCCAGCTCGCGCTGGCGATCGCCTCGGCGACCGCCGGCGGCGCGTTCTCGCTCGCCGGCGGCGGCGACACGCTGGCGGCCATCGCCAAATACCACATCGCGGATCGCATCAGCTACATCTCGACCGGCGGCGGCGCGTTCCTCGAATTCCTCGAGGGCAAGACGCTGCCCGCGATCGAGATCCTCGAGCGGCGGGCCGCGTGAACGCGACGCGCAGCACCAAGATCGTCGCCACGCTCGGTCCGGCGTCCAGCAGCGCCGACGTGCTCCAGCGGATGCTCGCGGCGGGGGTCGACGTCGTGCGGCTGAATTTTTCGCACGGCAAGCCGGAGGACCATATCGGGCGCGCCAAGCTGGTGCGCGACCTCGCCCGCGGCCTCGGGCGCGAGGTCGCGATCATGGCCGACCTGCAGGGGCCGAAGATCCGCGTCGGCAAGTTCGCCGACGGCAAGGTGGACCTCGCGCCGGAGGCGCGCTTCGTCCTCGACGCCGAATGCGAGCTCGGGGACGTCAACCGTGTCGGGCTCGACTACAAGGACCTGCCGCGTGACGTCAAGGTGGGCGACGTCCTGCTGCTCAACGACGGCCTGATCGTGCTCGACATCGAGCACGTGACGCCGACGCGCATCGAAACCGTCGTACGCATCGGCGGCGAGCTGTCGAACAACAAGGGCATCAACAAGCAGGGCGGCGGGCTGTCGGCGCCGGCCCTCACCGCGAAGGACGTCCGCGACATCGAGACCGCGATGGAGCTCGGCGCCGACTTCGTCGCGGTGTCGTTCGTGCGCAACCGGACCGACGTCGAGATGGCGCGCCAGCTCGCGAACATCGCCGGCGAGCGCTTCGGGCACAAGCCGCAGATCATCGCGAAGATCGAGCGCGCGGAGGCGATCCCGGCGCTGCCCGACATCCTGCAGGCCGCCGACGGCGTGATGGTCGCTCGCGGCGACCTCGCGGTCGAGGTCGGCAACGCCGCCGTCCCGGCGCTGCAGAAGCGGATGATCCGGATGGCGCGCGACGCCAACAAGCTCGCGATCACCGCGACCCAGATGATGGAATCGATGATCGTCAACGCGATCCCGACGCGCGCCGAGGTGAGCGACGTGGCCAACGCGGTCCTCGACGGCACCGACGCGGTGATGTTGTCGGCCGAGACGGCGGCCGGAAAGCATCCGGTCGAGGTCGTCGAGACGATGGCGGCCGTCGTCGCCGAGGCCGATCGTTCGGAGACCGTCAAGCTGGACCGCGAGTTCCTCGACCAGACGTTCATCCGCGTCGACCAGTCGATCGCCTACGGGGCGCTGTTCACCGGGTACCACCTGCGCTGCAAGGCGATCTGCGCGCTGACCGAGTCCGGGTCGACGGCGCTGTGGATGAGCCGGCACGACATCAACATGCCGATCTTCGCGCTGACGCAGACCGTCGCGACGCAGCGGCGGCTGGCGCTTTACCGCAACGTCTTCCCGGTGTTCTTCCCGATGCCGGTGGATCGCGAGACGGCGCTGGCGACGGCCGAGCAGATCCTCGTCGACCAGGGCCGCGTCTCGCGCGGCGATCTCATCGTCATCACCTGCGGCGAACCGATGGGCCAGCCGGGCGGCACGAACTCGCTCACCATCGTCCACGTCGGCCAGCGCGCGTAGGCCCGTGTCGCGCAGGTGGGCGCTCGCGTCGTGCTGCGCGCTCGGCGCCGCGGCCTGGCTCGCGTCCTGCGGCACGACGCTGCCGGAGTTTCCGCGGCGCTCGCCGCTCGGCGCGATCGAACCGTCCGGGACGGCCGCGGTCGTCGCTCCGGTGGCGCCGGACCGCCTCGGCCCGTCCTACGCCTCGGTGCAGGCCCGGCGCGCGGTCGGCGAACGGGTCGCCGACCTCATCGAGCGGGATTTCTACGATCCGTTCCTGAACGGCGTCGATTGGATCGCGGCGCGCGAACGGGCGGTGGAACGCGTCGCCGCGGCGCAGGACGACCAGGCCGTCTACGCGGCACTGAAGGATCTCGCCGCCGCGGTCCATGACACCCATACGGTCGTGCTGACGCCGCGCGAGGTGGCCGACGGACGCGCCTTCGTCTCGTTGCGTACCGGGGCGCAGCTGGCCGCCGTCGACGACGGCATCGCGGTCGTCGATGTCGAGGCCGGGTCGCCGGCGCAGCGCGCCGGCGTGCGGCGCGGCGACGCCGTGCTCGCGCTGGACGGCCATCGGCTGGATGCGCGGTTCTTCGCCGCCCCGCCGCCGCCGGATCCGGACGACGTCCGCAGCGCGCCGGCGGAACCGGGCGAAGCGGCGCGCTGGCGCCGGATGCGAGCGGTCGCTGCGCTGCTGCAGCGCCGGCCGGATGCCGTGCCCGCGCCCCGCACCTTCGAGCTGGCTTCGGCCGACGGCGAGGTCCGGCGCGTCACGCTGGCGGCCGAGCGCAGCGAGCGGCCGTTTCACGTCGGTAGCGGCCGGCTCGACGATGGCATCGCGTGGGTGCGGATCGACCGCTACCAGGCCCAGCTGCGACCCGAGATCGCGCGGGCGCTGGACGCGGCGGCGGCGGCGCCGGCGCTGGTGCTGGATCTGCGCGGCAATGGCGGCGGATCCTTCGACCTTTACCGCGACGTCGCCGGGCGCCTGATGCCGGAACGGCGCCTGGCGCTGTACCTGCTGCGGCGTCGCGCGCCCGGAGCGAAGCAGACGACGGTGACCGAACTGCGCCTCGGCGGCGCACGCGATGCGCTGGGGCAGCCGCTGGCGATCCTGATCGATGCACGGACCGCGAGCGCCGCGGAGCTGACCGCCGTCACGCTGGCGGAAACCCGCGGGGCGCTTCTCGTCGGGCAGGCGAGTTGCGGGTGCGCCGTCGGCGTCCAGACGGAGTATGTTCTGCCTGACGGCGGCGCGTTGCGCGTCGCCGAGATCGGCTTCCGGAGCACACGCGGGCGCCGCATCGAAGGCGAGCCGCTGGCGCCTCAGATCGTCGCCGAGCCGACGCTGCAGGACATCCGCACCGGGCGCGATGTCGCGCTGGACGAAGCGGTGCGGCTGCTGCGCGCGCGCCTCGCGGGAGCCGTCGCCGATGGGCGGCGGGGCGGCACCGCCTCGGCGGACGGCGTTTCCGCCGCCGGAGCAAAGATTCCTTAAACTTCGTCCGTGAAGCCGCAGGATTCGCCTCCCGGGCGGGTCGCGCGCAAGGATTCCCCCCACTTTCCAAGAACCCAGCAAGGAGCCTCCCCGATGCCGCTCGTTTCGATGCGCCAACTCCTCGACCACGCCGCCGAGAACGGCTATGGCGTCCCGGCCTTCAACGTCAACAACCTCGAGCAGGTCCAGGCCATCATGGAAGCGGCCGCCGACGTCGATGCGCCGGTCATCATGCAGGCCTCCGCGGGTGCGCGGAAGTACAGCGGCGAGCACTTCCTGAAGCACCTGATCCAGGCGGCGATCGAGTCGTACCCGAAGACGCCGATCGCGATGCACCAGGACCACGGGCAATCGCCGGCCGTCTGCGAATCCGCGATCAAGCTCGGCTTCTCGTCGGTCATGATGGACGGGTCGCTCGAGGCCGACGGCAAGACGATCGCGAGCTACGACTACAACTGCGACGTCACGCGGCGCGTCGTCGACGTCGCGCACGCGCTCGGCGTCTCGGTCGAAGGCGAACTGGGCTGCCTCGGCTCGCTGGAGACGATGCGCGGCGACAAGGAGGACGGCCACGGGACCGACGCGACGATGACGCGCGAGATGCTGCTCACCGATCCGGACCAGGCCGCGGATTTCGTCCGCCGCACCCAGCTCGACGCGCTCGCGATCGCGATCGGGACCAGCCACGGCGCGTACAAGTTCACGCGCAAGCCGACCGGCGACATCCTGGCGATCGATCGCATCAAGGAGATCCACCGCCGGATCCCGAACACGCACCTCGTGATGCACGGCTCGTCGAGCGTCCCGCAGGAGCTGCTGGCCGAGATCCGCACGTACGGCGGCGACATGAAGGAGACGTACGGCGTCCCGGTCGAGGAGATCCAGGAAGCGATCAAGCACGGCGTGCGCAAGATCAACATCGACACCGACATCCGCCTCGCGATGACCGGCGCGGTCCGCCGGTACCTGGCGCAGAACCCGTCGAAGTTCGATCCGCGCGACTTCCTGAAGCCCGCGCGCGAGGCGGCGCGGCTGCTGTGCAAGCAGCGCTACGAGCAATTCGGCTGCGCCGGGCAGGGCAGCCGGATCAGCGTCGTGCCGCTCGACGGGATGGCGAAGCGCTATCGCGCCGGAGACCTGGCGCAGACGGTGCAGTAGCGCTGGCCTCGCGCCCTCTCCCCCTACCCCTCTCCCGCTTCGCGGGCGAGGGGAGCTTCGTCGTCGCGAATCGAGACATTTCCCCAACGGCTGACGCCGGAACTCCCCTCGCCCGCGAAGCGGGAGAGGGGTAGGGGGAGAGGGCGCGAGGCCAGCGCTACTGCACCGTCTGCGCCAGGTCTCCGGCGC
>DATKPC010000071.1:0-7255 GCA_035524275.1 Burkholderiaceae bacterium
CGCCAGGGCGTCGGACATCCGCTCGTCAGGCGCCTCGGCGGCAGGCACGGTCGCGCCCGGATGCTGCATCACGTCGGCGACAAGCGCCCGAAGCTTCTGCGCGCTTTCCCCCGTCACGTTGGCCGTCAACGAGGAGACCGCGACGAGTCCGGCGTTTTCGTTCGTGATCCTGAGCATCGCGTCGAGCTGGTCGATGACCTGCATCAGTTCGGAAGCCTGCTCGCGAACCTGCAGCGCGACGGCCGCCGTGTGGCCCGCGACGGTGTCGGCGGTGTCGTGAACCGAGCGCAGCGCCTGGTTCACGCGCTGGATGTGCGCGATGCCGGTCGCCGTCTGCGAGGTCGTCCGTTCGATGAGGCGGCGCACGTCGGACGCGGCATTCGCCGTGCGCCCGGCGAGGCGACGCACCTCGGCCGCCACGAGCGCGAAACCGCGGCCGGCGGGGCCCGCGTGGGCGGCCTCGATCGCCGCATTGAGGGCGAGCAGGTTGGTCTGGAACGCAATCGAGTCGATCAACGTGATCGCCTCGGTCATTTCCGCGACGCGCTGCTCGATCAGGTGGATCTCGTGCACCGCCTCGTTGGCCACGTCAACGCCCTGGCGCGAACTGTCGCGCAGGCCGGCGCAGTGCCCGTCGACTTCGGCGATCCGCGCGGCTCCACTCTCGAATCGCTTCGTCACTTCCGCGATCGCCGCCGACGATCCTTTCAGCGATGCGACTTGCTGATCCGTGTGCTTCGTGAGCGACCTGGCGTTGCCCGACATCGCCTCGCCGGCGCGCGCCACGTCGTCGGCGCCCGCCGCCATGGCCCGGACGAGATGCTCCATCCGGTCGTGGCTCGCGCTCAACTCGTCCAGCAGTTCGACCTGCCGCAGGTGGCGCCGAACCAGCAGCCGGCCGAGCCAGAATCCGAACGCCGTGACAGCGACCGCAAAGACGAAGCCGCCGGCGCGTCGCAGCATCACGGGCCGCAGGATGTCGGCGACGCTCATGCCGGTCGTCGTGTAGAGATCGGTGCCGCGCAGCGCGTGGAAGGCGTAGACCCGTTCGATGCCGTCCGTGAAGCTGACGGCACGCCGGACGCCTTCCTTGTCCTGGATCGCCGCCTGGTGCACGCGCGAGGCGGAGATGTCGCTGCCGATCTCGATGCCGCGCGCGCTGCGTCGGAAGCGGGCGATCCCGTCGAATCCGTAGAGTGCCGACATGCCCTGCGGCCCCAGGTCCGACAACTCGTGCAGGTCCGCGAAGGCCTCCGGAGCGAGCGAGACGACCACGACGCCGCCGAAGCGACCATCCGGCTGCGAGAAACGCCGCGTCAACTGGATGGTGCGCTGCCCGGACACGCGACCGAGGACAGGCTTGCTGACGAAGAGCCGATCGCGCGGGTCGTCGCGCGGAACCCGGAAGTGCTCGCGATCACCCAGGTTGATCCGCGAAAAAGGCCCGTACGCATGCGTGAGGAACCCGTCCCGGTCGATGACCGACAGCATCCGGTAGTCCCGGCCGATGATGTCGCTTTCCTTGACGTATGCGTTGAGGTCGAAAGCATCGCCCTTCGTCTGGACCTCGGAGCGCAGGAAACGCACCACCTGGTCGGCCTCGTCGATGCGCAGCTGCACGTGCTCCGCGAGCGCGCGGTTCGCGTTCAGCAGGTTCTGCCGAGTCGACGTCATCGTCACGCGCTGGTCGACGATCGTGGCGACCGTGCCGACGATCCAGGCAAACAGCACGAGGACGACAGCCGGCAGTGCGGCACGCAAAGCGGGCAGTTGCAGCCGGGGATCGTTCGCGGAGGGCAGGAACCGTTTCATCGTCGTTGGGTCGCGGACAGGGTGGGATCAGGCGGCTTGCGCCAGGCGCTGCTGCGCAAACCGCTCGAATTCCTCGATCGGCATCGGACGCCCGAAGAGATAGCCTTGAAAGGCGGGGCACCGGTGGCGGCCGAGGAATTCCCGTTGCGTCTCGGTCTCGACGCCTTCGGCGACGACCTGCAGCCCGAGCGAGCGGCTCATCGCGAGGATGGCGCGAACGATGGCCGCGTCGTTCGGATCGTCCGGTATGTCGGCTACGAAGGAACGATCGATCTTGATCTGGTGCAGCGGAAGGCGCTTCAGGTAGAACAGCGACGAGTAGCCGATGCCAAAGTCGTCGAGCGCGAAGCGCACGCCGATCCGCGCGAGTTCCTCCATCCGGCTGATCACCGACTCGACGTCGTCGACCACGACGCCCTCGGTCAATTCCATCATCAGGCGCGACGGCTCGACGCCGCTGTCCGCCAGCACCCGGTTGACCTGGTGGACGAAATCGGGCCGATGGACCTGGCGCGCACTGACGTTGATCGACAGCGTGAGGGCAGCCAGGCGCGGATCCTGCGCCCACGCCTTCAACTGCCGGCACGCCGTCTCCAGGACCCAGCGACCGATCGCCTGGATGAGTCCGGATTCCTCCGCGAGCGGAATGAATTGAGCCGGGGAGACGATCCCCTGCCCGGCAGGCTGCCATCGGATCAGGGCCTCGGCGCCGAACAACCGGCCTTCGGAATCGAATTGCGGCTGGTAATGCAGGTGAAATTCGTCGCGGTCCAGGCTGCGACGCAGCGCAGACTCCAATCCGCTGCGCTGTTCGATGGCCGACTGCATCGCCGGATTGAAGAAGCGCGCCGCGTTCCGCCCGGAGTCCTTCGCCTGGTAGAGCGCCACGTCGGCCTGCTTCAGCAGGACTTCCGCCGACGCCGCGGCACCACCGAACAACGCGAGGCCGATGCTGGTCGAACTGAAATATTCCGTCTCGCCGCCGGCGATCGCATACGGCTGCTGCAAGGCATCGCGAAGCTTTTCCGCGACGTTCTCGGCGCGGCCGGCCGCGACCTGTTCGTCGTCGCCGAGGCCCTCGAGGAGAACGACGTATTCGTCGCCGCCCAGGCGACAGACGGTGTCGTCGTGTCGTAGGCATTCGCGCAGACGCCGGGCGACCTCGACCAGGAGGCGATCGCCGGTGTCGTGGCCCTGGGTGTCGTTGATGCTCTTGAAGTGGTCCAGGTCCAGCATCATCAGCGCGCCAAAGCTACCGGTGCGGCCGCTGACGTCGATCGCGTGGCCCAGTCGGTCCAGCAGCAGGCGGCGGTTCGGCAGTCCGGTCAGCGAATCGAAATACGCCAAGTTGCGGATCTCCTCCTCTGCCCGCGAACGCTGCTCCAACGCCGATTCGGCAGCGCCGCGGGCACGTTCCAGCGTGCGGACCATTTCGGCGTTCTTCAGCCCGAGGCGGATAGCCATGTCGAGCGAGTCGTGCAACGAACGCGCACTGCCCAGCACGACGCCGAGAAACGTCAGGATCAGGGCGCCGAAGACCCAGTCGGCCACCGTCGCGGCTTGAACGAAACTCTCGATGCCGAGCGGCAGCACGATGACGTTCGCGAACAGACCGAACGCGAGCGGAACCGGCGCCAGGATAGGGACGCCTCCGGCCACCATCCCCGCGACGACCAGGGCGACGAAGAGGCGGGCACTTTCCGGCGCATGCCAAGCGAAGGTCAACGACCCGGCGCTCCAGGTCGCCGCAGCGAGAAAGGTCCCGACGATGTAGCGACGGCGCCAGGCATCCGCGGATGCGGCATCCGGTTGCACGGCATGAAATCGCCGGGTCAGCGCGAAACGACCGACCGCTACGGCGAACACCACGGCCCACCAGGCCACGGCCAGCGTCGTCGCCGCGCCGAACAGCACGTTGACGAAGCTGATCAAGGCCGCATTGACGATCGTCGCCCCAAAGGCGAGCGGACCATTGCGGAAGAGCAGCGCCGTCTTCTGGCGCTGCGCTTCGGCGTCGATATCCGGCGCGGTGACGTCGAGTCCGTTCGGCGTGGACGGGGTCAATTCGGGGTTTCCAGGCGGCCGGCATCGGCGCCAGCCCGCAAGTTCCGCAGCGTCCGAGTTTCCCGCGAGATACGTCGCATCGAACGACGGAAAAGCGCTTGGCGGCGCGCCCAGCGCCATGCATCGAGACCCTTGCAGATGACCCGGGCTGACCCGGATTCGCCACCGGAGCGACCTGATGGCCTTGCGCGGGTCGGTCACCTGCGCAGGCCCTCCCCCGTCGAGCCGATGCCATCCCGCCCGCGCTCCTAGCTGTGCGCGATGCGATGCGCGACCGTCCGCGCGACGCCGGAGGCGAGCGCGGTGACGAGACTGCCCCACACCAAGTCGATGCCGGTCAACCACCAGGGCCATCCGCGCAACGTCGCCTGGTTCGTCAGGTCGTAGGTGCCATAGGCCACCAGGCCGAACAGCGCGCCCCGGCCTGCCGCCGCCATCCACGACGCGTCGGACGTCGTCGGGCGCACGGCGAAGACGACGACGCCGAGGAAATAGAGCGGATAGAACGCCGCGATGGCCAGGGCATCGGGCTGCACGGCGAGAAGATGCCCCAACGTCGGCGTGTAGAGGCGCGGCCCCATCGACGCGAGCCAGGCGCCGTCGAAGGGCAGAAAAACGAGCAGCGTGGCCACGTAGGCCCAGAGATACGGTCGTGTCATGGTGTCGGCGCCTTGCGTCGCGGTCCCGGCAGGAACGCATTCGTCCGCGCGACGTACTCCCGATAGCCCGGCCGACGATCCGCGATGTCCTTTTCCAGCAGCGAGACGCCGGAGATCCGCAGCAGAAGCCACGTCATCAGGACCGGCGACAGCAGCGCGACGAGCGTCCACGGGCTCCACGCCGGGCACGCTGCGCAGGCCATCAGCGCGAGACCCCACCAGACGCAGGCCTCCCCGAAGTAGTTCGGGTGGCGCGAGTAGGCCCATAGGCCGCGGTCCATGACCTGGCCGCGCGTCGCCGGGTCGCCGCGAAAGCGCGCCATCTGGGCATCCGCGATCGCCTCGATGACGATGCCGATCGCGGCCAGCGCGACGCCTGTCGCGTCGAGGACCGTGAGCGGCGCCGCGCTTCCGATGCCAATCAGCAGCGGCAGGCTGATGATCCAGGCCAGCACCGCCTGCAGGCCGAACACGAGGTAGAGGCTTTGCCAGGCGAAGGATTCGCCGTGTTCCGCACGCATCGCTGCGTAGCGCCGGTCCTCGCCGTGGCCCCAGTTGCGCCAGGTGATGAAGACGCACAGTCGGGCGGCCCAGATCGACGCCAGCGCCAGCATCCAGGCGCCGCGAGCGCCGAGCGGCAGCGCAAGCGACGCGTCGACGCAGGCGGCGGTGGCCATGAAGCCGGGCCAGAAACGATCGGCGAGGCTGGCGTCGCGGCGCCAGACGCTCGCCACCCAGGCCACCAGGCCGAGCGCGACAATGCCGACGAAGCTCCTCGTTGCCGCCTCCCAGGACGGCGCGAAGTCAACCATGGCCGACTCGCGGGACGACGACGCCGTCGAGGCGACCGGCAACGGCCGTCAACAACGGCATCAGCAGGAACCACCCGGCGGCGAGTGTCAGCAGCGCGAGGTCGCGATCGACGAAGGACGCGCCTCCCAGCCGGACGCCGGCGACGAAGGACAGCGGGCCGCCGACAAGACCCAGCAGCGCGGCGAGCGCCCATCGTCCGTGGAGCCAGCGCAGGCTGACGTTGAGCGTGATCGCCAGCAAGCCCCACATCCCGACGAGCCAATACGGCGGCAACCACGGCACCGGTTGTCCGGAGGCGTAGGCGATGTCGTGCAGCGGCAACCGGACCATCTCGAACACGAAGCCGATCAGCATGACGGTCGCGACAAGACGTGCCTCGCGACCTGGCGCCGCGGACACGGCGAGATGCCATGCCACCGCGACCGCGATCGCGACGGCCGCTGCGGCGGGGGCGCCGTGCGCCGCCGCGAGGATCGCCACGGTCCATGCGCCCTGGAAGACGACGAAGTTCGTGACCTTGCGCAGCGTCGTCGGGCCTCGCGGGTCCTCGACGCGGTCGCGCTCGACGATCGGCGGGTTCATCCGCGCTTCTCGAACAGGTAGTGACCGACCCACCATCGCTGGCCGCTCTCGTAGCCGAAAAGTTCGCTCACCGACATGAAGAAGATCCGCCATCGTGTCCACCATCGCTGCGCCTCGCTGCCATAGATCGACTGGAAAAGCGGTGCCAGCGTTTCCTTCGCGGCGTCCATCCGCGCGAGCCACGCCTCCGCCGTGCGTTGATAGTGCGTGCCGTCCCACCGCCAGCGCCGCGACAGGCGCAGGTCGTCCTGGAAGCGCAGCGCCAAATCGTCCGACGGCATCATCCCGCCGGCGAAGAAATACCGAGTCATCCAGTCGGTCGCATCGCGCTCGATGAAGGGATACGCGGGCCCGCCGTGGACGAAGACGTGCAGGAAGAAGCGCCCGTCGCGCTCCAGCCACCGCGCGACCTGGCCGAAGGCCCGGCGCCAGTTGCGCAGATGCTCGAACATCTCGACGGAAACGACTCGGTCGAACCGTTCGCCGGTTTGGAAGTGATTGAAGTCGTCGGTGACGACGCGCAGGTTCTGCAGCCCCCGCTGCTTCGCCGTCGACTCGATGGCGCGGCGCTGCGACGCGCTGTTGGACAGCGCGGTGATCGATGCCCGCGGATAGCGCTGCGCCATCCACAGGCTGAGCGAACCCCAGCCGCAGCCGAGTTCCAGGATACGTTGCCCGTCGGCAAGGCCGGCGCGCTCGCACGTCGCGGCAAGTGCCGCCTCCTCGGCGGCGTCGAGGCCCGTCACGCCTTCGGGCCACCAGCATCCGCTGTACTTCCGATGCGTCCCGAGGACGGCCGCGAAGAATTCCGCCGGAATCTCGTAGTGCTGCTCGTTCGCCTTCTCCGGCACCAGCGCCAGCGGGGCGCTGTCCAGCGTCGCGACGAACCGCTCGCCGGACTCCGCCGCGCAGGCGACATCATCCGCGTGCAGTTCCGCGAGCCGCTCGCGCAGCAGGTGCCGGATGCCGATCCGTATCACCGGATCCGGCACGTAGCCCTGCTCGACCCAATTCAATGCCCGCAGTGTGGCTTCCGCCGCCATTGTCGTGATAGCTCCTGGAGGATCCGTCGTTCCATGGTGCGCCGCGCCCGCCGCCGAATCACGCCTCGATCGGCAAGCCGTGCGCCCGGCATTATCGCGGGTTCGTCCGCAGGCTCGGCCGGCGGCCGCCAACGGCTTCATGACGGGCCGGGTCGTGCACGTCAATGGCGGGCTGCTGTTGGCTTGGTGCGCTGTCGGGCCGGGCGGGAGGTTGGGCGCCGGCCCTCTCCCCCACCCCTCTCCCGCTCGCGCGGGCGAGGGGAGTCCCGGCGTCAGCCGTTG
>DATKPC010000072.1:0-32164 GCA_035524275.1 Burkholderiaceae bacterium
AGCGCCGCCCAGTTCTGCCCGCGAAACATGCTGCGCACGGCGGCCTTCGGCAGGTTGAACCCGGGCGAGCCGACGAGAAAGCCGTCGTATTCCGCGGCGAAGCGTGCGGCCGCCACCATCGTGTGCCGCCCCCCGTTGGAGCAGCCGCCGATATAAGAGCGTAGCGGTCCTTCGCCATACGCCTGCGCGATCACCGACTTGGCCATCGGCGTCAGCTTGCCGACGGCCTCGTAACCGTAATCGAGCCGGGCCTGCGGGTCGATGCCGAAGGTCGGGTTCTGCGCCGCCGAATGCCCGGCATCGGAACTGATGACGGCAAATCCCTTCAACAACGCACTGGTGAGTGGCCCGCCCCCGCTCGTGCTGCCGGTCGCCGTGACGACGTTGCCGTCGATTCCGCCATTGGCCTGGTAGAAGTAGCGGCCGTTCCAGGTGATCGGCAGCCGCATCTCGAAGCCGATCGCGTAATGCTGCCCGTCGATCGCTCCGGTCCGATTGTCCAGCGAACCCAGGAGCTGGCAGTGCGCCGGGACCGGCTTTCCGCCAAAGGCGAGAACGCCCGATGCGACCGGCGTCGAGGACACGAACTCGGCATTCGGGTAACTCAGGCTCGCGGCCAGCGCCGCGCAATCCATCTGCATCGGGATCTCGGGCCACGACATCGCCGGGTCGTCGGGATCCTGGGCGGCGGCGGCGGGCAGCGACAGGCACGCCATCAGCGCACCTGCCGCGGCCGCCGGTGCGCCGCGCAGCGCCGATCCGCAATCGGCACCGAACAGCCGACCCCACGAACGCTGCCGAAGTCCCTGCTGCGCCATCTGGATGCTCCTCGCTACGGCGTGAATCTTGAAGTTCTTGTCGGTGTTCTCGCCTCGCGGGACGACGCCCGACGGACGCGATCGCGCCGCCGTGCCGTGTTCGCGGGGACCGCCATGAAACGCCCGAGGGGCGCCGCTTGTCAATGTGCAGCGCGGGCTAAGGCCTGCTGCTCGAGACCGCGCCGATGCCCGACAAGGCGACGATGCAAGGCGGGTTCGGCTCGCGGCAGGCCCAGCCGCCGACGAGCTTCGTGCGGTTCGCGGTGGCGCCGGACGCTTGGCACGCGTCCTGGATGGACGCGCGGCCCGTCCCGGCGCCTCACGTGGCGGCCAGCGCCCCGAACGACACGACGCGGTTGCGCCCGCCGGCCTTGGCGGCATAGAGCGCGCGGTCCGCCGCGGCCACCGCGATCGGCCATGCATCGAGCGACCGGAAGGCCGGCGACACGCCGAAACTTGCCGTCAGTCGCAGCGTCGATCCATCGGGTGCCGGAAGCAAGACCTGCTCGATGCCGGCGCGCAGGCGCTCGGCAAGGTCGGTCGCGGTCTCCTCGTCGACGCCGGCGCAGCCCACCAGGAACTCCTCGCCGCCGATCCGGGCGACGAAATCGTTGCCGCGAACGCTCGCCGCGAGTCGATCCGCCACCGCGCGCAGGGCCTGGTCGCCGGTCGCGTGACCCCACGTGTCGTTGATGCGCTTGAAGTGGTCGAGGTCGGCCTGGACCAGCACGAGCGCCTCGGGGTCACGCCGGCCGAAGTGACGCCTGGCAACCTCGTCGAGTCCATTGCGATTGAGCGCTCGCGTCATCGGATCGCGCGCGGCCAGCTCGGCGAGCTGGCCCGTCAGCTGCACGAAGACCATCCAGATCAGGATCAGTGCCAGCATCACCGCGGCCACCGAGGCATAGGCGTAGAAGACCTGCGCGTAGAGGCCGCCGAATATCGCTGCGACGCCGGTGACGGCGATGACGTAGACGCGGCCGAGCGTAAGCAGCGCCAGGCCGGACATGAGCGAAGACAGGATCAGCAGGGGGGCGCGCTGCTCGCTCGGCTGCCGCGTCAGCTGCTCGCCTGCAGCGAAGGAGATGGCGCCGTAGAGCATCGCCAGCACCGCATTGAGCAGCACGTGGCGCCCGACCGGGCCGTACGCGCGAATCGCGGCGAGATCGAGCAGCGCATAGCCCACGGCGAGGGCGACAAGGCGCCGCGGAGCCGGCACCGGGTGCGCAAAGAAGCGTCGCAGGCCGACGACGAAAAGCAGGGCCGCGCCGATCATCGCCGCATCCGGCAGGATCGCGATCGGGCCCTGGGCCTCGACGCCGTAGAGCAGGCGGCACGTGTAGGAAATCCCGAACAGGATGCTGCCGGTGCCCCATTCGCGAAGGCCGCGACCGGCCGGCATCCGCCGGCCGATCAGGTAGATGACCAGCCCGGAGCCGACCAGGTGCAGGGCGAGAACCGCGATGACGGTCGGTGCGTGCATGGGGGCGCTAGCGGCGTGTCGCGGATGCTATCGCGTCGGCGCGCGCGGCGGGCAAGGGACATTTCGCGCGCCGGCCGGCGTCCGGCGCGGCCCGACGGACGCATGTCCGACCGTTCGATCGCGAAAGCACCGATGAAAACGCGCGGCTTTCCAACGCGAGGCTTCGGACCGCCAGCTGGGGCAATTTACCAATCCATCGCGATGCCGCATCATCGTTCGTCCGCAGGGGTGCGGACCTGTCGGGGGGAGCACGCGTGGCGATTCGACCCTTTTCCGCGGCGCGTGCGCTGCGGTCGCTGTTCCTGGTTTCGGCCCTGGTCCAGGCGGGCATCGCCGCACAGGCCGACGAAATCCACGTCGTCAGTTCCGGCGGCTTCGCCGAGGCCTACAGGCAGCTCGCGCCGGGTTTCGAGGCGATGTCCGGGCACAAGCTCGTGTCGGCCTGGGGGCCGTCGATGGGCTCGACGCCGCAGGCGATCCCGAACCGCTTGCAGCGCGGCGAACCCATCGATGTCGTGATCATGGTCGCGGATTCGCTCGACGACCTCGTCGCGCGGGGTCGCGTGAGCGGCGCCACGCTGCTCGCCCGTTCCCGGATCGGGATGGCCGTGAAGGCGGGCAGCGCGAAGCCGGACATTTCCACCGTGGAGGCGCTGCGCTCCACGTTGCTGTCGGCCCGTTCGATCGCCTATTCCGACAGCGCCAGCGGCGTGTTCCTGTCCACCGTGCTTTTCCGTCGCCTGGGCATCGAGGCGCAGGTCAAGGACAAGGCGACGATGGTGCCGGCGGAGCCGGTCGGGCAGGTGGTCGCCCGCGGCGACGCGGACATCGGCTTCCAGCGGATCAGCGAACTGCTCCCGGTGGCGGGCATCGAGATCGTCGGGCCGCTGCCGGACGACGCCCAGCAGGTCACCGCATTCTCGGCGGGCATCGTTTCCGGCAGCGCCCATCAGGAGGCGGCACGTGCCCTGGTCGACTACCTCTCGTCCGCGTCCGCTGCAGGCATCATTCGCCGGACGGGCCTCGATCCGGCCCGCGAACCCGCGAAATAGAAATCGCGGGTGCCACCCTGAAACCCCGGAGCGCAAGCGAACGTGGCACGCCCCGCCGAATTGACGGTCCTCCTCGTCGACGATCATGCCGTCGTGCGCCAGGGTCACCTGCGCCTGCTGGAGCAGGCCGGTGGGATCCGCGTCGTCGGCGAGGCCGCCAACGCGGCCGAGGCCTACCGCGCCTATCGCGAGACGCGCCCCGACGTCGCGGTCGTCGACGTCTCGCTTCCGGGCGTCAGCGGCATCGAGTTGACGCGCCGGATCGTCGCCCATGATGCCGCCGCGAAGGTCCTGGTCTTCACGATGCACGAGGATCCGATCTTCGTCACGCGCTCGCTGGAAGCCGGCGCCCGCGGCTACCTGCCGAAATCGTGTCTGCCGGCTGAATTCGTCGATGCGCTTCGAACCGTCGGCCGCGGCGACTTTTTCGTCGACCGCGCCGTGGCGCAGCGCCTCGCGCTGCAGCCCTCGCGCAGCGTGGCGGGCGGAGCGGCGGCGGACGGCGGCCTGCCGCTGAGCTCGAAGGAGTTCGAGGTCTTCCGCCTGCTCGCGTCGGGGACGAGCCTCGCCGCCATCGCGACGGCGTTGAACCTGTCGCCCAAGACGGTCGCCAACTACCAGTCCAGCATCCGGCAGAAGCTCGGCGCCGAGAACGCCGCCCAGCTGCTGCGGATCGCGCTGACGAGAGGGCTGCTTCCGCTCGACGGGCCGGGGACCGCGTGAGTCGGCTGCGACGCGACGCTCATTCGGAGCCTGGTTGCCCGCCGCCTTCCTCGTCTCGGCGCAGGACCTGCAGTTCACGGCGCTCGATCTCCAGATAGGCGAAGTGGACGTTGCTCGGCTGGCGCTCGCGATAACCGAGCCAACCGGCGAACGATTCGACCTGGACGCTCGACTCCGCTTGTTGCAGGTCGATGCCGTCGCGATACGCGGCCAGCGTTTCGCTCTCGAGCGCGGCAAGGTAGCGGTCGACCTCGCCCAGCCGGGCGGGCGCCGCCGGCGGGCCGTGCGCCGGGACGACGAGAGACGGATGGATGGCCTCGAGGCGGCCGAGCGCGGCGCGCCACGCGGCGGTGCGCGCTGCGCGGATATCGGGGACCACGTCGAAATCGGCGAGGCCTCCGCTGAACAGGACGCCGCTGGCGACGTCGAGGACGGCGATCGCGCCCGGCTGCTCCGTCCATCCGAAATACAGCAGGTCGACCGTCCGCCCGCCGAGTTCGAGGCGGCGCGAGGTGTCGACAAGCCAGGACGGGCGCGAGGGCCGGATCGCGCGAAGGGCGCTGTCACCGGTGCGTTCGATCGTCGCGCCGATACATGCGGCGCAGTTCCGGACCATGAAGGCATCGGTCTCGCGATGCGCGATCACCGGGATGCCACGAGCCGCAAGCGCGCCGTTGCCGAGCACGGCGTCCGGCGTCGCCTGCGTGTCGATCGCGGCGACGATCGGCAACGGCGTGAGTCGGGCCGTCGCCGCGATCAGCGCCTCGGCGTCCTGCGTGCTGGCGCCGGTGTTGACCATCACGACGCCGAACCGGCCGACCAGGATTCCGCGATTGGCGATGCGCCCGCGGTTGGCCGCGCTTGCCGCTTCGACCGCGCCCCGCTGCACGTAGACGCCCGGGGCGAGGCGCTCGAGGCGCGCATCGCCGCCGGCCGCGCCCGCATCGAACGCGATCGCGAGCGGCGCGATCGCGACGGCCGCACGACGTGCCGATTGCGCAATAATGTCGGCCGCCGCGATGGCGGCGCGCATGGCGCGTGCGCAGCAGAGGGCGCGCGCGCAGCGGACAACGACATGGAGGAGCGAGCGTGGAGGTGAATTCATGAAGGCGGGCGTGGCCTTGGCGCTGGGCCTCGTCGTGGCGCCGGCGGTGATGGCGGACGAATTTCCGACGTCCGACCGCGTCGAATATGTCCTCGAATGCATGTACCGGCACGGCGGCGCGCAGGCGCTGCTGTACAAATGTTCGTGCGCGATCGACAACATCGCGAAGCAGTACAGCTACGACGACTACGTCGCCGCGTCGACGACGACGCGTTCCCAGGGCCTTCCGGCCGACCAGGGAGGCGTCTTCCGCGACGATGCCGGCAACCGGCAGATCGCCACGAAGTATCGCAAGGTCCAGGACGACGCGCTGCGCGCGTGCGGCGTCGTGACCAGATAGCGCCGGGTTCCGCCGCGCGTCAGCTGCCGCCGACCGCGCCGGGCCGGATGCCGATCGAGGCCTGGAACTTCGCCGCGTCGCTGTCGACGATCTCGGCTTTCAGGTCGCCGGCGGTGTGCGGCACGAAGTAGAAGCGGAAGTTCGGATTCTCGCTGATCGTGAAGTCGAGGTCGGCGTTGAGGATCGGGACGCCGGCGTACGTGACGGCGAGCGTGCGCACGAATCGCGGCGCGGCATACAGGTGCGTGACCTGGTCCATCACGAGCCCTGACCGGTTCGGGTGGCTGATCATCAGTTGCGCCAGGTTGGGTTCGTCCAGTCTCACTTCGCCCTCGGTGCGCAGGCGCATCCTTCCGAGTCGCGCCAGCGCCTGCGCTTCGTCCTTGCCCGCCGGGGCCGAGCATCCGCCGGCCGCCTTGATGAAGTGCGTCGCCATGTACAACCTGCCATCGCTCGTCTCGGCGATCGCGCGCACGTTCGTGTAGTCCTCGATGCGGACACGGGTCTCGATGTCGGCGCGCCCGCTGTCCGGCGTCAGCGTGAACACGGCGCCCATCGGGGAGGGGTTGTTGTCGATGACGACGTAGAGCTTGCGCACGTACGTGGTCGGCATCTGCGGCGGCGCGACATGGATCGACAGCGGGACGACGGCCGCATCCTCGGCGCGGCTCGGGAGATCGAGCGCGACGACGCGGCCGGCATCCTCCTCGATCGGGCGGCCGTCGAAGAGCGACTGGCGCAACTTCTCCCACTTGCCGCCGGTTTCCTCCGCGGCGGCGGCCGGCCGCGCGATCCCGCTCCAGGCGGCTCCCGTTGCCGCGACGCCGAGCGCGACGCGAGCCGCGAATCTCCTGCGCTGCCTGTCGATCATCTCCATGCCTCCGGCCATCGGGAATCGGCGATCAGTCTTCCCATTCCAGCTCGGCGAATGCCGCCGTCACGTTGCGTCGATGATAACCCTCGAAAAGCAGCCAGCGGCCGCGCTCCTGCGTCGCGACCTCGTCGGTGGCCTGGGCCAGCGTGCGGTGCGCGCGCAGCGCGGCGCGGGTGCCGTCGAGCAGCGCCGACAGGTAGCGTTGCTGCGCCGCGAGCGCGGTGCGCCAGTCGGCGTCCGGCGGTCCGTGGCCCGGCACGACGCGATCCGGGGCGAGGCGTTCGAGCTCGGCGCCGGCAGCGGCCCACCCGCGCAGGCTTCCATCGAGCGCCGGTATGCGCCCGACAAACAGCAGGTCGCCGGCGAACAGCGTGCCGCTGCCCGGGTCGAAGACCGTGAGATCGTTGTCGGTATGCGCCGTGGGCCATGCACGCAGTTCGATCTCGCGATCGCCGAGGTCGAGGCGAACCGAGTCGCTCACGCTGCGCGTCGGCGGGATGATCGCCGCGGACTCCCCGGCCGCCCCGAGGTCGCGGCGGGCCGCGCGAAGGTAGGCCTGTTCCCTCGCCGCAAGTGCGGCGGCGAGGTGGGCGTGCCCGATGAACTGCGGATGGTCCGGCGCGAACGCGGCGTTTCCCAGCACGTGATCCGGATGCATGTGCGTGTTGATCACGTAGCAGATCGGCGTCGCGGTTATCGCGCGGATCGCGGTGCGCAGCCGCTCGCCGACCTGCAGCGAGCCTCCGGTGTCGATGACCGCGGTGCAGCGGGAGCCGACGATGAAGCCGTTGTTGGCGATGTCGCCGGCATTCAGCGGGTTCGAGTCTTCCTGGCGCCCGACGTGGACGTAGACGCCCGGCGCGAGCCGGGCCACCGGAAGGGCGCTGCCCGGCGCGTCGTCCGGCGGGCCGTCGCGGAGGCGCGGTTCGACGCGCACGCTGCTGCACGCGGTGACGAGCCAGGCCGCGGTCGCGACGGCCGCGACGATCCACGCGGTGAGGTCACGAGCGCGCTTTCGCGCATGCTGCGACGCAGCGTCCGGCGCTGCATTGCAGCGTGGCGACGGGAGGCGTCGGTCTGTCATCCGAGCGGCGATGCGGCGCGTTAGGGCCGTCAGTCGTACTTGATGTAGCGGAAGCGCGCGTCGTCGCGCGGCGTGCCCTCCAGGGGGCCGCCGTCGAGGCCGGGCTGCCATTGCACGACGTCCTCGATCTTGCGCGCAAGCGCGAAATCCTTGTCGGTGATGCCGCGTGCGGAATGCGTGGCGAGCTTCACGATGACGAACGCATAGGAGACCGTGAGGTCCGGGTGGTGCCAAGCCGCTTCCGCCAGGTGACCGATCGTATTGACGACCATGAGGGTCCCTTTCCATCCCTCGGTGCGGTACTTGCGCCGCAGCCAGCCGTCCTCATAGAACCAGTGCGGCAGCTCGGTGCCGATGCGCTCGTTGATTTCGGCATCGCTATAGGTGCGTTCGCTGCGCAGGTTCATCGTTTGTCTCCGATTATGAATCGACGTGCATGTGGAGATTCGATCCGCGGTTCATTATGCATGCCGTTTCCTATGCTGCCATCGAGTGGTGCATGCAGCGGGCGACAAGCAAAACAATTTGTGCACGAGGGACAATGAGGGTATTGTCAACGCGAAATTGATTGCGGTAGTTTTACGCCAATTGACAACAAGGCATCAAGTCGCGAACGCATCGAGTCGCGAAGGCGCCGAAGCAAGAAGACAGCGAAGCAAAGAGACAGCAACGGTCCGCAACGTGGCGTCGGTGAATCCGGCCATAGAAGAAGACCGCGGGTCGGCAGAGACATGGAGACGACGGGAGCCAACGCAGCGCTCGTCGAAAAAGTTTTCGGAACTGACGGTCGAGATCCACTTCGTCGCTCGGTCGCAGTACGGAGGTTCGCAAGGGTTCCATCTCGGGCCTGAGCGACAAACTTAAGGAGACGCTAACAATGTACAGGGGAGTGCTTCGATTCATCGTCGGATCGGCAGCGGCGACCATCGCCGCGTCGGCCCTCGCGAACAGCGATGTCGCGAAGCTGACCGCCGACCCGAACAACTGGGCGATGCAGGCCGGCGATTTCTACAACCAGCGCCACAGCAAGCTCACCCAGATCAACAAGGACAACGTCGGCAAGATGCAGGTCGCGTGGACGTTCTCCACCGGCGTGCTGCGCGGACACGAAGGCGGCCCGCTGGTCATCGGCGACACGCTGTACGTGCACTCGGCCTTCCCGAACAAGGTCTTCGCGATCGATCTCGAGACGCAGCAGATCAAGTGGAAGTACGAGCCGAAGCAGGATCCGACGGTCATTCCGGTGATGTGCTGCGACACGGTCAACCGCGGACTGGCCTATGCGGAAGGCAAGGTGTTCCTGCAGCAGGCGGACACGACGCTCGTCGCACTCGACTCCAAGACCGGCAAGGTCCTGTGGTCGGTCAAGAACGGCGATCCGAAACTCGGCCAGACGAACACGAATGCGCCGCACGTCTTCAAGGACAAGGTCATCACCGGTATTTCCGGCGGCGAGTTCGGCGTGCGCGGTTTCATCGCGGCCTACAACATCAACGACGGCAAGCTGGCTTGGAAGGGCTACAGCATGGGGCCCGACTCCGACATGCTGATGGATCCCAATTCGTCGATGACGTACGCTGACGGCAAGATGGTCCCCGTCGGGGCCGACTCGTCGCTCAAGACCTGGCAGGGCGACCAGTGGAAGATCGGGGGCGGCTCCACCTGGGGCTGGTACTCGTACGATCCGGCGCTGAACCTGATGTACTACGGGTCGGGCAACCCGTCGACATGGAACCCGTCTCAGCGTCCTGGCGACAACAAGTGGTCCATGTCGATCTGGGCCCGCGACGTCGACACCGGCAAGGTGAAGTGGGTCTACCAGATGACGCCGCACGACGAGTGGGACTACGACGGCATCAACGAGATGGTGCTGGCCGACATCCCGGTCCACGGCAAGCCGACGAAGGCGCTGGTGCACTTCGACCGCAACGGCCTCGGCTACACGCTCGATCGCGTCACCGGCCAGTTGCTGGTCGCCGAGAAGTACGACCCGGCCACCAACTGGACCGACGGCGTCGACATGAAGACCGGCCGTCCGCACGTGGTCGACAAGTACTCGACGAACCACAACGGACCTGACGTCAACAGCAAGGGCATCTGCCCGGCCGCGCTCGGCAGCAAGGACCAGCAGCCGTCGTCGTTCGATCCGCAGACCGGCCTGTTCTATGTCCCGACGAACCACGTCTGCATGGACTACGAGCCGTTCAAGGTCGAGTACACCGCGGGCCAGCCGTATGTCGGCGCCACCCTGTCGATGTTCCCGGCCCCGACGACCTCCGTCAACAACATGCAGGGCAGCATGGGTGCGCTGACCGCGTGGGATGCCGGCAGCGGCAAGATCGTCAAGTCCAACGCCGAGCGCTTCTCCGTCTGGAGCGGCGTGCTGACCACGGATGGCGGGATCAGCTGCTACGGCACGCTCGAGGGCTACCTGAAGTGCGTCGACGCCAAGGACGTGACCAAGGTGCTCTACAAGTTCAAGACGCCGTCGGGCATCATCGGCAACGTCAACACCTGGACGTACAAGGGCAAGCAGTACATCGGCGTGCTGTCCGGCATCGGCGGCTGGGCCGGCATCGGGATGGCGGCCGGCCTCGAGAAGGACACGGACGGTCTGGGCGCCGTGGGCGGTTATCGCGACCTGCAGAAGTTCACCGAGCTCGGTGGGCAGCTGACGGTCTTCGCGCTGCCGAACTAAGAAGGGTCTCCTCGAAGGGCAGTTGTTCTGCATGGACGCGCGGGCGGCAGCCACTGCCCGCGCGTTTTTTTTGCGGGTGCTGGCGACAGCCCGCTTCGATGAGCGGAGCCAGGATGTCGCGAGCGCCCACGATGGCGCGCCTTCCACGGCACGGTGAACGATGGACGACAGGATCTTCATTCAGGGCTTGCGCCTCGACGCGATGGTCGGCATTTACCTGCACGAGCGCACGTCGACCAACCCGGTCGACATCGACCTGGAGTTCGGGGTTCCCGGCGCCGGCGTCTACGAGTCCGGGGACCTCGTCGACACGATCGACTACGGCGCCGTGGCGTCTCGCCTGAAGGAGGAGCTCGCAGGGCGCCGCTTCGGGCTGCTGGAGGAGATGTCGCAACGCATCGCGGACATCCTGCTCGGCGAGTTCGGCGCACCGTGGGTCCGCGTCTCGATCGTGAAGCTCGGGATCCTGAAGGATGTGGCGCGGGTTGGCGTGTCGATCGAGCGCCGCGCCGCAGGTGTGGCGTCGCCGCGTCACGACCTGCCTCGGCCCGCCGTGTTCGGTGACGCCTACGTCCCTGATCCGGCCGTCGCCTGGCGCGAAGCCAATCACCGGGCGATTTCCGCGGGCTATGCGGTGCACGCCGGCGGGGGGCGCGGCGTTACGGATGCATAATCCGCGGCCGCCGGCGCAGCGGGAGTTCGCCCAGGCTGGCCTTGGAATCGTCGTCGTGATGAAAACTGTGAGGACTTGATGAACAAAGGGTACTTGGCGATCGCCATTGCGCTGGCTGCGTTGTCGACCTCGGCGGCTCGTGCCGATGACACGCCCTACAAGGTCGTCAACGGCAACCAGGTCGACGCCAAGACGCTGCAGGGATGGCGCACGTGGAGGCAGATGGCCTGCGAGCGCTGCCACGGGGCGAACCAGGAGGGTCTCGTCGGTCCGTCGCTCGTCGACGACCTGAAGACGATGTCGCGCGCGGACTTCGACAAGTGCGTTCTCGAGGGCCGCGTCGACAAGGGCATGCCTAATTTCGGGACGTCGAAGACGGTGACCGACAACCTCGACGGCCTCTACGCGTTCCTGAAGGGGCGGTCCGACGGCGCCATCAAGACCGGGCGTCTCGAGGCGATGCCATGAGGATTTTTCCCGCTCTCGTCGCCTGCGCGTTCGCCGCCGGGTTCGCGGGCATCGCCGAGGCGCAGATGGCGAAGCCGGGTGCCGACGGCGTGCTGCGGGTTTGCGCGGATCCGAACAGCCCTCCGCTGTCGATGAAGCAGGGCGACGGCTTCGAGAATCGCATCGCCGAGTTGCTGGCCGAGGATCTCGGACTGAAGCTCGAATACACGTGGTTCCCGCAGCGCATGGGCTTCATCCGCCATACGCTGCGCGCCGTCGAGCCGAATTCCGATCGTTTCAAGTGCGACATCGTGATGGGCGTGCCGATCGGCTACGACCTGGCGGCGACGACGCGGCCGTACTACCGCTCGACGTGGGCGATGGTCACGATGAAGGGCAAGGGCCTCGACGGCGTTCGCACGCCCGATGACCTGCTCCAGTTACCGAAGGACGTTCTCGATCACCTGCGGTTCGGGCTGATCGCGCGGTCGCCTCCGACCGATTGGCTGCTCAAGAACAAGCTGTTCGACCAGGCGACCCCGTACCTGCCGCAGTCGGGCGATCCGGACGCCTACCCCGGCGAGATTATCGAGAAGGAACTCGCGGCGGGCCATATCGACGTCGCGATCGTCTGGGGCCCGATCGCTGGCTATTTCGCGAAGCGTGCCGGACCCAATGCGATCCTGGTGCCGTTCCCGGCGGGTGGCGATATTCGCTACGACTTCGAGATCGCGATGGGCGTGCGGCAGGGCGACAAGGAATGGCTTGGGCGGATCGATCATTTCATCGAGACGCACCAGAAGCAGATCGACGCCGTGCTCGCGACGTACAACGTGCCGTTGCTCGGCACCGACGGCAAGCTGATGGCCGTCGTCAGCCAGGCGGCGAAACCGTAGTTCCAGGCCGATGACGATACGTTTCCGGGCGGCCGCAGGCGTCGCGATGCGGGTTGCCTGCGCGTTGGCAGCCTTGCCGGTCGTTGCGGCTTCGGGCGACGAGGCGGCCCCGCCCCCGACTCAGTCGGAGTCGAAAGTCGAGCAGCCGATCTCGCAGGCCGAGAGGCTGCTCTTCATGAGCAATCACATGGAGCGCGTCGCGCCGCGGCGGCGGCTGCATTACGCCTTCCGACGGGACGGCTCACTCGAGCCAGCGTTGACGGATACCGTCGATGTCGACGTGCTGGCTGCGGATGGCGCAACCGGCCGGAGCGTGAAGGTGCGCTTCCTGTCGAAGGGCCCGGGATCGGCGTCGCCGTCGCTGCCGCACGTCGAAGGCAATCCGGCGCTGCTCCTCTACCTCGAGCGCGAAATCCGCGAGATGGCGCGGCTGACGGGCGGGCGCCCGGAGTACTTCCAGCGCCGGATCCGAAACGCCCTCGCGGAGCATGCGCAGATCAGCGAGGCCACGGTGACCCTCGCGGGCCACCGCATCGCGGCCCGTCGGATCGAGATCGCCCCCTACGTCGACGATCCGAACCGCTCGCGGTTCGAGAAGTTCGCGCGTCGCTCCTACGTCTTTACGCTGAGCGACGACGTGCCGGGCGTGCTCTACAGCATCGAGACGCGGCTTCCGGCAACCGAAGACGCCGGCAAGGCCGGTGCGATGCTTCTCGACGAGAAGATGGACTTCCGCGGCGAGCAGCGCGTCGACTGACGTTTCCGCCCGGCTTGTTGGGCTGAGACCCTCTCCCCCACCCCTCTCCCGCTCCGCGGGCGAGGGGAGCCTCGGTGTCGAAACTCTAGACGTTGTCACCACGGCTGACGCCGTAACTCCCCTCGCCCGCGCAGCGGGAGAGGGGTGGGGGAGAGGGTCTCAGCCCATCCAGCACCAGGAACGTAGCCGCCCAGGTTGCCAACGCCCCGCCGCCGCCTCCGCTACGACTCGCCCCAGTGCAGCAGTTCGCCCTGGCCGCCGAAGCCGGCATCGCCGACCCAACGCGCCGCGCGCGCATCCGCGCGCGTCAACCGCCCGAACTTCGAAGCCGGCACCGTCCGCGCCCAAGCGCGCTGCAGCAGGACGAGAAAGCCGAGCCGATGCGTTCCGCAATCCTGGAACGTCGGCGCCGGCTGCGGTCGCGGACCGAGCGCCAGGATCGTGCCGCGGCGCATTGCATAGCCGGCGTGTGCGCCGACCCGGCCCAGCACCGCGACCGTGCCGCCACCCATCCGCGAGGCCGCGAAGTCGCCGCAGTCGCCTTCGACGAGGATCAAGCCGCGCCGCATGTGGTCGCCGGCGCGATCGCCGGCCGATCCGCGGACCCAGACCGTGCCGCCATTCATCCCCGCGTGCTCGCCGGGCAGCGCGCCGCCGATGAAATCGCCGCAGTGGCCTTCGACTTCGATCAAGGCGCCGCTCGAGGCCGCGCCGCAGTAGGGACCACAATCGGCGCTGACGGAGACGCGACCCCCGGTGGCGCCGAGGCCGACATAGGCGCCCGCAGGCCCTTCGACACGCAGCAGCCCGCGCGACATGCCGGCCCCGATCCGGTCGCACCGATCGTCCAGCGTGTGGATGACCAGCGTGTCGCCCGGTTCGCCGCGGACGTCGAACAGCTCTGCCAGCGCCACCTGTCGGCGGCCGACCGCGAGAGCGATCCTCTCGATGTCGCTGCGCGCCTTGCCCGCGAGCGCCTCCGGGATCAGCCCGGACAGGTCCAGGCGCAAAGTCGCCGCGGCACGCTGCCGCAACTCCAGGTGGCCAGGCGCGTTCATCCGAGCAACTCGCGCAGTCGGTAATGGAAGGGACCGAGCTTCCCGCCGTAGTTGCCGGCGGAAATCCGCCGCACGCCCGCGGCGGCACCGAGACGGCAGACGGCCTGCAGCCCGGCGCGCATCGCGCCGCGGATCTCGCCGTCGGTCAGCCCGTCGATCACGATCTCCAGGACGCAGTCGACGCCGGCGTCGAGCGCGGTGTCGACGACGCCGCGAAGCGTCGGGCAGAACGCGTGGTTCGTCGATGCCGACAAGGCCTTGTACTTGGAGCCGACCTTCGATCCGGAACGCACGACACCGCCGGGAAACGGCATGACCACGCCCGACAGCCCGCGCATCGCCGCGATCGCGGCCTCGGCGGCGCGCAGCGCCTCGTCCTGGCCGGCGGCCAGGATCAGGAAATTGCCGCCGCCGATCGCCTTCGTCACCCGCGTCGCTTCCTCCGCGATGAATTCGCCGTCCATGACGGGGACGCGCCAGTAGCGCCGTCCGTCGATGAGCTTCGAGACCTGGTGGCCGTCGCCGAAATAGCGCAGCTGCTTGCCGAGGGGCAGCTTTTCGCCGTCGTCGAGCCCGGCGTAGACGGCGCTCGACGGCGACGTCAGGATGCACTGGCCGACGCGGCGCTCGAGTTGCTTCGCCAGTTCCTTCGTCGAGACCGCGAACAGCAGCACGCTCACGCCCGGCCGCCCGTCCGGCGTTTCGTGCGGGGCGAGCTCGCGTTCGATCCCGGCCTCGCAGCCGCAGCCGATCACCGACGTCGCGAAACCGGTCGCCGCCGCGGCCGCGTTCCGCGCCCATTCGAGATTGCGCGCGGTGACGACGATGCGCGTCGCCTTCATCCCGAAGGCCTCCGCGAACGTGTCGTCGATCGCGACGCCGTTGACGATCATGCCGCGGCTCCGGGGCGGCAGCAGCGGTGGACGACGAGCCGCGCGCCGTTGCCGCACTCGCAGGCCTCGTCATCGCTGATCCGGAAGCTTTCCAGGCGCATCGTGAGGAAGCGTTCGAAATAGGGGCGCAACGACCCTTCGATTGCGGCGCGGTCGAAGGCCGGCTTCACGACATGCGTGTCGCCGGTCGTGATCTCGACGATCTTCCCGTCGCGGACGACGAGGCGCCCGCCCTTGAAGACGAGTTGCGGTTTCTCGAACATGCGCTCCCGATCCGGGTCGTCGCGATAGACGACGACGTCCGCCGAGGCGCCCGCGCCGAGGTGCCCGCGGTCCGCGAGGCCCAGCGTGCGGGCCGGCGCCGCGCGCGTCATGATCGCGATCTCGTAGAGCGAGTACTCGCGGGTCAGCGATCCGAGCGTCGAGGCGGCCCGCGCATCCGGGTCGATGCGCTCCAGCATCTCGTTGCGGAAGGCGCGGTCCATCAGCAGGCGGATCAGGTGCGGGTAGGTCGTGAACGGGGCGCCGTTGGGGTGGTCCGTCGTCAGGAATACCCGCCACGGGTCGCGCACCAGAAGGAAGATCTCCAGTCCGATGGCCCACTGCAGCGCGTTGACGAAGCTGCGGTCGCGGTAGCGGAACGGCACGACGCCGCAACCGGCGTCGCACTCGATGTCCATCACGACGCTCTTGTTCGGGCGGCCGAGGCCCGCATTGCGCCACTGCGACATGCTGTCGCCCGACATCGTGACGGTCTGCCCGAACATGATCTGGCCGACGTCGCAGCTCGCGTTCGGATGCGTGTTGATCGCCTCCGCGATCCGCGCCGCTGCCGACGAGAACTTGCGGTCGCCTTCCGCGCCGTAGCTGTGGAACTGGATGTGCGTCAAATGGATCGGCAGGCCGTCGGCGGCCTCGATCGTCGCCAGTGTCGAGTCGACGTTCCCTGGGATGCCGAGGTTGCTGCCGTGCACGTGCAGCGCGTGCGGCACCTGCAGTTCATGGACGGCGCGTGTCAGCGCCTGCAGCACGCGCCTCGGCGTCACGCCGTAGTGGGTGTGCTTCTCGTCGACGTCGAGGCGCCGCTGGTTGAACTTGAACGCGCTGATGCCGCCGGGGTTGACGACCTTGATCGCGATCGCCTGCGACGCGTCCAGCGTCCAGGCCACGTAGTCGTTGATCTTCTCCTGCGGCTCGCCGGCCGCGAGCATGCGCAGCAGGAAATCGTCGTTGCCGAGCAGCGCGTACGCGCCTTTGTCGACGATCGGCGTGTCGCCCATCTCCAGGTGCGTCTGGCGCGCGTTGACCGGCAGCATCGCCGGCTCGAAGCACATCGTGTAGCCCATCTCCGCATAGCGGTAGCCGGTCGCCAGCGTGCTGGGAGCCGCGCGGCCGCAACAGGCCCGCAGCATCTCGTCGCGGGCGTAGGCGCTCGTGCGGTGGTCCTCCGGAAGCAGCAGGCGGGCGAGGTTGACCTTGCCGCCGCCGATGTGCGTGTGCATGTCGATCGCGCCGGCCATGACGACCGCGCCGCCGACGTCGATCGTCCGCCCGCCGGCGCCCGGACCCGGATCCGCGACGATCCGGCCGTCATCGAAGCAGACGTCGCGGACGACCCCGTCGATTCCGTTCGCCGGGTCGAACACGCGTCCGCCGGCAAGCCGCGTCAGCATCGCGGGCCTCCGTTCGCCGTGCCGTCAGATCCGCTGTCGGATGCCATCGAGGACCTCCGCGGCGCGCGGCAATGAACTGGGGCGGCAGGCCGCGAGCCGCAGCGTGACGACCTTGTCGACGCGGACGAGGTGTCCCGCGTGGTCGATGCCCGGCGTTCCCACCGGGATCGCCACGTCGCAGTCCGCCGCGGCAACCTGGTCGTGGCTGCCGATCATGATGGTCGGCAGCGCCGTCTTCGGGGGCGCCTGGACGCCCAGCGTTGCGATCCACAGCAGGGCATCGACCTCGCCGCCCTGCAGCATGCGGCGGCCGTCGTGAAGCCAGGGTTCGAACCGCGGCTTGCCGCTGGCGAAGCTCGTGCGGAACGGCAGCCCCGTCTGCCACAGCGAGACGGCGTCCGCCGTGAAGTCGCCGTCGGTGCCCCCCAAGGGCAGTGCGGCGCAGCGCGTCGTGGCGTTGAGTTCGGCGACCAGTCGCGCGATCGCCTGCACCGCAAGCTCCGCATGCGCGACCTCGAGGTCCGGCGCGGCCCAGGTGACGACGCCATAGCGCGCGCCGCGAAGCAGTTCAACGACCGCGCGCAGGCGTTCGAGCGGGATGCCGGCGACCTGCGCGGCGTGGATCGGTCGTTTCGCGGCGATCGCCGCGAGGCCCGCCACGACGTCGTGAAGTTGCGTGGCGTCGACTTCGATGCGCAGCGTGGCGGCAGGGCCGGTCGACGGGTTCGGCCCGCGCCCGACGACGACGATGCGGCGCTCGGCGGCGGCGAGGCCGACCAGCGAATCCGCCGGACCGAGGATGCGTTCGAACAGGCGCGGGAATCGGGCTTCGGCACGGGCGCCGATGACGACGACGACGTCGGCGCGGTTGCGTGCCTCCGCGAGCGTCGTCGAGACCCAGCCGCGGTCCTGGAACGCGAGCAGATTGCGGAATTTCGCCGGCGAGTTCATGTGATCCACGACGGCGCCGCAGCGGTCGGCCAGCGCCAGCGCCGCGCGCGCGCCGGCCACGTCGGTGGCGAGTCCCGAGATCAGCGGCAGCGCCGCGTCGCGAAGTATCGAGGCGGACGCGGCGATGGCGTCGTCCAGCGATGCCGACCGGCCCTTGATGCGCGGACTCGCGCGTTCGGCGAGTGCTTGTGATCCTGCGCGAGCGAACCCGTCACGGCTGGTCGCGCACCCGCGGGCGCGAACGTCGATGGACGACTCGCGCGCACTGACGGCGACGTCGTCGCAGAGCAGCCCGCAGAACGGGCAGGTGACGGGGACGTCGCCCTCGGCGGAATCCTGGTCGATCCCGGTTGACGAGGCCGGGACGGGCGGCGTCGAGGTCATCATGACGCGCGCATTGTAGCCATCCGTCATGCGGCGAGGCCGAGGCCGCATCGCACGATTGCGTTCGTCGCCGCACCCGACATGCAACGCCTTGCATATCCGTGCTCGCTCTTGAGCTTATCGCGCGCTTCATGTGCCGTGCGCATTGCGATGGGCGTCGCGCTCGACTAACATCGCGCCACGCGCCAGCGCGCGTGGCGCCGGCAGCGCCGCGAACGACGCGCGCTTTGCCACGGTCCGCGGGACAGGGTCCCCGGTTCTCCCGGTTCTTCAGTTCGCCCCGGACGGCCGCGCCTGCCTCGCGCGACCCGGTCGGCCGCACTCAGTGCCCATCCAGACGTCACGGACCGTCGTCCCCGCGCCTCCTCGCCCATGCCAACGTCCGATCCGACGACCACGCGCCATCGCGAAGCGGGCGCCCCGACGCGCGGGCCCGCAGCGGGGGTCGATGCGCGCGAGATCCTCGTCGAAGCGCCTGCACGGCTGCACTTGGGTTTCATCGACCTGCACGGCGGCCTGGGACGGCGTTACGGCAGCGTGGGCGTCGCGATCGACGGCTTCGGCGTGCGACTGCGCGTCGAGCGGGCGCCGCGCCCCACCGGCAGCGTCGAGGACGTCGCGGTCGCCGGTCCGGGCGCCGAGCGGATGCGGCGCCTCGCCGAGCGCTTCCTGCTGCAGGCCGACGCGTGGGCCGAGTCGCTCGGCACGGCCGCCGCTTTTCGTGACGCGCGCCGGCGGTCGATCGTCAACATGACGATCGACGAGTGCGTTCCCGACCACGTCGGGCTGGGTTCCGGCACGCAGGCCGCGCTGGCGTGCGGCGCGGCGCTGTCGGAGGCGTTCGGCCTCGGGATCGCGACGCGCACGGTGGCCGCGATGACCGAACGCGGCGCGCGCTCCGGCATCGGCGTCGGCGTCTTCGAGCACGGCGGCTTCGTCGTCGACGGAGGCCATGCACCGGGCTCGGCCGAGCCGCCGCCGGTCGTGAGTCGCCTGTCCTTCCCGCCGGCATGGCGCATCGTCCTCGTCTTCGATCGCGACGGGCGCGGCGTCCACGGGGCCGCCGAGATCGAGGCGTTCCGGCGCCTGCCGCCGTTCCCGGAAGCGCAGGCCGAGCGGCTCGCGCGCATCGTGCTGATGCGGATGCTGCCCGGCCTCGCCGAGGAGCGCCTGGAGGAATTCGGCGCCGCGGTGGCCGAAATGCAGGACCGGATCGGCGACCATTTCGCCGCCGCGCAGGGCGGGCGCTTCGCCAGCGCGCACGTCGCGCGTTGCCTGCAGGCGGCTCGCGACGCCGGCGTCCTTGCGAGCGGGCAGAGCTCGTGGGGGCCGACCGGATTTGCCGTCGTCGACAGCGATGCCGCGGCACAGGAACTGGCCGAGCGCATGCGCCGCGCGTTGCCGGACGGCGGCGCGCGAGGGGTCGACCTTCGCGTCGTTCGCGGGCGCAACCGTGGCGCCCGGCGCGGCGGTGCGTGACCGCGCCGCACGGCATCCCTTCCCACCGGCCATCCCGATCCCATTCCGTCCCATCGCCCATCCGGAGCAGCGACAGCCATGGAAAACCCGCACATCCTCCATTTCTTCACGCCGACGAAGAACGCCAGTCCGTTCGACGTCAACATGGCCCTCGATGCCGGATTCGACGCCGTGGTGCCCTACACCAACGTCGTGCTCGACGACATCGTCGGACTGACGCAGGACGCGATCTTCTCGCGCGGCCCGAAGGGCGTGAAAAGGACCGGCATCTTCCTGGGCGGGCGCGAACTGGATCTGTCGACCGACATGCTGGAAGCCGCGCGGCGCGCGATGGTGCCGCCGTTCGAGGCGTCCGTGTTCGCCGACCCGAGCGGCGCCTATACGACGGCCGCGGCGATGGTCGCGGCCGTCGAGAAGGCGTTGAAGCCGAACGTGGCCAGCCTGGCGGGACTGAAGGTCGTTGTTTTCGGCGGCACCGGTCCGGTCGGGGCTTGCGCCGCGATGCTCGCCGCCGGTGCCGGCGCGCGCGCGACCGTCTGCAGCCATGTCAGCGTCGAGCGCGCGCAGGCCGTCGCGACGATGTGTTCGACGCGCTACGGGCAGCAGGTCGCCGCGGCGCGCGCCGGCGATCGCGACGAACGGCGGCGCCTTGCCGCGGATGCCGACGTGATCCTCGCGACAGGAAAGGCCGGCGTCCAGCTTCTCGATCGATCGGACCTGGCGCAGGCGAAGTCGCTGCTCGTCGCGGCGGACGTCAACGCGGTGCCGCCGGAAGGCATCGAGGGCGTGGGCGTGATGCACAACGCCGTGCCCCTGGAAGCCGGATCCGGCCGCGCGGTCGGCATCGGCGCGCTGGCGATCGGCAACGTCAAGTACAAGGTGCAGCGCGGGCTTTTCGAATCGATGATCAGGACCGAGAAGCCGTTGTACCTCGATTTCCGCGATGCGTTCGCAAGAGCGCGGGAACTGCTCGCCTGAGCCGGGCGGCGCGGGCGCTGCGGCGGGTCCGGCGTGGTCTTCGCGGCGTGGTCCGCGCCGTGTCGCCCATCCTCGTCGTCGGCCATTCGGCGCGCCAGTTGGCGCGCTCCGCGATGCGCGGCGGGCATCGGGTCATCGCATTGGACCTGTTCGGCGATCGCGACTTGCGCGCCGTCGCCGAGACCTGGGCCACCGTGCGCAGGCGCACCGGCGGCATCGTGCGATTCGACGCCGACGACCTGCTCGACGTGGCGTCTCGCGTCGCGCCTCCGGCGGCAGGCGGCGGGCTGGTTTACGGAGCCGGCTTCGAGGACGACGCCCGATTGCTGCGCGTGCTGTCGAGCGGCCGGGAACTCCTCGGCAACCCGGCCGACGTCGTCGAACGCGTCAAGGATCCGCAGGCCCTCGAGGCGCTGGCGAGCGCGGCGGGCATCCCGCACCCGGTCGTTCGCAACGATCCGCCGCGCGATCCCTCGGGCTGGCTGTCGAAGCTCGCCGGCGGCAGCGGTGGCGGTCACGTCGTGCCGGCGTCGCGCGCGCCGGACGCGGTCGAAGGCGGCCTGCGGCGCTATTTCCAGCGTATCGCCGCGGGCCGCGCGATCTCGGCGCTCTTTCTTGCCGACGGTCGAGACGCGCTGCTCGTGGGCTTGTCGGAGCAGTGGACGCGGGCGCCGGGCATCGATTTCGGGTTCGCCGGCGCGACGGGTCCGGTGGAGCTTGCGCCGGCGCTCGAGGGCGCCATCCGCGCGATCGTCGATCGCTTCGTCGGCGCGAGCGGCGTGCGCGGCTGCTGCAGTCTCGACCTGCTCGTCGACGGCGAACGCGTCGTGCTCCTCGAATGCAACCCGCGGCCGCCGGCCACGCTCGACCTGTACGACGATGATTGGGCGCGAGGCCTGTTCGATGCGCACGTCGCAGCCTGCCGCGGCGTGCTCCCGTCGGTCGCGCCCGGTCCGCGCGAGGCGCGGGCGTTTGCGGTCGTCTACGCGCCGCGGACGATGCGCCAGCCGCGTCGCTTCGCGTGGCCGGACGACTGCCGCGACGTGCCCTGCGCGCCGGCGGGCAGGGCCGAGTTCGAGGCCGGCGCGCCGATCTGTACCGTGCACGCCGCCTCCGCCAGCGCCGCGCTGGCGCGGCGGGCCGTGGCGCAGCGGGCCGAGGACTTGCTGCAGCGCCTGCAGGACGCCGCCGCGCGGGACGCGGCGTAGCCCGCCGGCGCGAGTGGAGAATGGTCGTAATCGACGAGGAGACGGCGGTGAATGACGGAAAGTACGCGCTGGGTGCAGGGATCAGCGTCAATGCGGGCGCGGCGCCGAAGGTCGCGGGGCTCCTGGCGGACGCCGCGATGCTGCGGATCGCGAGCAGCGAGCTGCCGGGTGGCGCGGTCGCCATCGATGCCGGCGTGAACGCGCCCGGCGGCCTCGAGGCCGGCCGGCGGATCGCCGAGATCTGCATGGGCGGGTTGGGTCGCGTCGCGCTCGTCGCGAACGACGCCGCCTGGCCCCTTGCGGTCTCGGTGACCTGCGCCGAGCCGGTGATCGCCTGCCTCGGCTCGCAATATGCCGGCTGGAGCCTCGCGGCGGGCGAAGGCAAGGGGCGGTTCCAGGCCCTCGGGTCCGGGCCGGCGCGCGCGATCGCGCAGAAGGAGCCGCTGTTTGCGGAGCTCGGCTATCGCGACCATGCGGCCGCGACGAGCCTCGTGCTCGAGGTCGACCGGCCGCCGCCGCCCGAGATCGTCGAGAAGGTCGCGCGCGATTGCGCCGTCGCGCCGGCGGGGCTGACCTTCATCCTGACGCCGACGACGAGCCTGGCCGGCCTGGTCCAGATCGTCGCCCGCGTCGTCGAGGTCGCGCTGCACAAGGCGCATGCGCTCGGCTTCCCGCTCGATGCGATCCGCGATGCCGCCGGCAGCGCGCCGGTGCCTCCGCCGTCGCGGGACTTCCTGGCCGCGATGGGGCGGAGCAACGACGCCATCCTGTTCGCCGGCGTCGTGCAACTGTACGTCGACGGCGACGACGCGCGCGCCGAGGACCTCGCGCAGCGCCTGCCGAGCCGCGCGTCGCGCGACTACGGCAAGCCGTTCGCGCGCGTGTTCAAGGACAGCGGCTACGACTTCTACAAGATCGACCCGCACCTGTTCGCGCCCGCCGCCGTTGTCGTGACCAACGTGACGACCGGGCGCACCTTCCGCGGCGGCGCGGTCGACGCGGCGCTGCTCGCGCAATCGTTCGAGGGCTGATGCACGCCGCCGTCGTCGTCATGACCGACGCCGCGGGCTGGCACGGGCGCCAGCTGCAGCGCGCGTTCGCCGGCTTCGACCTGCAGACCCGTTTCGTCAGTCTCTCGGACTGCTGGTTCGAACTCGACGAAAAGCGCCCGTGGGTCGCGATCCCCGGCTTCGCGGACGCGCCTCCGGCGGCGGTCTTCGTGCGCAGCATCGAAGCCGGCACCTTCGAACAGGTGACCCACCGCCTGTCGCTGCTGCATGCGCTGCGCGAGCTCGGGACACCGGTCTACAACGATGCGCGGGCCATCGAGCGATCGGTCGACAAGGCCATGACGACGTTCCTCCTTCGGCGTGACGGCATTCCGACGCTGCCGACGTGGAGCACCGAGCGCGCGCATCTCGCGCGCGGCGTCCTGATGCGCGAGACGTCGCGCGGCCATGACGTCGTGAGCAAGCCGCTCTTCGGTTCGCAGGGCAAGGGCCTGCGGCGGCTCGGCGCCGGCGCCGACGTTCCGCCGGCCGACGAGATCGCGGGCGTCTGGTACCTGCAGCGCTTTCGCGATACCGGCTCGGGCGTCGGCAAGTGGCACGACTGGCGTGTCCTCGTGGCCGGGGGCATGCCGGTCGCCGCGATGCTGCGCCGCGGACAGACGTGGATCACGAACGTGGCGCAGGGGGCGCGCGTCGAGGTCGCGGATCCCGCCGGCCGCCTCGGCGACCTCGCGGTCGCTGCCGCGCGGGCCGTCGGCGCCGACTATGCCGGCGTCGACCTGATGCGCGACGAGAGCGGCGAATTCGTCGTCGTCGAAGTGAACAGCATCCCGGCCTGGCAGGGCCTCCAGCGCGTGGCGTCGATCAACATCGCCGGCGCGCTGGCAGCGGACATCGCCACGCGCGTGCTGCGCATCGGCGGCCGCAGCGTGCTGCGGTGCTGAAGCGCGCACCGGATGTGCCGTCCCGATGACGCCGGCGGCGATCGAATCGGCCTTCCGCGCCGCGTGCGAACTCGACGTCGTGGCACTCAAGCCGGGCAACGTGCGCGACGGTGCGCCGTTCGACGACATGGTGGCCGACGACTTTCGGCGCAGCGCGGCGGCCTGCGCCCCGGTCCTCGCGCGTGCCGGGGCGCCGGGCCGGTCGATCGGGGAAACGATCCTCGACGCGGTAACGGCTTCGCGGCGGGTGGTGCAGTGCAATACCAATCTGGGCATCGTGCTGCTGGCCGCGCCGCTGTGTTGCGCGGCGGCACGGTACGGGGACCTTCGGCGCGGCGTTGCGGCCGTCCTGGATGCGCTGACGCAGGCCGATGCACGCGATGCCTTCGCCGCGATCCGCCTCGCGAACCCGGGTGGTCTCGGGCGCCGGCCGCGGCATGACGTGGCCTCGGCGCCGACGGTGACGCTGCGCGAAGCGATGTGCGAGGCGGCCGCGGACGACCTCGTGGCGAGGCAGTATTGCGCGTCGTACCAGGACGTCTTCGCGCGCGGATTGCCCGCGTGGCATCGCGCCGTAGCCTCTTTGGGCGACGAGCGGTGGGCCACGACGTTCGTCTATATGCAATTCGCTTCCGATTTTCCGGATTCGCATGTCGCGCGCCGGCGGGGCGGCGACGCCGCACGCGAGGTGAGGGAACAGGCGCGCACGCTCAGTGTGCATGACCAAGAAGACCCGACGCGCCTTCCCGAACGGGTCGACGCGCTGCTGGCCTGGGACGCGCAGTTGCGCCGGGCGGGACGCAATCCGGGCACGAGCGCGGACCTTACGGTCGCCACCATTCTTGCTGCGAAACTGACGCCGACGGTGTAAAGTCGCGGGACCGCAGGCATCCGCCCGGTACATAACCAGAAGAAGACATCCCCAGGGGAGACCTTTTCTCAGTTCGCTGGGCTCTGGTCTTTCCTTTCCCAGTAACGAAGAAATCACGAAGGAGAAATCCGTGGCGAAAATCACGAAGGTCTGTGTCGGCGAATCGCTGGTTGGAGACGGCAACGAGATTGCGCACATCGACCTGATCGTCGGACCTCGCGGCAGCGCGGCCGAGTCGGCCTTTGCGAACGCGCTGACGAACAACAAGGACGGCTTCACGGCGCTCCTCGCGGTGATCGCGCCGAACCTGCCCTGCAAGCCGAACACGGTGATGTTCAACAAGGTCACGATCAAGGGCGCGAAGCAGGCGGTCCAGATGTTCGGGCCCGCGCAGGCCGCCGTGGCGCGCGCCGTCGCCGACAGCGTCCAGTCCGGCGTGATCCCGGTCGACGAGGCCGATGACCTGTTCGTCTCGGTGGGCGTGTTCATCCACTGGCAGGCCGCCGACGACAACAAGATCTTCGACTTCAACTACCGCGCGACGAAGGAAGCGCTCGAGCGCGCCGTCAACGGCACGCCGCGCGCTGCCGAAGTGCTGGCGAAGAAGGACAGCGTCAAGCATCCGTTCTCGCCGAAGTAACGCGAACGTCGCCGCCGCGGCGGCGATGCGACAAAGGGGGCCTCGCGGCCCCCTTTGTCGTTTCCGGCGCGGACCGCTTTTCGGCGTGGGTCAATGGCGCCGCGCCGGCGGCGCCGCGTCGCGCCGGGCAGGCTGATCGATCGTCGCAAGTTCCGCGGCGCCGACGCGGCGTTCGTGGAGGCATGTGGCGACGAGCGCGCCGGCACAACCGGCGTCGCGCGCCGCCCGCAGGTCGGCGACGTCTCGCACGCCGCCGGACGCAAAGACTTCGGCCGACGGCGACAGCGCACGGATTCGCGCCGCGAGGTCGAGGTCCGGCCCGGCGCCGGCGCCGACGCGGCGCAGGGACATTGCGATGACGCGCCGCGGCCATCGAGGCGCCGCATCGAGAATCGAGCGCGGCCCGAGGAACTGGTCGTCGCGAACGTCGATCGAGAGCACCGGCTCGTGGGGGCCGCCCGACGCGGCTCGTGCGAGGACGGCGTCGGCGCTGCGGCGGGCCAGCGTTTCGGAGCCGATCACCGGCGTTCCGTGCCGGCGCGCCGCGGCATAATCGGCGGCAGTCCGGATTCCGGCGTCGAGCCAGACGTCGAGCGGTGCGAAAGCCTCGCGGATGGCGTCGACGAGGGCGAATTGCGGTGCGCGATGCTCGATCGCATCCAGGTCCGCGACGTAGAGCGCGCGGAACGGGTGCAACGCGAGCAGGCCGCGGACGACATCGAGCGGACTCGCCGTGGCCGCGAGCGGCGACACGAGCGGGCGATAAGCCGCGCGCTCGCCGCGGCGGGCGTGTACGACCAGTCCGTCCCGGATGTCGAGCACCGGCACGACAAGGAACCCGAGCGGGAACGGGAAAGGCGGCGGAGGGCCGGCTTGCGAATCCATCTTTACGAGCATGTCACCGGCGGCGGCATGGCGGGGGAAGCCTTGCCCGCCGGCCTGTGCCGCGAGGCCTTGCTGATGCGCGACGCGCTGGTTTCCGACCTGCTCGCCATCGAGGACCTTGAACTGAGTGTCGCGGTCGATGAACGCTGTCCGCCCCCGGCCGCGAACGCCGCGGATGCCGCGGATGCCGCGGATGCCTCGTCGCGCCTCCACGTCCGGATGGTAGCCGGAGTCGGCGCGGTTCCCGGTGGCGAGGCGCTCGCGCGCGACGTGGCCTGGGCGCAGGCCGCATGGATCGTCGCGCCGGAAACGGCTGCGGCCCTCGAGCGCGCCTCCGCGGCGGTGCTTGCGGCCGGTCGCCGGCTGATCGGCTCGCAGCCGACGGCGGTTCGCGTCGCGGCGAGCAAGGCGGCGACGTTTCGCTGTCTTGCCGCGGCGGGCGTGGCGACGGTGCCGACGTATGCCGTGGGGCCGACGGCCGATATGCTGCCCGACCCGCTCAACGACGCGCTGAGATCCGCGGCGGCGCGGCGCTGGGTCGTGAAGCCGGACGATGGCGCCGGCTGCGAGGACACCTGGGTCGTCGACGGTCGCGCTGCGCTTCTCGAACGACTGCCCCGCGTCGGGCCCGGCCACGTCGTGCAGCCGTGGATCGACGGCGATGCGCGCAGCCTCTCGGTGGCGATCATCGGCGGGCGCGTCGAACTGCTCAGCGTCAATCGGCAGCACGTCCGCGTGCGCGGCGGCGCCGTGGCGCTGGATGCGATCGACGTGAATGCCGTCCCGCGCGACCCGCGCTACCTGGATCTCGCCGAGCGCGTCGCGACGGCGATCCCGGGGCTGGCAGGCTACTTCGGGATCGACGTCGTCGAATCCGCGACGGGACCCGTCGTGATCGAAGTCAATCCGCGGCTGACGACGTCCTATGCCGGGCTGCGCGCGGCACGGTCGATGAACGTCGCGGCGCGCCTGCTGCAGCCTGGCGCCGGCGCACCGCGGGACGCCGTGGAGCGGACGGTGCGTCTGCAACTGGGGTCCGCGGCCATCGCGGAGGCCGGATGACCGCCGAAGGCGACGCGCCGGCGTCGCGACAGGTCGGGGCGCCGGAGCCAGGCTCGGATCCAGGCTCGGATCCAGGCTCGGATCCAGGCACGGCGGCAGCCGCCGCGGCGGCGAACTGGGTCGGCTGGGATGTCGGCGGCGCGCACCTGAAGGTCGCGTTGCTCGATGCCGGCGGGACCTGCGTCGTCGCGCACCAGGAGCCCTGTGCATTGTGGCGAGGCCTCGACGAACTCGATCGCGCGATCGATCGCATCGCCGCCGTCCTCGCGCATTCCGCGCGCGATGCGGCGGGCTGGTCGCGATATCGGCATGCCGCCACGATGACCGGGGAACTCGCCGACGCCTTCGCGAACCGTCGCCAGGGGGTCGCGGCGATCGCCGCCCGCCTTGCATCGTGCCTTGCGGATCCCGGCATCCTGTTTTACGCGGGGCGCGCCGGCTTCCGCGGCATGAACGCGGTCGAGCGGCTCGCGGGCGACATCGCGTCGGCGAACTGGCATGCGACGGCCGCGTGGGCGGCGTCGCAACGGCACTGCGGAACGCTGATCGACGTCGGATCGACGACGACCGATGTCGTCCCGCTTCACGGCGGCGCCGTCGCCGCGGTCGCGCGCGACGACGCCGCGCGGCTCGAAGCCGGCGAACTCGTCTACACCGGGATTGCGCGTACGCCGGTCATGGCGCTTGCCCGATCGGCACCCGTCGGCGGGCGATGGATTCCGCTGATGGCCGAACATTTCGCCACGGCGGCCGACATCTACCGCATGACCGGGGAACTCGACGAGCGCCACGACCAGCACCCGGCGGCCGACAACGGCCCGAAGACCGTCGAGGCGAGCGCCCGGCGACTGGCGCGGATGGTGGGACACGACGTCGAGTCGCTGCCGCCGGAGGCATGGCATGGGCTTGCGCGCGCGCTGCGCGAGATGCAGGTCGCACGCATCGTTCGGGCCGTCGAGCAGGTCGAGTCGCGCCGGTCGTCGCCCGGCGTCGGCCCGATCGTCGCGGCCGGCTGCGGCGCCTTCGTCGCGGCGGAAATCGCGCGGCGCCTGCGGCGCGATTGCGTCGAGTTCGCGAACCTCGTTCCGGTCGCCGGTGTCGAGAGCCGGGCGGTCGCGCAATGCGCGCCGGCGATCGCGACCGCGCTGCTGGCGCGCTCCGGCGCGGCGACGGTTTCCCTCACCGGGTGACGATGCGCGCCGTCCTGAAGCTCGGCGGCAGCCTTGCCGCTTCCGCGACGTTGCAGTCGTGGCTGCGGACGGCGCTCGCGTGCGGGCGGGGCCGGCTCGTCATCGTGCCCGGCGGCGGACCCTTCGCCGACGAGGTGCGGCGCCTTCAGCGGCGCATGCGACTTTCCGACGAGGTCTCGCATCGGATGGCGATCCTCGCGATGCAGCAGTTCGGGCTCGCGATCGAGAGCCTGGCACCGGGACTGGAAGGCGCGGATTCGCGCGCGGCGATCGAGCGCGTGCTCCGGCGGCGCCGTGTCGCGGTGTGGCTGCCGTCCCGCATGCTCGACCGCGCGTCCGACATCCGGCCCGGATGGGACGTGACGTCCGACAGTCTCGCGGCCTGGCTCGCCGAGCGCCTGCGCGCGCAACTGCTGGTCGTCGTCAAGTCGTGCCGTATCGACAGCGAAGATCCTCGGGAGCTGGCGCGGCGGCGGGTTGTCGACGAGGCGTTTCCGCGGGTGGTCGCGCGCTGCGGCGCGCGGGTCGCGATCGTCGGCAGGTCGTCGTGGCGTCGCCTGCCGTGCCTGCTCGATGCGACCTCGGGCCCCGCGTAGCGCGCGGTCAGGCTGCGCGGCGCCGCCCGGCGCCAATCCGGGTTTCGATCCGTGCGACCGCGTCGAAGACGAGCGGCCGGTCGCGTCCGCGGCCGGCCGTCAGCGCGCCGCGGAACCCGAGGTAGTCCGGCCGCAGCGGAAGCAGCGGTTCGATATCGTCTTCGCGCAAGGATCCGGCGAGACCGAACAGGAGCCCGGCGCTGCGCGCGGCCAAGGCGAAGCGCGCCAGCTGCAGCGGCGACAGCTGGTCGCGCAGGCTGCCGCGCGCCTTGTCGGCCGTGTCCAGCATGACGCCGTGCCAGCCGCAGGCGCCGAACATCGGGACCCATTCCGGCATCGGGCGGCGATCGGCGAGGATCACGGCGACCAGTCGGGCGGAAGGGAACGCACGCTGAAGCCGCAACGCGGTGGCCCGGGCATCCCGGTCCTGCACGGTGTCGAACATCCCGATCTTCACGAAATCGACGCCGGCGGCGATCGTTCGCGCGACGGCCGCGTGGAGCAGGTCGAAGTCGAATGGCACGTCGCCCACGGTCGCGCTGACCGGACGACGCCGCGCGACAGCGGCGACGATGGCGGCCAGCGTCGTCGCGTCGACGGCGCCGAGCGCGCCGGCCGCAGGCTCCTTGGCGTCGATGATGCCGGCGCCGGCCGACAGCGCCGTCCTCGCCTCGTCGGCCGAACGGACGCTCGCGAGCAGCGCGGTCATTTCGCGGCGGCGGCGCCTGCGGCGCCGCGGTGCGTCGTGATGGCGTCCATCAGCCATCCCCAGGCCTCGCGCTCGGCCGGGCCCGCCGTCTTGTCGACGGCGATCGAGAGGTAGGCAATTTCGGCGTCGATCTTCTGCGCCGGCAGCATCCGCAGGCGGCTCACGAGGATCGCGGCCTCGATGACGGCAGCCTGCGCGCGATTGAATCCGGGAAAAGGCGCGTGTGTCGCGGCATGGACGCGGCGCATCCGCAGGCGCGGGCGCACCGGATCGTCCACCGCCTCGACGAGTTCCAGTTCCTCGTGGCTCAGCGCACCGCGCAGGCGCACGCCCGGGATCCGGTCCGCGTCGCACAGCGGCCAGTCGCGGCGCCCGACGATGCAGCCGGCGAAGATGCGGACATCGTCGGTCGCGTTGACGACCGCGAACGAGCTGTCGAGGATGGCGTCGAGCGTCGTCGACGGCCGGAACGGCGCGAGCACGACGAACTCGCCGTCGCGCTGTACGCCGAGCGGCGTCACGTGCGCCTGCCCGGCACGCGTCCGCGTCGTGACGACGGTCTCGTGGATCACGTGCCAGCGCCCAGTTCCCGCAGCCTGCGGTCCATGGCCCGCTGCAGGCCTTCGACGCTGGTGACGACCGTCGTGTATTCGAACTGCGCGAGACGCTCGGTGTTGTGCAGGTCGACGCGGCGCGGGTACAGCGTCACCCAGTCGCCCGGCGCGCGCGTCGTCACGGTCGGCTCCGCGTCGCACGCGAAGACGATGCTCGGGATGCGACACTTCCCGGCCTGCGCGAACATGTTCGTCGCGAGCGAATCCGAGATCCCGGCCACGCACTTGGCCACCGTGTTCGACGTCGCCGGCGCGATGACGAGCGTGTGGTACTGCCCGTCGTAGAGCTGGCCCACCGGAACCGACGAGGCGGTGTTGTCGCGCAGCACCCGAAACTCCTTGCGCAACTGTTCGACCGGCAGCCCGTACATTTGAAGCACTTCTTCGGCGGCGGCCGTGAGGAAGATGTCGACCGGGCCGGCATCGGCATCGGCGTCGGGCACCGACGGATCGCGGCGCGCGCGATGCCAGGATCGCGCGATCTGCAGCGATTCATCGAGGAAATGTCCGGATCCCGTGATCGCCCAGGCGAGCCGGGTTTCCTTCCGTTCTGTCGCCATGACGTCGTTTCGGAATCACCGACGGATCTCGCGCCGGGCTTCGGGTAAACGCGGAATATTAGCGTGTCGAGCCCTCGCCGCGACCGCGAACGGTTCTCGTTACCCGATCGGGGCGTTTGGCCGGTGACTTCGGTCTTTATCGGGACATTCCGGGTGATAACGCGTCCCTACGATCGTTCCTCGAAAGGCTTTGCGCAGGAGTCCCGGATGAGATTCAACGACTTTCCGATGGGAACGCGGATCTGGATCGGCGCCGCCACCACGATGGCGACGTTCGCGGCCGCGGGTGTGCTCGGCGCCGGCGCGATCGCTCGCGGAGGGTATGCCTGGGCCGGGCTGGGCTACGCGGTCGCCGCAGCCGCGAGCGCCGTCGCGACATGGTTCGTCGTGCGCAGCATCGTCGACCCGTTCCAGAAGGCCGTCGACGTCACGGTCGGGATCGCCCGCGGCGAACTCGACCACAAGTTCAAGTCGGAATCGCGGGACGAATTCGGCTGGCTGATGCATGAACTGAAGCAGATGCAGAAGAGCCTCGGGGCCTCGGTCCATCGCATTCGGGAGGCGTCGGAAACCGTCAATCTCGCGTCGGCCGAGATCGCGAGCGGCAGCGCGGACCTCTCGGCGCGGACGGAGGAGCAGGCGGCGTCGCTGCAGGGTGCCGCGTCCTCGATGGAGGACCTGGCGGCCACGCTGCGCCGCCACGCGGACCAGGCGCGGTCCGCGAACGAGTTGGCCGATGCGGCCGCGCAGGTGGCGCGGCGCGGCGGCAGCGTCGTTGCCGACGTCGTGGCGACGATGGGCGAGATCAATGCGAGCGCCGCGCGGATCGCCGACATCATCGGCGTCATCGACGGCATCGCGTTCCAGACCAACATCCTGGCGCTGAACGCCGCCGTCGAGGCGGCGCGTGCCGGCGAGCAGGGCCGCGGCTTCGCGGTCGTCGCCTCCGAAGTCCGCAGTCTTGCGCAGCGCAGCGCGACGGCGGCCAAGGAGATCAAGGTGCTGATCGGCGATTCGCTCGACCGCGTCGGCGCGGGCGCGCGGCAGGTCGACGAGGCCGGGCGGACGATGGGGCAGATCGTCGACGGCGTGAATGGCGTGAGCCGGATCATGGCGGAGTTGGCCGCGGCCGGCGACGCGCAGAGCGGCGGCATCCAGCAGTTGAACGAGTCGGTCGCGCAGATGGACCGCACGACGCAACAGAATGCGGCCATGGTCGAGCAGACGGCGGCCGCGGCGGCCTCGATGAAGGAGCAGGCCGCGGCGCTCGCCGACATCGTCAGCGGTTTTCGCGTTCCGCCACAGAAGGGGAACTGACGTCGGCGCGGCCGAGCGCCGCCCGACTTCGGTCCGGTTCGTACCTCAAGACCACCCTCTCCATGAACCATAGCTGATTTGTGGGTGGATTAAGCGGGGACGAGGCGATAGCCGAGGTCGATGGCGAGGCGCTGGGCGGCGCGTTGCTTGGACTCGAGGATTTTTAGTTCGTAATGGCGAACGCCGGTTTCG
>DATKPC010000073.1:0-3882 GCA_035524275.1 Burkholderiaceae bacterium
GGCCGGATCTACCATGCGAAGGGCGTCGAACGCCTCGTGCGCAACGACCTCTGGAAGGGGCGGGCGCCGGAGCGATTTTTCGACGCGATGGAATGGCTCTACGGCTGGAAGGCCGAATCCTGCCTCGCGGCCTGAACGACACCGGAAACCCGGAGACGCACATGTCGAACGAACTCGGTCGCCTCGAGGACCTTCCATCCGACTACCGCGACGAGCTTGCGCGCCGCAATCTCGTTCCGCTGTGGCCCAGCCTGAGAGCCGTGCTTCCGCCGGCGAAGCCGCGCCCGGCGACGCGTCCGACGCACTGGCCCTACGCGTCGCTGCGTCCGCTGCTGCTGCGCGCCGGGGAACTGACGCCGATCGAAAAAGCGGAGCGGCGCGTCCTCGTGCTCGCCAATCCGGGCCACGGGCTGGAGAAGATGCAGGCGAGCCCGGCGATCTACCTCGGGATGCAACTGCTGCTGCCGGGTGAATGGGCGCCGTCGCATCGGCACACGCCGAATGCCGTGCGCATGGTGGTCGAGGGGGAGGGCGCCTACACCACGGTCGACGGTGAAAAATGCCTCATGCGGCGGGGCGACCTGATCCTCACGCCGACCGGTCTGTGGCACGAGCACGGGCACGATGGCCGTGCGCCCGTCGTCTGGCTCGACGTCCTCGACCTGCCGCTCGTCTATTACCTCGAGGCGTCCTATCACGTCGATGGACCGCGGCAGAACGTCGACGAAGGCCCGGGCGGGATCGCGACGACGTATGGCGGCGTCGTGCCGGCCGCGGCATTCGAGCGTACGGGCAGCCGCGCGGGCTATCCGGTGCTGCGCTATCCCTGGGAGCGCGTGCGTGCTGCGCTGGTCGCCCTCGCTTCCGACCGCCCGGCGCAGGAGGTCCTGCAGGTCGCCTACGTGAATCCGCAGACCGGTTCCGACGCGTTGAACATCCTCGGTTTCTACGCGCTGATGCTGCGGCCCGGGCAGCGACTGCGGCTGCCGGCGCGTTCGCCGGCTTGCGTATTCCACCTGATCGACGGCGCGGTCGACGTCCGCGTCGACGACCAGCGTTTCGCGCTGGAGGTTGCCGATACCTGCTGTGCGCCCGGCTACACGCAAATCGACATCTCGAACCGGTCGAGCAGCGTGCCGTCGTTTCTCTTCATCGCCGATGAGTCGCCGTTGCACCGGAAGCTGGGCGTCTACGAGAACCGCGGATGATCCGCTGCGGCGCCGCCCTCGCGAGATCGTCGATTTCCAACCGAACCGGAGTCCTACGCACGATGCCTGAAGTGAGCTACCTCTGGCCCCCGGGGCCGGTCGCGTCCGTCGCGGTTCGCGGCACCTCGCAACGGTTTCCCGTCCGGCGGCTCTTCTTCGTCGGTCGCAACTACCACGCGCATGCCGTCGAGATGGGCAGGCCGGTCGACAAGGCCTCGGAGCGACCGTTCTACTTCACGAAATCGCCGGGCACGCTCGTCGAGTCCGGCGCCACGGTGCCGTATCCGCCGGCAACGAGCAACTACCACCACGAGATGGAACTGGTCGTCGCGATCGGTGCGTCCGGATTTCGCGTCGCGGAGGCGGACGCGAACCGGCTGGTCTACGGCTATGCCTGCGGGCTGGACATGACGCGGCGCGACCTGCAGTTCGCCGCTCGCGACAAGGGTCGGCCTTGGGACCTGGGCAAGGACATCGAATACGGATCGGTCATTTCCGACATCGTGCCGATGCCGGGGACGCTTCTGGCGCACGGGGAAATCGCGCTGGCCGTCAATGGGCAGCTGCGGCAGAAGTCGGACCTGTCGATGTTGATCTGGAACGTCGGCGAGCTGATTGCCGACCTCTCGACGTACTATCGCCTGGGCCCGGGCGATCTCGTGTACACCGGGACGCCCGAAGGCGTCGGTCCTGTCGTCGCCGGCGATCGCCTCGAGGGGCAGATCGAGGGCGTCGGACGCATCGAGCTGCACGTCGGTGCGGCGGAATAGCCGCCGGCGCGGCGGCGGGCGCGATCTCCCGACGCGCGATCTCCCTACAATGGGGAGAGATTTCGAACGAACTCGACGACTTCCGGGAGCGTTGCCGCCATGTCGAACCGCGCCGTACCCCCGTTTCGTGCCGATCATGTCGGAAGCTTCCTGAGGCCGCCTTACCTGCTGGATGCGCGTGCGAAGCGGGCCCGCGGGGAAATCGACGCGGCGGCGTTGCGGGCGGTCGAGGACCGTGCGATCGCGGAAATCGTCGCTCTCCAGCAGGACGTCGGGTTGCAGTCGATCACCGACGGGGAATTTCGCCGCACGTATTTCCACATCGATTTCCTGGAGCAACTGGGCGGCGTGAAGGCCGACGCGCCCGTGACGATCCGGCGCGCCGACGGCACCGAGGAACTGTCGCCGCCGGTGATCCGGGTCGTCGACGCCGTGCGCCACGTGAAGGACATCCAGCGCGCCGACTTCGACTACCTGCGCGCGCGGATCGACGCCTCGGGCGTGGCCGGATGCGTTGCGAAGGTCACGATTCCCTCACCGACGATGCTGCATTTTCGCGGCGGCCGCGGCGGGATCAGCCGCGCGGCGTATCCGGAACTCGAGCCGGCGTTCTACGACGACGTGGCGCGGGCCTACGGCGACGAGCTGAAATCGCTTTTCGACGCCGGCTGCCGCTACGTGCAGATGGACGACACGAACATGGCCTACCTCTGCGACGCGAAGATGCGCGAGGCGGCCCGGGCACGCGGCGACAATCCGAACGAGCTTCCGCACCGTTATGCGACATTCATCAACAAGGTCGTCGCGTACAAACCGGCCGGGATGACGCTGTGCATGCACCTGTGCCGCGGCAACTTCAAGAGCACCTGGGCCGCGGCCGGCGACTACGAGCCGGTGGCCGAAGCGTTGCTGTCGGAGATGAAGCTCGACGCGTACTTCATGGAGTACGACGACGCACGCTCCGGCGGCTTCGCGCCGCTGCGCTTCCTCCCGAAGGGCAGGATCGTCGTGCTCGGGCTCGTCACGACGAAGACCGGAGCCTTGGAATCCAAGGACGACTTGAAGCGCCGGATCGACGAGGCCGCACGCTATGCGCCGTTGGACGCGTTGTGCCTGAGTCCGCAATGCGGTTTCTCCAGCACCGTCGACGGGAATGCGATCGCCGTGGAGTCGCAGCGGGCAAAGCTGCGCCTCGTGGTCGAGACGGCCCGCGAGGTTTGGGGTTAGGGCCGGCGCGCTATTCTCCCGAGCTGCGCCGTTCGCGACGCCGGCAGCCCGCCGGCGCATCCATCGACCGCGAACGTACTGGCGGCCGTGGCGCTTGTCGGTGCCGATTCGGTCTCCTGGCATTTCTTCCTTGCCTGGACGCTGTCGCGAGGCTCGATCCAGAAGGCCTACGTTCGCCACTTCGACCGCTTGAACCGTGCTGCCGGGGCGCTGGTAGGTACCTTCGGCGTCAAGCTCATCGTCGCGACGGCAAAGGAAATCCGGTCGAGCTAAAGCCAATCCAAGCATCAACAGCACGCTGCCCGCCAGCATCCAGTTGTCCAAATCCGAGGGCACGAGAAACGTCGCAGAGTCGACGACGATGCAAGCGCAAGTTGCGCGAGTACGCGTAGCGGCAGTTCTGGATGGACGGGACGGAAAACGGAATGAAGGAAACGGCGAGCGAGATGCCGTCACTGTTCCGGTCGTGTGCGGACTCGATGGTCGGTGAGACAGCGATTCATCAAATATAGTAGTTGGCAAGAACATGGAATCGTTGGGGTCGGGGCAGATCGGCCACCCTCTCCCCCACCCCTCTCCCCCACCCCTCTCCCGCTCGCGCGGGCGAGGGAAGTCCCGGCGTCAGCCGTTGTGACGACGTCTCAAATTGCGACGAGGAAACTCCCCTCGCCCGCGCG